>JABBOD010000039.1 GCA_019351995.1 Acidobacteriota bacterium
GAGAGGTTCCGATATCTCAACGAATACGTTCCGATATCTCATCAGCCGGTCTGACAGGCGCGTCCGAGCTCCGGCGGAGTGACGTCGGAGCGTTGCGGCGCGGCGCCAAACTTCGATTCTTCGTGAGGCATGTATTTCACATGTATTGCATTCTTCGCGCGCACAGAGCAGTACACGCCAACACGCATCGTTGACGGAATGCCAGACCCGACGCGAGGGCCGCTGATATGCGTGGCTACCTGGTATCGCTTTCGGTGAGGGAGGGCTGGCCGTGTGTTTGTCGGGACAGTCGGTATACCCCGAGTACGGCTACGGCCCCCGTGAGGATAAAAACGATGCTCACCCACCAGGGAGCGGTTCCTGCTTCACCCAGGACGACGATGCCGATGGTCACCCCGACGAGCGGGTCGACAACCGTAAGGCCCGCGACGACGACGCTGGGCGAACCGGTGGAGTAGGCAGTTTGGACAAAGTAGCTTCCAAGGAGGGCGGCCGCGATCAGTCCAACGAAGCATGCGATGGTGAGCCAGTCCGCGAACACCAGGTGGAACCCGTTTCGCACGATGGATTGGATACGCGTGATGAGGACTTTTGCCAGGGTTGCGACGAAGCCGAATAGCACCCCGGCGGCGATGACGTAGAAGAGACGCGGGAGCGTTTTTCTCAGAACGGCGAAGACGATTCCGACGGTTGCCAGAACCACGGTCAGGACGACCACCACTACGGCGAGTTGAGTGTCTTGGATCGGCACGGTGGTAGTCGTCATGGCAGCGAGGGTCACGAAAGCGCCCACTCCGATTACGCAGAGGAGGACGGCGCGGACGGAGGCTGAGTTGAGCCGCTTCTTTGTGACGCGCGCGTTCAGAAACACGGTGACGATCAGGGCGACCGCTCCCAGGGGTTGGACAACCGTGAGCGGGGCTAAATACAAGCTGAACAGCTGGAGGACAATCGCGAGCCCAAGAAGGAGCGTGCCGAGGAGCCAGGACGGTCGCCGCGCCAGGGCAACAAGCTCACGCAAACGCAAACCAACTCGCGCGCTGGTCGCGCCTCGGGATTCAACCGTCTCGACGCCATGCTGTTGCAGTTGGGAACCTATCGCGAGAAATACCGCACCAATGAGCGCGACCGGGATGCCCAGAGCCTGCGCACTGGACAGGGAGGCTGTGGCGAGGCTCATTTTCCGAGGCTAACCCGTCGCCGAACCATGGGGCAGGCCTTGACAGGGCACGACTGAGCCACCAGAGAAGCAGCGTGCACTTGGGTCGCAGCAGGCTTGACATGGAGCCCTCCGCGGCGGTCGTCGCCTCACTCAAGATGTCCGAAAAATGCGGCTCAGGCTCCCAATTCGCCTCCGCGTTTGCTGGGGAAATCCACGGTCGAGAGCGACCCCGCGCCGGCCCTTTCTACCGTGAGGAGATGACTCTCGAACACACGGGCATCGCACCCGACCCGAGGTATGCGTACCCGCGTCCCCCCTTCCAGGCTCAGCAACAGGAGGTCCCAGGCGATACGCGAGAGATGGATCCGCGTCCCGATCACGGTGAGTCGTCGTACGTCGGAAGCGGGCGTCTGCGGGGTCGAAGGGCACTGATCACGGGTGCCGATTCGGGGATCGGTCGCGCCGTGGCGATCGCCTTCGCTCGTGAGGGCGCCGACGTCGCACTGACTTTTCTCCCTCAGGAAGCGGAGGAGGGCGAGGAGGTCGTGCGCCTTGCCGTCGATGCTGGGGTGACGGTCGCGGCGTTCGTGGGTGATATCTCCGAGGAGGAGTTCAGTCGCCAACTGGTCGACCGTGCGGCCGAGGCGCTCGGCGGTCTCGATGTGCTCGCCTTCGTCGCGGGAACGATGCCGACGATCGACGGTATTGAGCGCTTCGAGACGGAGACCCTAGATCGGGTGCTGCGCACCAACGTCCACAGCCTGTTTTGGATCACCCAGGCGGCTCTGCCGCACCTTCAACCGGGGTCGACCATCGTGACGACGTCGTCCCAGCAAGGGTTCCACCCGTCGCCCTCCTTGGTTGAATACGCCGTGTCGAAAGCAGGGATCGTCAACTGGACCCGCGCAATGTCCGGGCAATTGATCGAGCGCGGCATTCGCGTGAACGGCGTTGCGCCCGGTCCGATTTGGACGCCTTTGCAACCTTCGTCGGTGCCGAACGAGAAGATCGAGCACTTCGGCGAAGAGGCTCCCGTCGGTCGGCCTGGACAACCGGCTGAACTCGCATCCGCCTACGTCTTCCTGGCGTCCCAGGAGTCGAGTTATGTCACCGGAGAGACGATCGCCGTCACCGGGGGCACCGTCCTCCACTAAAGAAAGAAGATAAAGATGACAGACCCCAGCACCGGTGAGCCGGTTGAGACCCCACCGGGACAGGCCCCGACCCAGCCAGATGGCACGCCTCCCGAGAACCCCTCCGGCCGGGCCTACGGGCGGCTTCACCCGAGCGGCAGCTTTGTCCGATCACGGTTGGATGTCGCCCCGTCGTCGGAATCTGCGCGGTAATTGGCTGCGTCCTTGCAGATCTCTGGGCGTCAGGTGTGACCTTGAATCAACCGGCGGATGCCGACGTACCGTGAGGTCATGACTCAAATCATCGAGACCATCGACGTCAATGTTCCCGTCTCCGCGGCATACAACCAGTGGACCCAGTTCGAAGAATTCCCTGAGTTCCTCGAGCACATCGAATCGATTACTCAGCCTTCGGACACCCAGACCCACTGGCGGGTGAACGTCGGCGGTCAGATCCGCGAGTTCGATGCCACGATTACCGAACAGCACCCCGACGAGCGCGTCGCCTGGACGAGCACGAGCGGCGACGTGGACCATGCGGGTGTGGTCACGTTCCACAAGTTATCCGACGCGGAAAGCCGGGTCACGGTGCAACTGGACTGGGAGCCCACCGGTCTTCTCGAGAAGCTCGGCTCCGCGTCCGGGGCCGCCTCACATGCCGTCCGGGACGAACTCCAACACTTCAAGGCTTTCATCGAAGACCGCGGAGCGGCAGATGGCGCGTGGCGGGGCGACGTGACGACGTAGCTGCAATAGACGGCGCTCATCGGAAGCGATGAACAGCGGCGGTCATCTCTCCTGAGGACTGGTCTGTGACCGATGTCCGGCTACTTCAGGCAGGATCTGTCAAACCCTTGCCGGTTGAAGAGGGGGCGGCCGACCAGGCGAAAGGGCCGAATGCGTCGGCCACCCCACCTCGCCAATCGATGCGTTACTCGGCCTTGTTGTCGATTCCCCCGAGTAGTTCCTTCAGGGCCTTTTCCACGCCCGGATGGTCGTACTGTGCGGCGCGGCTCTCGCCCGAAATCACTGCGCAGCGGTGCAGCTTGGCGAAGTCGCCGAACGGGAAGAGATAGCGGCCGCGGGTGCCCTCCGTCTTCTCGGTGTCTTCAGCGAGGTGCCACTTGGCGAACTCGGCCATGCCGTGTTTCTCGATGAACGCGTTGTTCTCGCGCGTCGACGGCGCGTGCTCGCTCCAGTCGTCACGCCCGTCGTGAGTGATCTCCCCTCGGCGCAGCAGGCCTTTCGCGTGAGTGAATCCTTTGTCGTAGAGCCGGACGGTCATCGGCGCTCCCTTCCACCTCTTTGTCGTAGAACGATCCGGGCAACCGGTCAATGTGCGCGCGAGGTCCGCCAGCAAATGTCCAGGTGAGTGAGCGCTGGCTGAGAGATCGACGGGGAGCGGCGGACGCGGCATATCGTGGGCTCCCGGGTGAAGGGATGCGAGATGAACTTGGGATTGCAGGGGCGCGTTGCGCTCGTCACGGGTGCCGATTCGGGCATCGGCTGGAACACAGCTCGGCTGCTTCTTGCCGAGGGCGCGACGGTTGTGCTCAGCGACAGGAGGCAGGACGCGCTCGATGATGCGGCGAGTCGCTTGACGGGGAACGTTCGTGCCTTCGCCGCCGATGTCACCTCAGGCGAGGATCTGCGGCGGCTTCGAACTCGCGTCCACAATGCGGTGGGCGAGATCGACATCCTCGTGCAGTCTGCGGGCATCACTGGCGCCCAGGGTCTCTTCCATGAGATCGACGAAGCCGGATGGAGGTCGACAGTCGAGGTAGACCTCATGGGGCCGGTGCTTCTGACCCAGACGTTCCTTGCAGACCTGCGCCACGGAGGCTGGGGCAGGATCGTCTACGTCGCGAGCGAGGATGCCGTGCAGCCGTATGACAACGAGCTTCCATATTGCGCGGCGAAGGCGGGAGTGCTTTCGATGGCCAAAGGGCTCTCGCGCTCCTACGCCGACGAGGGCTTGCTGGTGAATTGCGTGTCGCCCGCATTCATCCGCACGCCGATGACGGACGCCATGATGCGCACACGTTCCGAGCGGTTGCAGGTCTCCTTCGACGAGGCGGTCGATAGCTTCCTGGACGAGGAGCGACCGTATATGGAGCTCGGCCGTCGCGGCGAGCCGGAGGAGGTCGCGAACGTCATCGTGTTCCTCTGTTCCGATCGCGCATCGTTCGTCAATGGCGCAAACTATCGAGTCGACTCGGGCTCGGTCGCCACCATTTGAGTCTGTGGTGCCACACTCACTCGCCGCTCGCTCGCTGTTGCTGGCCCTTCGGTCAAGATGTCGGCGGTGATTCGCATGCTCCCGATTCAGGAGCCCCGCTCGATTGGGAGGATGCGTTTGCCGGTCTTGGCAAGCTTCGCCGCGGCACTGGGCTGCGATGCCTGGTCAAGAGCAAGTGGGCCACAGCCGCCGTCCAGCCGGTCTGGTGCGAGGCGCCGAGACCCTCGCCGGTGTCGCCGTCGAAGTACTCATAGAACAGGACGTTCTGAGCCCAGAGCGGGTCCCGGCTGAGCAGCGGATAGCGAGCATCCGACGGTCGGGCGCCGTCCGCTGCGGGCAGGAACAGCGAGACTAACCGGTCGGACAGCGCGTCTGCGGCATGACCGAGCGTCATCCGGGTGCCGGATCCGACCGGGAACTCGACCTCGACCTCGCCCGGGCTGTGTGTTTCGTAGGTGCGCAGCGCCTCGATCAGGAGGACATTCAGCGGGAACCAGACCGGACCCCGCCAGTTCGAGTTGCCGCCGAACATGCCGGTGGTCGACTCTGCCGGCTCGTAGTCGACCCTGGCCGGCACCCCGCCGACGTCCACGACGAACGGATGCTCGCGATGGACCGCCGAGATGCCCCGGATGCCGTGAGCCGAGAGCAGGCCCTTTTCGTCGAACACGTTCGTCAGTATGCGGACCAACCGATCGGGTGGAACGAGTGCCAGCAGGTGGCCCGGGCCGTTGGGGCCGCTCGGATCGGCGCCCTCGACCCCGCCTTTCGTCTGGAACGATGCCGCTTGCGACGGGTTGTTGTCGATGAACCACCCGACCCGGCGCACGAAGTCCGGGAGCATCGCGATCTCGCTGTCCTTCAGCATCAGGGAGGCCAGCACGGGGACCAGCCCGACCAAGGACTGGACTCGTAACGACACTTCGCGCCCGTCGTTCAGGTGCAGCATGTCGTAGAAGTACGCGTCCTGGTCGTCCCACATGCCTGAGGCGTTCTGCGCGGCTGAGATCCGGAGGAAGTGCTCGGCGAAGGTGATCGCGACATCCTCATAGACGCCGTCGTGCGCGGCGAGCTTCAGCGCGATGTTCAGCAGGTCGAGCGCGTACATGGCCATCCACGCCGTCGAATCAGCCTGCTCGAGCGTGCCGACGGAGGTGGGCAACGTCGAGCGGTTGAGAGGTGCGATGTTGTCGAGTCCCATGAAACCGCCGCCGAAGACGCTGTCCTCGCCGCCGCCCTTCGTGTTCGTCCACCAGGTGAAGTTCATCGACAGCTTGTGGAACACCCGCTCCAGGAACTCGAAGTCCGTGCCGCCGTCGACCTCGAACACCTGCAGTGCCGCCCAGGCGTGAGTCGGCGGGTTGACGTCGCCGAAGTTCCACTCGTAAGCGGGCAGCTGGCCGCTCGGGTGCAGGTACCACTCGCGCAGCAGCAGGATCAGCTGGTCCTTCGCGAACCGCGCGTCGATGTGAGCGAGCGTGACGCAGTGGAAGGCGAGGTCCCACGAGGCGAACCAGGGATACTCCCAGGTGTCGGGCATCAGCAGCACATCGTGCGCCTTCAGGTGCGGCCAGTCACCGTTACGCACCAACGCCCGCCCGGTGGGCGGCGGCGGCTCGGTGATGTCTCCGCTGAGCCAGCGCGTGACGTCGTAGTGGTAGAACTGCTTCGACCAGAGCAGGCCAGCCTGCGCCTGACGAAGGACCCGTGCCTCGTCGGCGGTGGCATCCGCCGGAGTGACGGCGGCCCAGAACTCGTCCGCCTCCGCGGAACGGGTGGCCACGGTCTGGTCGAAGGCGGTCGCATCGAGGGGCGCAGCGGGTCCGGATGCCGCGGCATCCGATAGTCGCACCCGGATGACGCGCGACTCCCCGGGCCCGAGCGTCACCTCGTAGTCGAGCGCGGCCTTGGTGCCTTCGCGGGCCGGGTTGACCGTCGCCGAGCCGGAGACGACGTGATCGTTGATCCCGTCCTTCGGGTACGCCGGCCCCGAGTTTCCCCAGAGACGCTGAGTGTTCGACTCGTTGTCGCAGAACAGCGCGGTCGGGCCTTCGTCGCCGCTGCTCGCCACATCCTCAAGCCTCAGCATCCCCGCGCGCGTCGAGTGGGCAATGATCGCATCGCCGTCTGCCTCAAGTTTCGGCGCGGTCACACCCGGCGTTCCCCAACTCCAGGTATTGCGGAACCAGAACGTCGGCAGCACCCGAAGCGTCGCGGTCTCGCTGCCGGCGTTTTTGACCGTGACGCGCATCAGCAGCTCGTGTGGCCCCTCCTTGGCGTAGTCGACCGTGACCACCCAATACTTGCCGTCGTCGAAGACACCGGTGTCGACGAGTTCGTACTCGGGCTCATCGCGATTGCGGGCAGCATTCGTGGCCACCAGCTCGTCATACGGGAAGGGGTCCTGCGGGTAGTGGTAACGCCAGGAGTTCCACGAGTGAGTCGGGGTGGCGTCGGTGTACCACCAGTACTCCTTGACGTCCTCGCCATGGTTGCCCTCCAGGCTGGTGAGGCCGAACATCCGCTCCTTGAGGATCGGGTCGACGCCGTTCCAGAGCGCGAGCGACAGGCACCAGTTCTGATCGAGGTCGCAGAAACCGGCCATGCCGTCCTCGTTCCAGCGGTAGGCGCGGCTGCGCGCCTGGTCGTGCGGGAACGAGTTCCACGCGTCGCCGGTCTCGCTGTAGTCCTCCCTGACCGTGCCCCATGCGCGCTCGGCCAGATAGGGGCCCCAGTCGCGCCAGGCGTGCTCCGCGGCACCTGGGCCGGCATCCGCGGCAGCGAGTCGGCGCTGCTCCTCTCCGGGTTCGGACGTCGTCACGGTTCCATTGTGTACTCCGCCGCTGTGGGCCGCCGAGACGAGGTCAAGGTCGAGGGGAATCATGCAGGGCAGCACCTGGCGCTGACGCCAGTGGTGGCATTCGCATCCAAGTGAATCAACCTCTTGCCGGTATGGGTTATCCGACTCCTTGCGTGTGGAGGAGCATTCCGATTCCGTAGGTGGCGGCGAGTGCGAGGGCGCCTCCGATGAGGGTGCGGATGGTCGCGCGACCTCGTGGCGCGTCACCCAGGTGGGCTCCGAGGGATCCGGTGATGGCCAACGCGATCAGCACGGCGATGAATGTGGTGGGGACTCGCACTGGTTGCGGGGGCAAGAGGATTGCGAGTAGAGGGAGGATCCCGCCGATCGCGAACGACACTGCGGAGGCGAAGGCCGCGTGCCAGGGGCTGACGACGTCGTCTTGGTCGATGTCCAGTTCGGCTGACAGGTGGGCTTTCAGGGCATCGTGGTCGGTGAGTTCTTGGGCGACTTGTCTGGCGGTGGATGCGCTGAGCCCTTGTGCTTGATACAGGCCGGCCAGCTCTGCGAGCTCCTGTTCTGGTGACTCTTGGAGTTCTCGTCGTTCCTTTTCGATGAGGGCGCGCTGGCTGTCTCGTTGGCTGCTGACCGACACATATTCGCCGAGCGCCATCGACACCATGCCACCTACCAGAGCCGCCAGGCCGGCAGTCAGGATCGGTCCGGAGGCGGAGGTTGCACCGGCCACGCCGACAACGATTGCGGCGACGGACACGATTCCGTCGTTGGCGCCGAGCACCCCAGCCCGAAGCCAATTGAGGCGTTGAGCCAGGTTCTGGCTATTGTGCGGCTCGTCGGGGTGCTGTCCCGGTGGGGTCGGTTCGGGAGACTGCTGCTCGCTCATCTGAGAACTCAATCACCCCAGCTTGGCCCGATCCAGGGCTGGCTTTTCTGGACTCAGACGTGTACGTGCGCAGTGTCAGCCTCCGATGATGGTGAACCAGACACCGTATGCTCCGGCGGCGCACATGATTGCTGTCGTCGCCCAGCCCAGGGTTGCGGAGAGTCGCCCGTTTCGATATTTGCCCATGATCTTCCGGTCTCGTGCAATCAGCATGATGACGACGAGGAAGGGTCCGGCCGCGATCCCGTTGACGATCGCACTGAGCACGAGCAACCCGATCGGATCTGTGCTGATGACGCTGAGAATGGTTCCGACGACGATGCCGGCTCCGAGCAGAAGGTAAAAAAACGGTGCGCGGCTCGGGGAATGGTCCAATCCCCATGTGCGGTTCAACAGGCCGGATAGGCCCGCAGCTCCTGAAGCTGCGAGCACGGGGACGGCGAGGACCCCGGAGCCGATGAAGCCGAGCGCGAACAGGATCCCGGCGTAGCTTCCCGCGATCGGTTCCAAAGCTTGAGCGGCTTGAGCTGCAGAGGTGACGGCCTTGTGGTGGGCTCCCAATGTTGCGGCGGATGAGGCGATGATGGCGAACATGATGAGCACAGAGAAGGCCATGCCGGTGAACACATCCACTTTGCCGTTGCGCAGACGGCGTCGGGCCTCCGCGGCCGGCCGATCGGATAGCGCTGGAGCTTCATCCCCGCCGCGGTCTTCGGCTCTGAGTTCCTCGATCCGCTGCGCGGACTGCCAAAAGAACATGTAGGGGGAGATCGTGGTCCCGAGCACACCCACGACGAGGCCCAGATATGCCGGTGAGAACCTGATCTGTGCACCGATCAGTCCCAGGCCGACGTCTCGCCAGTTGACGTGTGAGACGAAGAGCACAGCCACGTAAACAAGCAGCACCATGCACAACCACTTGAAGATCCGGCCGATCAGGGAAAATGACCCGGCGGTGACAGCCGCAGCGATCGCGACCCCGGCGATGATCGACCACAGCCACGGCGGGCCTGCGTGAAGAAGGTTCATGCCCTGCCCGATTGCGTTCAAATCGGCCGCCAAGTTGAGGCAGTTCGCGGCGATCAACGCGACAAGCAGGATCCCGATCGCCACGAACGGGATCCTGCTGAACTTGCGACGAATCAACGCGCCCAGGCTGTCGCCGGTCGCCAACGCCATCCGATCGCAGATCTCCTGCGTCACCATCATCAGCGGCAAGGTCAGGGGGACAGTCCAGAGCATGCTTGTGCCGTATGTGGCACCAGCCTGCGAATAAGTAGCAACTCCTGAAGGGTCATCATCCGCGGCGCCGGTCACCAGACCGGGACCCAAGACCCCGAGAAAGCGTGCGACGGGCGACCGCCGACGACCCTCATTGCCCGGTTCATCGGAAGTGCCAGCGTCCAAAGTCGGCGGGACACCTTGGGTCGTGGTTTCCTCATCCATCCAATGCTCCTTCGGTCACGCAGCCCCAGCGGGTGAAGATGTCTAGGCAGGATCATGCCCTAGTCGCGACCGAATGCGAGGGGCTTCCACACCCGTCGTATCTCTGATATCTGCGGGTCTTCTGAGCGAATGTCTCTCAGGCTGAATATGAGGCGCCTCGGTCTGCGTCAGCCCCGGTGGGTGTGCCTCAGAGGAGCAGGTCAAATGCCGCCTTCGCGACCGGCCGGCCGAGCAGGTAGCCCTGGGCGCGGTCGCAGCGGAGTTGTCGAACGCGCTCCAGCTGCGGCGCAGTCTCTATCCCCTCAGCCACGACCCGGAGACCTTTGTCGTTCGCGAAACCCACCACCGCGGCGAGAAGTGTTCGGGCTGTGACGGTGTCATCCTGCGTCAGGCTCTGGTCGATCTTGAGTTCGGTGGCGCGCAGATCGAGCACCTGCGCAACCGAGGAATGGCCCGTTCCGAAGTCGTCGACCGAGATCGTCACGCCGACGCTGCGTAACCAGTCCAGCCGTTCCGCGACAGCGGAGACATCGATGATTTCTGTGGATTCTGTCACTTCGATCGTCAACCGATTCGGCGGCAGACCGTACGACTCGACCGTTGTCAGAACCCGCGTGACGAACTCGGGGTCCCCAAGTTGAAGGGCGGACACGTTCACCGCCACCTCGATCGGATGACCCTGCCGCTGCCAATCGCGCGCGGCTTCGCAGCTGAGGGCGATCATGTGATCGCCGAGTTCATCGATGACGCCGAACTCCTCGGCGAGGGGGATGAAGTCCACCGGCCCGATCAGTCCCAGCTCCGGGTGGACCCACCTGGCGAGCGCTTCGGCGGCCACGATTTCATTCGTGATGATGTCGAACTGCGGCTGGTAGTAAGCGACGATCTCACCCCGGGCGACAGCGTGAGGAAGCTCGGCCGCGAGCCGCGAGTAGTTCTCCATGATGTGACGGTGTCCAGGTCAGTGATCAGGCCGACAGCCAGCGCTCCCAGTCCTCCGGTATTCTCAGCCGCTGCTCCAGCTCGGAGGGCTCGCGGTTACGACGGTAGATGCTGACGAGAGGCCATCTCCGGCCCCTGTCGTCGCGGTAGTCGAGTCCGTCGCGCAGCGTCGTGCCTTCCGCAATGTGTCGCTCAAGCCGAGTCACGAATCGGCCGAGGTACTCCTCGTCTGCAGGAAAGGTCGATCCGTCCGCAGCCTGGGTCGCGATCGTGTCTCCTCGAGTTCCGGTAAAGCGTGCGCCGCCAGACGCCGCGAAAACCGATGCTCGAACGGACAGCAGCCGCCCGGCCCCCTTTGCCCACGTTGACACATCCGCGACTCGCGTGCCCGACCAGGGTGGCATCGTGAAAGTTCCGTCTTGGAGCGCGGGCAGGGCACGCGCATCCTCTCCGGCTTTCAGCTGCGATCTGACCGGCCAGTCGTTCAAGCCGCGACGCACGGACCGCCGCCCCTCCAGTAGCTTGAGGACGATCTCGTTCGCATGTCCCGATCCGACCACGGAGTTGAGTGACGCGTACATGACGACCATGTTTGCAGAGTCGAAAAAATGGCTTCGACCCCTGGACAACCGTCGGTGCGGGCGGTATGTTCCGTCCGATCACTTGGCGGGAGGGTCCGGCTCGTCGCGGATTTGGAGACCTGTCGCCCGCCGGGCCGACGTCATCATCTCGTCGATCCAGTTCATGTTGATCATCGGGATGCGTGAACCGCTGAAGAAGATGTGGAGAGGCACCCCATTGTCGACCCAGATGGTGTGTCGACCACTGCCACGTTCCGGAGGTTGGATCCAGGTCACGAAGAAGCTTTCGTGGCGCCGGAGCTTCGTGCTGATTACCACCTGCAAGTGAGCGAGCACACGATCATCGAGTTCGAACTCACGACCGTCATAGTGGAGTGATCCCACTTCGTGACCCTCCCGCTGCCCGTGGCGACCTGCCAAACCGAACACTACAAGTTCCCGTCCTCCGGCACTGTTCTTCCCGATTGGAAGGATGAGAAGGTGGAGTTGTGATCGTGAACAGGTTGACCGTCGACGGCAAGGACTATTTTCTCCCGAGTCCGATTGACGATCTACGCGATCAGATTCTGGCCGCGATCAAGGCGGGCGGCGGGTACGTGAACATTCCTCCACTGCGCTCCGGGCCCGGGGTGGACATCCTGTTCTCGCCGGGAATGCCCGTCACCTGGACGCAGATCGATGTTGGAGAGTCCCCGAGCCTCACCCCGGAGACCGGGATTTCCGAGCTCGACCTCTGACAATCGACGAGGCCGTGCGGTGAGGTGCTCAGCGCCGGGGTGAGGTGCGCAGGATCTGGCGGACTTCTTCCATCACTTCGGCAGCGGTCGGGCGCTCCGCGGGTTCGCGACGGGTCATCCTCCCCAGCAACGACCTCCACGCGCGCGGCACGGATTTCGAGATCTCCGGGTCGTGTTCGATGCGGGCCATCGCCGCCGCGATGGCCTCGCCCGGAAATGCGCGTTCGCCTGTGAAGCATTCCAGCAGTACCAGGCCGAGCGAGTAGAGGTCTGTGGCGGTCGTGAGTCGGTAGCTCAGTGCTTGTTCGGGGCTGAGGTAGGCGGCGGTGCCCTCCGCGAGGTTGGAGGAGGGGGGTGTCCATCCCGACTGGATGGCAATGCCGAAGTCCGTAAGCCGCGCCCGTGCCCGCAAGTCGGACGAACCGTAGTCGACAAGCACGATGTTGGATGGTGAAATGTCGCGGTGGATGACTCCCCGCCGATGGATGTATTCCAACGCCTCGGCAACTTCGAATGCGATGCCCCCGATCATGTCGATCGACAGTTGCCCCTCCGTAATGAGGTGGCGGACGTTGTCGCCCCGCATGAGCTCCATCACGAGGAAAGGACGCGGATCGCTGGCATCCGAGCGGTCGATGCCCGCATCGAGCACGGCGACGATGCCGTGGTGACTGAGCTGCGCGAGGAGTCGAAGCTCTTCCCGGGCGCGTTCCAGTTCGGTGTCCACTCCGCCGAGGAAAATCTTGACAGCGACATCACGGCCCAAGAGCAGGTCACGCGCACGATAGACCGACGCTGAGCCGCCGCGCCCGATCAGCTGCTCGGGCTGGTATCGCTCGAGCAGCAGGGGGGCGTTCAATTGAGAGTTGGGCGTGGTTGTCCTCGTCATCGGCGGGAATCTTCACGATATCGAGCCGACGTCGAGCGGAGAGGGCCTTGACCTGCGGGCCTCGATCAGCTACATCGACGCCAGGCCACCCCCGGCGACTTTGGCTCGGTACATCGCCGCATCGGCGGCGGAGAGCACATGGGAGGCATCGGAGCCTGGCCCGGCCAGAGCGATGCCAGCAGATCCGGAGACACGCCACCCCGGAGATCCGGCCGGCTCGGCTGAGAGCGCCGCGAGGGTGCGCTTGGCCAGTTTGGCGGCATCGTTGGCTGAGGCGACCGTACAGAGGACAACGAACTCGTCGCCTCCCAGCCGGGCAACGGTGTCGCCGCTGCGAGCCGAGTGCGTCAGCGCGCGCGCGACGTGGATGAGGGCATCATCGCCCGCTGGATGCCCGAAGTTGTCGTTGATCGACTTGAACTGGTCGACGTCGATGAAGAGAACGGCCAACTGCTCGGAGTCTCCCAGATGGGCGAGTTCCTGGTGCAGACGGTCCATGAGCAGACGCCGGTTTGGCAGCCCGGTCAGTGGGTCGTGGAGGGCGAGCTCAGCGAGCTGCGATTGCGCGCGTTGGAGCATGATTGCTTGAAGGTCCCGCGCGAGTTCGCGCGCTTCCCGCTCAAGGCCATGCCAGGACTCCGAGTCGCCTCCCACATCCTGGGTCCACGTCGGCACAGCGATGCTTCGCCTGCGAGAGTTGGAGTCGTGGGAAGGGGTCATGTCGCCCAACCATCGGACAGTGCGTGGCTGTTCGTGCCGGAACCACGCCAGGTAATCGCCTGCCCCGCCCAGTCGCTTGACCAACAGACCCGCGACCGTGGGCATCGGCTGGGACAGTTCTGGATACTCAGTCGAGAGCGAGTGCGTCACCAACCGCGTCTCGACTCCGGCTTGCGCCAACGCCTGGTCCAGCCGAGCCAGAACATCCCTCGGTGGCACCGTTCCGAGGGTGTCCGTCCGGCCGCCGATGCTCACCGCCGCGCCGTCGGCGGGAACGAGGTCGAGGAGGGTGACATGTTGGTGAAGGAGAGCATCCACCAAGTCGTCTTCGCGGGACAACTGAGTGACCAGCGCTGCGTGAAGGTTCTGTGCCTCGGCGCGCTGTCCGAGGCGCTCGATCTCTTGAAACGATCCGATCTGCAGGGACACCTGATTGGCGAGTAGTTCGAGGCCGTCCCGGATGTCAAACGGCAGGCGCCGTTCCGTGCGGTGCGAGCAAGCGATCATGCCCACGAGGGCCCCGTTCAACACCAAGGAGAGGGAGAACGTCGACGTTTCGCCCATGTCTCGGAGGAACTTGAGGTGTTTCGGGGAGACCGCGCGCAGCTCCGTGAGGCCCAGGTCGACGTCCCACGCCGTCGGCTGATTCGCGTCCGCCAGTAGCGCGACGCCCGCCCTGTGGCTGTTCACGATCTGGCGAGACAGCTTGGTCAGATAAAGCTCCCGAGCAGACGCGGGGAGGTCCGAGGTGGGGAAATGCAGACCCAAATAAGACTCCAGCCCATCGGCCGCGGCCTCAGCGACCACCTCGCCGTGCCGGTCTGGGTGAAAGTGGTAGACCATGACTCGATCGAATCCAGTGATCTTCCGCAACTCGGTCGCGGCCCATGCCCACAGCTGTTCGACCGTCTGCAACCTCGCGAGGCGCCGAAGCGTCGCGCGGGTGGCCTGAATCATCCCGGGCGGCGTCGCCTCGTGCGGCTCGAAATCCAGAGTCAGAGAGCCCCCACTTCGATGCACAATCACATCGAAGTGGCGCTCGGCCAGGAGCGCAGAGACCGGGTTGCCAGCATTCGAGTCCGGGTCGAGCGCGTTCTCGATTGCGGCTCGTGTCACGACGTCGAGCAGATCGTCGATCGGGTGGCCAAGCAATGCCATCGGCCCCACTCCGAGGATCCGACCAGTGTTTTCACTCGCGTGTGTGATCAGCCAGGAACGCGCATCCACGACCAGCATCGCACCGTGCGGCTGCACGGCGTCGGGAATCCGGATCGGCGCGCGCGCACTCTCCGCCCACTGCTCACGCTCTCCCGGAGGAAGAGGAATCTCCGAACTCATGGGTGGCGCCATTCCGAAGAGAGGGCCTCACGATTGACCCAGGGTGTGAGGAAAATACATCATGCACTCTAACGGTGCTCCCGACGAAGCGCGATACTGATTTCGGCCCGCCGTCCCGGCCCGGGGTTCGGCACCAGGGTCAGGGGGTCCCACGTCCTTTGCGATCCCCGACATACGTGGCAAACCGGGAGTCTCGCTTCGAGCTGGCTGAGAGAACCGACGTGAACGACTCCTGATCAACCTCGGCGAGACTAGCGTCGCACTACTCGATCGCGGCACCGAAGCACCTCCCCCGGTAGCCGAGGGGCCGCGGCAGAGCCTGGGGCCGGGGGCCGCGCGCCGGTTGGACACGCCGCCTCCGGCCCCTCCGTCGGCGAAGAGCGGCACGGAGTTCCGCCCCGCACTCACGAAATCACCGGTGCAGCAGATGGCCCATGCGAAAGCCGAATACCACCGCATGAGGCCCGCGTCAACGGGATGCCGTCGAGGCGCTGGGTCGCGTAGACAGGTTTCATGAGAGCTCTGACGTGGCAGGCCACGAACAAGGTGTCGGTCGAGGATGTACCCGACCCCCGCATCGAGGCTCCCAGCGATGTGGTCATCCGCATCACGTCCTCGGCGATCTGCGGATCCGACCTGCACTTGCTTGACGTGCTCAGTCCGTTCATGCACCGTCACGATGTGCTCGGCCACGAGTCCATGGGGATCGTCGAGGCGGTCGGCAACGACGTCACGACGTTGCGGGAAGGCGACCGGGTCGTCGTCCCCTTCGTGATCGCCTGCGGGGAGTGCTACATGTGTCTTCGCGGTCTGACCTCGCAGTGCGAGACCACCCAGAATCGCGACCAGAAGACCGGCGCCACGCTGTACGGCTACACCGAGCTATACGGCCGCGTTCCGGGTGGTCAGGCAGAGTATCTGCGCGTTCCGCGGGCCGACTTCAACGCGATGAAGATCCATACGGATCTGCCGGACGAGCGCTACTTGTTTCTCAGCGACATCCTGCCGACCGCCTGGCAGGGCGTGCAATACGCGGCGGTCCCAGACGGGGGCACCCTTCTCGTCGTCGGGCTCGGACCGGTCGGGCAGCTCGCATCCCGGATCGGCGGTTACCGCGGGTATCGGGTGATCGGGGTGGATCCCGTCGCAGAGCGGCGCGCGAAAGCAGAGCAGTACGGGGTCGAGACGCTCGACATCGGGGACGACCTCACCGAGCGGATCCTGGAGCTGACGGATGGGCGCGGTCCGCATTCGGTCGTCGATGCCGTCGGAATGGAGGCGCACGGCAACCCGGTGGCTGCTGCGGCCCAAGCTGCCGCGGGCTTGCTTCCGAAAGGCGTCGGCAAGGCTGTCGCGCGCACGGCATCCGTCGACCGCCTTGCCGCGCTGATGACTGCGATCGAGACGGTGCAGCGCGGTGGGACGGTGTCGCTGAGCGGTGTGTACGGGGGCGCTGCTGATCCACTGCCGTTGATGACGATGTTCGACAAGGGCATCGGAATGCGGATGGGACAGTGCAACGTGCACCGGTGGATCCCTCAGTTGTGGCCCCTCGTTGAAAACCGAGCAGATCCGGTGGGAGTGACCGATCTCGTCACCCATCGAGTGCCGCTCGAACAAGCGCCATCGATGTATGAGCTTTTCAAGAAGAAGGAAAACGGGTGCCTGAAAGTCGTCCTGCACCCGTGAGCGATGTCGAGTGGATACCGGTTCGGATCGGTCACGGCGCCCTCGACGAACCCACGCGAATCGTTCTCGAACGAAGACCGGTGACCGTCGCGGCCGGACTAGAGACCGCGATCGTCGCGGCTGACTCATTGATGCGAAGCGGCGGAAGTGTCACTACTCTCTGGTCGGCCTTGGCGACTCTCGCCGCGCATGACCTGCAGTGTGCCAGAGCAGCTGAGCCGCACCTGGATGCTGTGACCATTCTCCGTGAGGCCGGCCCCGCCGCCCACCCGGCAGCAGCGCTCGGCAGAACGTGGGGAGTGTTCGCCGCCGAAGGGGCGAGCCCTCGCTTGAGTGCTGGCCAGAACGCCCACGGCTGGACTCTGAGCGGCGTGAAGCCGTGGTGCTCTCTGGCAAACACGCTGAGCGCTGCCCTGGTGACAGCGTGGGTGGGAGACTCGCGTCGACTCTTCGCGGTGGACTTACGCCAGCTGGGCGTCGTTGCGAATGCAGAAGGCTGGCACGCTCGAGGGCTCGTGGATATCCCGAGTGGGCCGGTGAGATTCACGGACGTCCCCGCAATTCCGGTCGGTGAGACCGGCTGGTATGTGGAGCGACCAGGATTCTCGTGGGGAGGAATCGGTGTCGCTGCGTGCTGGTACGGCGGTGCCGTCGCCATCGCGCGAACGCTCCGTGAGTGGGCGCGTCACGGGTCACCGACGACCATGGTGGACGTCCACCTCGGCGCGATGGACGAGGTGCTGACCGCGAGCCGGATCGCGCTCACAGACGCGATGGCGACGATTGACTCCGGCGAGCTGATCAACCCCGGACTCCTCGCGAAACGAGTGCGAGGCATCGTCGCACGAGGCGCCGAGGAGGTGATCTGGCGAGCCGGGCATGCCATGGGTCCGGGCCCCCTTGCGACGGATGCACCCCATGCGCAACGCGTCGCCGATCTGCAGCTGTACATCCGCCAGCACCACGCCGAGCGCGATCAAGAGTCGCTCGGGCGCACCGTGCGGGACTTGGGGGAGCCACCGTGGTGACATTTGACGCGCAAGCAGCGGGAACACCCCGTCGCTGCTGGGATGCGGATGAGCGGTTGGCCTCGCTTCCCACCCTGACGCTCCGAGGAGTCACCTCGTTGGTGATTGTTTCTGCGCATCCCGACGATGAAACACTTGGATGCGGCGGACTGATCGTGCGAGCGTCGGATGCGGGCATCCCCATCCGGATCGTCGCCGTCACCGATGGTTCCGCCTCACATCCGCGTTCGTCCACCGTGCCTCGTGAAGATATGGCGCACCTTCGCTCCGCGGAACTTCGCGAGGCGGTGGGCGATCTCGCCACCGCAGCGACCATCAGCTGGCTCGGATTCCCGGACGGACAAACACTGGATTTCGAGGCGGACATAGAACAGCGCCTGCGAGAAGAACTTCATGACGGGGGCACCGGAACCGTCGTTGCCGTGACCTGGGCAGGCGACGGGCACCGCGATCACCGCGTCGTGGGGACCATCGTCGATCGAATCGTGCCTCCCGGCGCGACACTGTGGAGATACCCCATCTGGATGTGGCACTGGGCGACGCCAGAAACACTCGGGCTGCCTTGGGAGACGGCGGCATCCCTGACGCTCACCCCTTTCGAGCTGGCGCGCAAGCGGCGCGCGGTCGGCGCTTTCGGATCTCAGATCTCCTCGCTCTCGTCCGCGGAAGGAGACGAGCGAGTGCTGACAGCAGACGTGCTCAGCCACTTCGACCGTGATCGCGAACTGTTCTTCCTCGGAGGCGACCGAATGGTGGCCCGATGATGACGGAGGGGACGGGACTACCACGCGAGTACTTCGAGGACCTCTATGAGCGCCGCGCCGATCCATGGGGTTTTTCGACCCGCTGGTACGAGGAGCGCAAGCGCGCGCTGACGATGGCGATGCTTGCCCGACCTCGCTACGCTCGCGTCCTGGAACTCGGATGCTCGACCGGGTTGCTGACTGCGCAACTCGCCACCCGCGCCGACGTTGTGCGCGCGGTCGATATCTCCCAGACGGCAGTCGACATCGCGCGAGCATCTCTCGACGCGGTCGGAGCGCACGATCACGTTCGCGTGGAGAGGTTGGACGTCCGGGACGGGCTTCCAACGGGTCCCTTCGATCTGGTTGTGATCAGCGAGGTGGCGTATTACTTGACGGCCGACGATGTCGAGCGATTAGGGGAAGGCACTCGAGCCGCGCTCGGCTCCGAAGCCGAGGTGCTGCTCTGTCATTGGCGGCGTGCCGTGACCGACTACCCTCTCCGCGGCGATGCCGTCCACACGATCCTTGCAGGGGCAATGGGGCTCTCGCGCCTGGGGCGCCTCGAGGACGAAGACCTGCTCCTGGAGTTGTTCAGCACCGACTCGCGGTCGGTTGCGACGCGGGAAGGGCTGCAGTGACACGCCCCGTCGAGCACCTCGCTGTGGTGATTCCCGCGCGGGATGAGGAGAGCCTGCTCCCCAGGTGTCTGACAGCGGTTGAGACCGCGATCGACAGGATGCGGCACGAGCATCCGTCGGTCTCGGTTCGCCTCGTGGTCGTCGTCGACCGGAGTACTGACGGCACCCTGGCCGTGGTCCACGCTGACCCTCGGGTCGATGCCGTTGTCGTTGTCGACCACGGAAACGTCGGCGCGGCTCGTCATGCGGGAATAGCAGAAGCACTCGGGCGCAGTGACCATTCGACCGGCGCGACGTGGGTGGCGACCACTGACGCGGATTCGGTCGTGCCTCCGGGCTGGCTTGTGCAGCATGTCATGCTGGCCGACGACGGTGCGGATGCCGTGATCGGCACCGTCACTCCCGAGTTCGAGGGTCTCTCCGATGAACTGGTCGCCGGGTGGTTGGCGACGCACAAGCCGGGCGAAGCGAACGGACACGTCCACGGGGCGAACTTAGGGGTGCGCGGAAGCACCTACGAGCAGGTCGGCGGATTCGCGTCGCGTGAAGTCGGCGAAGATGTGGAGCTGATAGCTCGGATCGCGCAAGGCGGGTGGACCGTCACCTCATCCGGGGCAATGGACGTGTCGACCTCCTCGCGGATCGTCGCGCGCGCTCCGCACGGCTATGCGGCATGGTTGCACGGCGGGGGACTGCTCAGGGTCGCAACCTGAGTACCGGCCAGACCGCGTGCGTGGGCGCCAAATCTGTCCCGTGGCGATACAGCCGACGTGGATGTCGAGACATCGGCAGCTCGATGCGTTCAGGTCAAGGCTCGGACACGTTCCAGCAGCGGGAGCGCCGCCTCTGCGAGGAAGCGATCCTGCCCCTCGTCTCCGACTTGAACGAAGGCGATATCGGTGAAGCCGGCGTCGAGAAACGGGCGCGCGCTCTCGGCGAGCTCGTCGAGGTCCGGACCGCAGGCAATCGCGTCGGCGACGTCTTCGGGCCGCACGAACTTGGAGGCGCCCTCGAAGCCGGCGGGGGTGGGAAGATCCGCGTTGACCGACCAACCGCCGGCGAACCAGCGGAACTGATCGTGCGCCTTCGCTATCGCAGCGTCCTTGTCTGGCCCCCAACAAATCGGCAGTTGACCAATAACTCGCGACGCGCCGTCATGCTGGGCTCTCCACTCGGTGACGAGTTCGGCGTTCGGTTGCACCTGGATGAGGTGGTCAGCCAGTGGGGTGAACCGTTCGACCGACTTGTCTCCCGAGATTGCGACTCCGATCGGGACGCCGCCGTCTGGCACATCCCAGATCCGCGCTGAGTCAACACGGAAGTACTCGCCGTCGTACGTCACCAACTCGCCGGTGTGCAGCTGGTGGATGATCTCCATCGCCTCAACCAGGGCATCCTGTCGTGCATCCACCGCGGGCCATCCAGCGCCCACGACGTGCTCATTGAGGTTCTCGCCGGAGCCAAGACCCAGGGTGAATCGGCCGTTGGAAAGCAGCGACATCGTTGCGGACTTCTGCGCGACAACGGCTGGGTGATAGCGGATGGTCGGGCACGTCACATAGGTCATCAACTCGACCCTCTCGGTCGCCTGTGCGACCGCGCCGAGCACGGCCCATGCGTACGGTGCGTGACCTTGGCTGGTGAGCCAAGGAGAGAAGTGGTCGCTGGAGACCTCGAAGTCAAATCCCTGCTCTTCGGCCGCGATGGCGTACCGGACCAGCTCTCTCGGGCCACTCTGCTCGGTCATGAGGGTGTACCCCCACTTGGTCGTCACCGTTGTTCGCTCCTTCGTTCGATGTGACGGGAAGCCCGCTGGCGCGAGCCCTGTCCTCGGCTCACGATCCGCGCTGCGGATTCGTCGTGTCAGGTGCTTCCGGCTCGCCACCGGAGGCGGTGTCGCCGTCGCCGTCGCTGTCGGGGTCCTTGTTCGGTGTCTTATCCATGCGTCGTATTCGACAACGGGTTCGTCCAACCAGTACGAATATGCAGCCGACTTTCAGGGCCGCGCCCGTCCATGGGCTTGAAAAAGCGGGACTCGTTGTCGCGTCTGTCGGCGTCGGACGACTGCACCGACCCCGGTGATGCTGAGAAAACAAATCGTCAAGCGAACCGGGCCAGGCTCCGTTTGTCTAAGTTGAGGGTGTAATTGGCCGAAGCCGCTCCCGCAAGACAGCAGGCAGACCCAGAACGACGAAGGAAACCCGTCATGCCAGATCCGCTCCCCGCCCGATTCGCCTCGACGGAGGAATCCCGTGCCGCGTGGTGGCGGGACGCTGTCGTCTACCAGATATACCCGCGCAGCTTCGCCGACTCGAATGGCGACGGGATCGGGGACCTGCCGGGCATCACCTCCCGTGTCCCGTACCTCGCGTCCCTCGGCATCGACGCGGTGTGGTTGAGCCCGTTCTACCCGTCCGCCCTCGCCGACGGGGGGTATGACGTTGACGACTACCGGGATGTCGACCCACGGTTGGGTACGCTGCACGATTTCGACGAACTGGTGGCGGCCTTTCATCGCGTTGACATCCGCGTCATGGTGGACATCGTCCCGAACCATTCGTCAAACCGTCACCAGTGGTTCCGGGACGCCCTTGCCTCGCCGCCCGGCTCCCCAGAGCGGGCCCGCTACGTTTTCCGTGATGGTCGCGGTGAGGCGGGCGAGCTTCCGCCGTCGGACTGGCCATCCCATTTCGGAACTTCCGCCTGGACCGGGACTCAGGACCTCGATGGGACGCCGGGTCAGTGGTACCTCCACTTGTTTTCCCCGGAGCAGCCCGACTTCAACTGGGACAATCGCGAGGTTCAGCTCGACTTCCTCACGACGCTGCGGTTTTGGGCTGACCGTGGGGTTGATGGTTTTCGCGTCGATGTCGCCCATGCGCTGAAGAAGGACCTCTCTGAACCGCTGCGCAGCAAGCCTGCCTTTGTCGACTTCGACAATCCGCTCTCGGGCGACGACGTGCTGTTCGACCGCAACGAGGTTCACTCCGTGTACCGGGAGTGGCGCACGCTGTTCGACGAGTACGACCCGCCGCGTTTCGCCGTGGCGGAGGCGTGGGTTCGTCCCGAACGACGTGTGCTCTACGCACGCGCCGACGGCTTGGGCCAAGCGTTCAATTTCGACCTGTTGCGGGCGGATTGGGATGCCGAGGCGTTTCGATCGGTGATCGATCAGAACCTCGAGATGGCACGCGAGTCCGGTTCCTCGTCGACCTGGGTGCTGTCAAATCACGACGTTGTCCGACACGCGACGAGGTTCGGCCTGCCGAAGGGAACAGATCTCCATTCTTGGCTGCTGAGCAACGGGGTGGCGCCGGCGCTTGATCGCTCGGTCGGTCTTCGACGCGCACGCGCCGCAACGATGCTCGTGCTCGCGCTGCCCGGAAGTACGTACATCTATCAGGGCGAGGAACTCGGACTGGCCGAAGTTGCCGACATCCCCGCCGATCAGATCCAGGACCCCATCTGGGAACGCACCGCGCATACCGGCAAGGGGCGCGACGGCAGCCGCGTGCCCTTGCCCTGGGATCCCCACCTGCCGTCTTTCGGCTTCGGGACGGGGGGTGCTCATCTGCCACAACCGGCATGGTTCGCCGACCTCTCCGTCGGCGCCCAGAGCACCGTGGAGGGGTCAACATTCGAAATGTATCGGGAGGCAATCGCGCATCGCACCCGCCTTCACACCTCTGACGAACTTCGTTGGACGTCAGGCTCGCCCTCTGGCGTCCTTGATTTCGAACGGCCGAACGGATGGCGATCCATCACCAACCTCGGAACAGAGCCATATCGACTTCCCGAACTTGAGGTCATCCTCTCCAGCGGTCCCCTGAGTGGACAGTTCCTGCCACCGGACACGACGGCGTGGATGATCCTGCACGGCACCAGAGCGAACTCGTGGACGCGGGAGCTCCCTACCGGGAGCTGACCTGCCGGAACTTTCGAATCGACAGCGGCACGAACACGATCAGCATGATCGCGATGCCCATCAGCACGGTGAGCACAGGATGCTGCTGCGTCCAGACGTCGGACACCGGGGTGCCGGCGGGGACATTTCCGAAAAGTTCTCGGGCCGCTTGCACCAGCGCCGACACGGGGTTGTATTCGGCGAACACCCGCAACGGTGTCGGCAGGGTGCTGCTTGGGACGAACGCGTTCGACAGGAACGTGAGAGGGAACAGGATCAGGAACGAGACGTTGTTGATCACCTCGGGGCTTCGAACGCTCATGCCGATGAAAGCCATCACCCACGACAGTGCGTAAGCGAAGAGCAGGAGGAGGGCGACCGCGGCGACGGCTTCCAGGGGGCTGGAGCGGATGCGCCATCCGACGATCAAGCCCGTGGTCATCATCACGGCCATCGAAATCGTGTTGATGAGCAGGTCTCCGTTGGTTCGCCCCACCAGCACCGACGAGGGACTCATCGGCAGGGTGCGGAAGCGGTCGATGATGCCGTCTTTGAGGTCGTTGGCCATCGCCGACCCTGAGTAGGTGGAACCGAAGACGACCGTCTGGGCGAAGATGCCGGCCATGATGAACTCGGTGTAGCTGCTCCCGGGGATGTGGATGACGCCGGCGTAGACGTAGGTGAACAGCAACACGAACATGATCGGCTGCAACGTCGTGAACACCAGGATGTCCGGCACCCGCTTGATCTTGATCAAGTTCCGCCGAGTGGTGATCCAGCCGTCGCTGAGCCAGGTCGCCAAGCTGGGGTGATACTCACGGTGGCCGACGTCGAGACCGGCAGGTGTGGTGGTCATGTCTTTGCCTTCTTCGTCTTCTTCTTATTCCTGCTGCTTGCTGGTGCCTCATCATCGACAGTCGCGGTGTGACCGGTGAGCTTGAGAAAGACATCATCCAGGGTCGGCCTGCGCATGCCGGCATCGAAGAGTTCGATGCCCTCGCTCCCCAACTCCGCGAGGATGCGCTGCAGCGCCGCCGGCGCGTCATCGGCGCCCACGGTCAGCCCGCGGCCGTCGGTACTCACGGTGGGTTCGCCGGAGCCGTGGCGGACCAGCACCTCGCGCGCTGCAGCCGCGTCGTCGGCAGCGACCAGGGTCAGTTCAACTCGCTGGCCGCCGATAGAGGCTTTCAGCTCGTCGGAAGTGCCCTGGGCGATGACCTTCCCGTCGTCGATCACCGAGATGCTGTCGGCCAGTTGGTCGGCCTCTTCGAGGTACTGGGTCGTCAACAGCACCGTGGTTCCCTCGCCCACCAGCGTGGTGATGATGTCCCACATGCCAAGACGACTGCGAGGGTCCAGGCCGGTGGTCGGTTCGTCGAGGAACAGCACTCGGGGTCGAGTGACCAGTGCGCCGGCAAGGTCGATCCGCCGCCGCATCCCGCCGCTGAATCCCTTCACGGGTCGGTTCTGTGCCTCGGTCAGATCGAACAACTCGATGAGCTCCCTCGCCCGTGCCCGCGATTCGCGACCACTCAGGTGGTAGAGGCGTCCGACCATGTCGAGGTTCTCGAACCCGGTGAGATTCTCGTCGACGGCGGCGTACTGCCCTGACACCCCGATGATGGGACGGATGCGCTCAGGATGAGCGATCACATCGATGCCGTCAATCACCGCGGTACCCGAGTCGGGTGTGATCAACGTGGTCAGCACCTTCACGGTCGTCGTCTTGCCGGCACCATTCGGGCCCAGCAAGGCCGTCACAGTGCCCTCCGGTACCGACAGGCTCAACCCGTCCAGGGCATGAACAGCAGACGCCCCGCGAGGCGAGTATGTCTTCGTCAGATCAACTGCGTCGAGGAAACTCACGAGGCAGAAGCTACTGCACACGGCCGACAGCGTGGGCCTCCGTGAGACGCCCGAGTCGGGACCTTGGTCCCTGGCCGCATCCGTCGGCCGCGCTACCTTCGATTGAGGCGGTTGTCCGGTGCAGCAGGCACGACTGCTCTTTCCGAGGGATGGGTATGGTTCAGCTCAGGACGAAACCGCAACCGAAGTGCCCGATCCGCCCCGGTGAGCCGTGCTCGCTGTGCGTTCCGGGTGTGGTGGGCCCCCAGGACTGCGGGCTGGTGTTCATGGTCATGTCCGACCCGGACCTTCGTGAGCAACTGCACCGCGTCAACGTCCGGAAGCGCGCTGGCTGAGCCGTCGAGCTCCTACCCTTTGATGCAGTTTCCGGAGCTGACGGCTGTGTTCAGGCCTGCCGCTTGCTGGATGACGGGGCTGAGCATGGTGTCGGTCATGGCATAGCCGAGGTTGGGGTCGTTGGCGCTTTTGGCGAAGACGATGCCGGCGATGGTGC
>JABBOD010000040.1 GCA_019351995.1 Acidobacteriota bacterium
CCGTCGTGCGCACACGCATCACGTAACTGATCTCGACGAACAGCGGCGGATCATCCTGGCGCCGTGCAACTACTTCCACCTCCGCGCCGTCGTAGTGGAACCCAAGAAGCTGTCCCGACCGTTCCAAGTTCTTCAACAAACACGCCGAAAAGGATGCCGCCAGCAGTTCGGCCGGACCCGGAAGCCCAGACGCCCCGGAGGCCCAACTGCTGTCAAAACGGACGACTTCGCTGCCAAAGGCGATCTCCGAGACACCGACCTGCGTCATCGTGGCGCGAACCGAGTAGGTGAGGGGCGATCCGGACATGCCGTCAGGCTAAGTCGCAGCAGTCGAGAGGAATAGGCCCTAAGACCTATGGATGCTGGCGGGATGCCTCCGCGCATCCATTTGCCACCGACGCAAGAAAGAGGATGGTCACGATCGTGCGGGAGGGCCTTGTAGGTACCGCGCGGCCCATGGCTCGGGTATGTCCACGAGGAGCTCGGGGCTCGGGGCGTCGAAACCAGTCTCGTACGGGCTCCGGAATCGCGTGGGTGCGGGAACGTCGCGGTTGACGATGTCGGTGCGTCGCGCCTGCGAGATCGGCGCGGGAAGCCGCGCGGCGTGTAGTTCGCGGACCTTGTAATGGTCGGCCGGGTGGGTGGGCAACAGCACGGTGCGCACCCAGTTCCATTGCACTGCTTCGTTGATGGCGATGAGTTCTGCCTTGTCCGCCATGCTGAGGGTTCGGCTTGGCGTCACGGTGTCGCCGAGGAGCGCGGCGTCCCACCGTGCGATGAGGGCTGGGAAGAAGCCCGCGTCTTCGCGCACTTCCCACAACTTTCCCGTTGAGAGCTCCTTGACGACGAACCGCACTCCGAAGGAGTCGTCCAGAAGATGCGTGCCAAACCGCGCCCGACCGCCGGTCAAGTACGCGGCGATGTCGCCAAGACATGGGCTGTTCTTCGAGACGACAACCAGATCGGTCCGGTCGAAGACCCCGTCCGGCAACGCCGTCGAGGCCAGAGCGGCGAACGCATAGGCACCGCGGATCAGTCCGTCGCAGGCATGACCGTGGAAGAGGATCAGGTCGGCGACGGTGACGGTTTTGGTGCGGGTCTCGATCCGACCCTGCGCGGACCTGGTGTCCAGCACCCGGAACCGGGGCAACTCGGCGGCTTCCTGAAGCCACGACGGAACATCCCAGCGCAAATCCTGATCTGCCCCGCCATCCGCGGCAAGACCATCGCCTTCGCTCGTGCCGGTCATGTCAGAAGCTGATGACCGTCGCGCCCTCAAGCGTGTAGCGGACGAACGCATCCCGCGCGAACTCCAGGGTCAGTCCCCGTGCAGAGAGCGCCTCAGCCGTGCCGGCATTGTTGGCAGCGTTCAGGCACGCGTGTACCGACACTCCGGCGGCGGTCAGCGCATCAATCTGTTGACGGTAGCCCGCGCGCACCGGGTCGCTACTGTCCTCGGTGAGAGCGGCCTGCGCCGGACCGAAGCAAAAAACCTCGAGTTCCACGCCCTGGTCGAACGCAACCTGACGGACCCTCTCGGCAACGTGCGAGCCCGTGTCAAGTGACGCATTGTCATCGTGGAACAGAAAGATCACGGTCTTGGCCATACGCACATCATGCTCCGCGAATGAAGGCGTCGCTGGCTGTTGTCGAGCGCGGGGCGGTGCGCGCGGGTAGCTCACAACAACTGGCCCACGGCGATCCAAGCGGTACGAGTGGCGACGTGGTCGAAAGTATCCGGCGCCGCTGGCGCGAACCCTGCCCCAACCAGCAAAAGGCCGCCCCTACTTCGTCATTTTCAGGACGATAGTAAGGACGGCCCATAAGTCGGGCTGACAAGATTTGTCCCCACCGCTCCCCCGGACGCCGCTTTGCAGCGACCGGGGCCCCGCGCGGCGTGGGCCCACTTGCTCGCAAGTCCGTCCACCACGCATGACATATGCGAGAAGGCCGCCCAGATGGACGGCCTTCTCGCATACGTCGGGCTGACAAGATTTGAACTTGCGACCCCCTGACCCCCAGTCAGGTGCGCTACCAAGCTGCGCCACAGCCCGTGGCCAGCGCCGGCGAACCGGCACGAGTAGTTATGTTACCGGCTTCGCCGGCTTCGGGAACGCCTCGCGCATGGCATCCGCCGTCAGGATGTCGCCCACCCCGATCAGCAGCAGGCTGAAGACGATCTGTTCGATTGTCATCCAGAGCGGATACAGACCTGGGATCGCCGCGATGACGAGGGTGACGATCGGGAAGATGCGGCTGAACAGTCGCAGCCGCGAGTACGCCCAGTAGAAGCCGAGCGAGGCACGCCACGCGAAGTAGAGCAGGGTTGCGGTGATCGCCAGCACCGCGACGCTCCGGAACCAGACCGCCCACGGAAGCTGGACGCCGTGCACGGTGAGCACGATCGCGATGATCACCGCCGCAACACCCACCACGATCTCGCTGGCCAGGATCCACATGATGCCCGCGAACCCGCGTCGGGTCTTCGGGTGCATGACCATGTCTTCGTGGATGCGGCGTGCCGCCAGCTTGCCCCCCGCGATCCCGTCGAGGCGCACGAAGAGCGGCTCGAGTGGCCGCAGCAGACGGCTCACCGCGTCCAGAAAGCCCATCGGCCCGCGCTCAGCCGCGGATCGCACGCGACAGCTCGCCGACTCGGAACACCTCGGCGATGGTCGGCGCGTCATCCGGTCGGAAGGTGACCTCGATGGCGTCGCCGGCAGACACGCGTCCGTTCGTGACGACGCGCAGGTAGGCGCCCGGGCGCTCCGCCTGCTGGAAGCGTTTGACCCAGCCTCGCTCGTGCGCGCCCTCGAATTGGCTTCCCACCCAGCGCGCGAAGGTCTGGCACGGACGTCGCGGGGAGGTGATCTCGAGCTCCACGGCATCCTCACCGCTGCCCACCCGCCAGCGCTCTCCGACGCGGGCGCCGCTGACGTCGATCCCCTCGACACGGAAGTTCTCGCCGAACCAGCCCGGCGCCAGATCGCGTCCCAGCTGCTCGCCCCACCACGCGGCATCCGCGTCGGAGTACGCGTAGATCGCCGCCTCGAGGCCACCGTGGTTCTTGCGATCGGCCTGGACATCGGTGCGCACGCCGAACGGACCGACCTTCACCGCACCGCTCACCGGGCGCTTGTCGATCGCGGTGACGCCGACGGTCCCCTCATCGGGACGCAGCGCGTGGACGGCGCAGATGGCGCGAAGCTGGGACACGCGTCGATTGTACGAGAGGGCGCCCTCCTAGGCGCTCGGCGTGACGGCCTCGTACTCGTACTCGGTCTCATCGAAACGACGCACCGCGCTGCGGAACTTCGCGGCGCGATGCGGCCACAGGGTGGTGTTGCGACCGCTGTCGTCGAGATAGAAGCTGGTGCAGCCCCCTGCGGACCAGACGGTTCCCGCGAGCTCGGATTGGATGCGCGCGTTGTAGGCGGATTGCGCTGCCGGCCGCGGCTCGATCGAGCGGGCGCCCCGGTGTTCCATGGCGCGGAGGGCTTGGAGCACGTAGTCGACCTGCGCCTCGATCATGTAGACGATGCTGTTGTGACCGAGGGCGGTGTTCGGCCCGACCAGCAGGAACAGGTTCGGGAAGTCCCGCACGGTGGTGCCGCGAAGCGCCTCCATGTGCGACGACCAACGGTCGCTCAGCGAAACCCCGGCGCGTCCATACAGCAAGCGCGCGACCGGCGGATGCGTCGCATCGAAGCCGGTGCCGCCGATCAGCACATCGAACTCGCGCCGGGTGCCGTCGGCGGTCACGATCGCAGCGGCGTCGACGGAGGCGATGCTCTCGGTCACCAACTCGACGTTGGGGGCCATCAGCGCCGGGTAGTAATCGGTGGAGATGAGGATGCGCTTGCACCCGATCCGGAACTCCGGCGTCAGTTTCGCGCGCAACGCCGGGTCCGTCACCTGCCGGGCCAGGAACCGCAGGGACACCGACTCGAAGAGGCGGCCGATGCGGCGAAAACGGAATCCCGCGAAACGCGCCTCGGCGGCGGCGAACACCCAGCGGCGCGAGAACCGTTGCAGCGCGGGCACGCGGGCGAACACGCGCTTGCGAAGCCCACTCGTGCGGCGATCCGCGCGCGGGACGATCCAGGGCGCTGTGCGCTGGAAGACGGTGAGGTGCCCGACGACCTTCTGCAACTCCGGAACGAACTGGATGGCGGACGCGCCGGTCCCGATCACCGCCACCCGTGCGCCCACCAGGTCGACATCGTGGCGCCACTGCGCCGAGTGGAAACGGGGGCCCGTGAAGCTTTCGAGGCCCTCAATCGCCGGCCACTTCGGCTCGATCAGCGGACCGTGCCCCGACACCAACACGGTCGCGGTGAAGGAACCGCGGCTGGTCTGGAGGCGCCAGAGTCCCGCCGAGTCGTCCCACTCCCCGCGCAGAAACTCGGTCTCGAAGAGGATGCGTGGCCGCAGCTCGAAGCGATCGGCGACGCCGCGGAGGTAGTCCAGAATCTCCGGTTGACGACTGTACCGATGGCTCCAGTTCGGATTCGGGGCGAAGGAGAAGGAGTACAGATCGCTGCGGATGTCGCAGGCCGCGCCCGGATAGCTGTTGTCGCGCCAGGTGCCCCCCACCTCGCTGCCCCGCTCGACGACGAGGAAATCGTCGATCCCGTTCCGAACCAGTTGTGCGGCCATGCCGAGTCCGGCGAAACCGGTGCCGATGATGGCGACGCGCACGTGCCGCGGGATATTCGCGGCGCCCTCGAGCGGTTCGCTCATCGGGGTTGCTCCTGTACTCGCGCCACGAACGCGAGTGACAACTCGGCGAACTCCTGTGGCTTCTCGATCTGCGGCATGTGGCCGGTCTGCTCGAACAGGTGCCATTCGGCGTGCGGGAACACCCGACGCGCCTCCTCCAACTGGTGGGCGGGCAGGATGCGGCCGCGGTCGCCCCAGACCACGAGGGTCGGGATGCGGAGGCGTGCGAGCTGCGCGACCAGGCGTCGGCGCCATCCGGCTCTCACGCCGAAGACGGTGCCGAGCGAGTTGGCGGTGTCCCGCAACACCGTCGTGCCACCCGGCCGCGAGGCGAGGCGGAACGCCAGCTCGACCCGCTCATCGGTGACGAGCGCTCGGTCGCGGAAGATCGCCCGTGTCTCCAGCAACGCGGTGCGGCGGCTCGGGATGGCCAGCCGGCGCCCGATGACCGGAATGCCGAGCACGCGCAGCGCGATGGTGACCTGTCTGCCAAAGCCTGCCGGGTCGACGAGAACGAGCGCGCTGAAGCGTTCCGGCGCGATGGCGGCGATTTGGAGGGCGACCGCTCCGCCGAGGGAGTTCCCGATGAGGACGACGGGGGCGGCGACCCCGACGGCGTCGAGGAAGGCGATGGCAGCCGCCGCGAGACGCGGCAGGGTGGTCGGCGCGGTGACCGGAGCCGATTCTCCGAAGCCGGCGAGGTCGAGCGCGTAGACCGCGTGCGTGGTGGCGAACGCGGATTCCACCTCGGCCCAGTCCTCGAGGCTGCGACCGATGCCGTGCAGCAGAAGCACGGGGGAACCGGAGCCGAGCTTCCGGTAACGGGTGCGCCGGCCCTCGACGTCGACAAAGCGCGCTTCGGCGGCTGTCTCGGACGTCATCGTCGTCCTCCTGCGGACTGGGGATGAAGGGGCGTGACCCCAGTATGTGACCTTTTACTCGCGTTTCACCTGCGTGCGCCTAAAATCGAGCCGTGTCCCCCGTGCGTGTCCCGCAACAGAGCCGCAGTCGTGCGCTCGTCGCGCGGGTGCTGCAGGCCGCCGGTGAGCTCTTCGCCACCGAAGGCTACGAACAGACCACGACCAACCGCATCGCCACCTCGGCGGGAGTCTCGGTCGGCTCGCTGTACCAGTTCTTCGTCGACAAGCACGCGATCCTGGATGCGCTGCAAGCCGAATGGGCGGAGCGCCTGGGCCGCGAACTCGACGCCAGCCTCCGGGTCGAGGACCTGCGCCCGGTCCCCGAGATCGTCGACGAGGTGCTGGAGGTGCACGCGCGCCTCAACCGCGAACAGCCAGGACTGCTCGCCGTGCTGCTGACCACGCGCGGCTCACGGCAGGTCACCTCGACCCGCGACGCGATCCAACTGCGACTGGAACAGATCATCGAGCGCCGGGAGCCCGGGATGCCGGTGCCGCAACGGCGCATCGCGGCGGCCATGCTCATCCACCTGTCGCTCGGCCTGTACACCCTGTCGCGCACGATCGATCCCGACCGTTCCCTCAGCCGTGCCGAAGTTCGCCGCGCCCTGATCAGCTACCTCGACGAGTTGCACCGGCGCACGCCGAACTGACTCTCGTTCTCAGCGCGGTGTCGTCGCCCGGAACACGTGGGTGACGTACGGCATGCGCAAGGTGCCGTGACCGTCCGACACCCGATCCGCGAGTTCGTGCACCTCGGCGAGGATGGCCGCACGCTCCGCGGCGGAGGCCGCGATGACCGGGCTCCTGGATGTTGCCAGTTCGGCGAGCTGCTCGCCGCTGAGTTCGCGCGTCCAGGAGTACTGCGCGGACTCGAGAGGGCCGAACGGCTCGTCGACACGGGGACCGACGCCCTCGACCAGATTCTCGCCCGCGCTCGTCTCCATCATCCCGGCGAACTCGGCAACCCACGGCGTTGTGCGGTCACGGATATTCCAGATCAGGCCGATGGTGCCTCCCGGCCGGAGCACACGCGCAATCTCACGCGAGGCGACGGTGGCATCGACCCAGTGCCACGCCTGCCCCAGCACCACCGCATCCGCCGAGGCGTCGGACAACGGGAGCTTTTCGGCGGTGCCCACGAGGGTGCGGATGTCCGGCGAGCGAGCCAGCAGAGTGGCCAGCATCGCCGCATCCGGGTCCACCGCGACGACGGTCCGGCCCGTTGCCCGCACGGCGCGGGTCAGCTTGCCCGTACCGGCTCCCACGTCGACGACCTCGGGGCCGACGCCGTCCAACATCCACTCGACAGCCTCGGCGGGGTAGTCGGGCCGACCACGATCGTATGCACCCGCCTGCCGGCCGAAGGAGGTCGCACGGTCGGCTGCAGCGTCATCACTCACAGCGGGAGGCTACGCCTGTCAGGTGAGGATTTCACCGTCGAGGTACACCCACCGACCGTCAACCCGAGCGAAGCGACTGCGCTCGTGCAGCATCCCCGCGACGCCGTCCGCCTCGCGAAACGAGGCGCGGAACTCGACGATCCCGGTCGCGTCGTCCGCTCCCCCGCCGACTGTGTCGACGATCTGGAGGCGGCGCCAGGCGAGTCCGTCGTCCAGCTCGAGTTCGGGAGGACGGGTCTGAGGATGCCAACTCGCCAGCAGATACGTGTCCAGCCCGCGCGCAAAGGCACTGAATCGGGAGCGCATCAGTGCCTCGGCCGTGTCGGCCGCCGCCCCGTCGTGGAGGGGCCGGCAGCATTCGGAATAATCGCTTCCGGAGCCGCACGCACAGCTCACCGTGCGCGTTTCTCCCGCACCCGCATGTTCACAACGATCGGGGTGCCCTCGAAGCCGTAGACCTCGCGCAACCGGCGCGTGATGAAGCGCCGGTATTGCGGATCGAGGAACCCGGTCGTGAACAGCACGAAAGTCGGCGGCCGGGTCGATGCCTGCGTGCCGAACAGGATGCGAGGCTGCTTGCCCCCGCGCACCGGGTGCGGATGCTCGGCCGTGAGTTCGGCCAGGAGCGCGTTGAACTTGCCGGTCGGGATGCGTGTATCCCACGAGGCGAGCGCGACCTCGAGGGCCGGTACCAGCTTCTCCAGGTGGCGCCCGGTGCGAGCGGAGATGTTCACGCGCGGAGCCCAGCTGACGTGGGCAAGGTCTTGCTCGATCTCGCGCTCCAGGTAGCGACGGCGATCCTTGTTCTCCGCGTCGGCGGTGTCGAGCAGGTCCCATTTGTTGTACGCCAGCACGAGTGCACGGCCCGACTCGAGAACGAGGTCGATGATGCGCACGTCCTGCTCGCTGACCGGCTCGCTCACGTCGAGGAGCACCACGCCGACCTCGGCCTTCTCGAGGGCCGCGCTCGTGCGCAAGCTGGCATAGAAATCCGCACCCTGCTGCAGGTGCACGCGACGACGGATGCCGGCCGTGTCGACGAAACGCCACAGCTTGCCCGAGATGTCGACCAGTTCGTCGACGGGGTCACGGGTCGTGCCGGCGAGTTCGTTGACCACGACGCGCTCCTCGCCCGCCGCCCGGTTGAGCAGGCTGGACTTGCCGACGTTCGGACGACCGAGCAGCGCAACGCGACGGGGTCCACCGACCTCCTCCTTCGCGACGGCCGATATCTCGGGCAGGATCGTCATGACATGGTCGAGCAGGTCCGCGACACCGCGACCGTGCACGGCAGACACCGGCCAGGGCTCGCCGAGCCCCAGGCTCCAGAGTTCAGCCGCCTGCGGATCGCGGATCGCATCGTCCGCCTTGTTGGCGACCAGGATCACCGGGCGTTTGCTCGCGCGGAGCATCCTGACGACGTGCTCGTCGGTCGCGGTCGCCCCGACGTTGATGTCGACGACGAACAGCACGGCATCCGCCAGATCGACGGCGACCTCAGCCTGCGCCGCCACGGACGCGTTGATGCCCTTCGCATCGGGCTCCCAGCCGCCGGTGTCGACGACGGTGAAACGGCGGCCGAGCCACTCAGCCTTGTAGGAGACCCGGTCCCGGGTGACGCCGGGGGTGTCTTCGACAACGGCCTCGCGACGGCCGATGATGCGGTTGACCAGCGCCGACTTGCCGACGTTCGGCCGACCGACGATCGCGAGCACCGGAAGCGCCGGCAGGTAGTAGATCCCGTCGATGCCCTCGGCGGACGCCTCGAGGATCTCGAGGTCCTCCTCGTCGAGGTCGTAGTCCGCCAGGCCGGAACGCAGCGAGGTCGCGCGCGCTTCCGCGACCTCGTCATCCAGCTCGGAGAGGCGGTCGACGAGGGAGCCATCGAACTCACCGAACTCGGCGGTGAGTTCCGCATCCTGGGCGAGCGAGGCGCTCTCAATCTCGAACCCATCGCCGCCGTCGGCGGGGTCGAGGGGGCCGTCGATCGGCTGGCGGTCGTCGGTCATGGTGTGTCTCTTTCAGTGCGGTGAGGTCGTGGTGCGTACCAAGTCGACGACGGCCTGAACGGTCTGCCCGAAGTCAAGTTCGGTCGAATCGATCGTCGTCACCCCGGGCGCCGCGGTCAGGAAGTCGACCACCTGGGCGTCCCGTCGGTCCCGCTCACGCAACTGCGAGGCCGTAGAGGCGGCGTCCGGCGAGAGTTCGGCGGAGCGCCTAGCAATCCTAACGTCTTCTGAGGCGGTCAGGAGGATCCTCACCTGCGCATCGGGCACCACGACCGTCGTGATGTCCCGCCCCTCGACCACGATCCCCGGTCGGTCCGTGCTCCGGATCAGGCGCCGGAACACCTCGGTGAGCGCACCCCGCACCTCGGGAATGCGAGCAACCTCGCTGACCACCGCGGTGATCCGCGGCTCTCGGATCGCCGTCGTCACATCCGTGCCGTCGACCCGGACGACCAGCGTGTCGCCCTCGACCTCGGTCGTGTAGTGGAAGGTGGGCAGCAGCGCGACAACGGACGCGGCATCCGTCAGGTCCACCCCGCGGTGCAGCCCCAGCCACGCGAGCGAACGATAGGCCGCGCCGGTGTCGAGGAAGGCGTAGGAGAGCGCGACGGCCGCCGCCTTGCTCACGCTCGACTTCCCGCTGCCTGCCGGGCCGTCGATGGCGACCACCACAGGAGATCTCACGGTCACCGTTCTCCCTCCGCCAAGGTCCAGCCACGCGTCTGAAGCGCTGCGGCCAGGTGATGCACGGCATCGGGAAGCACGTTGATCTCGGCGAAGCCGACCTGCGCGCCCGGGGAGTGCTCCAACCGGAAGTCCTCCAGGTTGACGCCCTCTTCACCGATCTCGGTGAGGAGCCGAGCCAACTGGCCGGGTCGGTCATCGACCTTCACGACCAGCGCCGTGAAGCGATCATCGCGGCCGTGCTTGCCGGGGATGCGGGCGATGCCCTGGTTTCCGGCGGCGAGCGTCTCGGCGATGCGGCGAGGTGCCCCGGATGCGGCAGGCGCGTCCAGCGCGTCGATGACGGCATCCAGATCGTCCCGGTACTCGCGCAACAACCGGGCGACCGGTTCGGCGTTGGCGCTCAAGATCTGCACCCACAGTTCGGGATTGCTGCCCGCGATCCGCGTCGTGTCGCGAAGCCCCTGGCCGGCCAATCCGACCGCGCTGTCCGCCGCGTCCCGCAGGCGGGCCGCCAGCAGAGACGAGACGAGCTGGGGCAGGTGCGAGACCAGCGCAACGCCCCGATCGTGCTCATCGACCGTCATCCGGACCGGGGTCGAACCGAGGTCGATGGCCAGGTCTTCGACCATGCGGTACTGCTCGTCGGTGTTCTGCGCGGTCGGCGTGATCACCCACGGGCGCCCGAGAAAGAGGTCGGCGCGGGCGGAAATCGGTCCCCCGCGCTCACGCCCCGACATCGGGTGCGTGCCGAGGTAGCGCGCGGTGTCGGCCCCGGTCGCCACGAGCTCCGCCAGGATGCCCGCCTTCACGCTCGCGACATCGATCACCAACGCGACCGGGTTCCCGACCAACTCCGCCGAAACGGTCTGGGCGACCACGTCAGGGGGAACAGCGACGATCACGAGATCCGGCTGGTCGTCGGGCATCGCCGGGCGTCCGGCGCCGTAGTCCACGGCGAGGCTCAGGTTCGCCCGCGAGGTGTCGGCCAGGACCACGTCGAGCCCGCGATCCCGCAGCGCAAGTCCGATGCTCGCCCCGAGCAGGCCGGCACCGACGATGCGCACCTGGCCGTGCACGCGTGCTGCACTCATTCGAACTCACCCTCGGTGCCGCCGTTGCCGTCAGCGGCGTTGTCACCGGCATCCCTGTCGCCGGCATCGGGGCGCGGATGCCCCGGCTCGCGGGACAGCGTCAACAGCAGTCCCAGCTCGGCGCGGGTGAGATCCCGAGTGCGTCCCACCCCGAGCGTACCGAGGTGGAGCGGGCCGAACTGACGACGCACCAGCTCCAGCACCGGATGATCCACCGCCGCGAGCATGCGTCGAACGATCCGGTTCTTGCCGGAGTGCAGCGTCAGCTCGACGATGCTCTTGCCGCGCGACGGCTCACCGATGATCCGAGCACGGTCGGCGGCGATCGAGCCGTCCTCCAGCTCGATGCCGGCTTCCAGCTTGCGAAGCACGTTCGGATACACGACACCGTCGACGGTGGCGATATAGGTCTTGGTGACTCCGAAGGAGGGATGCGCGAGCACGTGCGCGAGTTCACCGTCGTTGGTCAGCAGCAGCAGTCCGCTGGTGTCCGCATCCAGTCGACCAACGTTGAAGAGACGCTCCGGGTACTCGGCGGTGTACTCGCGCAGATCTCGACGGCCGCGCTCGTCCGCCAGTGAGCTGACCACCCCTGTCGGCTTGTTGAGCATCACGTAGCGCTTGTCGGGGTCCAGCTGGACAGCGCTGCCATCCACCGCGACCTTGTCGACACGCGCGTCGACCCGAGAACCCAACTCCGTGACGATCTCGCCGTTCACGGTCACGCGCCCGGCGGCGATCAACTGCTCACTGACACGACGAGACGCCACGCCCGCCGCCGCCAACACCTTCTGCAGGCGCTCCCCATCATTCGTCATGTCATTCCCGCGATCAGCCATGGGTCACCTGGCGCTGAACACGTCGTCGAACCCATCGGCGCCGTCTTCCAGCAGCGGCGAGATCAGCGGCAGCTCGTCGAGCGAGTTGATGCCGAGCTGCACGAGGAGCATGTCCGTCGTGGCGTAGTGGATGGCGCCGGTCTCGCTCTCGGTGTACGCCTCGGTGATCAGCCCGCGGCCGAGCAGGGTGCGCACCACGGAGTCCACGTTCACCGCGCGAATCGACGCGATCGAGCTGCGGCTGATCGGCTGCTTGTACGCGATGACCGCGAGGGTCTCGAGAGCGGCCTGCGACAGCCTGCTCGGATTCTGCGTGAGCACGAACTCGCGCACCAGCTCGTCATGATCGGCGCGCACGTAGAACCGCCAGCCGCCGCCGACCTCGCGCAACTCGAAGCCGCGTCGCGGACCGTCTCCCTCACCGTTGTAGTCGGCGACCAGACGCTCGATCGACTGCCGCACGGCGGGCACCGGCACGCCGAGTGCTGTCGCCAGCGACACCAGTGACAGCGGCTCGTCCGCCACGAGAAAGACCGCCTCGAGCGCGCGCTCCACATCCACCGCACCTGCCGATCGTGCAGTTTCCGCCGCCCCGGCCGCCGTCTCGAGATCCTCGTCCACCTCAGGCATCGTAATCCGCTCCCAGGGTCGCGAGGCTTTCGTCGGTCCAGTGCTCCGCGGTCCAGCGCAGGGTGAGTTCCCCGAGCGGCTCCAACTGCTCGAACGAGATCGCCGCGTGTCGGTAGAGCTCCAGAACGGCCAGGAAGCGCGCCACCACCACACCTTTGGCATCCGCGCCCGCGATCAGTTGGCGGAAATTGACCGGGCCGTTGCCCGCGCGCAACAGGGCAACCACGTGGGCGGCCTGTTCCCGGATGCTGACCAGCGGCGCGTGCAGATGGTCAAGTCCCACGACGGGAATCTCACGGGGCGCGAACGCCAGGGCGGCCAGCGCGGCGAAGTCGTCGACGGTGAGCGTCCAGATCAGCTCGGGCTTCTGTTGGCGGTACTTCTCCTCCAGGCGCACCGATCGGACGTGGCGAGACGCCTCGGCTTCAAGGCCGGTCGCGAACCACGCCGCGGCTTCCTTGAAGGCGCGGTACTGCAACAGTCGGGCGAAGAGCAGGTCGCGCGCTTCGAGCATGGCGACGTCTTCGGCATCCACCAACTCACCCTGCGGCAGCAGTCCTGCGACCTTGAGGTCGAGCAGCGTTGCCGCGACGACGAGAAAACTGCTGGCCTGGTCGAGCTCCTCCTCCGAGTCGAGCCCGCGCAGGTAGGAGAGGAACTCGTCGGTCACCGTGCTGAGCGTGACCTCGGTGATATCGAGCTCACGCTTCGAGATCAGCGTGAGAAGCAGATCGAACGGGCCGCTGAAGTTGTCAAGACGCAAAGAAAAACCGTCAGACGCAACCGTCTCCGGCGACCCCTCGACGATCTTTTCGGCGCTCGCCACGCTAGGCGACGGCGCCACGGAAGATCAGTTCTCGAGCCACCGAGCGATAGGCCTCAGCGGCCGCGTGGTCGGGGGCGAAAACGTTCAGCGGCGCACCGGCAACCGAGGCATCCGGGAACTTCACGGTGCGACCGATCACGGTCTCGAGAACGCTGTCGCCGAAGGCATCGACGACACGCTCAAGCACCTCGCGCGAGTGGAGGGTCCGCGAGTCGTACATGGTGGCCAGGATCCCGTCCAGCTGGATCGCCGGATTCAGTCGGTCGCGCACCTTCTCCACGGTTTCGACCAGGAGCGCGACACCACGGAGCGCGAAATACTCGCACTCGAGAGGAATCAGGACGCCGTGCGCCGCCGTCAGCGCGTTCACGGTCAGCAGCCCGAGGGAAGGCTGGCAGTCGATCAGGATGACGTCGTAGCGATCCGAGACCTGCCGGATCACGCGTGCCAGGATCTGCTCCCGCGCCACCTCGTTGACGAGGTGCACCTCCGCGGCAGACAGGTCGATGTTGGCCGGGATGACATGCAGATTCGGGGTTGCCGTCTCCACGATCGCACTCGAGACGTCCTTCACCGAGCCGAGCAGCAGGTCGTAGATCGTGGTCACATCGTGCGATGGCACACCGAGGCCCGCGGTGAGTGCACCCTGCGGGTCGAAGTCGATCGCGAGCACCTTGCGGCCATACTCGGCGAGGGATGCCCCCAGATTGATCGCGGTGGTCGTCTTTCCGACGCCACCCTTCTGGTTGCAGAGGGCGATAATGCGAGCGGGACCGTGTGACCTGAGCGATTCCGGCTGGGGAAAGACCCGCAGCGGCCGTCCGGTCGGGCCGAGAACCGGAGCTTCCATCCCGGTCAACTCGGTGACACCCTCATGCTGCGCGGTCATGTTCTGAAGTCTACGGCGGGCCTTTCTGAGGCCTCGGCGGCGCGCGTCAAGTACAGGTTGAAGGTTGCTGACTCGAGCCGATGGACCGCGTCGCTGAGCGCTGGAATGGCGACACTAGTCGACAGCTCGGGCGCGCGGGTGCGCCGTCACATAGACGTCGTGCAGGGCATCCGCGGTGACCCGGGTATAGATCTGTGTCGTGGCCACGCTGGCGTGCCCGAGCAACTCCTGCACGACACGCACATCGGCGCCGCCTTGCAGCAGGTGGGTGGCGAAGGAGTGTCGCATGCTGTGCGGAGACAGCGCGAGATCCAGCAGCGCCCTGTCACCCGCGCCGCGGATGATGAGCCACGCACTCTGTCGAGACAGTCGCGCGCCACGCATCCCCAGGAACAGCGCGGGAGTCGCTCGCCCGCGCGCCGACAGGACGGGACGCGCCCTCACGAGGTAGGAGTCAAGCGCCGCACGTGCGTAGCTGCCGACCGGGACGATCCGCTGCTTGCCCCCTTTGCCGAACAGGCGGATGACGTCGGCCGTTCCCCCGTCGCCGATCAGGTCATCGACGTTCAGCGCAACGGCCTCGGAGACTCGCGCACCGGTGGCGTAGAGCAGTTCGAGCAGCGCCTTGTCACGCACGCGATCCAACTCCTCGCCATCGGTCGCGGCGAGAAGGGCCTCGACCTGCTCGATCGTCAGCGCTTTGGGCAGCCGGCTCGGCAGCTTCGGTGGCGTGACCTCGACGGCGGGATCGGCCTCCAACAGCCCCTCGTCGACCAGGAAACTCGTGAAACCGCGCACCGAGGACAGGGCGCGAGCGACGGATGACGCCGCCAACGGGTGCTGCCGCTCGCGCAGACTTCGCGCGTAGGCCGTGACCACCGCAGTGGTGATTCCGGACGCGTCGACGATGCCATGCTCGGCAAGCGCCGCCACGAATCCCTCGAGGTCGCGACGGTAGGCCGACACCGTGTTGACCGAGCGCCCGCGCTCGATGCCGACGTGGCGGAGGTAGCGCTCCAGCTCACGCGGAAGCACCGTCGAACGTGCGTCAGCGGCGCCGGGCATATGCGGCCAGCACCGCGACAATCAGGATGGAGTTCCGCAGCCGACCGGCAAGAACCGCCTCGACCACCTCGGCCAGAGGCGCCCACCGCACGATGATCTCGGCCTCTTCTTCGGTTCGATCGAAGGTGGGGGTCGCCACGAGGCCCGTGGCCGTGAAGATGATCAGGGTCTCGCTGCTCCCGCCCGGCGTGGTGTGGAAGGTGATCAACTCGCTCCAGTCGGATGCCGCGAGGTCCACCTCCTCGGCGAGCTCGCGCTGCGCGGCCTGGAGCGGAGGCTCGCCGGCAACGTCGAGCAGCCCAGCGGGCAGTTCCCACTCGCGCTCACCGATGGGCTGCCGGTACTGGTTGATGAGCAGAACGCGGTCATCGGCATCCATCACCAAAACGGCGACAGCACCGGTGTGATCCACATACTCACGCACCACCGCGTGCCGAGAGTCCCCCTGACCGAAGGAAAAAGTGTCTCGACGGATGTCCCACACCTTGCCCGCGAAGGCGAGCTCGGTGTGGATGATCGGCGCCGGATCCTGCAGATCGGCAAGCGGTCCGGTGGACAGCGCGGCGCGCGCGGCGTCATCCCGCATCGGGGCTAGACCTCGGCGGTCTCGACGACAGCTGCCGACTCCGGCTCGAGGCGGGGCACCGTCGACGAGAGTTCACCTTTGTCGACCGGGAGCTCGCCAGGCTCCGCGACCTCGAACAGTCGCGATGCCTGGCTGCGCTCTCGCGCGGCTGCGACCAGTCCGCGGAACAGCGGGTGCGCACGATTCGGGCGAGAACGCAGCTCGGGATGCGCCTGGGTGCCGACATAGAACGGGTGGACCTCGCGCGGCAACTCGACGTATTCGACGAGTGAGCGGTCGGGCGAGACGCCCGAAAAGACCAGGCCCGCCTCCGAGATCGTGTCGCGATAGTGATTGTTGACCTCGTAGCGGTGCCGATGCCGCTCGGATGCCGTGGTCGAGCCGTAGAGCTCGCTCACGATCGACCCTGGCTCGAGTGCGGCCTCGTAGAGTCCGAGCCGCATCGTGCCGCCGAGGTCGCCGTGGTCGATGATCTCCACCTGCTCCGCCATCGTCGCGATGACGGGGAACGCGGTGTCCGGGTCGAACTCGGAGCTGGATGCCCCCGGGAGCCCGGCCATATTGCGCGAGTACTCGATGACCATGCACTGCAGGCCGAGGCACAGGCCGAGGACGGGGATGCGGTTCTCCCGCGCGAACGTCAGAGCACCGAGCTTGCCTTCGATCCCGCGCACCCCGAAGCCGCCCGGTACGCAGATGCCGTCGACATCGGCGAGCTGCTTCGCGGCGCCTTCGGGTGTCTCGCACTCGTCTGAGGCAACCCAGCGGATGCCGACCTTCGTCTCGGCCGCAAACCCGCCGGCCTTCAGCGCCTCGGTGACCGAGAGGTAGGCATCCGGCAGGTCGATGTATTTCCCGACGAGGGCGATCGTGACCTCGTGCTTGGGCTCGTGCACCGCCTTCAGCAGGTCAAGCCAACCGTCCCACTCCACCTCGCCGGCCTGGTCGAGGCCGAGTTGCTCGATGATGTAGGCGTCGAGGCCCTGCTGGTTCAGCATGGTCGGGATGTCGTAGATGCTCGGCACGTCCACCGCGTTGACGACGGCGCGCTCATCGACGTCGCACATCAGCGCGATCTTGCGCTTGTTGGACTCGGAGACGATGCGGTCACTCCGGAGCACCAGCGCATCCGGCTGGATGCCGATGGACCGCAGCGCCGCAACCGAGTGCTGGGTCGGCTTGGTCTTCTGCTCGCCCGACGCACCCATGTACGGCACGAGCGACACGTGCACGAAGAAGACGTTGTTGCGGCCGAGCTCGTGACGGACCTGTCGGGCCGACTCGATGAAGGGTTGCGACTCGATGTCGCCGACCGTGCCACCGATCTCGGTGATGATGACGTCGGGGACCGGCGAACCATCGGCGGGGGGCTGCGCCTGCAGCCGCATCCGCCGCTTGATCTCGTCGGTGATGTGGGGAATGACCTGCACCGTGTCGCCCAGGTACTCCCCCCGACGCTCGCGCTGGATGACCCGTGAGTAGATCTGTCCCGTGGTCACGTTGGCGGCCTGGTCGAGGTTGATGTCCAGGAAGCGCTCGTAGTGCCCGATGTCGAGGTCGGTCTCGGCGCCGTCGTCGGTGACGAAGACCTCGCCGTGTTGGAAAGGGTTCATCGTCCCCGGGTCCACGTTCAGATAGGGATCCAGTTTCTGCATCACCACGCGGAGCCCGCGCGCCGTCAGAAGATTGCCCAAGCTCGCGGCGGTGAGGCCTTTCCCCAAGGAGGAAACGACGCCCCCCGTGACGAAGATGTGCTTGGTAACGACAGGTCCCAGATTAACCACCACGGGGTTTCAGCCTATCCCAGGATCGCTTCGGGCCGCCGGGACACACCGCTCAGCCGACGCGACGAGCGTTGTCCAGGAGTTCACGCGCGTGCACGAGCGCCGCCTCCGAGTCTGGCGACCCGCTGAGCAGCCGTGCCATCTCGGCGGCCCGCTCCTCCCCGTGCACGGGCCGGACATTGGACTCGGTCACCGAGCCGTCGCTGCCCTTCTCGACCACCAGGTGATTGGTCGAGAATGCCGCGACCTGCGCCAGGTGGGTCACGACGATCACCTGCGAGGTTTCGGCCAAGCGGGCAAGCCGTCTGCCGATCTCGGTCGCACTTGCGCCGCCGACCCCGGCATCCACCTCGTCGAAGACGAACGTCGGAACCGGGCTGCTCGACGCCAGCACGACCTCGATCGCGAGCATCACCCGAGACAGTTCGCCGCCCGACGCGCCACGTGCCAGCGGCCGCGGCTCGCTGCCGGCGTGCGGTTGCAAGAGGATCGAGACCGCATCGCCCCCGGTCAGCCCGAGTTCGCGCCGTTCGAGTTCGATCGTCAACCTCGCGTCTGGCATCGCCAGCGCGCCGAGTTCGGCGGTGACGTCCGCGGCCAGCCGCTCGGCCGCCGCAGTGCGCAAGGCGCTGAGCTCGGCCGCGAGCTGGTCGACCCGCCGCCGGTCGCTCTCCACCTCGGCCCCGAGCTCCAGGATGCGGTCGGCGTCGCTGTCGAGTTCGAGGAGGCGGCTGCTTCCGGTCTCGAGATAGTCGATCACCTCGTCCAGGCTCGGGCCGTACCGGCGAGCGAGGACGGCAAGGGCGGCGCGACGTTCATGAATGCCCTCCAGCTCACGCGCACCGTCCGCATCGAGAGAGCCGAGGTAGTGCGACAGCTGGCTGGAGATCTCGCTCAGCGCGAAAGACGCCTCCGCGAGCGAGGCGACAATCGGGATCAGTGAGGGATCATGGCCGGCCACCCGGTCGAGCGCACGACGGGCGCCGTCCACCCGCGCGAGGGCGTCGGCCGCATCATCCGCGAACTGGGCCGAGACCGCCTCCTGCGCCTCAGCGGCAGCGAGGCGCAGGTCTTCGAGATTGCTGAGCCGCTCGGAGCGCTCGGCCAGTTCGACATCCTCACCGCGTCGGGGCGCGACGGCCTCGATCTCCTCCATGGCCAAGCGAAGCTCCTCCGCTTCGCGCGCCCGGCGATCGCGCTCGGCGATCAACGCGTCGAGCTCGCCCTGCACCGTCTGCCAGCGCCGGAACACCTCCTGATAGTCGCCGAGCGCGGTCGCCAATGCGGCGCCGGCAAAACGATCGAGCGCCTCACGCTGCGCGGTGGACGAGCGGAGCCGGATCTGTTCCGACTGTCCGTGCACGACCACGAGCTGTGCGCCGATTTCGCCGAGCACGCCGATCGGAGCGGTGCGCCCGCCCACCGTCGCCCTGCTGCGACCCTCGCTCGACACCGAGCGACTCAGGATGAGCTGGGCCCGCCCCGCGCTGACCGCATCCAGATCTCCTCCGGCGTCGCGGACACGGTCGGCGACGACTCCGGACTCGTCGACCTCCCAGTACCCTTCGACCACCGCCTGGCTGCTCCCGAGGCGCACTGCGCCTGCGTCGGCCCGCTCGCCCAGCACGAGACCGAGCGCGGTGACCACCATGGTCTTCCCCGCACCGGTCTCCCCGGTGAGGGCCGTGAACCCCGGACCGAGCGGCAACCGCGCCTCACCGATGACGCCGAGATCGCGGATCGAGATCTCTTCGATCACGGTCGCACTGTCTCCTCGCCGGTGGGGCCTCGCCATCCCGCGACCGGCAGCTCGAACTTATTCACGAGACGATCGGTGAATGGGCCCATATTGAGGCGGGCGAGTCGCACCGGGATCGGCGAGCGCCGCACGACGACGCGCGAACCGCTCGGCAGGTCGAAGGTGCGACGTCCGTCGCACCAGACCACCCCTGACCCCACCGAGCGCTCCAGCAACTCGACGGCAAGCGAGGAGTCGGGACCGACGACCAACGGTCGTGCGAAGAGGGCGTGTGCCGAGAGCGGGACCATCAGCAGCGCCTCGACGCTCGGCCACACCACCGGGCCACCGGCAGAGAACGAATATGCCGTGGAGCCGGTCGGCGTCGACATCACGACACCGTCGCACCCGAAGGTCGACAAGGGACGCCCATCGACCTCGATCGCCACCTCCAGCGACCGCTCGCGGCTGGCCTTCTCGACCGAGGCGTCGTTGAGAGCCCAGCTCTGCCAGATGACCTCGTCATTGAACTTGACCCGCACCGAGAGTGTCAGCCGCTCTTCCACCGTGTAGTCGCGAGCAAGGGCACGCACGACCGTCGCGGGCAGATCCTCTCGCTCAGCCTCGGCGAGGAACCCGACATGGCCGAGGTTGACCCCGAGGAGTGGCGCGTTGCAGCCGCGCGCGAGCTCCGCCGCCCGCAGGATCGTCCCGTCGCCTCCGAGCACGATCACGAGCTCGAGCTCGGTGGTCGCGACATCGGCACCGAGGAGGCGCAGCGGAGTGAGGTCGGGGGCCGCCGCGAGCAGATCGTCGTACTCGTCACCCGAGACGACGGGAGCGAGCCCCGCCGCAATCAGCTGGCGACAAACCTGAACCCCGGCAGAGAGCGAGGCGACGCGACCAGTGTGGGCCACGACCAGGATGTGGCGCTGTTCGGACATGCGCGTTCCTTTCGTGGGATCTACAACAGAGCGCCGAGAGCCTCTGACCATTCTGTCGGATTGGCTCCGACGGCGCGGCTCAGCCAGAGCAGATACTCCTGATTCCCATTGCTTCCGAGGAGTGGGGAGGAAATGATGCCGGCCATCGGGAGTCCGAGGTCCCAGGCGGCCCAGACGACAGCGGATGCCGCATCCTGCCTTCGCGCCCGGTCACGTACCAGCCCCTCTTTGATTCCCTGCCGCCCCACCTCGAACTGCGGCTTGATCAGCAGGACGAAGTCGGCGTCGAGTCCGACCGTCGCCACGAGCGCCGGCAGGATCATGACGAGGGAGATGAACGACACATCGGCCACGACGAGTTGGGGGACCTCGTCGGTGTGCGACTGATCGGCCAACTCACTCGCCGACAGCGATCGGGCGTTGACGCCCTCGACGACGAGCACGCGTGCGTCTTCTCGCAACTGAGGCGCGAGCTGTCCGTGGCCGACATCCAGAGCAATCACCTCACGGGCGCCACGCTCCAGCAGCACCTGGGTGAAGCCACCGGTCGAGGCACCGATGTCGAGCGCAAGCCGCCCGTCCACGTCGACCGCGAAGGCATCGAGCGCGGCCGCAAGCTTGTGAGCTGACCGGCTGACATAGCCGTCATCGCCGACCAATCCCAGTTCGGCATCCGGCCCCACCTTGAATGACGGTTTGAGCGCGGCTTTTCCATCGACAGTGACGCGCCCACCGGCGATCGCCTCGACGGCCAGGGCACGCGAACGCGCCAGACCACGACGCACCAACGCGACATCCAGCCGCGCAGAGTTTTCGCCAGAAACCTCCGAGGCGGAGTCAGGCATGTGGTCGCGCTGCGTCCCCGGATTCGAGTTGTGCACGCAGTTCCTCGTACACCTGCGCGAGGGCCTCCGCGCGAGTCTCGAGGGGCTGATCCTCGATGACGTGCAGACGGCTCAGCAGAGCGCTCGGTTCCTCATCTTGAGACAGGGTGACGTCGACCCCATCCGACTGCGTCTGTGACATCGGCTCGTCCATCACTCCTCAGAATAGAGTCCCGGGTCGACATCGAGCGCGTAGATCGCGTACCCGGAGTTCCAGATCGCGGCGGACCCGGCCCGCAACAGGTCGATCGAGCGCGACCCGGCCCGCTCGATCCGGACGAGATCGTCGTGCCGTCGCACCACGGCATCCGCAACGGTCACGAGTGTGTCGCCTGTGCGCTTTTCGGTCGTCGTGATCACCGCGGGATAGGGCTCGAACAACTCACGGAGATCTCCGAGGAGGTAGTTCGGCCGAGATTCCACCGGAGCGGCGAGCACCTGCTTGGCCCGATCGATCCCGGTCATCACGAGCGCTGACGGCATTCCTGCGCGCTGCGCACCCAGGATGTCGGTGTCGAGCCGGTCACCGATGAACAGCGGGCTGAGGGCACCGAAGCGTGCCACGGCCGCGTCGAAGATTGCTTTCTCCGGCTTGCCCGCGACGACAGGCAGGCGGCCGATCGCCGTGTGCACGGCGGACACCAGCGTCCCGTTGCCGGGAGCGATCCCCCGCTCCTGTGGGATCGTCCAGTCGGTGTTCGTGACGACCCACGGCAACTCGGCCTCTCCCGGCTTGGCTTGAAGCGCGAAGGCCGCCTCGGCCAACTGAACCCACCCCACCTCGGGCGCGAACCCCTGCACCACCGCTGCGGGGTGGTCTTCCGCAGAGCGCGTCACCGAGAACCCCGCCTTGGTCAGCTCGTCGACGAGGCCGGCGCCCCCGACGACAAGAACCGTTGAACCGGCCGGCACCAGAGCGGCAAGCACCACCATGGCTGCCTGCGGCGAGGTGACGACGTCCTCTGGTGCGACGGACAAGCCCAATGCGGTCAGGTGGGATGCCACTGCCGTGTCGGTCCTCGACGCGTTATTCGTCAAATACCCGATGCGGATGCTCTGCTGTGCGCGATTGATGCTCTCAACGGCATACGGGAGTGCTGACGGCCCCGCGTAGACGACGCCATCCAGATCGGCGAGCAGCACGTCGACCCCCGCAAGCGGAGAATCCGTGGAATCAGCTCGCCGTGGCATCCGAGCCCTCACCGCCGGACGCGTCAGTCTCGACATCGGCGCGAGGGTCACCCAGCTCTTCGATGATCTCGACGGTATCCTCCCCCTCGGGAATGGCCGCCTGCTCGAGGGCGATCGTCGCGCGGTCGGAACGCTGCCACCACTGCTCCGCCTCGTCTTCGTGGCCGAGCTCCTCGAGCACGGTCGCGTACGCGTCGAATAGCGCGGGGCTCCACGCAAACGCCCGCTCCGGGTCGAGCTGCGGGATCTGCAACTCCGTCAATGCGGCCTCGGGCTGGCCAAGGTCGAGGCGTGCTCCTGACATCGCGATCGCCAGTTCGACTTGACCAGGCACGTCGAGCTCGGCCTTCGGCACCGACCGTCCGAGCTCCAGCGCACGATCGGGCCGACCAACCCCGCGCTCGCTATCGACCATCAGCGGCAACTGATCATTGCGGCCGGTGAGACGGCGATACGTTCGCAACTCGCGCAGCGCGAGAGCGAAGTCCTCGGTGGCATAGGCGGTGATCGCCACAGTCTCCCGAACCACACCGATCCTGCCAGCGCGGCGTCCGGCGGCGAGCGCATGCTTGTGCGCCAGCGCTGGATCCTCCTCGATCAGCCGCCCCGCCATCACGAGATGGCGGGCAACCCAATCGGCGTTGTCCTTGCTGAGCGTCCTGAGCTCCGAACGCGCGACCTTGTCGAGTTGCTTCGCTTCCACCTCGTCGGGAATCTCCGGATCATCGTGCCGCGGACGCGAATCCTCCTCACGCGATGGGCGACGATCATCGCTTGCCGGCGGTCGTCCCGTCCGCATCGGAGCTCCCGAGCGGACGGGAGCACCCGAACGCGCTCCCGCACCAGTGCGGGGCGGAGCGCCATCCCGGCGAGGTGCCCCCTGACGCGGAGCCCCCTGCCGTGGAGCCCAGCCCTCACGCTGGGGCGCGCCATCACGGCGAGGAGACGCGCCACGACCCGATGCGCCGTCACGACGCGGCGCACCATCACGACCCGATGCGTCACGACGCGGCGCACCATCACGCGACACTCGGCCGTCACGGGAAGCAGCACCGTCTCGACGCGGGCTCACTCCGTCCCGCCGCGATGAACCACCGTCGCGCCCGGAGGCACCGTCCCGACGTGGAGTTGACCCACGCTCGGGCCTGCCGGAACCTGCGCCGTCGCGGCGAGGCGCCCCTCCGCCACTCGCCGAGTCGCGCGGAGGCCTTCCAGACGATCCGCCCGCTCGGCGGGGTCGCTCGTCGTTCCCTGATGTGTCAGACGAATCGGTCATCTCGGCTCCTGAACTGTCGTGCTGATCAGCGACTATCTCGTTAACGCGAAATGGCCACCCGGCTCTGCTTTTTCAAGCAGAGGCGGATGGCCATCTCACAAAGAAGTCCGGCGGTGTCCTACTCTCCCACAAGGTCACCCTTGCAGTACCATCGGCGCAGAAGGTCTTAGCTTCCGGGTTCGGAATGTAACCGGGCGTTTCCCCTTCGCTATGGCCGCCGAAACACTATTGATTTATGTGTCGTATTGCGGTCAGATCGCGTGGATCTGAACTGCAGCACCCGACCGTAAATCGGGAACCACAAAGTGGACGCGAGCAGCATGTCTAAAAAAACATGGTGTTATCAAGTTATCGGCTTATTAGTACCGGTCAGCTCCGTGGGTCTTTAGTCCCCACTTCCACATCCGGCCTATCAACCCAGTCGTCTAGCTGGGAGCCTCTCCCCCGAAGGGATGGAAATCTCATCTTGAAGCTGGCTTCCCGCTTAGATGCTTTCAGCGGTTATCCATTCCGAACGTAGCTAATCAGCGGTGCTCCTGGCGGAACAACTGACACACCAGAGGTTCGTCCATCCCGGTCCTCTCGTACTAGGGATAGATCTTCTCAAATTTCCTGCGCGCGCAGCGGATAGGGACCGAACTGTCTCACGACGTTCTAAACCCAGCTCGCGTACCGCTTTAATGGGCGAACAGCCCAACCCTTGGGACCTACTCCAGCCCCAGGATGCGACGAGCCGACATCGAGGTGCCAAACCATGCCGTCGATATGGACTCTTGGGCAAGATCAGCCTGTTATCCCCGAGGTACCTTTTATCCGTTGAGCGACAGCGCTTCCACAAGCCACTGCCGGATCACTAGTCCCGACTTTCGTCCCTGCTCGAGCCGTCACTCTCACAGTCAAGCTCCCTTGTGCACTTACACTCGACACCTGATTGCCAACCAGGTTGAGGGAACCTTTGGGCGCCTCCGTTACTTTTTGGGAGGCAACCGCCCCAGTTAAACTACCCACCAGGCACTGTCCCAGAACCGGATTACGGTTCGTAGTTAGACATCCAGAGTGACCAGAGTGGTATTTCAACAACGACTCCACCGACACTAGCGTGCCAGCTTCAAAGTCTCCCACCTATCCTACACAAGCCACACCGAACACCAATACCAAGCTGTAGTAAAGGTCACGGGGTCTTTCCGTCCTGCTGCGCGTAACGAGCATCTTTACTCGTAGTGCAATTTCGCCGAGTTCGCGGTTGAGACAGCTGGGAAGTCGTTACGCCATTCGTGCAGGTCGGAACTTACCCGACAAGGAATTTCGCTA
>JABBOD010000083.1 GCA_019351995.1 Acidobacteriota bacterium
CTAGTGGTCGAGACTCGTCACGCCGCGAACGCGCGCGCCGGATCGGCGAGCAAGGCGGCGATGGCCGCGAGCAGCTGCGAGCCCTCGGCGCCATCCACGACACGGTGATCGAAAGAGAGGCTCAAGGTCACAACCTGACGCAAGGCGATCTCATCCTGGAACTCCCATGGCCGTCGCGCGACGACCCCGACGGCGAGGATGCCGGCCTGCCCATCGGCGAGGATCGGCGTTCCGCCTTCGACCCCGAACACCCCGACATTGGTGATCGTGAACGTGCCGCCCGTCATCGCGGCAGGACTGGTCGTCCCGGCGCGAGCGGTCTTCACCAACTCGCCAAGGGCGTCGTCGAGCTGGCCGAAGTCGAGAGAGTCCGCGTGAGGGATGACCGGAACAAGCAGCCCTCGCGGGGTCGCCGCCGCGATCCCCAGGTTGACGTGGTCGAAGCGACGGATGGCGCCGTCCTCCCAGCGGGAGTTGACGGAAGGGTCGGCGCGCAAGGCCAGGCAGACGGCCCGCGCGACCGCGGTCAAGAAAGTGAGGCGCGAGCCGCTGAACCTCGGTTGCCTCCTCAGACGCTCGAGCAACTCGATGGTCGGCGTCACGTCGACCTGCAGGAAGACCGTCACGTGCGGTGCGGTGAACGCACTCGCCACCATCGCGTTGGCCGTCAGCTTGCGCACGCCCGCCACCGGAATGAGCGTCGACGCCTCCGCTGAGGCGCTCGGCGCGCGGCCGACGGTCGAGGGGCCGACGGCTCGTTCGAGATCGGAACGCGTGATGATGCCTCGCTGACCGGTTCCTTCGACGCTGTCGAGCGGAACCCCGAGCTGGCGTGCGAGGAGCCGCACGGGCGGCGCCGCGAGCTGGCGCATCGAGGGTGGCGCGGCAACCGGTTCGGTGCCGAAGGTGCGCGGCGCGCGACCCGACGACGATTCGGGGGCGGCGCCGTAGCCGACCAGATTCGGCGGCGGCGCGTCCGACGCTTCCATGTCGCCACCCACGTCGGCGATTTCGACGATCTCGACACTGATGATCGGATCGCCGACCGATACGGTCACGCCCGCCTCAACCAGCAAGCGGGCGACGATGCCTGCGTACGGCGACGGAAGATCGACGACGGCCTTCGCCGTCTCGACCTCGGCGATCACCTGGTTGAGCTCGATCTGGTCACCGACGGCAACCTTCCAGGCGACGACCTCCGACTCGGTGAGGCCTTCGCCGAGGTCGGGTAGCCGGAACTCCCGCAGAGCCACCGTCACCAGCCCCGATCCTGGAGGGAGTTCGGACGATCGAGCACACGATCGACCCCGTCGAGGATCCGGTCGAGGTCAGGAATGTGGTGCTTCTCGAGCTTGGCCGGGGGAAAGGGGATGTCGAACCCGGTCACCCGCACCGGGGCATGTTCGAGGCTGTAGAAGCAGCGTTCGGTGACCGCCGCGGAGATCTCGGCCCCGAGTCCACCCGTCTGCGACGCCTCATGCGCGACGACCAGGCGTCCGGTGCGCTCGACCGAGGCGACGACGGCTTCGAAGTCGATGGGGGAAAGGGAACGGAGGTCGATCACCTCGATGGAAATGCCCTCCGTCTGCGCCGCCGCCGCGGCGGCGAGCGCGGTCTGGACGAGGCCGCCGTATGCCACCAGGGTCACGTCGGTCCCTGCGGCGACCACGCGGGCATGATCCATGGCACGCACCGGGCTCGGCGTCGCGTCGAGAGCCACATCACCTTTCACGTGGTAGCGACGTTTGGGCTCGAAGTAGAGCACAGGGTCGTCGCTCGCGATGGCCTCACGGATCACGGCGTAGGCGTCGGCCGGATCGCTGACGCTCACCACTCTCAGCCCCGATGTGTGGGTGAAGAGCGCCTCCGGCGAATCGGAGTGATGCTCGGCGGCTCCAATGCCGCCGCCGAATGGGATGCGAATCGTCATCGGGAGCTTCACCGTCCCCCGGGTGCGCGAGTGCATCCTCGCGACCTGACTGACGATCTGGTCGAACGCCGGGTACACGAAGCCGTCGAACTGGATTTCGCAAACCGGTCGATAGCCCGCGTACGCCAGGCCAATCGCGGTGCCCAGAATGGCGGATTCGGCGAGCGGGGTGTCCATCACGCGACGGTTGCCGAAGGTCTGCTGCAAACCCTGTGTCACGCGATACACGCCGCCGAGCTTGCCAACGTCCTCGCCCATCACCACGACCCGGTCGTCGTCCTCCATCGCGCGACGCAGACCGGCGTTGATCGCCGCGCTCATCGTGAGAGACGCGGTGCTCACGAGAGCATCCTGAGGTAGGCCTCATGTGCCGAACGCTGCTCATCGATGCGCGGATGCGGCTCGACGTAGACGTGATCGAAAAGTGACTCGGAGGGCGGATCCTCCATCGCGAGGCATCCGGCGCGGAGCTCGGCGGCAACGGCATCGGCATCCGCGGCGATGCGGGCTTCGGCGGCCGGGTCCAGAATACCGATCCCGCGAAGGTGCGCAGCCACCCGCGTCAGCGGATCCTTGGCTGTCCACTCCACGAGTTCGGCCGGCGGCCGATAGCGCGTGGGGTCATCAGCGGTCGTGTGCGGCCCCATCCGATAGGTCACGGCCTCGATGAAGGTCGGGCCCTCGCCTCGTCGCGCACGAGCCAGAGCCGAGCGGGTGACCGCCATGACCGCGAGAACGTCATTGCCGTCGACCTGGATCCCGGGGATGCCGAAACCGGACGCGCGGTCGACGATCGCCGTGCGACTCTGCAGCCGAACGGGCTCCGAGATCGCCCACTGGTTGTTCTGGCAGAAGAACACGACGGGCGCCGCGTAGGAGGCGGCGAAGACGAGCGCCTCGCTGACATCTCCCTCACTCGTCGCGCCGTCTCCGAAGTACGTCACGGCGACAGCGTCGCTGTGCGACAACTGCATGCCCAGCGCATATCCGGTGGCGTGCAGGGTCTGCGCCCCGATGATGACCTGCGGCGTCGCCACCCGAAAGACGAACGGATCCCATCCCGACTGCGCAACACCGCGCCAGGCGACCAGTAAGTCGACGGGGGCGACGCCGCGCACCCAGGCGACGCCGTTGTCACGGTAGCTGGGGAAGACGAAGTCGTCGGGCGCGAGTGCGCGGGCTGAACCGATCTGCGCGGCCTCCTGACCGAGGAGGGGCGGCCACAGTCCGAGCTCGCCCTGTCGCTGCAACGCGGTCGCCTCGGTGTCGATGCGCCGCACGATGACCATGTCCCGGTACAGCGCCATCAGTTCAGCGGAGCCGATATCGGCGACCAGATGGGCGAACTCGCCCGTCTCGTCGCGGTGGCCATCCGGACCGAGCAGGCTCACGAAAGGCGAGATCCCGGGTGCGGCTTCGAGCAGATCGGCTGTCATGGATGCCTTTCGGAAAGAACGGCGATGTCTTTCGTCGAGGAGGCTACGCCGCCTGTTACGAAGTGCGCAATCGACCTCTTCGAGATTGAGCATTATGCTCAATGCGAGCACAATCTGACCGAGAATCGTGTCGACAAGGAGACAAATTGCGCGCCCTGGACCGGACCGAGCTGCGCCTCCTACTCGCCCTCACCGACGACCCGAGAGCAACAACCGTCGCCCTCGCACAACGGCTCGGAGTCACCAGGAACACGGTGCAGGCGCGCATGGCAAGCCTCGAGGCGGCCGGAGTCTTTCTGCCATACGACCGCAGCATCAGCGAGGCCGCAATCGGGCTGCCGCTCACCGCCTTCACCACGGTGTTCGCGACACAGCAGAAGCTCGCGCACATCGCGGCCGAGCTCGCGACGATTCCGGAAGTCGTCCAGGCCTTCGGCCTGACCGGTCCCACCGACCTGCTCGTGCGGATCGTTTGCGCGGACACCGACGAGCTGTTCAGGATCAACGAGCGCATCCTCGCCTGTGACGGCGTCGAGCGGACGGAGACGTCCATCGCCATCAACGAACTCATTCCATACCGGCTCGCGCCGCTTCTGCGGCAAGCTGAGGAGGGTCTCGAGCTCTAGGGCCGCCGCCCGGTTGCCGCAGCCAAGCGCCTAGTCCTGAATCCGACGGGCCATGACCGTTCGAGCCTGAATCAGCACCGGCCCGTCGAC
>JABBOD010000008.1 GCA_019351995.1 Acidobacteriota bacterium
TCGGGCAGACGATCCAGAGCCATCCGGGTCGCACGCTCACGAACCTCGACGGGATATTTGATGGGCATAACCGCATCCTTTCAAAGAAAGAAAACGGCACGAAACCCGGGACGGTTCAGACAAGCTGGCACCAAATTCCGTCCGCAGGACTTCGTCGGCGCTGTTGATGATGAAGTCGACGATCTCATTGGGTGTGTAAACGATCCCGAGGCGGTCCGACGTGTTCCGGAAGGCACCGGAGAAGAACTTTTCGTACAGACGTTTGATGGTCGTCTGTTTGCCGGCGGCGTCTTTGATACCGGATACGCTTCGGCGCACCGATTCGTAGAACGGTTCGAGGTTCTCCACTTCGGTATCCAGACGGCTGCCCTCGAGTGCGTCGACCATGCGCTGCATCACTTGGGCGACCGGGTTCTGGGCGGAGAATGAGTACCCGTCGAACAGGGCGTTGAAGACCGGCTGTGTGATCAGGTGCTGGCTGAGCATCTCGACCGCATCCGCTTCAGAGATTGACGGGTTCAGGTTGTCCTGCAAGCCGCCGACGAAATCCTCAAACTCAGTACGGAGCTCGGCGTCAGCTCCGAGCACCAGGTTCGCGATGCGCGTTTGTTGCCGGGTCGCGATGTCTGCGACATCTCGAGCCCAGTTTTCCCAATAGTCGCGTTCGCCAACCTTGTCGACGATCTTCGCGTAGATCGCTGCCTTCCAGTCCGCGCCAATCGCCGACCAGTCCATCGGTACCTGGGCCTCGCCGGGCTTGCGGTCGGCGATGTCCCGCTCGCCGTAACTATCGGGCCCGACGGGTATGACCTGGATCTGGTCGTCGGCGCGGCCGTTGAGGTCGATCTGCTCGATCTTGGCTTCGAACCGCTCGTCATGCGCGCGCAGAGCCCGCAGTACCTCCCACACGACCTTGTACTTTTTGTTGTCGTTGAGGGCCTGCTCGGGTGTCTGCCCCGAGGCGACTGCGATCGGCAGGATGATGTAGCCGTAGTTCTTGCCCTCAGCTTTTCGCATCACACGACCGACCGACTGGACGACGTCAACCTGGGAGTCGCGAGAGTTGAGGAAGATGACAGCGTCAAGCGCCGGGACATCGACGCCTTCGGAGAGGCACCTCGCGTTGGTAAGGATTCGGCATACGTTGTCGTCCGGGTCCTGCTCCGATTTCAACCAGTCGAGCAGACCGTTGCGGACCTGGACGTTCATCGTTCCGTCGACGTGCCTGGCCTCAAGCTTCAAGGTCGCGGCGGCGCCGCGCGCAGCTGTGAGATCCCGGAACGCGACAGGGGCTGCAGTTTCGAGTTGACCGTCGAACCCGTCGACCATCGATTGGATCTTCTGGGAATCCTTGATCGAGCGGGAGAAAGCGACTGCCCGTCGCAGTGGTACCAGAGCGGACGGCTCGGACCCGAGGCCCTGAACGCCGTGTTTCGCTAGGCCGTTGTAGATCCCGACGATGCGGGCCGCATCCGGAATGTTCAGCTCACCTTCGGCTGCCCACGCCTGCTGCCACCTAGAACCAATCTCACCCTCGTCCACCGCCAAGACGAGGACCCTATAGTCAGTCAGGAGACCCCACTCAACCGCGTCGCCGAAACCGAGCCGGTGGAAAACGGGGCCGAAAATCGCCTCGTTATCCATGCTGACAAGAACGGCGTCCTTCTCGACCGCTTTGGTGTGCACGGCCTCGGCATAAATCTTCGGCGTCGCTGTCATGTAGAGCCGTTTGCTCGCTTTGATGGCTTCCTCATCATGGACCCGCAGGAACGAGGACTCGTCTTTCCCGCTGAGCGTGAATCCGGCCGTGCGGTGTGCTTCGTCGCAGATGACGAGATCGAAGTCGGGTAGTCCGGCTGCCTGGGCGCGGACCAAGACATCGATCGACTGGTATGTCGAGAAGTAGACGGTGAGACCGTCCGGCGCGTCGCCTTTGGCGACCTCGGTCAGCAGTTGCGCGGTGCTGGTGGTCGCTGGATACGCCAGGTCCGATACGGAGTAGTCCTCCTCGTTCTTTCCGACTTTGGTGTCTGAGCAGATTGCGAACGCACGCAAAGGGAGTTGCCGTTCGGCTGACCATTCCTTGAGCGTCTGTGACATGAGCGCGATCGACGGGACGAGGAACAGCACCGAGCCGCCCGCACCGGCGACCGCTTCAGCGATCCGCAGTCCGGTGAAGGTTTTGCCGGTACCGCAGGCCATGATGAGCTTCCCGCGGTCGGAGCGCGTGAAACCCAACTCCACGTCGGTCAAAGCCGTAAGTTGGTGAGGCCGCAATTGCTTCGGCGCTCCACGGTCAAGCTCGTCGGGATTCGTCAGCGAATAACGCGACCAATCGATTTCGGATTCGGCGAGATCATCAACGCCAATGCGGAACGTAGTGATCGACTGCCCAACGAGAGCGTCGTTGGCGTGCTTAGACCATTTGTCCGTCGTCGAGATGATCGCGCGGGACGTGAACGGCTGCTTGCCCGACGCGGTGAAGAAGCTGTCAATGTCCGACTTCTGCAGGTAGTGAGTCGGGTCATAGAACTTCGCCTGGATGGCCGTGAAACCTTCCCCGTAACGCTCCTTCGCGACCAGGTCGATACCGGTGTCCGTTTTACCGTCGCGATCGGGCCAGTCCTGCCACAACCAGACATCTGAATACCGGGCCGTCCATTTCGGGTCCGTCGTGAGGTATGCCTTCGTGAGCCGCTCGAAGAGGAGCCCCTTCTCCCGAGTGTCCCGTGCCATAGATGCGTACTGGGCGAGAAGGTCGTGAACAGTGATCGGCATCAAGTCCCCGAGTTGAGTGGCGGGCGGGCGAACATCGCAACCCTATTCCAGGGTCGGGACGCCGTTCGTCCGCGCCGCGCTTCGGCTGGAGCGCGCTGGGCAGTTTGAAAGACTCACACCTCGACGAAGGGTTGAATCTGCTGCACGAGTAGGTGATCTGAGTTGGCTTGCCTGGAAGGGCGTTCTGAACGGATGTGAGCGAACCGCGCGATGTGCATGGGCTATCGAGTGGTCTTAGGCGGCCAGGAACCCAATTTGGGCGGCGGTGGCGAGCCGTTTGCGGATACGCGTGAGGCGGCTTCGCAGCCCTTCGAGACTCAATCCCAGCTCCGCCGCGAGCACCGCGTGATTTTGGTCGCCGAGCGAAGCACGAATCAACAAGGCAACCTCGCTGCGGGTAAGCACGCGGGTATCGATAGCCCAGGCGAGAACGTTGGCCAGTTCGACCTCAGGAGTGGGCTCGGGCGTGCTGGTTGCGGAAACGGTCTCGAGGAGTTCGTCGGAGACGGTGATGGTGCGGGCCGCGATCAGCCGCTCATTGGCGGTCGGTTTCGGTGTGAGGAAATGCAGCATGTTCATCGTCAGGTTCGCCATGACTCTGTCTTTGAGATGCAGTCGGTATGTGCGGATGCTTTCCCAGGCGGCACCAACCGCGTAACCAGCACGGTCGGCGCGGTCCATATATTCGAGACCACGCACACGTTGGGCGATTCTCTGCGCGGCGGGAATCAGTGCCTGTAGCACGACCCTGTCAGCACGGATGTTGCCGTCACGCCCGAGCAGCAGCAGTGTGTGCAGGAGAGCGTCCTGTTCTCCTCCGCTCGACTGACGAATCGCCACCAGCAGATCTGCTCCTGTCCGGCAGCCATGGGCGCCACAGTCGACGAGGCGGCCGGCGACGGTGGCCCACTCGGTGTTCAACTGCGTCACCAGGGGCGTCGTTCGCAGCAAAGTTGTCGTCATCATCTTCTCCTTCTCGATCAACAAAATGAGGTCACTCGCCACCCTGCGCACCGTGCGTGTGTTCCGGCGTGTATCCGGTGGCGAGGTGCCCAATACACGCAGGCCCGCAGTGCGCTGGTGCGTGTATTGCCGGTGCTGATTTGGTCTGTTCGGGTGTGCTGCCGCAGGTATCGGGGAAGGGAGTCGGGCTCATTTGGGTGAGATTGGCCCACTTAGCTCTCGCCCGCCCACCCCTTGCTGAGTGGGCGGGTCAGTCGGTCCCGTCCGGATGGAGGAGCCATGACCGTCATGAAGCCGGTGCGTACCAGCCCGGGCAGCCTGGGAGTGCAGTCGCCGCCGGAAGGCCGTCTGTCTGCGCGCTCCGGCGTGAGCAGGTCATCTGGCAAAGAGTGACGGAACTGGTCTCGACTGCGTTCCAGCTGATCGCCCGGCAGTCGCGTGTCTACCTCTCCACGGTCGGCCGTTGGCTGGGCGTCCCCGCCCCGGAACCCGCCCGGATGAAAGCCTCTCCAGCCGCCACACCCGAATCACACCCCACCGCCCCCGATAGCGGCGGTACCGAGATAACGAACAGGAACAGCGATGAATCACGAAGACCCCTCGACCGGCCCGACCGAACCCACCGGCCAGCCGCCCTCGGTCCAGAGACGGGATCCCAGCATGGTCGGCCGGCCTGACTGGGCATTGACGGAACTGACACGCAACCCCTCGTCCCCCCACCCGGTTGGGCAAGGACGTGGCCTCACTGGTATCGAGTGGGTTCGCCTCACCGACCTCGTCCACCGGGTCAGCGCGGACCTCATGACGCAGGGAGCTGGTCTGCACCGTGATGCACACGCATGGGCTCGGACGCGGCTCCGGGAGACGATCCCACCGTCCGATCGGGCGCGTCGCCTGCCTGCACTTTCCGCGTTCGGCAGCAACGGGCCAACGCCTGCCCGACGCGACGCACTGGGCCGCTGACTAACCGTCCGCCAACCGCTCATCCGCTCAATCGCACCCTTGTCGAAGGAGTCCTGTCATGCAGACCATGGCCAAAGAAGACCGCGCCACACCAGCTTTCGCGACCTCGGAAGGGCTTCGCGCTGTGTTGAACCGCTTGGACGGCGCAGGTCCCGGCGCCTGGAGCGCCGACCCGGAAGCCCGTGAGTTGGTGCTGTTTGCGGCAACCAAATATCGGCGGTTGGCTGCGACGTGGCATCGTGACGAAGCGGATGCCGCCCATGCTGCGTTCCTGGCGATGGTCGCCTCAACGACCCGGCAGGCGGACGACCCGTGGGCGGTCGTGACCACGGCGGTGGCTCGGACGTTGAAAGCGGAAACCCGAGCCGACAGGCACATGATCTCCACTGAGCGGGCCCGCCACCCCGCAAAACTTGTTGACGAGCCACCGATCCGGGCTGGCGAACATGAAGAGTTCGTGTTCGACATCCTCCACACCCGGATGGAGGTTGCCGTGGGGGACGAGCAGTTGCCGATGTCGCGGCTGGCGGAAGCGTCGCGGTTTCTCACCCTTCTGGGGTGGCCCGACGAAGTTGCCACCGCAAGCGTCGACTACGTCACCGACCGGCTGGCCGGGGCCGGGAACCGGGACACGGCGTTTGAATCTCTGCGCCGGGACACTTCGATCCCCGCGCAACTGGACATCCCTCGATCCTCATGGACACGACTCGTGCGGTTACTTCTCGGAGGCAGAACGTCTCCCGGGGTTCCGTCGCAACATGGCATCCTGGCCCGGGTCCTGCTGGGAGATACCGCGGCGACACTGCTCGCCGATGACGCCCTCGTGCTGGCCGTCACCAACACCACCGCGGGCTGGTGCGCAGCATGAGCGAAGGGCACATCGAACTCGCCCGCGCCGTCGCCTCGATCCATGTCGGGCACAGATTCCGGACTGACCTTGGCAACCTGGACGAATTGGTCACTTCGATCAAACTGCTGGGTTTGCTGCAACCGATCACGATCAGCCCGGACGGGACTCTGATCTGCGGGGTTCGGCGCTTCGCGGCGGTGCGGGAACTGGGCTGGAAAACGGTGAACGTGTGGGTGCGGTCCGGGATCTCCACCGAGTTGGAACGGCTCCTCGCCGAACAGCACGAGAACACCATGCGTAAAAGTCTCACCCCAACCGAGGCAGCCCGCCTGTATGCCGAGTTGAAGAAGCTGTACCACGAGGATGCGGCACGACGCCAGCAAGCCACCCAGTTCGGGGCCGGCGCGGGGACCGTGTTACGCGGTCCTACAGATTCTGTAGGACCGTACGGGATCGCACGATTCCAGGCCGCCAAGGCGATCACCGGGAAACGGTCGGAGTTCACTCTCGAGCATGTTCTCGAGGTGGAACGCCTCGCCAACGATCCCGCCACACCGGACAACGTCCGCACTGTCGCGATTCGAGGGCTCGCGGCGATGGACGCCGACGGCAAAGTTCACGGCCACTACCTGACCGTGAAAGCTGCAGAAGCCACCGGAGAACACCAGCAATCCTCAGCCGGGCTGACACCGGCGACAGACATCCGGCAGGGTGGTTCATCGGGGCTGCGGCATCTGCATGTCGTCGACCGGCCCGAAGAACTGGAGCTGGCGGCGAAAGCCGCACTGGCCCGTGCTCGAGCGGCGCGGAGCACGGGCCGCTCGCCCGGCTCCCCGGTACTGCGGACGCCACCCGCCGAGGTTGCCCGGTTCAGCGTGCGGGCGTTTTTGATGACGATCAGCGAGACCGACTACTGGTGGTTACATTACGACCCGGCAGAGATCGGCAGTACCCTCACCGCCGCCCAGTGGGAGCAGTTTGACGACTGGGTCACCCAAGCAGCAGCCTTCCGAGATGCCGTCCACACGGCTGCGCAACAACGCGGCCGGACTCCCCTCCGCATCGACGGGGGTGCGTGATGCCCTGGGGTCCGCATTCGACGCTCAGCCCGGGAGTTGTTGGGAAACCACGTCGCCGCCGACTGATCGTCATCGTGATGTCCGCCAGCTTGGTATTGACCACCTTGGTTGGCGTGGGGCTCTATGGTCTGCTCCGCCGGCCAGCGCAGGCTCCGACGACACCCGTCGTCGGAGGCAGTAGCGCCTTGAACCCTTCCCCGACCGTTGGGGCGGATCTGAAGAGTCTGGTCCATAGCAACAACCCGGTGAGGTATGCCGCTGCGGTGGCACGGGCACTGTTCGTGTGGGACACAATGTCCCCACTCATCCCGGAGGATTACCAGTCGGTTGTGAGCGAGGACGCCGACCCGTCCGGGATTGAGACCTCCGGCCTGGTCAACGATCTCGCCAGCTACTTCCCCACCACCGCGCAGTGGCAGCAACTGCGGCACTACAAGACCGCCGAAACCCTCACCGTGGACCGCAGCTATATCCCGGCAGGGTGGGATCCCGCGGTGGCCTCCGACTCCGCGGCGGTGCGACCGGGCACAACGGCGGTGACCATCGATGCGGTTCGGCACCGGACCGGCAGCTGGTACGGGAGGTCCGCAGCGAGCTCCGACCCGGTCTCGTTCACCGTTTTCGTGACCTGCCGGCCCACCTTCTCCCGTTGCCACATCCTGCGCCTGTCGGGCCTGAACACCCCGCTGAAGTAGCCCACCCATGCTGAAGATCGTTCTTGGCATCCTCACCGCAGCCATGGTGCTGTTCGGGCCTGCGTTAGCGATGATCGGCGTTGGCCTGTTCGTCAACCCTGCACTGGTGCAAGCCGAACTGTGCAACGGGTCCACCCTCACCCTCAGTGGCACCATCCCAACCAGCCTCACTGCGACCACAACCGACGGCGCCACCGTGGCCCTAAATCACACCCAGTTGGGTAGGGCTGCGACGATCATCGGTGTCGGCGCCCGCACGACTGGTGTTGGAACGAACGGGGTGCTGATCGCGCTGATGGCGGCGTTGGCAGAGTCGGATCTGCGGATGCTGTCCAACACGACCGCCTACCCGGATTCGGGCAACTATCCACACGACGGCGACGGCTCGGACCACGACTCGCTGGGGTTGTTCCAGATGCGCCCCACCTCCGGATGGGGGTCGGTCGCCCACCTGATGGACCCGAACTACCAAGCCGCCGCCTTCTATGGCGGCCCGACCGGCCCGAACCGCCCAACCCCTCGCGGCCTGCTGGACATCCCGAACTGGAATGCCATCTCCCTGGGTGCGGCAGCGCAAACAGTCGAGGTGTCCGCGTTCCCGGGACGGTATGCGGCGTTTGAACCGGTGGCCCGCACCATCCTGAGAACTCTCACCGGAACCGCATCAAACGGTGTGCTGCAGCCCGCAGGTGCGTGTTCGATGATGTCCGGCAACGCTCAACAGCTTGCCCAGACACTTGCCGACGCCCACACCAACGGCACATTCACCACACTCGTCCCGGCGATGTACACGAAGGAGATCGAAGCGACCGCGGACGGGACGGTGACCACGAAATGCGAACTCGACACCCGGGTGCTGCAGGTCCTCGTGCTCGTCTTGGGCAAGTTCGGCAAGGTCGGCATCAGTGACCTTGGTCGGCCTTGCACCGGGGGCACCTTGAATTGCCCGTCCTCGCCGCACTGCCACATCCCCGATCTCGCCGTGGACTTCACTAGCGTCGGCGGGCACGTCCTGAACGGGTCGAATGCGCCCGATATCGGCCTGCTGCAGTATCTGGACACGATCCTGCCGGACGGATCCTGGGCGGGTCAGTCCCAGTGCCGCACTGCCGCCGGTGATCCGCTCCACCTGGCCCATTTGGGCCAGTTCCCGGATACCTGCACCCACCAGCACATTGACATCCGCGGCGCCGGCACCGCACCCCTCACCCCGTGAACGGCACAACGACCGCGCCAGATTCTGTCGCGGTTACCGCAGGAGCCGGGTCGGCCCCGGTTGCGGCCGTGTACCCCAACATCGGCGCGGTCGGTGCAGGGTCCACCCTGGCCGCGGTCATCGGCGCTCTGCTGACTATCGTGCTGATCGTCGCCTGCCTGATGCTGATCGTCTCCGCCGCCGCCTGGGCTCTCGGTTCAGCCCACGGCAACTACCACACGGTCGCGAAAGCCCGCACCGGTGTCCTCGTCGCCGGAGGGGCTGCGGCTTTGGCGGGGGCCGGGGTTGGGTGGATGAACTTCCTCCTCCACCTGGGCAGCACCTTGTAGTCGACCCGTGGTGTGGACCAGCTGGCGCACCTTCAGAGTGAACCCCGCCTCCTCCGTGTGCGGGTCACCACCATTCGGGAGCTCACCATCATGCCCGCCACCGACCTCATCCGCACCGCCGCCGGGATCCTGTTCACCGCCGTGCCGATGGACATCAGCATTCCCCCGAACGACACCGGGCTGCCCGGCATCGCGGCGCTGCGCACAGTGGTCGGCGCGGTCATGACCGTTGGTCTGATCCTCTCGGTCCTCGCGCTGTTGATCGCAGCGATCGTGTGGGGATTCGGCGCGCACTCCTCCAACCCCCACCTCGCCGGGCGAGGCAAGAGCGGGGTGCTGGTCGCCTGCGGTGCAGCAGTGCTATGTGGCGGGGCGGTGACGTTCATCAACTTCTTCTGGAACGTCGGCCAAAGCGTCTAAGAGTGACCTGAACCTGAGAAAAGAGGAGCTCGTGAGTGGCGTGTGCACCATCCCGGTCCTTGCGAGTGTGTGCCAGACCGCCGGGCAGGCGGCAGGCACCCTGGTGCAGGCACCGTTCGACTGGCTCGCCCAAGCCGCAGGGAACAGCGCCCAATGGATGTTCCAGGAAGTGTGGTCGGTTTTTGAGCAAAGCACCCTGGTCGATGTCACCAGCGACAACTACCTGAAGGTGTACAACGTCCTGTTCGGGATCGCGATCTTCATCATGCTGATCTTCTTCTGCCTGCAACTGATCACCAGCCTGATCCGCCGCGACCCCAGCGCACTACACCGCGCCGCCCTGGGACTTGCGAAGTCGGTGCTCGGATCGTTCCTGATCATCACCCTCACGGCCACCGGGCTTCAGATCGTGGATCAGCTTTGCGTCGGCATCGTCCAAGCCACCGGGACCACTCTGAACGAGATGGGAGCAAAGATCGGCGCCCTCACGATAGGACTGACCACGATCAACATCGCCAGCCCCGGGGCGGGGGCGATCATCACGATTTTCCTTTCCTTCCTCGCCATCGCCGCGGCCGCGATCGTGTGGTTCTCCCTTCTCGTTCGCAAAGCACTCCTCCTGGTCGGGATCGTGCTCGCCCCGATCGCCCTGTCCGGGACAGTCTGGGATGCCACCCGCGGGTGGGTGGGGAAATGGGCGGCGTTCGTGATCGCCCTGATCGTGTCCAAGCTGGTGATGGTGGTGGTGTTCTTAGTCGCAATCAACCAGCTGAACGCGCCGATCAACCTTGACCTGGCATCCCTATCGGACCCGCTCGCCGGGATCGTGCTGATGTTCGTTGCCGCGTTCGCCCCGTACATGGCGTACAAGTTCGTGTCCTTCATCGGCTTCGACATCTACCACGCCATGTCCACCGAGCAGGAAGCCAAACAAGCCCTCAACCGGCCCATCCCCGTCCCCGGGAAACCAACCGGAGACGGGACGAAGAAAGTGCTCGACGGTGTCACCGGACAAGGTTCCGGCGGGGCCCCGCCTCAAGGGTCACCGGCCGGCGCTGGCACCCCAGCAGCAGGTGGCGGCGGCGCGGGGGCAACGGTCGGAGCCGAAACCAGTGGGGCCGGCGCAGGTGGGGCCGGGGCCAGTGGGGCGGCTGCCGGTGGCGGGGCCGCCGCGGCGGGCCCGGCGGTGGCAGCAGTGATCGGCGCCGAACTGGTGAAGGCTGCGGCGACCGCGGGACCGAAAGCGGGCACCGCGGTCGGCGGAGCCGCCGACCAGCACCTCACCGCCAGCCAGCCGCCCATCACACCTGCCAGCAGCGCCGGCACGGCACCGGCTGTATCTCCCGGCGTGCGGGCCGCGGTCCCCTCGCCCGCAACGAGACCGTAAGAAGGGCAGGTTGATGGCCGAGCTGAGCACCGAGTTCGAGTTGCGTGCGGTGAAGTTCTCCCGCCTCACCCGGCGGGGAATCCTCCTCGGCCTGTCCATGCCCCAACTGATCACCGCCTCCATCGCCGCTGCCACAATCGTCGGCGCACTGTACGTCGCAGGTGCGGCAGGGCTGGCCTGGACATCCCCAATCTGGGTCGGCGGTGCCGCGGCGACCTGGCTGCCGATCGCGGGGCGGACGGCGATCCAGTGGCTGCCGATCGCCGGACACTGGTTCCTGCGATCCCGGGTGAAACAAACCTCATACCGCCGACGGCTCACCGCCCCACGACCAGTGGGCACACTCGCCCTTCCCGGAGATGCGGCACCGCTGCGGGAACTGGAGGACCCAGAAACCGGGGCGGTCATGATCCACGACCCGCACGCGCAAACCCTCACCGCGATCCTGGAGGTCACCCATCCGTCATTCATCCTGTTAGACCCGATCGAGCAGGAACGTCGGATCACAGGATGGGGGCGCGTGCTCGCCACGGCATGCCGGTCCGGACGCATCGCCCGCCTGCAGGTCCTGGAGCGGACCCTCCCGGACTCGGGAACCGGGCTCGCCAGCTGGTGGGCCCAACATGGCAACGACGACGGGTCCTGGGTTGCCACCACCTACCGGGAACTCATCGAACGAGCAGGACCCGCCGGAGAACGGCACGTCTGCACCATCAGCCTGTCCCTAGACATGCGTGCCGGGGCCCGGGCAATCAGGGCTGCAGGCGGCGGGATGACAGGGGCCGCGAAGCTGCTCCGACAAGACATGACCACATTTACTGCGGCGCTGCGTTCTGCGGATCTGAAACCCTCGACCTGGTACTCCCCCGGCCAGCTTGCCGTGATGCTGCGCACCGCATACGACCCCGCAGTCGCGACCACGCTGGAACGTGCCGACGCTGTCGACCACGTCCTCGGACGCGGTCCCGGTCTCGGTCTCGGTCTCGGGCGAGTTCTCGCCGATGCGGGAGCGGTGGCGGTAACGGAATCGTGGGGAATGCTGCGGTCGGACAGCGCTTTTCATGCAGTGCTGTGGGTCAGCGAATGGCCCCGCAGCCTCGTCTATCCCGGATTCCTTTCCCCGGTTCTGTTATCGAGCGGGATCAGGCGATCGTTCTCTCTGATCTGCGACCCGATCCGCACCGATGTCGCCGCCCGCGACATCCGCAAGAAACGCACCGGGTACATTTCCGACGCGCAGCAGCGCGCGAAGATCGGGCAGATCGAGGACCTTGGCCAAACTGTCGAATACGGCGACGTCCTCCAGCAGGAAGCAGACCTCACCGCCGGGCACGGGCTCCTGCGCTACACCGGACTGCTCGCCATCTCCGCCGGCACCGAAACGGAACTCGAGGCTGCCGTTTCGGCGATCGAACAGGCTGCGATCCAGGCCTCATGCGAAACCCGCCGCCTTGTCGGACAACAAGCCCAAGCGTTCACCGCAGCAGCCCTCCCCCTCGGCCGAGGCATCTAACCCCGCGCAAAGCTGCGCCACCACACGTCCGATAAGGAAGGACCCGCCCATGGCCACTCACGACACGATCCTGCACGCCAGCTCCCTGATCACACCGGCGAAAGAAACCCGCCGAGACCGGAAAGCACGCCGCCATGCGGCCGCAGACATCCACGCCGCAGCCAACAGCCGCAACCGGGCTGAGGTCCGGGCACGATACGAGGCTGAACGGGCGCACGCGAAAACAACCACATACCTGCCGCCTGGCGGTGAAACCGGACCGGCCGCCTTGCGGTCCTACCGACGATTCCGGATCCCACCCCATCAGGACACCTCCGCCACCCTGGCAGGCGCATACCCGTTCCTGGCCGAAGGTGGCATGGGATCGGCGGGGGTGTTCGTGGGCCAAGACATGTACTCGTCCGGATCGTTCGTCTACGACCCCTGGGAGCTGTACCGGCAAGGGATCATCACCGCACCCAACATTGTGCTCGCCGGAATCGTCGGCTCCGGCAAATCGTCCCTCGCCAAAAGCCTCTACACCCGGTCCATCCCGTTCGGTCGGCGGGTGTACGTACCCGGGGACCCCAAAGGTGAACACACCGCGATCGCCGAAGCCGTCGGCGGGAAAGCGATCGTCCTCGGGCACGGAATGAGGAACCGACTGAATCCGCTGGATGAAGGTCACCGTCCCTCCCACGTCACAGACCAGGAATGGGCAACCCAGGTCGCCTCCCGCCGACGGGACCTGATCGGCGCCCTCGCGGAGACGATCCTTGGGCGGGTGTTGTCACCGTTGGAGCACACCGCGATCGATGTCGCCCTCCGCGCCACCGTCGCCTCATCCACCGTGCCGGTGCTGCCAATGGTCGTCGACCGGATCCTCAACCCCGATAGGGACCAGGACGGCCGGCTTGGCGAAGATGGCCGCCTCCTCGGTCATGGCCTGCGCCGCCTCGTGTCCGGCGACCTCGCCGGACTCTTCGACGGTCCGTCCACCGTGACGTTTGACCCGTCGTTGCCGATGATCTCGCTCGACCTGTCGCATGTGGCGGAGAACTCCGCCCTGATCTCAGTGCTGATGACGTGCTCGTCAGCATGGATGGAATCCGCATTATTGGACCCGGCTGGTGGGCAGCGGTGGGTGATCTATGACGAAGCCTGGCGGCTGATGCAGTTCCCCGCGCTGCTGCGCCGGATGGACGCGCAATGGCGACTCGCCCGCCACCTGGGGATCGCGAACATGCTGATCTTCCACAAACTCACCGACCTCGACAACGTCGGCGACCACGGAACCGCCATGCGCGCCCTCGCCTCCTCATTGTTGGCCAATGCGGAAACGCGGATCATCTACCGGCAAGAAGCCGACCAACTCGGCAGCACAGCGAAAAGTCTGAACCTCACCAAGACAGAGAGGGACCTGCTTCCCGGTCTGGGGATTGGGCAGGGGCTGTGGCGGATCAAAGAACGGTCCTTCGTTGTGCAACACCAGCTACACCCGAATGAGCTTGCGGCCTTCGACACCAACTCCCGATTCCTGGACGATCTCGCATAGATTCACGGATTCAGCGCAACTTCGAGAACTTTTTGGTCAGCTCACGGAACTGAAGCGGCGACCAGCTCGGCGAGCACCGCTTTGGCGACCCAAGGTGCGCCCTCCACCGAGAGGTGTTACCCCACACGCCCGCGCTGACCCGGGACGACAACGAGGTCGGATCCGGACTGCGCACCTTGCAGGCATGACGCTCACCCAACCTTTCCCGCTGTCCCTCACGGTGGGTGCCCCACCGCGCGCTGACTGTTTTCGTTGTCCCGCAGAACCATGGACGGCCCCTCTGGACGCGGAACCCGCAGCGGCTTGGGGTGGGCGGTGGCCCGCGGTGACAGCTGACGGGCGCGAACGATGAACGACGATGACGCTGAACGGCAGGAACGCCGACGCGAGTCCCGCACCAGGTACAAGGCCGCCCACCCCGATCGGGTGCGGCAAAGCAGACGGGACAACCTCGCGCGACGACGCACCCGCCTCGAAGCGGAAGTCAAACGGCGCGCAGACGATCGACGGCGAGCCCGTGAGTGGGCTGCCGCACACCCCGACCGTGCCCGAGAACGCTCTCGAGCCTGGAGCGAAGAGAACCCCGACCGGCGCCGGGAACACCAACGCAACTACTACCAGCGCAACCAAGAGCAACGGCGTCGGGTCGCCCGCGAACAGAACACGCGCCGCCGGCACGACCCCGCACAGCGTGAACGGGAACGCGAATATCAGGCGGCGAACCGTGAGTCGCGTAACGCCCAGCAGAGGATCCGCCGTTCGGACCCCCAGGTGCGAGACAAAGACAACCACGAACAGAACGAGCGGCGTCGACGTGAACGGCGACGCCGGCAACTCGGCCTGCCGCCGCGGCGCCCGCATCGCGCCACCATCACCGAACGGGAGAACAACGCATCCGCGGCCCGCGCGTTCTTCTCCCGGCGGCGCGGGGCAGGAGACATCCGGCTGCTCCGGCACGAACAGGCCGAGATCCAGGCGGCAGCCTCCCTTGCCTCCGATGCATTCTGGCGGGCGTCCCTCGAGGCCCGAATGCGAGCCGACGCGCACAAGCCGGCCCGGATTGCCGCCGTCGTGAATGAACTGCTCGCCACGGAAAGGGGTTCGCGCCTGCGTGAAGAAGTTCGGATGGACTCCGTCGCTCGACGTTTGCGGGGCGCGGAACCGTACCCGGATGCCGAAGCGGAGGCACGTCGCCGGGCACTCTCCGCCCTCGCCGCACACCGCACCGCCCACGGCAGCACTCGCAAGGCCGGCACCTTCGGGGGCGTGCCACCGCGAACTCGACCGGTCCGTCCCAGCCGCGGCTTTCCCAGCATTTGAGCGTTGACCATCCGAGCGTGCCTGAAGGCCGCACCCTCTCGGCAGAACCCGCCCGGAAGGCGGGTGCCCGACCGTTGCGCCCGAAGAGGAAACCTGCGACCCGGCTCGACTACCACTGCCTACCACTGCCGGTTGTGGAGCATTCTCGGGTAGGTCGAACGGGGCGAGCTATCGTTGTGTGGTCGAATCGAGGTATTCGCGTGCGGTCAGGATCAGTGGTCTGTCGATCTGGAGCGCGAGGAAGTCTTTGTCGCCCGTGATGATCATGTCCACGTGGCCGCTGATCGCTGCGTCAAGGATCGGCTGGTCGTTGACATCCCGGATTTCTGTCCCCGGCGCTCCGACGTCGAGAAGTTCGTAGCCGACGGTGTTGAGGAACAGCTCGAGGGCGGGGAGGCGATCGGCCCATTTGCGGCCAACCACCTCGCGGAGCTCATCGAGGATCCACTGTGTGAGCACAAGATGGTCGGTTTCAATCACCGTCCCGAGCGTGCGCGCCGGGGCGGACTCGGGGAAGATCAGCGCCGAGACGATGACGTTCGTGTCGACCAGCACCCACCTCACGCGGTGCGAGGTTGGCGGCGCTCGTGGCGAACCTCGGCGACGACGCGATCAACGTCGGCCTCCGACCCCAACCCGGCCTGCGCGGCAGCGCCGGCAAAGCTGCGCTGCGCCTCGATCAGCGCGGCCGCGAGCGGTTTCACCACAGTGATGTCGCCGAGCTCGTTGGTCACGAACGCGATCTTGTCGCCGGGGCCGAGGCGGAGCGCTCGTCGAACATCCGCAGGCACGGTGATCTGTCCGTTCGCGGAGACGGTTGCCATATCCATCATCAACCCCCTGTTCTTGAGATTCTTGAGATCTAGTGTATCCGTGCAGTCGGGTGAACACCATCTCTCGGCCCTCCAGGGTGACGCAACCCCTGCCGGTTCCCCGACCCGCGCCGTGGACGGAGCACCGCACCCCATAGGCGTGAACTGTCCGTGGAATCGGGCCGGTGGTCACACGGACCGGCTGGTGACCTGCGCGATCGGTGGCCTGTGCGCACCTACCTCACCCATACAGCCCACCGCCCTGGAAGACCGGAGACCACTGTGCAGCACTGTTCACCACAGCAATGTGGCCCGCACTCTCTCGCCACCAGCCACCCTGTAACGGGCACCGCTGAACCGGCGACGCAAACTGTCGAGCTGACCGGCGGCGGCTTCCTCCCAGGTGAGAACGTCGCCATCGCCGCCGTCATCCGCGAGACCCGTGCCGCAGCAGACGGCCGCGCGCACGCCGTGGTCGAGCAGATGATGGCGGCGCGCGGGGTCACCGAGGTGATCTTGTTCGGCACCAGCTCTGGCACCCTCGTTCGGGGCGGTATCTGGTGAGCGTGCCGCAGCTCCGGCCGGTCAACGATCATCTGCTGAACCTTGGGATGGGCACCCTGGCGGCAGGGTTCGCCTTCGCCCTCATCCTGCGTGGTGCCGGAACGGTCGCCGCCTGGGTGGCAGGACTGCCCGCACCAACAGGCGGAATCGGTGCCGGCTTGGGGGTGTTCGCTCACCCCCTCGACCCGGGTGTCCCGCTCGGCGACCCCGGGTTGAACTGGGCACTGTACTGGGCTGTCGTTGCGGTGATGTCGACAGCTGTGATTCTCGCGAGCGTGTGGGCAGTGGTGAGGATCCGCGCTCACGCCACCCAGGCGGACCCGCGGAAACTGAACGGCACCGCGACCGCAGCAGAAATACGCCGGCTGGCGTCGCCGCGGCAGTTGGTGAAGCAGGCGTCCACGTTCCGGCCATCCCTCAGGCATGCCACGGCGGCCGATGTCGGCTATCTGCTGGGGACCGCACATGGCCGGCAGGTGTGGGCGACGGTGGAGGACTCCATCCTGTTGATCGGGCCGCCCCGCAGCGGGAAAGGGCTCCACATTGTCATCAACGCCATCCTCGACGCCCCCGGTGCTGTGATCAGCACCAGCACCCGGCCCGACAATCTCACCGCCACCCTCCGCGCCCGGGAACGAAAGGGGCCCGTGGCGGTGTTCGATCCGCAGCAACTCGCGCCGGGCCTGCCGGCGGGGTTGCGGTGGTCGCCGGTGCGCGGTTGCGGCGACCCGCTCACCGCAATGATCCGCGCCACCGGCCTCGCGGCCAGCACCGGCCTTGGCGGCAACGCGGTCGAGAACGGATCGTTCTGGGAAGGCAAAACCCGGGCGGCGATCCAAACCCTCCTCCACGCCGCCGCCCTCGACGGCAGGGATGCTCGCACCGTCTACCAGTGGGCGCTGAGCCCGTCGGCGGCCGGTGACGCGGTCCGTATCCTGCAAACCAACCCGGCCGCGGCATACGGGTGGGCGGACGCCCTGGACTCGATGATCCAATCCGACCCCAGAACCCGCGACTCGATCTGGCAAGGCGTGAGCCTCGCCTTCCAGGCTCTCGCCGACCCCCGCGTCCTTGCCGCCGTCACTCCACCGGTTGGCGAAGAGTTCGACCCGATCGACTTCCTGACCCAGCATGGAACCCTGTACCTGCTCGCCACCGGTGCCGGAGCTGGCGCATCCGCCGCCCTCGTCGCCGCGTTCATCGAAGACCTGGTGGAAACGGCCAGGAAACTTGCCGCCCGCTCCCCCGGCGCCCGACTGGACCCGCCAGTGCTGATGGCGCTGGATGAGATCGGCAACCTCGCACCCTTACCGTCCCTCCCCACACTGATGGCCGAAGGCGGCGGGACCGGGATCACCACCATGCCCGTGCTGCAGTCCCTGGCGCAGGCGCGGGAGAAATGGGGAGACAACAACGCCAACGCGATCTGGGACGCCTCGATCGTGAAAATCATCCTCGGCGGCGCCTCCAACAGCCGTGACCTGCAAGACCTCTCCACCCTGATCGGCGACCGCGACGAACAAACCGACTCGGTCTCCACCGACCAATACGGCGGCTACTCATCACAACGTTCCCTGCGCCGCGTCCCCGTCATGCCACCCAACGTGCTCAGAACGCTGCCGTTCGGAACAAGCGTCACCATGCTCCGCACCGCCAGACCCATCATCACCACCCTGCGGCCCTGGACCAACCGGCCCAATGCCCGCCAACTCCAGCAGCAACGCACCACCCTCGAAGAACAACTCCGGGCTCACTGAACAACACTGCGCCAATGACGAACCTGGTCTGATCCGCATGCTCAGCAACCACAACACACCAGTCGGCTGCGCCACACCTGTCGGCTGCACCACACCTGGCGGCTGAGTCTGTCGGCTGCGCCGCACCTTTCGGGCAGAGGCTCACCAAGTCGTGGCCGGGGAGGGACACCGAGATGCTGGATCCGAGCGCGGCGCACAGCGCACGTGACGCCAAGCTTGCAGGCCTGCACGACCAGCTGGTCGACGCGGTCGAGGGTCTGGTGTCTGGTGACGACTGGCGACGGGCACTCGAGTTCGCGGCCAGGTTCCGGTCCAGGTCGTTCAACAACACCCTGCTGATCTGGGTACAGCACACCGCCGCATACACGGCCGGACGCGTCCCGGAACCGATGCCGTCCTACGTCGCCGGGTTCAAACAGTGGCAGCAACTGAACCGTTCCGTGCTGAAAGGTCAGACCGGATACATGATCCAAGCCCCGGTGACTGCCCGGTTCGCCACCGCAACACCGCAGAATGCAGACACGTGGCGGCGGTTGGGCCGCATGGAGAAACCCCGCCCCGGCGAGGTTGTGCAGTCCCGGATGATCGCAGTGAAGCCCGCCTACGTCTGGGACCTGTCCCAGACCGGCGGAGACCCGGTGCCCGAACGGCCTCCAGCCCGCCTGCTGGAAGGGGCCGCACCGGCTGGGTTGTGGGACGGGCTCGTCACCCAGATCCAGGACCGTGGGTTCACGATCCAACGAGTGCCGAATGAGCAGGTGATTCATGGTGCGAATGGGCTCACCGACTACACCGCCCGGACCGTCGCGGTTCGCACCAACATGGACGAAGCCGCGCAGGTGAAAACCCTCGCGCACGAACTGGCCCATGTGATGCTTCACGGGCCCGACAACCCGGACGCGGTCGCCCACCGGGGCATCGGCGAAGTGGAGGCCGAATCGGTGGCGCTCATGGTCGGCGCCGCCCACAACCTCGACACCAGCGGCTACACGATCCCCTACGTCGCCTCCTGGGCCAGCGCCGTGGACGCTAAGACGGCGACGGAGGTTGTGCAGGCGACCGGTGAACGGGTCCGCGCCACAGCGGGTGCGATCCTCGACAAGCTGACAACGGCGCAGGCCAGCACTGGCGACCCGCCGGGCCTGACCCGCGAAACTCCCGCAATCGAGCAGACCCCACGAGCGCCAGCACTGCGACACCCTCGTGTGCCAACCCAACCGCACACCGCGACCGCCGCGGCCCCAAGATTGTGATCGACCAGGGGCCGTGATGGACATCGTCTGGCTGCTGTCCGAGGCATCAAAACTGTCGTTACCTCAGGCTGCCGTCTACTATGCGAGCGCCGGGGTGCCGGTGTTCCCGTGCGTTCCCGGGCAGAAACGTCCGTTGACCCTGCACGGTTTCCACGACGCCAGCACCGATCCACGCCAAGTGCGCACGTGGTGGCTGCGGTCGCCAACGGCGAACATCGGGATCCCCACCGGCGAGGCCTCCGGTATCGAGGTTGTTGACATCGACCGGCGACCGGAACGCTCCGGCTTCAGCTCGTTCGAGTTGGCACGTCGCGCCGGCATCACTGCCGGCTGGGCCGCTCTGGTGCGCACCCCATCCGGCGGCATGCACGCCTACTACCCTGCCGACCCGGACCGCCAGCAACAGTCCTGGCAAGCCCCAGACGTCCATATCGACTTCCGAGGCAACGGGGGCTACATCCTCGCCCCACCATCGATCGCCGGCGCAGCACAACAACACCGCGGGTACGCGCTGATAGCGGGCGCCAAACAGCCCACGGCAGCGATCAATGCTGAGGCCCTCCGCTCATTCATTGACCCGCCGCCGGCGACGCCCACCACGGCGCACCGACGCCAGCCAACGGACATGGACGGTTTGGCCCGATGGGTCGCCGCCCGCGGTGAGGGAGAACGCAACAGAGCCCTCTTCTGGGCGGCATGCCGCGCCGCGGAAAACGGCATCCCACCCCAAGAGCTACATGCCATCCTCGGCCCAGCAGCACAGCAAGCAGGCCTCCCGCCCCGGGAAATCGCCACAACAATCCGTTCCGCACTGAGGACAACCGCGACTCGAGCAATGCCCACCCCTCCGGCTGGGAAAGGCCACACGTCAAGGACAGAGCGACGGGACAACAGACCGCCCCAGCTCTGACCCGACTTCGACAGCGACCCCCGGGTTGTCGCTGCAGCACCCAAAGATGTCGACGACGGAGTACTCGCCAGTGATCGCCCAATCGTTGAAGAGTCGCGGCCAGAACGGGTTCTGGTGTGTGCGCCGCTCCTTAGTTGGGACGGACCTAACCCCGGCCCCTCAACCTGTCGAAGGAGAAGTCCAATGGCAATCCGCACACAACAGTCCCTGTCCGGCTTCATCGTCACCGGCCCAGAACTGAACGTGACCAGCACCGGCGAGGCCCGCTTCTACGCCAAGGTCGGCCAGGAACACTTCCAACGCAACGACGACGGAACCTTCACCCAGCTTGAGTCGACATTCCACAACCTGGTCCAGTACCGCAAAGCCGCCGAACGCTCCTACGAGCGGTTCCAGAAAGGCGACCACTTCGTCGCCGAAGGCTACGTCCACGAATACGACCACGACATCGACGGCCACACCCAACGCAGGGAAGAGTTCGTGGCCAAAAAGATCGGCCACGACGCCGCCCGCCAGAACTACACCGTGAATCGCAGAACCCCCGCCGCCGGGCCGATAGACCAAGACGACAACGTTCAAACGAGCGGGATCACCGGCCAACCCCCGGCAGCGCACGCTGCAGCCCCCGGGTCTGCGCGGGCCACCGCATCGGCCCTCAGCGCACAGCGTCGAGATCAGCTCGCCGACAACAGCCCCGGCGGTACCCGCAGGAAAACTCCGACGCGATCAAACACGCTGGCGCTCTGACTTTCGCACCCCCGCTCACTGGTGACGACCGAGACCGAACCACGGCCCCCTTCCCCCGCTACCAGCACTGACCCATCCGACTCGACACCGCAAAGGTCCCACGATGGCCGACAACCCGACCCTTCCGATCGACGACCCCGATCTCGACGACCAAGGAAGCAACGACGCCCCGTTCACCAACGACCCCGACGAGGGACACCTGCTGGCAGAACCGCCGCACCCGATCAACTGGAACCTGCTCACCGCAGAAGACGCTGAACAGGAATGGTGGGCACTCAACAACTGGGTGAACTGGCTACGCCACACGTACGGCCTTCCCGTCACGATCATCCCGCCCTACTGGCACCGGCATCCCGAACTCGTCTGGGAACTATCCGCACTGCACCTCCACTGGCTCTGCACCTACGACCTCGAACAAAACGGCTCCGCACCCATCGGCTGGCACGCCGACTTCGCAGCAACACAAGAACGCCTCCGCGAATGGGTCGCCGCAGCTGGAACAAAACTCGACACCGACCGCCCAACCCGGCAAACGGTATGGCCGGGCGAAGAAGCCGGGACGCCACCGGAAGAGCGTTCGACCGAGAACCGCGAAAAGGACTTCGAAGAGTTCGTCGCCGCGGATGTGGCTGGCCGGCAGAAAGCCGAGGAGGAGTTCTATCACCGCCTCCTTCACGACCTCGGGGCCTGATTATGCAAGTGAGTGGTGAACCTAGTCAGCCGTTTCTGTCACTCGTGGGCGCACCCGCCGTCGAGGCTTTCTTGTCTGGGTGGCGAGAAGGCACGGCTCGGCAAGCTACCTGCCCGGTCGCCAAGGACGTTCTCGATGAGATTGCGCTCATGCTGGAGGCAACCGGTCAGTCGGCGGTCCTCACCCAATGGGAGTGATCACCACACGCTCTGCTACGGGAGACCGGCCGGGAAGTGCATCGAGACGGTAGATGAGCCGACGCAGATATCCGCGCTTCTCTGCGATGCTCAGACTGGGCCACTCGTTGATCAGGCTTGGTCCGTCGGCGATTGGAAATTCTTCTAGCGTCAGGGCGTCCAATCGGCGTTGTAGCTGCTCGATGCGAACCTGCACATCTTCGATCAACTGCAGTAGGACCGTGACCATGGATCCGCGATACTGACTCGAACCTTGTTTCTCGATCAGCGTCCGTCGTTCCTGCTTCGTTTGCTCAAGCTCAGCAAGTAAGCCCCCCACCTCAGAACTCGTCTGACCAGCGCGACGCCTCGCGCGGGCATTCGCCAGCGACTCGTCGGCGACTTGCGAAAAGAACCAACCCAATACGTAGGCCTCCGCCTTCGCCGCGTCTAGCGTGCACGAGCCGGGGCAGTTGCCGGTTCCTCGCTGCCGATTCGCCATGCAACGGTAGGCGTAGGTTCGCGTGCTCACGCCGTTGTGGTTCCTTCTTGACTTGTTTTGACCGTACAGACGGTTGCCGCACTGGCAGAACACGAGTCCAGTTAGCAGCCATTCATGCGATCCCCAAGGATTTCGCACGTTCGAAGTTCTTCCCTGCTCAAGCAGGCGCCGAACCCGCATCCAGGTCACGAGGTCGCATACGGGCTCCTGGGAGATGACAGGATCACCATTGACGTCGAGCGCGATGTAGTCCAGAAGTTCAATCTTGACTCCACGCTGATGCTCGGGCACTCGTCGCATGCGATAGCCAACCATTCGTGGCGACACTAGCGACCGATAGATTGATGCCTCGTAGACGAAGCCCCCAGAAGCCGTCGTGATCTCGTAGTGCTCCTTCCAATACCTTCCGATCGCCGACAAACTCTTTCCCGCCAGCACATACGTGACCGCGTCTCGTAGTGCTGGGAACTCAATCGGATGGGGTACTAGCCGAACGCCAGACCGGCCGAGTTCATCAGTCATCCTCGGCCCAGATCTCCAGCCAAAAGGTGTCGTTCCACCATGATGAAACCCCGCCTCCGCCAAATGCCTTTTTGCTGCAAGTTGCCTTTCACTCATCGAATCGGTCTCAACTTCAGCTAACAGCGCTTTGATTCCCGTAACGAGCTTTGCTCCTGCCGTTGCCGTATTCAGTTCCTCGGCCGAATCCTGGTGAGACACCAGATAGACGCCCGACCTTTGGCATTCGCCGATCCATTCAATGCAGCCGGATGCGACCCGGTTCGTACGATCGAGCTTCCAGAACGCCACTGCCTTCACCACGCCTGACCGAATGTCGCTATTCAGTTGACGCCACGCCTTGCGGGTACGCACGGCCGAAGAGCTCGCCGAGTCGTTGTCGATGTACTCCCCCATTACCGTCCAACCACCATCCGCAAGCAGCTTTCGGTGAAGGTCGATCCGCTGCCTCTCGATCGCGTCTGCGCCGTCGCGGTGGTATTTCGACAATCTCAAGTACAAATAGATCGGCTTCGTCCCCGTGGCAGGCATTTCCGGCCCCGTCCTGGCGAAGGCCGGATAGACGACTGTGCGCGCTATTCGACCCGGACGAGCGTTGGCGCCGGCGTTCTTGTTTTCAATGGTCATCAGCATCTCCTTGTTCAGGAGGTGCGCTTTCCATCACCCAACTCGTCCAGGAAGAGCACGCCGTGGGCCGCCCGAGCCGCGGCCCCTGGCCGGATCACCCCGCTGCCGCCGCCGACGATTGCCGCAGCGCTGGCCGTGTGGTGAGGCGACTCGAGTGGCGGTCGCGTCGACAGTCCGCCGCGAGCGGGGATCCCCGCGAGCGAACGAATCGAGGCGACCTCCAACGCCTGCTCGGCGCTGAGATCCGGCAGCAGCCCCGGCAGCCGGGAGGCGAGCATCGTTTTGCCGGCACCGGGCGGACCGAGCAGGTACACGTGATGGCCGCCTGCTGCGGCAACCTGCATGGCCTCCACCGCATCCGGATTACCGATGACGTCGGCGAGATCGCCGTCCTCCTCGTCAGGAGAAGCCGGCACCGTCGGCATCAGCGCCTCGCGTGGGATCGGTTCGAGCTCGGCCCCGTGCCAAATCGCCGCATCGCGCAAGGAGATGACGGGGACGACGCGCACTCCGGGTACCAGGGCGGCCTCGTCAGCATTCCCGGCGGGCACCAGCACCGTCTCGAACCCGGCTCGAACCGCGGCGAGGACAGCCGGCAGGATGCCGGGGAGTGGGCGAAGCCTGCCGTCCAAGCCGAGCTCGCCCAGGTGCACCACGCGGGCAACCGAGTCAGCGGAGACCTGTCCGTCGGCGGCCAGCGCGGCAAGAGCGATTCCGAGATCGAATCCCGAACCGTGTTTCGGCAGCGCGGCCGGGGAGAGATTGACGGTCAGTTTGCGCGATGGCAACGGGCAACCCGAGTTGCCCGCCGCCGCACGCACACGGTCGCGCGCTTCGCCGAGCGCCGCATCGGGGAGACCGATCAGCACGAACGCGGGGAGATTGCTGGAGATATCGGCCTCGATCTCGACGACGGCCCCGTCGAGGCCGAGCAGCGAGATGGCGTGCGCCCGCCCGATCGGCATCAGCGACGGCCCGTCAGGTGACGAAGGAGGTGCCCCATCAGAAAACCCGCTCGAGATGCTCGACGATCGCGGGAAGGTCGCGGGGAGCGATCACCGCGACCGCGTCGATCCGGATGCGCCCGGCCCCCGGGTGCGCATCGCACCAGGCTCCCGCCAACCGCCGCAATCGCGCGAGTTTCGCGACGGTGATCGCCTCGAGCGGATGCCCGAACGCGACGCTCGAGCGGGTTTTCACCTCGACGAAGACGGTCTCGTCACCGTCACGCAGCACCAGGTCGATCTCGCCCTGCTGGCACCGCCAGTTGCGATCGAGGAGGGTCAGGCCTCGTCGCAGCAGGTGCTGCTCGGCGATGCGTTCACCGCGGGTGCCCAGTTCGTCTTTCGCTGCCATTCGCCGAGGATGCCGCCAACGGCATCCCCGCGACGGCCGGGAGCAGCTGCCTGTGCGAAACGACTCCGAGCGCACGGTGTTGGCGATGGGACGTAGGCTCGCAAGGTGATCCTGCTCGCCGTGTTGCTGCTCCTCAATGCCGCCTTCAACGTGCTGGTCTGGCCGACGTTCTACCGCCGGGTGGCCAAGGACTCGCGGGCTCGCGACGCCCAGGGCAAGCCAACGCGCTTCCTCATCGTGCACGCGGTGCTGATCGGCGCGGCCCTCGTCATCGCTCTGGTCTCAGCGGTCGCGGGGATCCTGGCTCTGATTCACTAGTTCTCTCGCCGGCAGCCGCCGTCGAGTCGCCCGGCCGGCATCCGAGCCCGGATCTCGCAGCGGCAACTACTCGTCGAGCGCGAGTTCCTTGGGCAACTCCAGGTCCTTGTCGCCGCGAACCTCGACGTTCACGTCTTTGAACGTCAACACGCGCACGCTCTTGACGAAACGGTCTGAGCGGTAGACATCCCACACCCAGACGTCGCTCATGGTCAACTCGAAATAGAAGTCGTTCTCGGTGTCGTGGCGCTCGAGGTTGACTTCATTCGCGAGGTAGAACCGTCGCTCCGTCTCGACCACGTACTTGAACTGCCCCACCACATCGCGATACTCGCGGTAGAGAGCCAGTTCGACCTCGCGGTCGTAGTCTTCGAACTCGTCCTCATCCATCGCTGATGAGTCTAGTTGGCGCGCACGCTCGAGGCGGTGACCAGCGGGCCGAGACGCCTTCCTGCGCAGACATCGCAGAGACGCACAGAGATGGCCGTCCCTCAGTTCGAGCGCGCCAACTCCGGCGCGCGCAGCCAACTCCAGCGGTGCAGCGGAGTCGGGCCGAGTTCGTCGATCGCCGCGTAATGACCGGCACTCGCGTAGCCCTTGTTGCCGGACCAGTGGTACCCGGGGTGCACGGCATCCGCCTCGATCATCAGGCGGTCGCGGTGCACCTTCGCAAGGACGGATGCGCCGGCCACGACCGCGCAGTCCCTGTCGGCCTTGACCCTGGTCGTGATCGTGGGGCGGGGCGCGCCATCCGGAATCGCACCCCCACGAGTGATCGCGGGGGTCAGCCAATCGTGCGAACCGTCGAGCAGCACGACCGCACCCTGCATCCCGACGCCGGCGTCGTGCAGCTCGGCCAGCGCGCGCACTGCGGCGAGACCGAGGGCTGCGATGATCCCGATCCGCTCGACCTCCTCGTTGGAGGCGAGGCCGACCGCCCAGCGACTGCTCCAAGCCCCGACGAGCGGAACGAGCGCTTCCCGCTTCGGCTCGCTCAGCATCTTGGAGTCGCGGAGGCCCTTCGGCGCGGCACCCGGCCTCCCGTCGAACACGCTCAAGCCGACGGCAACCGGCCCCGCGATGGCGCCGCGCCCCACTTCATCACAGCCGATGACGAGTGCCGCGCCGTCGCGCATCATCGCCCGCTCCGTCCTCAGCGTCGGATCGACGACGACCATCAGCCGCCGCTCGTCGTTGCGCGGGGAGTCGGAGGCGCCGTCACGCTCGTGTTGTTCTTGCCAGAGCCGTCGCCGGACTCGACACCGGCGAAAGTCAGCGGGTAGTTGTCGAGCAAGGTCCAGCGGGCAATCGGCCAACTGATCAGGACCGCGCGGCCCACCACATCCGAGAAGGGCACGAACCCATTGCCCGGCTTGTCGCGGTTGTAGCGGGAGTCCGCCGAGTCGTATCGGTTGTCCCCCATCACCCAGAGCGAGTTGGCGGGCACCGTGACCGAGAAATCATCGCGCGAGACCTTCGTGACCCCCGCGGGAAGCAGAATGTACGGTTCGCTCAACGGAACGCCGTTGACCGTCATCTGGCCGAAGGCATTGCAGCAGGCGACCGTGTCGCCCGGCAGTCCAATGACGCGCTTGACGAGGTGATTGTTGCTGTCGGGTGCGGTCAAGCCGACGATGGACAGCGCCCCGTCGACGATGCCGGTGATCCCCGTCTCGGGGACCGAAGTACTCGGCGGGAGCCAGCCGCCCGGGTCCCTGAACACGACGATGTCACCGCGGTGGATCGGCATGAGCGCCGGCTCGAGTTCGTTGACGATGATCCGGTCGTTGACCATGAGGGTGTTCTCCATGGACGCGGAGGGGATATAGAACGAGCGGATCAGAAAGGTCTTGATCAGGAACGAGATGACGATCGCCGCGAGCAGGATGAGCACAACGTCGCGCAGGAAGCGGCCCGTCGAGCGGGTCCGCGAGGGACGACCTCGGGTGCTGCTGCGGTCATTCCGGCCGCCGTGCGAGGTGTCGTCCGAGGCGGTGTCGGCATCGAGTGAGCCACCGCTCAACGGTCTGCGCGCCCACGGCGCCTGTTCGTCTGTCATCTCACCCCTGCGTTTCCCCGCAAGCTTATGTTCCCGTTGCGCCCGTGATCGCATCGCAACGCGCGGGACGAAACAACGATCCCGGCCGGGCCACGAGGGCCACGACCGGGATCATTGAAGCTGGGTGCTGTTCGAATACGCTCAGCTCACGCGTCGCGCTTCTCCTTGATCTTGGCCTTCTTGCCGCGCAGCTTGCGCAGGTAGTAGAGCTTGGCGCGACGAACGTCACCGCGGGTGACGATCTCGATGTGGTCGATGACCGGCGAGTGCACCGGGAAGGTGCGCTCCACGCCGACCTGGAAGCTGACCTTGCGGACCGTGAAGGTCTCGCGGACGCTCTCGCCCGAGCGGCCGATGACGACGCCCTGGAAGACCTGGATGCGCGAGCGCGTTCCTTCGATGATGTTCACGTGCACCTTGACGGTGTCACCGGCGCGGAAGTCCGGGATGTCAGAACGCAGCGATGCCGCGTCGAGATCGTCGAGGATATGCATGGTGTTTCGCTCTCTGCGACCGCCACAGGTCGAACGCGTGTTGTGATGGATCAGAAGTTGGATGCGTGCCGTGGGCCGTCGCTGTGACGCGATTGGAACACCGTGCGACTCCCCTGTGGCAGAGCCGAGCCAGGCACAATCGACCATTCTGCCATATCGAGCCCCTCGTCCAACACCCTCGCGGTTCCCCGCTTAAACTCAAGGGGTGATCGAACTGCGCACCCCCTCCGAGATCGCCGAACTCCAGCTAGCCGGCGCGTTCGTCGGTCGCGTGCTCGAAGCCACACGCGACGCCGCGACGGTGGGAATGAACATCCTGGAGCTGGATGCTCTTGCCCACGACATGATCCGCGCCGAGGGTGCCGAGAGTTGCTACATCGACTACCACCCCTCGTTCGGAGCCTCGCCGTTCGGCAAAGTGATCTGCATCTCCGTCAACGACGCCGTGTTGCACGGGCTCCCCCACGACTACGTGCTGCGGGATGGCGACCTGGTGTCACTCGATTTCGCCGCGTCGGTGGGTGGCTGGGTCAGCGACTCCGCTCTCAGCCTGGTGGTGGGCACACCCCGTGATGAGGACCTGCGCCTGATCCAGCTCACCGAGGTGGCGTTGGCGGCCGGTATCGAGGCGGCGACCGTCGGCAACAAGATCGGCGACATCTCGGCGGCGATCGGTGATATCGCGCACGCCGCCAAGATCAAAGTGAACACCGACTTCGGCGGCCACGGTGTCGGACGCGTCATGCACGGCGACCCGCACATTCCCAACGACGGTCGCGCGCACCGTGGTCTGCCGCTGCGGGCAGGGCTCGTCTTCGCGATCGAACCGTGGTTCATGCTCGGAACGGACAAGATCTACACGGATGATGACGGCTGGACCCTGCGCAGCCGCGACGGCTCGCGTGGCGCCCACAGTGAGCACACCATCGCCGTCACCGACGACGGGCCGCTCGTGCTGTCAGCGCGCGCGTCCTAAGACGCGTCTGGTAGCAGCTCGGGCCTGACCCGCGCGGTCCGCTCCAGCTGTTGCTGGTGCCGCCAGGCCGCGATCGCGGCGTGGTTGCCGCCGAGCAGCACCGGCGGGGTGTCGAGCCCGCGCCACGTTGCCGGCTTCGTGTAGCTCGGGTATTCGAGTAATCCATTCTCGTGGCTCTCCTCGACGAGACTCGCGGGATTGCCGACAACCCCCGGGATGAGTCGCCCGACCGCCTCGACAACGACCATCGCCGCGACCTCTCCCCCGTTCAGCACGTAGTCCCCGATGCTCAGTTCGATGACCTCGGCCCGCTCGCGGGTGTGCTCGATCACACGTTGATCGATCCCCTCGTAGCGGCCGCAGCAAAAGACGAGGTGCTCGCGTCCGGCCAAGTCGCGTGCCTGCTTCTGCACGAACAGGCTGCCGGCCGGTGTGGGGAAGATGACGGCGCTCTGGGGGGTGAGGATGGCATCCAGAGCCTCGCCCCACGGCTCGGGCCGCATCACCATCCCGGCCCCGCCGCCGGCGGGAGTGTCATCGACCGTGCGATGACGATCGTGCGTGAACTCCCGGAGATCGTGCACGGCCACCTCGAGGAGCCCGGTCCGGCGCGCCGTGCCGAGCAGTGACACGTCGAGCACGGAGAAGAACTCCGGGAAGATCGTGACGATGTCGATGCGCACGCGTTCAGCGTAGTTGCGCGGAGCAAGACCCGCGGTTCGGTGCCCCTGATGTCTGCTCACATCCCCGGTCGAGCCACTCTTGGGCCCGGTCACGCGTCTGCCCGTACACAGGGCTCGGATCGCGGCGCTGTCCACCACTGAGGTAGCCCGCCGCATCCGGACAGCCGCCGTCGACGACCGTGTTCGGATGCCCGTCGTCAGCTCCCGTACGCTCCGCGAATCCGGCTTGTCGGGCCGGGCCATCGCGACGGCGGTCGCCGATGCAAGACTGATCCGCCTTCGAACCGGCTGGTACGCCACGCCCGGGACGTCGGTCGAGGTCATCACCGCTGTCAGGTGCGGCGGCTCGCTGAGCTGTGGCGCAGCGCTGCGATCCCATGGCGTCTGGGTCGTACGCCGGGACGTGCATGTGCGGGTGAGCCCCTCAGCGCGGGTTCATGGGCGAACAACGCGTCTGCACCGGATGCACGGCGACTCGCACGACGGGATCGATGACGTGATGACAGCTCTCGTGGTTGCCATCCGGTGCATGCCGTTCGAGGAGGCCGTCTGCGCTCTGGATTCCGCTCTCCAGTTGGGGATGATCAGCAGGTCGGCCGCGCGATCACGGTTCACCAGCCCGGGCGAGTCCCGAGTGCTGGCTGCCGCCGACCGGCGCAGCGAGTCCGGGATCGAGACTCTGGCGCGGTTGCGACTGCGTTCGCGAGGAATCCGCGTGCGGGTCCAGGTCGCGATCGCGGGAATTGGACGGGTGGACCTGCTCGTCGGTGATCGGCTGGTCATCGAAACCGACGGCGATACGTGGCACTCGACCGCCGAACAGCGCGAACACGATCGCCGACGGGACAGCGCTCTGATCTCTCGCGGCTTCCTCGTCATGCGGGTCGGCTACGCGCGCGTCATGAACGAGTGGGACGGCTTTCTGAAGGAAGTTCTCGCTGTCGTGCGTCGTGACGAGCACCTCTGGCGGCGAATCCACGCCGCTGGTGTCAGCGGTGTCAGGTGAAACTGCTGTCGGAGCTCACAGATGGCTCGGCGAGCCGTTCCGCCAGACATCCGGCCCGCAACCGAGTCACTCGTGAGACGCGGGCCGATCGTCAGGTTCCACCGCGAGGTCCGACGCGGGCGGCGCCTCGGGCTCAGGATCGGTGTCTGGCAACTCTTCGAAGAGGCCGGCAGGCGGAGTGAGCGTGACAGTCCCCGCCGCGATATCGACGGCCGGGACAATCGCGGCAACAAACGGAACGAGGACCTCGGTGCTGTCATCGCCGCCGGTCGAGATCACCAGCAGGTCCTGGGCCGGGAAGTGTTCGACGCGGGCCACGCGTCCGACCTCGACGCCGTCGCGGAGCGCGCGCAGACCGACCAACTGGTAGTCGTACCAGGCGTCCTGCTCCTCGGGAAGCTGAGACGGATCCTGATCGACCCAGAGAATCGCCTTCACGAGCGTCTCGGCGGCCGTCCGGTCGCCCACCCCCACGAAAAAGCCGACAGGAGAACCGTTGTACCAGCGAAGCTCGACCAGCTCGAGCGTCTTTCCGTGCCAGGGCGACGAGGTCGGCACCTGCAGCGTGAACGTCGAACCCGGCGTGAACCGGCGATCGGGATCGTCGGTGTAGAGCTCGATCTTCAGCGCGCCCTTGAGACCGTGCGCCTTGGTCAGCCGACCGACGCGGACCTGATCCGCGGCCTTCTTGCCCGCGCGGGCCGAATCGGGCTGGCTCGCCTGACGGGGAGCGGGATGCTCGCTCACGCCTCGTCGGTGTCGACGACGTCGACGCGCACGCGACGGCCGTCGGCGAGCGCCGTCACCAGCGTGCGGAGCGCTTTCGCGGTCCGACCCGAGCGACCGATCACGCGGCCGAGGTCATCGGGGTGCACGCGCACCTCGATGACCTCACCGCGCGGTGACGTGGCGGAACCGACCTGCACCTCGTCCGGGTGATCGACGATCCCCTTGACGAGGTGTTCGACGGCGGATGCCAACATGACTAGGCCTTGTCGGCGTCGGCCGCTGCGGCCTCATCCACGGCAGCGCCAGAACCCTCGGCCTCGTCGACGGCGTCCTCAGCCGTCGTCACGGCCGGCTCCTCAACGGGGGCAGCAGCCTCGACAGGAGCGGCTTCGACAGCAGCCTCGGCCTCGGCCGGCGCCTCAACGGCAGCCGCCTCGGCCTCGGCGGGCGCCTCGACGACCGGCGCGTCGACCTTCTTCTCCGCCTTGGGCTTGAGAACCGGCTTCTTCTTCTCGTCGGCGACGAACAACTCGGGCTCCGCCTTGGTGCGGATGGTGCTCTTCGCACCCTTCTCGCCCTTGAAGGTGCCCCAGTCGCCGCTGAGCTTCAGGAGTGCCGCGACCTGCTCGGTCGGCTGCGCGCCGACGCCGAGCCAGTACTGCGCACGGGCCGAGTCGATCTCGATGAACGAGGGCTCCTCGGTCGGGTGGTACTTGCCGATCTCCTCGATCACGCGACCGTCGCGCTTGGTGCGCGAGTCGGCCACGACGATGCGGTAGTACGGTGCACGGATCTTGCCGAGCCGCTTGAGGCGGATCTTGACAGCCACAGATATCTCCTGGATCTCGCAGGGGCGAGCGCCAACCTGCATGGTGTGTGAATGTTCGAACTGCAACCGTGTGCGTGGGGCACACGCGGCAGAAAGCTCTGAAAGGGGGTTTCCGCGTCTGATAGAGGGTCGGACGCTGGAGACCCAACACGCTATTCTGGCAGATTTTCGGCGGTGACGGTAACGGGCTGGGTCGCGGCATCGGGAATGGATGCCGGTGAGACGCTTCGACGCCGGCTCACGGCCACGCCGGCGAGGCACACGACCCCGCCGACGATCGCGAGCTGCACCGGGATCTCACCGAAGACGATCACCCCGAGAACAATCGCGAGCGGCGGCACGATGTAGGTCGAGATACTCAGTCGCCCCGCCGGCGTGCGCTGCAACGCATACGCCCAGGTGGAGAAACCGAGGGCGGTCGGAACGACGCCGAGGTAGACGATTCCCAGGACCGCCGAGACCGGGGCTGCTGCGAGCGATGAAGCCAACTGCCCGGCGAAGGGAAGGCAGGCGATCATGCCGATCGCGCATCCGAGGAAGGTCACCTGGCCGGCGGGAAGGCGACGGATCGCGGGCTTCTGCACCAGAACTCCCGTCGCGTAGGTGACAGCGGCGATGAGCGACCACACGACACCGATCGGATCGACGCCCTTCGCGCTCGTGAGCGAGGTCGCGAGCCCGATCAGCACGACACCCAGGAAGGCGACGGCCGCGCCGATCGCGAGCCACTTCGGGATGCCCTCCCCCAGGAAAACTCCGGCCCCGAGCGCGATCAGGATCGGGCCGATGTTGACGATCATGGCCGTCGTCCCGGCATCCAGGCTGTGCTCGGCGAGGTTGAGCGTCACGTTGTATGCGCCGAACCAGGCGACGCCGTAGACGATGATCTGGATCCACTCGCGGCGAGTCGGGGAGGTCCAGCGATGCTGGACCAGCGCGATGGTTCCGAGCGCAATCGTGCCCACCCCGAGTCGGCCGAGCGCCAGGGCCCCGCCGGGGATGGAGGGCGCGACACCACGGATGACGACGAACGCGCTCGCCCATGCCAGCAGGGTGAACAGGATGGCGCCGAGAAGCAGAAGGCGCGACCGGGGAGAACTCACGCCCGCAACGCTACGGGTGACGGCCGTCGTTCCCGCGCGTGTTTCTGACATCAGCCCTGCGAATCCCGCCACGCCAGCAACGCGATGACCGGCTGGAGGTCGTAGTCCGGCCCGGTGACCGAGGTCTCGAAAAGGGAGACGCCCAGCGCCCGCTGCTCATCCAGATCGGCGAAGTGGGTCCCGGTGCTGGGTTGCTGACCCACGTGGGCGGACAGCTCGATCTCCTGCGGGTCGCGTCCGATCTCCTCGCACCAGCCGTCGAGTACCGACAGCTTGTGCGCCAGGGTCGCCGGGTCGGAGAAGCTGTGCCAGATGTCGGCGTGCTGCGCGACGATCTTGAGGGTCTTCTTCTCGCCCCCGCCGCCGATCAGGATCGGGATCGTGCGGGTGGGGGCCGGGTTCAGCTTCTCCCAGCGGGCCCGGATGCGCGGCAGATCGACGGCGAGCGCGTCGAGCCGTGTTCCGGCTGTGCCGAACTCGTAGCCGTACTGGTCGTAGTCCTTCTCGAACCAGCCGGACCCTGTGCCGAAAATGAAGCGGCCGGAGCTGCCCGAGTGCGCGCTGATGTGATCGATGGTGCGGGCCATGTCGGCCTGCAGGTCAGGGTTGCGGTAGCTGTTGCAGTTCACCAGCGGACCGAACTCGATCCGCGAGGTCTGCTCGGCCATCGCCGCAAGCATCGTCCAGGACTCGTAGTGCAGGCCGTCGGGGTCGCCGGAGAGCGGGTAGAAGTGGTCCCAGTTGAAGACGATGTCGACGCCGAGGTCCTCCAGCCGTCTCACCGTGTCGCGGATCGACGGGTAGAGCGCATGCTGCGGAGCGACCTGCACTCCGACGCGGATGGGACGTTCACTACGAGTGGTCATGAAACCAGCCTAGGTCTCCCGCTCAGCGCACCGGTGCCGTCAGCGCCCCATGAACTTCTGCAGCGCGGCGAGCTCATCTTCGCTCGGGCCGCCGGCCTTCCCCGCGGTCGAGGCGCCGCCGCCCAGCCCGAATCCGGACCCGGTTGAACCCGATCCGGCGGGCTTGGCGCCCTGCGCCAGCGCCGCGTTCTCGGCGGCTCGCTTGGCCGGATTCCCGGACCGGGAGCCCTTCTTCTGCGGCGGCTGCTTCTTCTTGCCGCCGTAGCTCGCACCCGGGATGGGACCCATCCCCGGGACCTGCGGCATGCCACCCTTCGCCACGGTCTTCATCATCTTGGACGCCGCCTCGAAGCGGGCGACCAGCTGATTGACGTCGGTCACCGTGCTGCCCGAGCCGCGCGCGATGCGGACCCGGCGCGATCCGTTCAGGAGCTTCGGGGTGGTTCGCTCCTGCATGGTCATCGACTGGATGATCGCCTCGGTACGCGTGATCTCGCGCTCGTCGAAGTTGTCGAGCTGCTCACGCATTCCCCGCGCGCCGGGAAGCATGCCCAGCATTCCCTTGATGGAGCCCATGTTCTTGAGCTGCTGCATCTGCTTCAGGAAGTCGTTGAGGGTGAAGCTGTCCGTCGCGAACTTCTCCGCGGTCTTGCGGGCCTCGTCCTCGTCGAATGCCGACTGCGCCTGCTCGATGAGGGTAAGGATGTCGCCGAGGTCGAGGATCCGGCTGGCCATGCGATCCGGATAGAACGGCTCGAAATCGTCGAGTGTCTCGCCCGTGGAGGCGAACATGATCGGGCGGCCGGTGACGGAGGCGACCGAGAGGGCGGCTCCACCGCGTGCGTCACCATCGAGCTTCGTCAGCACGACGCCCGTGAAGTCGACGCCGTCCTGGAAGGCGCGGGCCGTGGTGACGGCATCCTGACCGATCATCGCGTCGATCACGAAGAGCACCTCGTCGGGATCGACGGCCTTGCGGATGTCGGACGCCTGCTTCATCAACTCGGCGTCGATACCGAGGCGGCCCGCCGTGTCGACGATGACGACGTCATGCTGCTTGCGCTCGGCCTCCTTGACGCCGTCCTTGGCCACCTTCACCGGGTTGCCGACGCCGTTGCCGGGTTCCGGCGCGAACACCGGGACGCCGGCCTGGCCGCCGACGACCTGCAGCTGCTGCACGGCCTGCGGTCGCTGGAGGTCTGCCGCGACGAGCAGGGGCGTGTGGCCGTCCTTGACCAGCCACTTGGCGAGCTTGCCCGCCAGCGTCGTCTTACCGGCGCCCTGCAGGCCTGCGAGCATGATGACGGTCGGCGGCTTCTTGGCGAACTCGAGGCGGCGCTGCTGGCCGCCGAGGATCGCGACGAGCTCGTCGTTGACGATCTGCACGACCTGCTGCGCCGGGTTCAGCGCCTTGTTGACCTCGTCGCCGAGGGCGCGTTCGCGCACCTTGCCGGTGAACTCCTTGACGACCTCGAGGGCGACATCCGCCTCCAGCAGCGCGCGCCGGATCTCGCGCACGGTGCCGTCGATGTCGGCAGGGGTGAGCTTGCCTTTGCCGCGCAGGTTGCGGAAGGTCGCGGTGAGGCGATCCGAGAGGTTTCCGAAGGTGGCCATGGTGAAAACAGTTTAAGCGATCGCCGGCTCGTGGACCGGCGACGGCATCCCGGCCCGATGATGTCGGCGGGAGGATAATCCGACGTGACCGGTTCGACCGACCTCAGGAGAGAACATGAGCACGCCACAACCCGCTGCGAATGACCCGAAGGCCTCGACGGGTCCCGAGCCGGATCGGCTCAGCAACTCGGCAACCGACCAGCTGGGCTACGTCCCCGGCTCGCCCTTCGATCTGCTGAAGGTGCATCGCGGCGAGATGATCGCGGTCGCGGTGATCGGTGTGATCCTGGGAGTCATCGGCCTGATCTTCCCCGGGCCGACCCTGCTGACCGTCGCGATCCTGTTCGGCGTCTACCTGATCCTCTCCGGAGTGTTCCGCATCACCACCGCGCTGGTAGCCGATCGACTGAGTATCGGGCTGAGGTGGCTGACCGGCACCATGGGCCTGCTGGTGCTCATCGCCGGCGTCTTCTGCCTGTCGAACCCGTTCCGTTCACTCGGCGTGCTCGCCTTCGTCATCGGCGTCGGGTGGATTGCCGAGGGCATCATCGACTTCATGGCGGGTCTGCGCAGCACGGTGACGCCACGCTGGCTCGCGTTCGTGAGCGGCATCCTGGCGATCGCGGCCGGAATCTCCATGTTCTGGCTGCCGCTCGCGGGGCTCTCCGTGCTCGTGGTGGTCGGTGCGATCCTGTTGCTCATCGTCAGCGCGACCACGCTGCTGACACTGCCCCGGCGGTCGACGACAAGCGTCGCCTCGAGCAGCGCCGCCTAGAGGAAGAGGAGCGCCGCGATCACCAGCACCATCACCGCGGGCAGCATTGACAACACGATCGCCAGGACCGACAGGAAGAGCTGCGCGCGGCGGATGATCCCGTAGAGCGCGAAGACGATTCCGACGAGCAGGATGCCGAGACCGACGAAGAACAGCGCGAGATAGACCGACGAGTGCTGGGCCGTCGTATCGAACTTGTTGGCGAGCCCGGCGAGGAAGCTCCATCCGAGCGCAGTTCCCCCGACGAGCGCCAACGCGATCGCAATCAGCGAATTGCGCGGGGAGTGCCTTTTCTTCTCCGGTACCTCGCTCGATGCGAGCGGCGGGCTCGATGCGGATGATTCGGCGGCTGACATGGGTTCAGCCTAGCCAGACCGCTCGCTAGCCTGGGGGGATGGCGCTGCTCATCCCCTTCAACGGCTACTCCCCCGAGATTCACGAGACGGCGTGGGTCGCGCCGAATGCGACCCTGATCGGTCGGGTGCGCATCGAGGCAGGCGCGAGCGTCTGGTACGGCTGTGTCTTGCGCGGCGACATCGCGGAGATCGTGCTGGGCGAGGGGAGCAACCTGCAAGACAACAGCGTCATCCACGTGGATGCCGGCAAGCCGACCACGATCGGTGCCGGTGTGGGGATCGGGCATGGCGCGATCATCCACGGCACCACCATCGAAGACGGCTGCTTGATCGGCATGGGGGCGACGCTGCTGAACCAGTCGATCATTCGAACGGGTGCTTTCGTCGCCGCGGGCGCGCTCGTGCTCGAGGGGCAGGAGATTCCGAGCGGGATGCTGGCCGCCGGGGTGCCCGCGAAGGTGCGGGGGGAACTCGATGAGGCGGGGCGCGAGCGCGTGCGGCTGAACGCGATCCAGTATCAGGGGCTCGCTCAGGAGCACCGGCGGGCGCTCGAGTCGTAAGGACGGCGGATTTCGCCGGTTTCGCTGGCGCTCCATTCCTCCATTCCTCCATTCCTCCACAGGCTCGAACGCACAAAGATCTTGTACTTTCGAAGATGTGTTCGATAGAGGAAAGTGGGGTTATGACCTCCTCCCGAGCCCAACTCGCCGACGCGACGCGCGCTTTGGCGGCAGTCCGGCTCACGGCGCTCGATCGTTTCTCCGACCCGGAGCTCCTCGAACTGATCGCGGTATCGGCTCGGCACGAACGCGTGGCGCGGGCTCATTCGACCCTTCTCGCCGGCGAGCTCGCACGTCGTTCGGCACCGGAGCTCGGTCACGATGGGCTCGCCCAGAAGCTGGGACATCGCACGCCGCAGAAGTTGATTCAGGCGACCACCGGCGCAAGCTTGCGTGATGCGGCGCAGGCGATCCGGGTCGGAGGCCTGGCTGCGTCGCATCCGTGGCTGGAGACGGTCGCAGCGGCGGTGGCCGATGGTTCGCTCTCAACCGACGCGGCGGATGCCATCCGCGCCGGACTTGGAGCACCGAGCGAATCCGTGGAGGCACCGCTCCTCGCCCAGGCCGCCGCGCAGCTCGGCGGGGAGGCAGGCGCTGTCGACGCGGATCAGTTGTTTCTGCGCGCGCGCGAATGCCGCGACGAACTCGATGCCGTCGGCATCATCGACCGAGAGCGGGCCGCGCGGGAGAGGCGAGAGTTCCGGCTTCTGCGGTTCCGCGATGGCGGCGTCCGCATCGTGTGGAGAGTCGATCCGATCGAGGGATCGGTCCTGACCGAGATCTACGACCGGGCAACCTCCCCTCGGCGGGGCGGACCGCGGTTCGTCAGCGAACAGGATCAGATCCAGCGCATCGTCGATGACCCGCGGACCACAGGGCAACTGGCCTCCGACGTCTTCTTCGGTCTCGTGACCGCCGGCGCAGAGGTCAATCCTGCCGAGCTCCTGGGGAGAGGGGCACCGGCAGTTCGAATCACGGTCACCGAACGCGAGCTGATCGCTGGCACGGGTCACGGGCGCCTCCGGGCAAGCCAGGTGCCGGTGTCAATCGAGACCGTCGAGCGGCTGGCCTGCGCGCAGGGAACCCTCCGGGTGGTGTTCGACGCACACGGGCAGCCGCTCGACGTCGGCCGTGAGCAGCGGCTTTTCACGGCGCGGCAACGAATCGCCCTCGCCGAGCGCGATGGCGGCTGCCGCTGGCCCGGCTGCGAGCGCCCGCCGTCCTGGTGCGAGGCACACCACCTCGATCACTGGGTTCGAGACCAGGGCCGCACGGATGTGGCGGCCGGCCTGCTGCTCTGCAAGCACCATCACCTGCTGCTGCACGACCACCACTGGGAGATCCAGAGACGGGGTCCCGCGGGGTCGGAGTACTGGTTGATGCCGCCACCGGGGCACCCCCGCACCGAGCCGCGATTGATGCGAAGCAAGAGCCTCGCTCTGAATAGGTTGATTGCCGGCTACACGAGAGGCGTAGCCGGGGCCGGCCGTGAGGGGCTGCTCGGCTCTGCGGGGGAGCCTCGGCAGCTCAGTTGACCAGTTGGGCGGCGAACACACGCGCCGTGAAGCCGGTGAGGTCGCCGATGCCCTCACCCTGCCCGACCAGCTTGATGGGGATACCGGTGCGCTCCTGCACGGCGAGCACGAAGCCGCCCTTCGCCGAACCGTCCAGCTTCGTCAGCACCAGTCCGGTCACCCCGGCGTGCTCGATGAATGCTTCCGCCTGTGCCAGGCCGTTCTGGCCGGTTGTCGCGTCCAGCACGAGCAGCACCTCGGCGATCGGGGCCTGCTTCTCGACGACGCGACGTACCTTGCTGAGCTCGTCCATGAGGCCGCTCTTGGTCTGCAGCCGCCCGGCCGTGTCGATCAGCACGATCTCGATACCCTCCTGGATCGCCTTCTCGACGGTCTGGAACGCGACGGACGCCGGGTCCTGCCCCGGATGCTGCGGCCGCACCACCTGCGCCCCCGCTCGCTCTGCCCAGGTCGCCACCTGCTCGACCGCCGCCGCACGGAAGGTGTCGGCCGCGCCGACGACCACGGATCGCCCGTAGTTCGTCAAGAACTTCGCGAACTTGCCGATCGTCGTCGTCTTCCCGACACCGTTCACCCCGACCACGAGCACGACCGCGGGGCGGTTGCTGAGCGTGAGGGTGGAATCGAGGCGTTCGAGACGTTCCTCGATCACCTCTCGCAGCATCCGCTGAAGATCGCGGGGATCGGTCGTCTTGTACTTCGCGACGTTGTCTCGCAGTTGCTCGACGATCGCGTCGGTCACGTCGGGGCCGAAGTCGGCCGCCAGCAGCGCATCTTCGAGCTGATGCCAGGTGTCGTCGTCGATCGTGGCGCGGGCGAACATGCCGCGCAGGGCGCCGCCCAGCGACCACGGGGTCCGCGGGCTGGAGGGACTGGGAGAGCCGAAGAGTGCCATTTCGTCCAGCCTAGCCAGGGGCGGCGGAAGCGGGGCTGAGGCGCTCAGAAGGCGGCGCGGTCAGAAGGCCGGCGCGATCAGGAAGCGGCGCGGTCAGGAGGCCGACGCGCATCAGGGAGGATGGTCGGGTGACTGTTGCTTTCATTCGACACGGCCAAACCGACTGGAATCGCGACGACAAACTGCAGGGGTCGACGGATATCCCGCTGAACGACACCGGGCGAGCACAGGCGCACGATGCCGTCCGGCTGCTGGCCGGGCAGGGTTGGCAGGTCGTCGTCAGTTCGCCCATGCTGCGCGCCCGAGAGACCGCCGAGATCATCGCGACCGATCTGGCCATCGAGCTCGGGCCGGCATACCCGGACTTCGTCGAGCGCGACTACGGCGACCTCGAAGGCGGACCATCGAGCGAGACAATGGCGCGCTGGCCGAACCGCGACTACCCGGGCGCCGAGCCGCTCGATTCCGTGGTCGCGCGCGGTCTGGCTGGCCTGGCGCGAGTGGAAGCCGACTTCGTCGATCGCAACGTGGTCATCGTGTGCCACGGCACGATCATCCGGTACACCCTGGCCTCGCTCGCGGGGTTTCCCCTCGACGGCATCCGAAACGGTTCGATTTCCACGATCGAGCGCGTCGAGGACGGATGGCGCGTGCTCACCGTCAACGGTGAGCCGCTCCACCGCGCCTCGGCGAGCACCGCTCCCGACCCGAGCGGCATCGCCGGCTAGTTCCGCGGCAATCCCGACTCAGCTCGCGCGATCCCCGACGGCGACGCGCTGCCCAACGACCGCACTGACGCCGTCCTGCCTCATCGAGACCCCGTACAGAGCGTCGGCGATCTCCATGGTTCGCTTCTGGTGGGTGATCACGATGAGCTGGGAATTCTGGCGGAGCTCCTCCATCACCGTGAGGAGACGGCCCAGGTTGGCGTCATCCAGCGCGGCCTCGATCTCATCCATGATGTAGAACGGGCTGGGGCGGGCCTTGAAGATCGCGATCAGCAAGGCGACGGCGGCCAGAGAGCGTTCGCCGCCGCTCAGCAGGGAGAGGCGTTCGATCTTCTTGCCCGCCGGCTTCACGGTGACCTCGATGCCGGTGGTCAGCAGCTCGTCGGGGTTGGTGAGGAACAGACTGCCGGTGCCCCCGGGAAAGAGGACAGGGAAGACCTCGTCGAAGGCGGCCCGAGTGTCGTCAAAGGCGGCGCCGAAGATCTCCTGCATCTTCCCGTCGATCTCGTCGATGATCGTCAGCAGATCCTTACGGGTCGCCGTGAGGTCCGCGAGCTGCTCGGTGAGGAACTTGTGACGCTGTTCGAGCGCGGCGAACTCCTCGAGCGCGAGCGGGTTGACGCGACCGAGCTGGCCGAGCTTGCGCTCCGCGGAGGCGAGGCGGGCCTGCTGCTTCGCGCGGTCGAAGCGGACGGTGGGCGGGGTCGGGAGGTCGTTGGCCGGGGCGGCGGCGTCGACCGCCGGAGCGGTGTCAATGTCGACATCGGGGGCGGTGGCGACCGGCTCGACCAGGGCCGCGTCGAGCGGAACGGGCACCTCGGGGCCGTACTCGGCCACGAGCACCTCCTCATCGAGTCCGAGTTCTTCTGCGGCGCGCTCCAGCAGCGATGACAGATGCAGTTTCTTCTCGTACGCCTGCATCTCGAGGCCGTGCACGTTGTCGTTCAACGCCTGGAAGCGGTCGCGGAGGCCGTTCTCGTTGCGACGCAGTTCCGCGAGTTCCTCGTTCTGCTTGGCGCGCTCTGCCTCGGCGGCTGCCAGCGCAACCCGGGCTTCCGAGACGGCGCGATCGGCAACATCCAACACCGCGGGAAGGGCGTCGGTGACCCCGGTGGCCGCGGCGACCTGTCGCTGACGGAGCACTGCGAGGCGCGCGGATTCCTCGGCCGCGGCACGCTCCGCCACCAGCTGGCGCTGCAGGGCGTCCGCCTGCGCGTGCTGGGCGCGCACCCGTTCGCGAGCGGTCTCGAGTTCGATGCGCGCCTGCACCTCCGCAGCCCGTGCGGACTCCAGCTCGGCAAGCAGCGCGTCGCGGGCGGAGACATCCAGGATCGGGCGTGGCGTCGCGGCGTGCGCATCGCGATCGCCCAGGGCCCGCTCCACCGCCGAGTCGGCCGCCTGGACGGCCTCGGTCAGCTCACGCACGGCCTCGGTCAAGCGCTCGCCCTCGGCGGAGGCACCCTCCAGTTGCGCGCGCGAGCGACCGACCGCCTGGCTGCGCTCCGCCAGCCGGACGTCGAAGGCCTTGAGTGCCGCGGCAGCCTGCGCGGCATCGATCTGCGCGCCGTCGAGCGCTTCGCGCTTCGCGGCGAGGGCGAAACGGGTGCGCTCGATCGCGGTGGTGACCCCGACGAGCTTCTCCTGCGCGGCGTCGCGCTCGGCGACCAGTTCGAGGGTGCTGCGCCCGGCACCGGAACCGCCGCGCAGCACATACTGGGTCAGCACCTCGCCGTCACGGGTGATGACCGTGACGCCGTCGACGTCGAGCGCGGCGAGCGCCGGCCACACGGCTCGAGCCGTTCCCAGATCGGCGACGACAACGGTTCGCGCGAGCAGTCCGCGGATGCCCGCGGGAGCCGTCACGAGCGAGGCGGCCGCGTCGACCCCGGCCGGCAATCCCGTCAGAAGCGCACTCTCGACGCCGTCGGCGACCACGATCTCGACACGACCGGCGTCGGCGTCGCGTGCCTGCGCCAACGCGGAGAAGCCGGCGTCCCGCGAGTCGGCGAGCACGGCATCCGCGAGCGTGCCGAGCGCGGCCGCAATCGCAGCTTCGAACCCGGGACGCACCTGAACGTGTTCGGCGACGAGACCTCGGATGCCATCGGCCGCCATGATGGACGCCGATCCGTCTTTCTGATCGACGGCCATCGAGAGGGCCGAGGTGCGCGCGGCGAGCGCATCGCGCTCGCGCTCGGAGGCGTGCAGCTCATCGCGCAGCACCTCCACCTCGCTCTGCAGCACCTTCACCTGGGCATCGGCACTCTCGACCGCGGCCGCGAGTTCGATGTCCGAGCCGCCATCCGAGACATCGTCTTCGACCTGCAACAGTTCGGCACGCGCCCGCTCCCGGCGCTGTTCCGCGGCCTGGAGCGCGGCACGCTGACGGTCGAGCTCCCCCCGGGTGGCCGTGCGACGGGACTCCGCAGCATCCACCTGTCCGGAGAGTCGCCCCTGCTCAAGGTCGTGTTGAGAGATCAGGGCACTCTGAGCGCTGATCTCCTCGTCCAAGGAGTCGAGAGACGCGCGGGCGGTGGCCGTTGTCGCGGTGGCGCGGCCGAGCACCGCTTCCACCTCGGCCACCCCGGCGGCGAGACGCTGCGCCTCCTCGCGGGCGTCCTGCACCATCCTCGGTGAGATCGTGGTCGTCATCCCGGGCAGTTCCGCCTGCTGCCCGAGCAGGGAGAGGCGCTGGTTCGCCAAAGTGAACAGGGAACGCAGGTGGTCCTGAACCTGCTCGAGACCGAAGCTCACGCGGCGTGCCGCGTCCACCGAATCGCCGGTCATCGTCTGCTCGAGTCGCGCCTGGCGCAGTTTGGCCTGATCGAGCTGCTCCTGCAGCACCAGACGCTCGGTCTTGCGCTCCCCCTCATTGCGGCTCACGTCGGTGATCGCGGCGCGGAGTTCCACGACCTCGTCGGCGAGAAGCCGCGCACGAGCGTCCCGCACGATCGCCGCGATGGTCTGCGCCTCACGGGCGATCTCGGCCTGGTGACCGAGCGGCTTCAGCTGTCGCCGGATCTCGCCCGCCAGGTCGGAGAGCCGCGTCAAGTTGGCTTGCATCGCGTCGAGTTTGCGCAGCGTCTTCTCTTTGCGACGACGGTGCTTCAGGATGCCGGCCGCCTCCTCGATGAAGCCGCGGCGTTCTTCGGGCGTGGCGTGCAGCACCTGGTCGAGCTGACCCTGGCCGACGATGACGTGCATCTCACGACCGAGACCGGAGTCGCTGAGCAGCTCCTGCACGTCCAGCAGGCGGCACTGCTCGCCGTTGATCGCGTACTCGCTGCCCCCGTTGCGGAACAGGGTGCGCGAGATCGTGACCTCGCTGTACTCGATGGGGAGGGCCCCATCCGTGTTGTCGATGGTCAACACGACCTCGGCTCGGCCAAGCGGTCCCTTGGTGGCGGTGCCGGCGAAGATGACGTCTTCCATCTTGCCGCCGCGGAGCGTCTTGGCGCCCTGCTCCCCCATCACCCAGGCGAGGGCGTCGACGACGTTCGACTTGCCGGAGCCGTTGGGGCCCACGACGCAGGTGACGCCCGGTTCGAAGGCGAAGGTGGTGGGTTGCGCGAACGACTTGAAGCCCTTGAGGGTCAGGCTCTTCAAGTACACGCCGACCCCTTTCCCATCACGCCCGAAATCGCAGCCGTCCGTCCGTCGCGAGGACGGGGGGAACGACTGCGATAACGGTACCGGACGGGGGCTAGCTCCCTGAGCCGACGGGCGTGCAGTTCTGCCACGCGCCGCTCGACTGGACGTCCTTCGCGAGGGTCTCGATGCTCGCGCCATAGCCACCGGCGAGCGCCGTGGTGGCGATCGTGTTCAACTCGGCCACCTTGGCGGCTTTGCCTTTGTCGGAGTGCAGCGTCTTCAGATCCGCCTTGAGGTTTGCCGGCAGCGGCCGGACCCCCTTCAGCACACCCGGGTGGCTCTGCAGGAACTTCGCCCTAGCCTCGACGGTCACGCCGTAGCCGCCGTCCAGAGCCTTCGTCGTGATCGCGGCGATATCGGCACGACGGGTCGGGCCCTTGGCCTCGGCGCGAGCCTTCTTCAGGTCGGCGCGAAGCGCCGGAGAGCCGCCACGAAAGGCCGACAGGAGGTGCGCGCCGAAAGTGCACCTCGTGGCGGAGGGGGGTGTGGAAGCGGTGGCTGGACTGCTCGCGGTGAGAGTCGCCGCCGCCGTGGGGGTTGCCGTGGCGGCATCCGCGGCGACGACTCCGCCCAGCACCAGAGCGGCGCCCGCGATGAGCGAGGTGGTGGTCACAATGAGCTTGTTCATACCGACGACCATGCCCGAGAGGGATTCGGCGCCGGTCAGCGCAGTGTTCGGGCTGTGTAATGCGTGAGATCTGTCATGGCAGATTCGTGACAGGTTCCGTGGGCACCGGATGCCGCCGCTCGCGAAACTGAACGCATGACATCCGCCACCGCCGCAGAGCCCGTCCCTGCGATCCGCCTTCGCCGACTCACGAAGCGTTTCGGCGCGCTCACGGCAGTTGACGACGTGAGCCTCGACATCCACCGTGGCGAGGTGGTCGCTCTGCTCGGCCCGAACGGTGCGGGCAAGTCCACCACCATCGACCTCTCTTTAGGCCTCTCTGCCGCAAGCTCCGGCAGCGCGGAGCTCTTCGGTGTGGCGCCGCGGGGGGCGATCGTCGCTGGCGATGTCGGCGCCATGTTGCAGGGCGGCGCGCTGCTGCCAACGATGACGGTGCAACAAAGTGTCGCGCTGGTCGCCGCGGCGCACCGGCATCCACTTCCGGTCACCGAGGCCATGGGACGCGCTCGCGTCAGCGATATCGCGAACCAGCCGGTCAGCAAGCTCAGCGGCGGGCAGCTGCAGCGGGCCCGATTCGCCGTCGCAGTCGTCTCAGACCCCCGTCTGCTGATCCTCGACGAACCCACCGCCGCGATGGACGTCGAAGCGCGCCACGTCTTCTGGGACTCCATGCGAGAGTTCACTGACTCCGGCCGGACGGTGGTCTTCGCCACCCACTACCTCGACGAAGCCGACGCTTTCGCCGACCGCATCGTGATGATGAGCCGCGGCCGCATTGTCGCCGACGGCACACCAGCCCAGGTCAAGTCGGTCGTCTCCGGTCGCACCGTCTCCTTTCGGCTGGATGACGTGGCAGCCGGACAGAACGGTACCGAGGCGCGCTTTGCGGCCATGCCCGGGGTGACCGGGGTGGAGGTACGCGGCGAGCGCGCCAGCATCCGCACCGATGATTCCGACGCAACCCTTCGCGCCGTGTTGGCCGACTTCCCGGCCGCGCGCGATATCGAGGTAATCGCCCGCAGCATGGACGACGCCTTTATGGCGTTGACGTCCGAGGCCGCGGCTCCCAGCTCTCTGACGTCCGAGGAGGCCCACCGATGAGACCCCACTACCTGGCCCGTGAGACGATGCGTCAGCTCCGCAACGTCCGTTCGCTGGTTTTCACCTTCGCGCTCCCCGTCGCCATGCTGCTGATTTTCGGCTCCGCCTACGGGACGGGGGGCGCGGTGGATTCCACCACACACCTGCCATGGCTGATCGTCACGACCGTCCAGATGGGTGGATACGGCGCGATGATGGCGGGCCTCTCCCAAGCCTTCGCGATCGTCACCGAACGATCGATCGGCTGGAACCGACAGTTGCGCATCACCCCTCTCAGCGGCACCGGCTACCTCGTGTCGAAGGTGGTGGCGGCCCTTGCCGTCGCCGCGGGATCGATCCTCGTTGTGTTCGCGGTGTCGATTCTCGCGCTGCACGCCCAGCTGGCGGTCGCGGGTTGGATCGCGGCTGGCATCGGACTCTGGCTGGGCATCATCCCGTTCGCCTTACTGGCGATCCTGATCGGCCAGTACGCGCGCCCCGAGTTTGCGCAGCCGCTCTTCATGGTGACCTTCCTGGGGATGTCGATCCTCGGTGGCCTGTGGGTACCGCTGCAGATCATGCCGGCATGGGTCTCAAACGTGGCGCAGATCGTGCCCTCCTACTGGCTGAACCGCCTCGGTCAGATGGGCGCGCTGGGTTCCGGCGACGCAATGGCGCCGGCGCTCGTGCTCGTCGGCTGGACAGTCGTACTCACGGTGCTAGTCACCTGGCGCTATCGCCGCGACGCGGTCCGCGCGTAGGCGGCAGGACCGCGCTACCGTGACTGTCATGACCGCCACCGTGACTGCGCCGTGGCGCGAGAGCGGCTACCGGGGATCTCCGCTGGCCCGCATGCGCAACCCCCGAGCCTTCCGCTGGTATGCCGGAGGTGCGATTGGGCTGGTCTATCAGGTAGTCGAACTGTTCGCGGTCTGGAGCTCGCAAGGCTCGGTCGGGATCAAGACGCTGGCAACCGCCGTGCTTGCAGTGCTCTACGTGCTCTATTTGGTGCTCCCCCCGTTGGTGTGGCCCGAACCAGTGAGGGTACGACTCGTTGTGATCTTCGGATACTGGGCGCTCAGCTGCGTGCTGTTCCCCCTGATCGGAATCACGACGGTCTGGGTCTGGACGCTCCTCGCCGCCATGGTCGGTTTCACCTGGATCCCACGTCTCCCGGCGTTCGGAATCGTCGGAGGGATCGTGGCCACCCAGCTCATCATCGCCGCAGCCATGCGCTACCCCAACGCGATCTCCTTCTCGCCTTTCATCACGGCTTCTGTCGGGATCACGACCCTCACCTTGACGCGTCTCATCGTCCAGAATCAGCAACTTCGCTTCGCGCACGCCGAGATCGCTCGCCTCGCTGTCAGCGATGAGCGCGCTCGGCTGGCTCGCGACCTGCACGACTCGCTTGGGCATTCGCTGACCGTTGTCACGGTGAAATCCGAACTCGCCGGCAAGCTGGTCGGCCGAGATCCGGTCCGCGCCGCCCGGGAAATCGTCGACATCGAGCACCTGGCACGCACCGGACTCAGCGAACTCCGGGCAGCGGTCGCCGGTTATCGGGACGCCGACATCGACACCGAGCTGATCGCGGCCCACACGGCGTTGACGGCTGCCGAAATCGTCGAGCATCTGCCTCATGATGGCTCCGCCGTTGACCCGGACCTGCGTGCGCTGTTCGGCTGGGTTATCCGCGAAGGAGTCACCAACGTCATTCGTCACGCGAAGGCTCGCAACTGCTGGATTGAACTCACCGCGACCTCGGTGTGTGTGCGCGATGACGGGATGACAGTCATCGATCTGGTGTCAGCCGCGAACGGGCTACGGGGACTCCGCGAGCGCGCCGCCGTGCTCGGGGCGCACGTCACGGCGGGCCCACGTGCCTCCGGCCCCGGCTTCGAGCTCGTAGTTTCGACGTGAGCATCCGGATCCTGATCGCCGACGACCAGGCTCTCGTGCGTGGCGCACTCGCGACTCTGCTCGACCTGGAACCCGACCTGGAGGTCGTCGCTCAGCTCGGTCGCGGCGACGAGGTCGTCGAGGCTGCCAGGGCATCGCGTGCCGACGTCGCTCTGCTCGATGTTGAGATGCCAGGACTCGACGGAATCGCGGCCGCCCGGCTGCTGGCCGCGACGTACCCGGAGTGCCGCGCGCTGATCGTGACGACCTTCGGCCGCCCCGGCTACCTGCGTCTCGCCTTGGAGGCTGGGGCACTCGGCTTCGTCGTCAAGGACACCCCTTCCGGCAAACTCGCCGACGCCGTGCGTGCCGTCTCACGCGGCGAGCGCGTCGTCGATCCCACCCTTGCTGCGGAATCTCTTGCCGCCGGGCCGTCGCCGTTGAGTCGGCGGGAGACGGACGTGTTGCTCGCTTTCCGCGACGACGGGACGGCAAGCGAAGTCGCCAGCAGGCTGCACCTGTCGGAAGGAACTGTGCGGAACCATTTGTCAGCGGCGATGGGAAAAACCAGCGCACGCAACGCTGCGGAGGCGGTACGCCGTGCCGCCGAGAACGGATGGCTGCTGGGATAGCTGCGGAGCCCTCCGCGCCGCACCGTCGACACTGACGATGTTCTTGGCCCCGACGTCAGTGAGGTCAACGTCGATGGCGTTGATCGCGGCGACCATCACGCGCCTAGCGGCTCGCACGAATCCTTTGGCAATACGGGCAGAAGTGCGAGCCGCGGTTCATGAAACTCTCGCGCACGATGGGGCGACCGCAGCGCGGACACGGCTCGCCCTGCTGTCCGTAGGCGTTCAGCGAATGCGAGAAGTAGCCGGATGCTCCGTTGACGTTCACGTACTGTGCGTCGAAACTCGTGCCGCCCTCGGCCAGCGCGCGTGCCAGCACGAGGCGCACCTCGGCCAGCAAGGTGGTTGCGCGCGCGCGGCTCAGCGTCGCGGTGGGCTGGTCGTAGTGCACACGCGCCGCCCACAGCGACTCGTCGGCATAGATGTTGCCGATGCCGCTGATCAGAGTCTGATCGAGAAGGGCGCGCTTGATCGTGGTCTGCTTGGCCGCGAGCGCACGGAGAAAGGCGCGGTCGTCGAAGCGCGGGTCGAGAGGATCGCGCGCGATGTGCGCGACCTGGCTCGGCACGAGCTGGGCCGGGTCGTCCCGCGTGGCCACCAGCTGGTCGAGCGCCATCGAGCCGAAGATGCGCTGGTCGACGAAATCGACGCGCAGCGGACCGTGCTCCGGATGCTCGATCTCCAGCACCACCCGCGTCAGCCGGCTGCGGGGTGCCGCACGCTCACGGAGGAGGACCTGGCCACTCATTCCGAGATGAACCACCACTGCCTTCGGCCCCTCTCCGGCCATTGGGTGGGCGAGGGGGATCCAGAGGAACTTACCGCGTCGCTCGGGGGTGGTGAGCACGGACCCCGTCAACCGCTCAATGAAGTCCTCGGCCGGCCCGAGGTGGCGGCGCAGCGACCGCTCGTCGAGCACCTCGACACGCGTCACGGTCGCACCGGCGACCGCGGGCTCCAAGCCGGCGCGGACGACCTCGACTTCGGGGAGTTCGGGCATCCGACTCAGCGCTTGGGTCGTTGCATGACGGCCCACGCCGCGAGAGCTGCGGCCATTTCTGCCTGTTTCTTACTCGAGCCGTCACCGGTTGCCACCGCGTTGTCACCGACCATGACGGTCGCATGGAAGCGCTTCAAGTGGTCAGGGCCGCTGTCCGTGACCGCATAGCGCGGAAGCCCCTTGCCCAGCCGAGTGGAGAGTTCCTGCAGGCTGGTCTTGGGGTCCATCGCCGCACCGAATCGCTCAGGATCGGCGAGCAGCGGGGCGACCAGACGCAGGACGAGCGCAGTGGCGACATCCGGTCCTCGCGAGAGGTAGGTGGCACCGATGACCGCTTCCACGCAGTCGGCGAGGATCGAAGACTTCTCCCGGCCGCCCGTGAGCAGTTCGCCCTTGCCGAGCAGAATGTGAGCTCCGAGGCCGATCCCCACGGCGATCTCGGCCAGCGCGACCGAGGAGACCAGGCTGGCGCGCCGTTTGGCGAGCTCTCCCTCGTCGAGATCCGGATTCTCGGTGTAGAGCATCACCGTCACGGCCTGGCCGAGGATCGAGTCACCGAGAAACTCGAGGCGTTCGTTGTGCGCGAGGCCACCATTCTCGTACGCGTACGAGCGATGGGTCAGCGCGAGCTGCAGAAGCTCAGCGTCGATCTCGACGCCCAGGGTCGCCGACAGCTCCGCCCGGTCCGGCGGGACGACCGCGTCGCCCGTAGGGCGAGCCACAAACTCAGACGTCCGCGACCTTGCGGCCCTTGTACTCCATGTACAGGGGCGTACCGGCCGAGTCCTCCACGACCTTCGCGCGGTGCGGAAGGGAGTAGACGGTCTTGCCGTTCTCGATGGTTTTGACGAGCTGCACCGGCGTCGCCTTCCACTGCGAGCGGCGGGCGTGCGTGTTGCTGCGCGACTGCTTGCGCTTGGGAACGGCCATGACTGTCTCTTCTCTGGTGTGAACTGCTCGCGCGATGCGCTGACCTGTAAGGGCTCAGGCGTCGGGCTGCTGGGTGGTCTCGTTGGTGAAGTCCTGCAGTGCCGCCCACCGGGGGTCGAGCACGTCACGCGGGGCGCGATCCGGGTCGTCGGCCAGTTTCAGACCCGTTTCCGGATCGAGACCAGGACAATCCGGCCGGCACACCGGCTGGAACGGCAGTGCCAGCACCACCGCATCCCGCACAACGGGTTCAAGATCTACGTAGTCATCGTGAACCGCGAAGTCGAAAGCTTCATCAGGAGAATACGCGAAAAGCTCCTGGATTTCGACTTGGACCGGGAGGCTGACCGGGTCGAGGCAGCGGACGCACTCCCCGACCGCCGTGGTCGCCACCTCGGCCGAGACCAGGATGCCGTCATGCAGGCCCTCGAGGCGGAGGTCGATCTCGATGTTCTCGCCCACGGGAACCGACACCATCCCCTCGCCGAGACGCTCCGGAGCATCGAACTCGAACGCGCGCTCGCGCATCTCTCCCGGCCGGTGCATGAGGTCGTAGACGGGGATGTCGAAGGGGGAAGTGTGGGACGGCACGAGGGGTCAGCTTACTCGCGAAGGGCGCGCGACGCAGGCGGGCGCCGGCTCAGATCTCCTCGACGGCCGTGAACGCCGCGTCGTAGATCGCGAGCGCGGTGGCAACCTGCTCGGGCGTGACCGTGCAGGGCGGGACCACGTGGATGCGGTTATCCGCCACGAAGGGCAGCAGGCCGCGCGCGAGCAGTTCGGCCTTCAGCAGTCCGACGGTTGCCGGGACGACGGGCTCCCGAGTCGCCGCATCCTGCACCAGGTCGAGCGCCCAGAAAACCCCGAGACCGCGCACCTCGCCGATCATCGGATGCCGCGACGCCAACTCGACCAGTCCAGGGCCGAGCGCCTCGCGTCCGATCATCGCCGCGTTCTCGACGATGCCCTCCTCGTCCATGGCATCGATCGCGGCGACGATCGAAGCCATGGCCAGCGGATGTCCGCTGTAGGTGAGTCCGCCGGGGAACACCTGCTCATCGAACTCGCGCGCGACCGCATCCGAGATGATGACGCCACCCGCCGGGACATAACCCGAGTTGACCCCCTTGGCGAAGGTGATGAGATCGGGAGCGACGCGCTCAGGGTTGACGGTCTCGTTCTGCCAGGCGAACCAGTCGCCGGTGCGGCCGAAGCCCGACATGACCTCGTCGACGATGAGCAGGAATCCGTATTTGTCGGCCAGCTCGCGGAGCCCCGCGAAATAGCCGGGAGGTGGCACGAGCACGCCGGCGGTACCCGGGACGCCCTCGACGATGAGCGCCGCGAACGAGTTCGCTCCCTCCGCCTGGATGATGCGCTCCAGCGAATGCAGAGCGCGCTGCGACTCCTGCTCGAGGCTCGTCGACCAGAACTCGGATCGGTAGGCGAACGGGCCGAAGAAGTGCACGTGCCCGCGGGCGAACTCGTTCGGCACCCGGCGCCAGTCGCCGGTCGCGACGATCGCCGCTCCGGTGTTGCCATGGTAGCTCCGGTATTGGCTGAGGATCTTGTCGCGACCGGTGACCAGACGCGCCATGCGCATCGCGTTCTCGTTGGCATCCGCTCCCCCGTTGGTGAAGAAGACCTTGGTGAACGGCGCGCCCGCCTTGGACAGGATGCGCTTGGCCGCTTCGCCGCGCGTCAGATTGGCGTGCGCGGGGGCCACCGTCGGCAGCAGCGCCGCCTGCTCCTGGATGGCCGCAACCACCTTCGGATGCGCGTGGCCGATGTTGACGTTCACGAGCTGGCTCGAGAAGTCGAGGTAGCGGGTGCCCGCGAAATCCCAGACCTCACAGCCGAGCCCGCCCGCGATGACGAACGGATGCAGCGCGCCCTGCGCGGACCAGGAGTGGAAGACGTGTGCGCGGTCCAGCTCGAGGGTGCGCGCGCCGTCATCGGGGTCGAGGTGGGGCGCCGCGGGGGTGGTGGCCAGTTGGGTATCGATCATGATGCTTTCTTCCTAGGACTTGGCCGCGAGGTGATCGCTGAGTGCCGGGATAACAGTTTCGCCGTACACCCGGAGAGTTTCCTCCTTGTTGTCGTGCTGGAGGTAACCGGCGAACTGGTCGACACCGATCGACTTGAGCTCCTCGAGCTTGTCGATGTGCTGCTGGGCCGTGCCGAGCAGGCAGAACCGGTCGACGATCTCATCGGGGACGAAGTCGACATGGTCGTTTCCCGCCTTGCCGTGCGAGTTGTAGTCGTAGCCGGTGCGGCCCTCGATGTAGTCGGTGAGCGCCTTCGGGACGCTGCCGTCCGCGCCGTACTTGGCCACGATATCCGCGACGTGGTTGCCGACCATGCCGCCGAACCAGCGGCACTGGTTGCGCATGTGCTCCCAGTCGTCACCGATATAGAAGGGCGCGGCCACACAAAAGGTGATGGAGTCGGGATCGCGGCCCGCAGCCTCGGCTGCGTCACGAACGGTCTTGATCATCCACTTCGCGATGTCGACGTCGGCGAGCTGCAGGATGAAACCGTCGCCCACCTCGCCGGTCAGCTTGAGGGCGAGAGGGCCATAGGCAGCAACCCAGACCTCGAGCTCGCTGCCGGTGCTCCACGGGAAGCGGAGGTTCGCCCCGTTGTACTCGACCTCGCGGCTGTTTCCGAGCTCACGGATGACGTGGATCGCCTCGCGCAGCTCTGTGAGGGTCGTCGGCTTGCCATTGGTGACACGCACCGCCGAGTCGCCGCGCCCGATGCCGACAACGGTCCGGTTGCCGTACATCTCGTTCAGGGTCGCGAAAACGGATGCCGTGACGGTCCAGTCGCGGGTCGCCGGGTTGGTGACGAAGGGGCCGACCTTCACCTTGCGCGTCTCCGCGAGGATCTGGCTGTAGATCACGTACGGCTCCTGCCAGAGCAGGTGACTGTCGAAGGTCCAGACGTGGCTGAAGCCGTGCTGCTCGGCCAGTTTCGCGAGCGCGACTGTGCGTGACGCGGGCGGGTTGGTCTGCAGAACTGCGCCGAAATCCATGGTGTGCTCCTAGATCAGGTACTGCGACAGGCCCCGCTTGACGAAACGGCCGTCGCCCGACGCGCCCAGGTACTGGCCACGGTCGATGATGACCTTGCCGCGGCTGAGCACCGTGTCGACGTGTCCGTCGATCTCGAAGCCCTCCCACGCGGAGTGGTCCATGTTCATGTGGTGGGTGGCCGCCGAGATGGTGGTGTGACCGTTCGGGTCGTAGATCACGACGTCACCGTCGGCGCCGGGCGCGATCACCCCCTTCTTGCCGTACATGCCGAACATGCGTGCGGGGGTGGTGCTGGTCAGCTCGACCCACCGCTCCAGAGTGAGCTGACCGGTGACGACGCCCTGGTACATGAGGTCCATGCGGTGTTCGAGAGAGCCGATCCCGTTCGGGATCTTGCGGAAGTCGCCGAGCCCGAGGTCCTTCTGACCTTTCATGCAGAACGGGCAGTGGTCGGTGGAGACCATCTGCAGGTCGTTGGTGCGCAGCGCCCGCCACATGTGATCCTGGTGGCCCTCTTCGCGCGATCGCAGCGGCGTCGAGCACACCCACTTCGCGCCCTCGAACGCGCCCCACTCGTCGCTGCTGGCCCCGAGCTGCTCCTCCAGCGAGAGATACAGGTACTGCGGGCAGGTCTCGCCGAAGACGTTCTGCCCCTTGTCACGTGCCCAGGCGAGCTGCTCCACTGCCTGCTTGGCGCTGACGTGCACGACGTAGAGCGGGGCACCGGTGAGGTTCGCGAGCATGATCGCGCGGTGGGTCGCCTCCTCCTCCATCTGCCAGGCGCGCGCGATGCCGTGATAAAGCGGCGTGTTCTTGCCGGCGGCCACCAGTTGCTCGGCGAGCACGTCGATCGCCGGGCCGTTCTCGGCGTGCATCATCGTGAGCAAGCCGATGTCCGCGGCCTTCTGCATCGCGCGGACGATCTGGCCGTCATCCGAGTAGAAGACCCCCGGGTACGCCATGAACATCTTGTAGCTGGTGATGCCCTCGTCGACGAAGCCCGACATCGCCTTCAGCGACTCCTCGTCGACCCCTCCCATGATCTGGTGGAAGCCATAGTCGATCGCGCAGTTGCCCTCCGCCTTGGCGTGCCACGTGGCCAAGCCGTCCTGGATGCGGGTGCCGGTCGTCTGCACGGCGAAGTCGATCACCGTGGTCGTGCCGCCCCACGCGGCGGCCCGCGTCCCGGTCTCGAAGGTGTCAGACGCCTCCGTGCCCCCGAAAGGCAGCTCGAAGTGGGTGTGCGCGTCGATCCCTCCCGGGATGACGTACTTGCCTCGGGCGTCAATGATGGTGTCGACCGACTCCGTGAGCTCGGTGCCGAGCAGCACCGAGCCGGGTGCCAGGACTCCGACGATCTTTTCGCCGTCGATCAGGACGTCGGCAGGGCCGCGCCCGGTTGCCGACACCACGGTGCCGCCGGTGATGAGAGTTGTCGCCATCAAGTACCTCCGGTGAGTGAGTGTGTCGCAGACGGTGTGAAAATCAGGGCTTCGGGATGCTGGTGTACGACTCGGGGCGGCGGTCACGGTAGAACTGCCAGTCGTCGCGCATCTCCTGCACCATGTCCATCTCCAGGTCGCGGATCATGAGCTCCTCGCTCGAACCCGAACCGCGCTCGCCGACGAAGTTGCCGCGCGGATCGATGACCTGGCTGGTGCCGTAGAAGTCGACGGCAAGCTCGCCGTACTCGTTGTCCTCGCGCCCGACCCGGTTGGGCTGCAGCACGAAGTAGCCGTTGGCGACAGCGGCGCACGGACCCTCGACCTCCCAGAGCCGGTTGGACAGACCGGGTTTCGTGGCGTTCGGGTTGAACACCATGTGCGCGCCGTTCAGGCCGAGCTCGCGCCACCCCTCGGGGAAGTGCCGGTCGTAGCAGATGTAGACACCGACTTTGCCGACCGCGGTGTCGAACACCGGGTAACCCAGGTTGCCGGGACGGAAGTAGAACTTCTCCCAGAAGCGGTCGAGATGCGGGATGTGGTGCTTGCGGTACTTGCCCAGGATCGTGCCATCGCTGTCGACCACCACCGCGGTGTTGTAGTAAACGCCCGTCATGTCCTCCTCGTAGATCGGCAGCACCATCACCAGGTTCAGCTCCCTCGCCAGCGCGGCGAACTTCTGCACGATGGGACCGTCTGCCGGCTCGGCGTAACGGTAGTACTTCTTGTCTTCGGTGATGCCGAAATACGGACCGTAGAACAGCTCCTGGAAGCAGATGATCTGCGCGCCTGCCGCCGCCGCGTCGCGCGCGAACTGCTCATGCTTCGCGATCATCGACTCCTTGTCACCGGTCCAGGTGGTCTGGGTGATGGCAGCGCGCACGATCGTCATGATGAGTTCTCCCTCGTGGCCTTCTTCGGCCGTCTTGCTTTTTGTTATTGTTCGCCGTAAACATTTCACTGACGTTACGGATCGTGACGCTGGCGTAAAAGGTACGGCGGTTCGGATGAAGTCGGTAGCCCTCGCGATCGAGGAACGTTCCCCGCAGGGGATCGCCACCGGTATTGCACGCCTCATCACCAGCGGCGACCTGGTCGCCGGCGACCGGCTGCCGACCGTGCGCGACCTCGCGGTGGATCTTGGCGTCAGCCCGGCAACCGTCAGTCACGCCTGGCAGACCCTCGCATCCGCGGGGCTGATCACCAGCAGGGGCCGCAGCGGGAGCTTCGTGCGGTCGGCACCGCGGGAGTGGCTCCCCCGGCGCTACCGCGACCTGGGCGCCTCGCACGAAGCGCGACTCGACCTCTCGCGCGGCACCCCCGATCCGGACCTGTTGCCGGTGCTCGGTCCCGCGCTCTCGCGGATCTCGGCTCGCGCAGACACGCAGAGCTACCAGCAGCTGCCCGACATCCCCGAGTTGCACGACCTGATGCGGGAGAGCTGGCCATCCCCCGTCGAGTCGATCACCGTGACGAACGGCGCCCTGGATGCCATCGATCGCGCGCTGTCGACGATCACGCGGTTCGGCGACCGGATCGTCGTCGAGAATCCGACCTTCCCGCCCTTCATGGATCTCCTCGAGCAGTACGGCCTCGAGCCGGTACCCGTCCATCTCGACGAGCAGGGCATGATCCCGACCGAGTTCACCAGAGCACTCGCCTCGAGCCCGGCGATGGTGGTGCTGCAGCCGCGCGCCCACAACCCCACCGGTGTCTCGCTGTCCCCGGCGCGGGCCCACGAGCTGGCATCGCTGCTGCGTCGCAGCCGCACCGCCGAGAACGCGGTCGTTCTCGAAGACGATCACTCGGGCGCGATCAGCTCGAAGCCGGATGTGTCCCTCGCCAGCTGGATCCCGGATCGCGTGCTGCACGTGCGCAGCTTCTCGAAGTCGCACGGGCCCGATCTGCGGATCGGCGCACTCGGCGGACCACGCGCACTCGTCGATCGCGTCGTGGCGCGACGACTGCTCGGACCCGGCTGGACGTCTCGCCTGATGCAGGCGATCCTCTACGAACTGCTCACGGATCCCGACTCCGTGGCGCAGGTGGATGCCGCGCGTGACATCTACCAGCGTCGCCAGGGCGAGGTCGTGGCCGCCGTGCACGCCGCAGGCGGGAGCATGCGGGCCGGCGACGGCGTGAACGCGTGGTTGCGGGTCAGCGACGAGCGCTCGGCGATCGTGCATCTGGCGGCCGCCGGCATCCGAGTCGCGCCCGGGGCACCGTTTCAACTCGGCGAGCCGGGCGGGTTCGTGCGGGTGACCGTCGGGATGGTGCGCGAGGAGGTCGCGGCCGTCGGGGCGGCGCTCGCTTCCGCGGCGACGGCGTGACCTCGTCCCCCCGTCTCGACCCGTATGGTCGAACCATGAAGGTCGTGGTGCTCGCCGGTGGAGTGGGTGGTTCACGTTTCCTGCTCGGGATGCGTGCCGAGCTGCGCAACACCCATCCGGATGCCGAACTGACCGCGATCGTGAACACGGGCGACGATCTGTGGCTCGCCGGGCTGAGGATCACCCCCGACCTCGACACGATCCTGTATACGCTCGCCGGCATCAACGACACCGAACGCGGCTGGGGTCGTGTCGGGGAGACCGAGCGCGTCTCGACCGAGCTCGCAGCCTGGGGAATCGGCCACTCATGGTTCACCCTGGGCGACCTGGATCTTGCGGCGTCGATCGCGCGCTCCTCCTGGCTGCGGGAGGGAGTCCCGCTGCACGAGGTGGTGGAGCGTCTGCAAGCTCGGTGGCCGCTGGGCCTGCGGATGCTCCCGGCCACGGACGATGAGGTCGAAACGCACGTGCGGGTCGAGGGCCGAACGATGCACTTCCAGGAATGGTGGACGCGATACCGAGCCTCGCTGCCCGCTGTCGCATTCGAGCAACTCGGTGTGGAATCCTCCACCCCGGCGCCTGGCGTCATCGCCGCTCTGGAGTCGGCCGACGTGATCGTGCTGGCACCGTCGAACCCGGTGGTGTCCATCGGGACGATTCTGGGCATCCCCGGTCTGCGGGACGCACTGCGGGCCAGCACCGCCCCGGTCGTCGGTGTGTCGCCGATCATCGGCGGGAGTGTCGTTCGCGGCATGGCGGATTCGTGCCTCACCACGATCGGGGTCGAGACGGATGCCGCGGCCGTGGCTCGGCACTATGGCTCTCGACACAGCTCAAGCAGCGGCATCCTCGACGGCTGGCTCGTCGACACCGCCGACGAGGCCGCGACCGAGCCGCTCACAGCCGAGGGAATTGCCACGCGCGCCGTGCCGTTGTGGATGCGTGACGAGCCCATGAGCGCGGCGATCGCAGCCGCCGCCCTCGAGCTGGCTCAGCAGCTCGCCCGGGACGCCGACGCCGACTGAAGGGAGTCGTCAGGTCCCCATCGCACGCGCCGGCCCCATCGCACGCGCCCCGCTCACACGCGCCGGCCCGATCGCGCTGGCCGGCCCCGCCGCCAAAGCGGCGCGAGTCGCGGCCCCGAGACCGAGCGTCCGTGCCACCTCGAGCTGCTCGACGGTATCCACGTCCGCCGTCACGGTGCTCTCGGCCGGGAGCGTGAGTGGCAGCAAGCCGAGCGCGCGGTGCGCGGCGGCCGAGCCGGGGCCGAACGCGGTGAGCAGCGGAACCCCGGCGGCAGCGGTCACCAGGGTCGTGCCGGAGCTCTCGCGGTCGGCGACGAAGGTGCGCGGGTGGGAGGAGGCCAGTTGCGCCGCGGCCTCGAGTGCGTCGGCAAGATCCTCGGGGCGCAGCGACGGCAGATCGCCGAGCAGGACAGCCCGGGGCTCATCGGGGGCGAGCGCCGCCGCGGTGCGGACCGCGGAGTCGATTCCGGCGGGCACCCCCTCCTCGACGAGCTCGGCAGCAGGAGGACGGAAGGCGGGGTCGGAGGTCACGACCAGCACCCGCCCGACCGAGAGACAGGCGACGGCCGCCGCGACGGTGTCGAGCGCGATCGCCCGGGCGAAGTCCGCCCCGAGGCCGAGGCGCGACTTGGCGGTCGCCGCCGGTTTCACCGGGATGATGATGGTCCACTGCATGTGATCAGTCTGCGCGAAAGGTCCAGCCGATTTCGTCAGGCCCACAGCTCACCCTGGCCTTCCCGGGTCGGCCCGCACACGTGCGATCATCGAGGCGGGCAGGAAGATCGCGCGCAGACGCACGCCGGGGGCAACCGACCGCGCGATGGCGCGGCGAAGCGCGCGCAGTTCGTGCAATCGGAGCGGTGCAGCGTCCGGTCGGCCGTACGCCGTGGTCTCCACCTGGCCGCGGAAATCAGCAATCACCGACGAGTCACCGTCGAGCACCCTGGCGAGTCGCGCCGCAAACTCACGCGCGGTCTCGGTGTCAGGGGCAGCCCAGCCATGATCGCGGGCCGTATCCCGCACCTCCGCCCACGCATGGACAGCGGGCTCGCGTCCGTTCGCGATCGCCATCTCACGACGCCAGCGGACAGCCGTCCTGGCGATCAGGGGGCTCAGACCGGCCCCGAGGATGATCAGCAGCACGATCAGCGCCACGAGCGGCGTCGCATCGACCCCGCGGCTCGCGCCGGCCGCGGGAGACGACGCCGCATCGCTGGGAAGGGTGCGTCCGGCATTCGCGGTCGGAGTCGCTGTCGCGGCGGCAGCGCCCGTTGCGGCGCTGGTGGGGGCGGCACTGGGCAGCTGATCGACCGCAGCCGGCACCGAGTAGTCCGGCAGAGCGCCACGACCGGGCGTCGGCTCGAAGCGCAGCCAGCCGATCCCGTCAAAGTACAACTCCGGCCAGGCGTGCAGGTCATGAGTGGTGACCGTGTACACCGTCTTGCCGTTCTTGATCGACGGGACTCCGGGCTGGAAGCCGACGGCGACGCGCGATGGGATGCCGAGCACGCGCGCCATGATCGCCATCGCGGAGGCGAAATGAACGCAGTATCCGGCCTTTTTCTGCAGGAACTCGGCCACCACGTCCGCACCCGTTCCGTCATAGCCCTGGGCGACGGGTGCCGTCGTCGAGTACGTGAAGAGCGGGCTGGTGAAGTAGTTCTGCAGCGCGATCGCCTTGTCGTAGTTCGTGGCGGCCGAGCCGGCCACCGCGGTGGCGGTGTCAGAGATGATCTTCGGCAGCCCGGCGGGTAACTGCAGGTACGCGTGGCTCGCGACGGGATCGGTGGTCGCCGCCCGCAACTGCGTCAGGTCGGGATGCACCGCGATGAAGCTGGCCGTGTACTTCTGCCCACCGACGTTGGTGTTGGTGGAGCGCACCGACAGCCCCGCCGGCTCCCAGAACCAGGTGCCGGTGGTTCCCGTCACCCTGGTCGTCGGGTACGGCACCGGCAACCACTGGCCCTGGATGCCACCGACCGTCACCGATGCGGTCTCGTTCGTGCGCGCCACCGCCGCGGTCAGCCCCGCCGCGGCCGGGAACGCCGCCAGGCTGTTCGTCGGCGTCGTCGGGATCAGCTGAGGTGTCCACGCGCGTCCGTCGAAGTTGGCCAGCGTCGCCAAACGCAGGTAGACCGCTCCGCTATCCGCCGTCTGGTACGTCACGGCCGTGACCGGGGCAGCTCGGCGGAGGTCGTCACCGAGGTTGATCAGCGGATTGACACCGGTGGAGATGCCCGAGACACCCGACGAGTCTGCCGGCTGCTGAACCGAAGGCAGAATCGCAGGAACCAGGAAGGAGCCGACCACCACGACCGCCCCCATCACCACCACGGTCGAGCCCGTCGTGCGCTGACGGCCAACCCGCAACAGGATGAGGTAGCCGAACGCCGCAAGCACAAACCAGAACGGCTCGGCGAGGTTCGGGCGCACGGCAACGGGCACCGCGAGCAGCGTGAGAATCGGAAGCGCGGTCAAGGCGGGCGCGATCCGGAGCGAGATGTCGCTGAGCAGCGCAACGCCGATGGCGGTGCACGCGATCAGAAACACGATGCTCAGCTCCGGCGTGGCCGGGATCGTCTGCGCCGCGATCTGGTTCCACGCGTCGTTGCCGAGCGCCGCGAAGTGCCCCAGGGTTGCCGGCGAGGGGATCACGCCGAACAGTGCTGTATCGGCGCCATACCCGACGGTCAGTCCCACCACCCCGACCAGTCCTCCGGCGACGGTCGGCAGCCAGACCCGACGACTCAGCTGGCGCACCAGCGTGGTGGTGATCAGCACCAGGAGCAGAAACAGCGAGCCGACGACCCACCACGACGAGTCGGAGAGCGTGACGCGCAAACCCGCCAAGGCCACGAGGAGGGTCGCGGCGAGAATGATCATGCGCGACCAGGCCCGCCCGGCCGGCTCAGCGTGCACCACGGAGGTACCCCACGTCGTTCGAGGCAGCGTTCCACGCCGCGACCGGATCATCCCCCGGATGCACCGGCACACACAACCAGCCGACGTCGCTCAGTCGGCGCACGACCGCCTGGCGTGGTTCCACGAGAAACGCGATCGCGGCGTCACCGGGTCGCCGGCGGCGGATCAGCCCGTCCACCGTGAGTTCCTCGGGATCGCCGAGCACCGCGAAGATCGGGCCCGTGGTGGCAAGCGCGCTGCGCTCCAGACGATCGGAGCCGGTATCCACGAGGCGCACCGCGGCAAGGCTGGTCAGGAAGCCCTCGCGTCGCGAGCCGTCCCAACGCTCGCCGAGTTGATCGATCTGCGCCGTCGCCGTCTCATCGACCGCCACCGAGAACCCAGACGCGTCAAGGTGCACGCCCAGCGAGGCGAGCATCCGCACCGCCCACTCGAATGACTCGCTGCTGAAATGGGGATAGCCCGCGCGGGAATCGTCGATTTCGACATCCGGATACCCCGCGAGCCGGGTATCGAGCACGATGCGCGCATCGGGGTGGCTACGGTGCTCCTCCTGACGCACCATCAGCTCGCCCCGCCGGGCGGAGGCACGCCAGTGAACTCGCCGCAGGGCATCACCCGTGCGGTACTCGCGCGTGGTCAGATCGTCGTCGTTGCCGGTGACACGACGTTGCACCAGCTGCGCGGTCCCGTCGCCATCGGCCAGATTGGGCGCCCCGGTCGGCAGATCGACGATCGCCGGGACCACCACCAGCCGATCCGCGGCACCGATCGCGAGGGTGGATCTGGCCATGCCGAACGGGTCCTCGTGCTCGACGATGAGCGGACCGATCTCATACAGCCCGCGTCGAGGTGGATGCAACTCGTACTGCACCGTCACGACCCTGCGCTGCATCGTCTTGCCGTCGATCGGCTGCAGCTCTCGGGGGGCGGAGGTCTCCTGCCAGGGGATCGCGTCATTCCAGATCACGTGCGGACTGGACCCGGACGCCAGATTCCGGATGCGCAGACTGACCTGCACGGAAGCCCCGGCCGCCACCACCGGGGGGGAGAAGAGTCGCACGACCTCGAAGCGCGGGCGCCGAACCCGTGTCACCAGCAACCCGACCCCGACCAGCAGCATCGCAGCCGCCGCGATCACCAGGGCTTCACGACGCCCGGCACTGTAGGCGACGACCAGAGCCAGGATGCTGACGAGGATCGCTCCGACGCCGCGCATTGTCGGCCGAAGCGTCTGCCGACGCCTCAGCGAGTCGCGAACCGGCTCCCTCCTCGCTACCACGCCGCTGCGCCTCTCCGACGGCCGCCCATCACCGACTGCCCATCAGGCGGTTCCGGCTGCTCCCAGAGGAACGGGGGTCGCCGCGACGATGCGAGCGGTGATATCGGCGAGCCCCTCGCCGCCGAACGGGTTGGCACCCACGGAGCTGCGCACGGCCAGGAGCCGGTGCGCCAGCACCGGGACGGCGAGAGCATCCACGTCATCGGGAAGCACGAAGTCACGACCGTCGAGTGCGGCACGCGCTTTGGCGGCCCGGATCAGCTGCAGGGTCGCGCGCGGGCTGGCCCCGAGCCGCAGCTCGCGGTCGACACGGGTCGCCGCGGCGATGGCGACCGCGTACTGCTCGACGGCGGCACTGACGAACACCTGCCGCACCGTCTCGACCATCCGGGCGAGCCGAGTCAGGGTGACGACGGGTCTGAGTGCCTCGAGCGGGCTGCCCGCCTCGCGCTGCCGCAGCATCGCGACCTCGCTGGCGGCATCCGGATACCCCATCGAGATGCGCGCCATGAAGCGGTCGCGCTGCGCTTCGGGAAGGGCATATGTGCCCTCCATCTCAATCGGGTTCTGCGTCGCGATCACCGTGAACGGGCGGGGAAGAGCGTAGGTCGCGCCGTCGACGGTGACTTGACGCTCCTCCATGCTCTCGAGCAGCGCTGACTGGGTCTTCGGGGAGGCGCGGTTGATCTCGTCGCCGATCACGATGTTCGCGAACACCGGGCCCGGCTTGAACTCGAACTCCCGCTCATTCTGGTTGAACACCGAGACACCGGTGATGTCAGAGGGCAACAGGTCCGGCGTGAACTGGATGCGCGACACCGAGCAATCGACGCTTCGGGCGAGCGCACGCGCCAGCATCGTCTTGCCGACGCCCGGCACGTCCTCGACGAGCAGGTGCCCCTCCGCGAGCAGCACCGTGAGGGCGAGTTCGACCGCGGCGCGCTTGCCGTCGATCACCGTCTCGACCGCCGAGACGACCGCGCGGCTGTCGATGAGGAACTCGGGCGTCGGGATCGCGGTCACGGGGATGTTCGCCGGGGCTTCTTCGTCGAAGCCGGGGCTTTGGGTCGTCTGCGGGGCACTCCCCGAGGAGTAGGCATCCATCATCTCGAGTCTGTCACGCGGTGCGCGTCACTGCAGGCTGCGTGGGGTTGTCCGGTGCCGAGACCGTGACCGCGACGCGTGGATCGCGACGGATGTTGCGAACCTTCTGGTGCCCATCCACGGTGTTGATGATCACGAACTCGCCGTCGGTGTCGACCCAGGTCTGGGTCAGTTGCGGCGAGCCGTCGGGCATCAGCGTCGCGAGGTACGTGATGCCGTTGTTGCGAAGCAGGTCGATGACCCTGTCGGGGACTTCCATCCCGTCAGTCTGCGGCACCGATGCCTATTCGTCGTCCCGCAGCTCCCACGGGATCTCGCCCTCGACCAGGGTGACCGGCTCGGCCGGAGGCTCACCGAACGGGATCGGGAACGCATACGGGACGGGCATCACCGGCTTGGACATCGGCGGCGGCTCGATGCGAGGGGTCAGCTTCTCGATGACCTCGTCGGCGGCATCCCGTCTGCGTTTGCGTTCGTCACGCGACGGTGAGCTCACGTGCGGTCCGCGTATGCGACGGTTTCGACGAGCTGGCCGTCGCGGTCGTACCGCTTCCAGATGCCGGACTTCTTGCCGCGCACCCACATCCCCTCGTCGTGCAGTGCGCCCGACTCGTGCCAGCGGCGCCAGAGGCCGTCCTGCTCGCCGTCGACGAAGGAACCTTGCTGCTTCAGTTCGCCGTTGTCGCGCCACCACCGCCAGTCGCCGCTGAACTTGCCTTTCACAAACGAGCCTTCGGCCTTTTTGGCACCGTTCGCGTGCCAGTACTCGGCGCTTCCCGACTTCTTTCCGTGCAGGTAGTTCTCGATGCCGCTGAGCGTCCCGTCGGGGAACAACATGCGGCGCTCGCCGTCGTGCGGGGGCTTAGCCATGGTTCGACTGTATTCGCTCGCGGCGTCACCGGCCCGCCTGCCCGCTCCCGCCCCGCCATGCGCTGAGAGTACGGAGTTATCCGTACTCTCAGCGCTGAGAGCGGGCCAGAACGCGTACTCTCAGCGCTGGGCGGGGCAGGCAGGGGGATGGGGCGGGCAGGGGTCAGGCCAGGGCGCGCAGCCGTGGGGCCAGGTCGCGCTCGAAGAGTTCGAGGAACCGACGCTGGTCGTGCCCGGGAGCGTGGAAGACGAGGTGATTCATGCCGGCATCCACATACTGCCTGATGGATGCCACCACCTCATCGGGATCTGACCCCACGATCCAGCGCTTGGCGATCGTCTCGATGGGGAGAGCATCCGCTGCCTTCTCCATCTCGATCGGATCGGTGATGTCGTGCTTCTGCTCCTTGCTGAGCGAGAGCGGAGACCAGAAGCGGGTGTTCTCGAGGGCCACATCGGCATCGGTGTCGTAGCTGAGTTTGATCTCGATCATGCGGTCGATGTCGTCGCCGGCGCGACCGGCCTTCTCGGCGCCCTCGTTGACCGCGGGGATGAGCTCGTCGGTGTAGAGCTCCATGCCCTTGCCGGAGGTGCAGATGAAGCCGTCGCCGGCGCGCCCCGCGTAGCGCGCGACGACCGGACCGCCCGCCGCGATGTACACGGGGATCGGAGTCTCGGGCCGGTCGTAGATGCTCGCGTCGACGGTTGTGTAGTACTCGCCGTCGAAGCTGACGCGGTCGCCGGTCCACAGCTGGCGCATGAGATCGACCGACTCGCGGAGGCGGGCGAACCGCTCCTTGAAGTCGGGCCAGTCGGCGGTCCACCCGGTGGCGATCTCGTTCAACGCTTCCCCGGTACCGACGCCGAGCATGATGCGTCCCGGGTACAGGCACCCCATCGTCGCGAAGGCCTGCGCCAGCACGGCCGGGTTGTAGCGGAAGGTCGGCGTCATCACGCTCGTGCCGATCTGGATGGTGCTGGTGCGCTCCCCGACCGCCGCCATCCAGCTCAGCGAGAACGGCGCGTGGCCGCCCTCGTGCCGCCAGGGCTGGAAATGGTCACTGGTCGCGACGGATTCCATGCCGTGCGCTTCCGCCGCGACCGCGATCTCGACCAGCTCGCGCGGGTCGAACTGCTCGGCTGAGGCCTTGTATCCGAGTTTGAGAGGGAGCATGGTGTCGAGTCTTTCAGTCGTCGGTGGTCGTGTGCTGGGTCTCGACCAGGCCCTCGGCGAACCCGGCAGCGTAACCCTGCTGGTACGCCTCATCGCTGCCAAGACGGAACATATCCAACTCGGCGACGCGGATGAGGCGCACGGCGCCCACGGCATCCAATCCGGTCACGTAACGCCCGAGACCGCGCACGACGGCAACCGGGCGTCCGCTCGCTTTCCCTTTGACGAGGTCGGCGGCGCCCGCCAGCTCGTCGGCGATCGCGGGGACCGTCACCTCCAGCGTGCGCCCCTGACTGTCGCTCGAACCGCGCAGGTCGTCGACGACCTGCAGGCCTGCTGCGCCGATGGCGACGTCGGTCTGACCGTCACGCCATGGGCGCCCGAAGGTGTCACTGAGGATCACGCCGACCGCGACGCCGAGCCGGGCCCGCAGCGCCGTGGCGAGGGCGAGGGCCGAGGCATCCGGATCCACGGGGAGAAGGGCGATGGTGCCGTCCGGCACATTGCTGGCATCGACGCCGGCGGCGGCCATCACGAGGCCGAGGTGGGTTTCGACGATGCGGGTGGTTCCGTGCGGGCCCACTCGCGAGGCGACCAGGCGGCGTGTCTGGGCCGTGATGGCGTCCTCCCGGTCGGCGGCCTGAATGATGCGACCCTCCGCCTTGCTGACCACCTTGCTGGTCACCACCAGGATGTCGCCGTCGATGAGCGTGCCGGCGAGGGCGTCACCCAGCGTCCCTGCCAGGTCGTCGCCGGGGTGGATCTCGGGCAGACCATCGACAGCGAAGATGCTCACCGTATCGGGGGGCAGACTCATCGCCTCACCTTTCGTCGCCTGTGACGGCCGAAGCCCTCGATGGAGGCGCAGCTGCGGGCGGGGCTGCTGCGCTGCCGGCAGCCTCTAGCCGCGATCCTTTTGCAGATAGTTCGCAACCGAGCGCGGCACGTAGGGTGACACGTCACCACCCAGGGCGGCGACCTGACGCACCAGCGAACTGGAGACATGCGCATGAGCCGGGTCCGGCAGCATGAAGATGGTTTCGACACCGGCCAGGTCGCGGTTCACGATCGCCATCGGAGTCTCGTAGGCGACATCCACTTGGGAGCGGATGCCCTTCACCAGCACGCTGGCACCCACGTCGGTGCAATAGTCCACGAGCAGTCCGACGCTCCAGCTGGTCACGAGGACGTTCTTGACACCGGCCGCCGCGATCGACTCCTGTAGGAGCGAGACCCGCTGCGCGATCGGCAGCAACGCGGTCTTTCCGGGGTTGTGAACGACGAGCACGTGCAGCTGGTCGAACAACCCGGCAGCCCGCTCGATGACGTCGAGGTGGCCGAGGGTGACGGGGTCGAAGGACCCGGGGACGACGGCGATCCTGGTCATGGTTCGAGACTATCCTTTCGCCAGGAAGGCTGCCTCCGCGGCATCCAGGCGCGACGCGAGCGCGCGGGCAAGCGCGGGGTGCTCGACCAACAGCGGATCGGCGTCCAGGACTCCAGCGGCGAGCGTTCGCGCCTCGGCGATCAATTCCCCGTCGCGCGCCACCCGCAGCAGCTTGAGCGAGGAGCGTCCGCCCGACTGCGCGCGACCCAGCACATTCCCCTCGCGACGCAGTTCGAGGTCGACCTGTGCGAGGGCGAAGCCGTCCAGCGTGGCGGCCACGGCATCCACCCGCTCGCGGGCAGGAGTGTCGAGCTCCGCGCGGGTGACGAACAGGCACAGCCCCTGCACACCACCACGACCGACCCGGCCGCGCAGCTGGTGAAGCTGAGCGACCCCGAAACGGTCGGCATCGAGCACCACCATGGTTGACGCGTTCGGCACATCGACACCGACCTCGATGACGGTCGTGGCGATCAGCACGTCGATCTCGCCCGCCGCGAACGCGCGCATGGTGGCATCCTTCTCGTCGCTCGTCAGCCGACCGTGCAGCGGTTCGATCCGGCGACCGGCGAACAGCGGGTTGGCACGCACCTCCTCGATGACGGTGAGGACGGCGGCAGTGGGGCCCGCCGGGGTGCCAGGGGTCGAAGGCGCTCCGCCGGTCTGTGACGGAGCGACCTCGTCGGCGTCGGCGTCCTCGACGTGTTTCGGATCGATGGCCGGACAGACCACGAAGCCCTGACGGCCGGCCGCGAGCTCCTCGCTGAGACGGCCCCAGATGCGTCCCTCCCACCCCGGATGCTCGGCCAGCGGGACCACGAAGGACTCGATCGGGGAACGGCCGGCCGGCAGCTCGGCGATGGTCGAGACATCCAGGTCACCGAAAACCGTCATCGCCACCGTGCGCGGGATCGGCGTCGCCGTCAGAACAAGGACGTGGGGAGCCGCGCCGGCACCGGTTCCGGCCCCCGAGTTCACGCCCTTCAGCCGGAGCGCCTCGCGCTGCTCGACGCCGAAGCGGTGCTGCTCATCGACCACCACGAGCCCCAACTCGGCGAAGGACACCGACTCGGCCAGCAGCGCGTGGGTGCCCACCACGATCGAAGCGCTCCCGGATGCCGCCGCCAACATCGCCTTGCGTCGCAGCGCCACCGGCAGTTGGCCGGTCAGCAGCGTCGGACGCAACCGAGCCGCGAGATCCGGACCCAGGGCGGCCGTCAGCGACCGCAGGTGCTGCGCCGCAAGCACCTCGGTCGGTGCCAGGAAAGCCGACTGCCCTCCGGAGTCGGCGACGGCGAGCATCGCCTTCAGCGCCACGAGGGTCTTCCCCGAGCCCACTTCGCCTTGAACCAGGCGATTCATCGGAGCTCCGTCAGCGAGGTCACGCTCGATCTCGGCCCCCACGGCGAGTTGATCGCGGGTCAGGGTGAAGGGAAGCCGCTCGGCGAACTCGGCCGAGAAGCGCCCGGCGATCCGGGCGGTGGCCGGCTCGGCACGCCGCTCAGCCCGCTGGCGGAGCAGAGCTGCCTGCAAGACGAAGGCCTCCTGGAAACGAAGCGCGTCCTGCGCTCGATGCCAGTCGGCGTCGGTTGTCGGACGATGGATGAGCTCGAGAGCGCGACGAAGCTCGACCAGCGAGCGAGCGCGACGGATCTCGCCGGGTACTGGATCATCGAGCGGCGGCAACACATCCAGAACCACCCCGATCGCTTTCGCGACCTGCCAACTCGCCATCGTCGAGGTGGCGGGGTAGATCGGAATCGGCTGCTCCGCCCACCCCTTCGCGACGGCCGGGTCGATGGCGGCTGACGTCAGCGCGGGAGCCGCAGCGTCTTCCGGATCGAAGAGTTCGTAATCCGGATGCGCCAACTGGCGCGCCCCGCGGTACTCCCCCACCTTGCCGGCGAAGATTCCGCGCAGGCCGGGACGGAGTTCTTTCGCCCGCCAGGCCTGATTGAAGAAGGTGAGCGTCAGGTGGGCACGGCCGTCGCTGATCACCACCTCGAGGATGCTGCCGCGCTTTGCGCGCATCGGTCGCTCGGTGACGGTCCGCACCTCGGCCACGATCGTGACGCTCTCATCGATGGCCAGTTCGCTGATCGCGGTCAGCTCACCGCGCCGGGCGTAGCGCCGGGGGTAGTGCGAGAGGAAGTCGCCGACGGTGAGATAGCCGAATGCCTTCTGGATCGCCTGCGCCGTGCGACCTCCCACGGCGGTCGCCAGCCGCACATCGAGCGGATCGTGGTCGGACGCTGGCACGGGTCGAGGCTACCCGGCGGCACCGGTCGCTGCCGGTACCGTTGGCGCATGACGCGCATCATCGCGGGCTTCGCCGGCTCGATCCGGCTGGCCGTGCCGCCGTACGGCACGCGCCCGACCAGCGATCGGGTCCGCGAGGCCATCTTCTCGGCGTTGGAGGCACGCGACGCGCTCGACGGTGCCCGTGTTCTCGACCTGTACGCGGGATCCGGCGCACTCGGCCTGGAGGCCGCCTCGCGCGGAGCCACCCACGTCACCTTGGTGGATCGAGCGACCGCGGCACACACCGCAACACAGAAGAACGCTGCCGCCGTCCGCAAGGCCGCCCCGCGGGGTCAGGCGCCGGAGATCGTGCTGTCGAGCCAGCCGGTGCAGAGCTTCCTCGGAGGAACCTCGGCGCGCTGGGACGTGGTGTTCCTCGATCCTCCCTACGAGCTCGGCGGCCTCGAACTGGTGCACAACTTGGAGGCTCTGGTCGACCGGTTGAGCCCGGATGCCGTCGTGGTGCTCGAACGCTCATCACGCGACAAGGTTCCGGACTGGCCGGATGGACTGGAGCTCGATCGCCGCAAGAACTACGGTGACACCGCGCTCTTCTGGCTGCGGCCGACCGAGGAGGAGAGCGCCGGAAGTGCGCCAGCGGCGGCGTCCTCCGCGGACACCGACTAGCCGCGCCCGCCGTTCCAGTCCTCGTAGGGATCCCAGCCGCCTCGGATGTCGTACGGAACACCGTCGAGTTGCACCCCGGCACCGCTCACCCCCGCCGGGCGGACGTGCCCGATCGGGCGAAACTCCCCCGGCAGCTCGACGCCGGGCGGGAACGTCGCCAGCAGCGCATGATCCTCTCCGCCGCGCAGCACCTGCTCCGCCGTCACCTCCCCGTGCTCGCCGACGAGGCCCAAACCGGCGATGCCGATGGCGACGGCATCCACATCGAGTGTGACGCCGCTGGCCAGGGCCAGACGGCGAGCGTCGAGTGCCAGGCCATCGCTGATGTCCAACATAGCGGTCGCGCCGGCACGGGCCGCCAGCACACCGTCGCCGAGCGGCGGGCGCGGCGTGAGCTGCGCGGCCAGTTCCCGTCGGTTGGCGTGACGCAGGCCGGGAACACGGGACGAATCCGGACGCCCGTCCGCGTCGACCGCCTCGGCGAAGAGCAACCCGATGCCACGCGCCGCCAGGCCGAGCGCACCGCTCACCGCGATCACGTCACCGGCTCGTGCGCCCGAACGCAGCACCGGTGCCCGACCTTCCAGATCACCGAACGCGGTCACCGCGATCACCAGGGTGTCGGAGACCGAGAGGTCGCCACCGACCACGCCGCACTCGGGAGCGAGTTCGGTGCATGCCTCGCGCAGACCGTCCGCGATCCCCTCGAGCAGCGCCACCGGGGTGTCAGCGGGGGCCACGATCGCGACCAGCAGAGCGGTCGGACGTGCCCCCATGGCCGCGACATCCGAGAGGTTGGTGGCGGCGGCTTTCCACCCGAGCTCGAACGGCGTCGACCAGGCGAGCCGGAAATCGGGCCCGTGCACCATCGTGTCGGTGGTGACGACGTAGCGCCCGTCAGGGGCGGCGAGCACGGCAGCGTCATCTCCCGGGCCGAGAAGAGCGGCATCCGCTGCAGGAAGTCGGGGAAAGATGCGGGCCAACACGGCGGATTCGCCGAGCGAACCGAGGGTGTCCATGGTGCAACGGTAGCGTTCGCGTCGGCGACGAGTCGGAGCGCATCCAGCGGTCAGGTGGTGGCCGGTACCCTTCGGGGTGTGAAGGTTCGTCGCCCGCTGGTCGCCCGGGTGCCGATCGCCGCCGTGGTGAGCGCCGTGGCCGTTGCCGGGCTGCTGACCGGATGCTCGTCCGTTGTGAGCTTGACGCCCGCCCCGCACGCCAATGACGTCGCGTGTGCGAACGTGATCGTGCGCCTGCCTGACACGCTCGAGAAGCTGCCGCGTCGCGAAACCAACGCGCAGGCCACCGCTGCCTGGGGGGACCCCGCCGAGATTCTGCTGCGGTGCGGAGTTGCCGTGCCGACCGCGTCAACGCTGCCCTGCGTGCAGACCGATGACAACTTCTTGTGGCTTCGGGACGCCACCAATGCCCCGAACGACGTGTACACGAGCTACGGACGCACCCCTGCCGTCGCCGTCGTGATCGACCAGCGAACGCAAAGCGCGGGGGTCGTGCTCCGCGATCTCGAACCCGTCATCGGAGTGACCACTCCCAACGGGCGCACGTGCCTCTCGGTGCAGGACTCACTGGGTGGGGCCGCGACGTCGGCACCAACACCCCGGCCGACGCCGACACCGACTCCCACTCGGTAGTCAGCGCGCGGTCGCCAATCCCAGCGTGATCAGTTCGTCGATCAACTCCGGATAGCTCATTCCGCTCGCCAACCAACAGGCCGGGAACATCGAGATCGGCGTGAAACCGGGCATGGTGTTGATCTCGTTGACGATGAACTCGGACCCGGTGAAGAAGAAGTCGACCCGTGCGAGCCCCGCACCGCCGATCGCCTCGAAAGAGCGAGCAGCGATGCGCTGCAGCTCGGCCAGCTCCTGCTCGCGCAAGGGGGACGGGCAGACCAACTCGACGCCGGGTGCATCCAGATACTTCGCGTCGAAGTCGTAGAACTCGCGTCCGGTGATCACGATCTCGCCGGCCAGACTCACTCGCGGCGGGGCGCCGTTCCGGCCCTGCAGCACGCCGCACTCCACCTCACGGCCCGCGATCGCGGCCTCGACGAGCACGCGATGGTCCTCGGCGAACGCGGTGTCCAGCGCCGTCTCCAACTGGTCCCACGCGGTCACCTTGCTGACACCGACACTCGATCCGGCACGCGCGGGCTTGACGAAGACGGGAAGGTCGATGCCCTGCATCCGGCGCTGCCAGAGATCGTGATTCTCGGCCAGCTCGGCCCTCGTCACGGTGACCCACGGCGCGACCGGCACCCCGGCGCCTTCCAGCACCGTCTTGGTGAAGTGTTTGTCCATCCCGAGCGCCGAGGCCAGTACGCCGCTCCCGACATACGGCAGCCCGACGAGTTCGAGGGCGCCCTGGATCGTGCCGTCTTCGCCGAACGGTCCGTGCAGGATCGGGAACGCGACATCCACATCGCCGAGCGAGCTCAGGGTGCCGTCTGCCGAGCTGACCGTGAACTCTCGCGTCGCGGCCGACTCCGGCAGCCGCACCCGCGTCCCGTTGTCGGCGACCAGTGGCAGGGCCGCGGCCTCCCGTCCGAGCGAAAATCCCGACACGGTGGACGCCTCCTGCAGCGTCCACGCCCCGTCGCGCGTGATCCCGATGAGGATCACCTCGTACCGGGAGCGATCGATCGCGCTCAGCACCCCGCCGGCCGTTGCACAGCTGATCGAGTGCTCACTGGAGCGTCCACCGAAGAGAATCGCGACGCGGATCATGTGGCTCCCGAAGGGTGGAGGGCGATCTGGGGGAACTCTGGGACGAGCCCCGACTGACTCGATCGGGCCTATTCGCCGCGTGGACCGGTCGAGTCGGTGGTCAGGTGAGGCGCGATGTCCCGCGGATTCAGCGTACCTGCCAGCACTTCCGCCACCTGGCTGACGATCGGCATCTCGACCCCGCGTGATGCGGCCAGCTCCAGGATCGGCGCGACAGAGCTGAGGCCCTCCGCGGTCTGGTTCATCTGGGCAATGACCTCGCCGTACGGGTAGCCCTGGCCGAGCAGACGTCCCGCCGTGTTGTTCCGGGAGAGCGGGGATTCGCAGGTGGCGATCAGATCGCCAAGACCGGCCAAGCCCGCGAGAGTCTCGGCGCGGGCGCCGAACGCGACCGCGAAATCCGTCATCTCCACCAGGCCGCGGGTGATGATCGAGGCCTTCGTGTTCTCGCCGTAGCCGACCCCGTCGACAATGCCGATCGCGACCGCGATCAGGTTCTTCAGCACGCCGCCGAATTCCGTGCCGATCACGTCCGTGTTGACGAAGCTGCGGAAGTACGGGTTGGTCGCCACCAGCGCCACTTCGGATGCCGTGGCGTAACTGGTCGACGACACCACGGCGGCGGTGGGCTGCTCTTTGGCGATCTCGAGGGCCAGGTTCGGCCCCGAGACCACGGCGACCCTCTCCGGATCGATGTCGAGCTCCTGCACGATCACCTCGCTCATCCGATAGCGGGTGTCCTTCTCGACGCCCTTCATCAGCGAGATCACCGGGACACCGAGGGGGATCAGGTCCCGCACGATGCGCAGATTTTCGCGCAGCGACTGGCTGGGCACCGAGAGGTAGATCTGCTCCGCCCCTTCCAGCACCTCGGGCAGCCTGGTCGATGACTGGATGCCGCGAGGCAGATTGATGCCAGGCAGGTAGTCGGAGTTGCGGTGCGACTGCATGATCTCCCGCGCCAGCTCTTGGCGGCGGGCCCAGATCGCGACACTCGCCCCACCGTCAGCGAGGACCTTGGCAAAGGTGGTGCCCCAGGAGCCGGCACCGAGGACGGCGACCCGGCGCGGTGCGCGCGGCTCGGCTGGTGGGACGGGGACGGCGTCGCTCATGATCTCATTCTGACAGCGCCGGGCGGACGGGTCCGGCGGAGTTTACGTCGCCGACCCGTCAACCCGGCCGAACTCCGACTGGCCATGGGCGGCCGGGTCCCAGCGCTCTTCCGGCGCGCTCTCGCCGCGCAACTGCTCGACGAGAGCCGTAATCGCGTCCATCACGAACACCGTCGCTTCGCGCAGGTTCTTGGCATCGAGTGGTTGACCCGCCCACCGGGACATATCCAGCGGCTCGCCGATCACGATGTCGACGGGTTTGCGGGGGAACAGGCGGAACCGCTTCGACCAGCGAGGCAGGATCTTCTGCGCACCCCAGTGCGCGGCCGGGATGAGCGGCACCCCGGTCTCGAGCGCGAGCCGCACCGCACCCGACTTGCCACGCATCGGCCAGAGATCCGGGTCACGCGTGAGCGTTCCCTCCGGATAGATCACGAGAGCCAGACCCTCGGTGATGATCCGCTGGCCCTGGGCGATCGTGCTCTGCTGACCACGCGCCCCCCGGTCGACCGCCACCTGTCCCGTGCTGCGGAAGGCCCAGCCGACGATCGGCACACGAAACAGGCTCGCCTTGGCGAGGTAGTGCGGAACCCGCCCATGATGCCAGAGCGTGTACGCCGTGACGAGGGGATCGAAGTCGGTCACATGGTTGGCGGCCATGATGAACGGGCCGCTACGCGGGATCCGTTCGGCGTTCTGGATCCGGTACTTTCCGACGAGCAGGATGAACGGCACGACCAGCGCCGCAAAAAACCGCCAGGTTGCGGTCTTTTCGCGCCGTTCGACGGTGGTGTCGATATTGCGCGGGTTGCGGGCCACTGTGGTCTCGTCAGCTTTCGAGGGTGAACTGCGCCCCGAGCGCTTCGAGCTTCTCCACGAAGTGCTCGTAGCCCCGGCTGATGATGCCGAGGTTCGTCACGGTCGAGCGGCCCTCCGCGGTCAGCGCAGCGATCAGGTAACTGAACCCACCGCGCAGGTCGGGAACGCGCACGTCGGCACCGTGCAGCTTCGTCGGGCCGGTGATCACGGCCGCCTGCTCCAGTTTGCGGCGAGGAACGCGGCGGGTCACCGACTCCAGGCCGTCCTGATGCACGACGATGTCTGCGCCCATCTCGACCAGGGCATCGGTGAAGCCGAAGCGGTTCTCGTAGACCGTCTCATGGATGACGGAGACACCCTCGGCCTGGGTCAGAGCCACGATCAGGGGCTGCTGCCAGTCCGTCATGAAGCCGGGATGCACATCCGTCTCGACCTGCACCGGCTTGAGGGGGCCGCCCGGGTGGTAGAAGCGGATGCCGTCATCGTGCACCTCAAACGCGCCACCCACCTTGCGGAAGACGTTGAGGAACGTCATCAGGTCCTGCTGCTTCGCGCCCCCGACGAAGATGTCACCCTTCGTGGCGAGAGCGGCTGACGCCCAGCTCCCCGCTTCCATGCGGTCGGAGATCGCGCGGTGGGTGTACCCGCTCAGCGTCTCGACACCCTCGATGAAGATCGTGCGGTTGGGCTCCATCCAGATGATCGCGCCCATCTTCTGCAGCACCGCGATCAGGTCCATGATCTCGGGCTCGATGGCCGCGTTCTTGAGCTCGGTCACACCCGACGCACGCACCGCCGTGAGCAGCACCTGCTCGGTCGCCCCGACGCTGGGGTACGGCAGTTCGATGTTCGCGCCGTGCAATCCGTTCGGTGCGGTGATGCGGATTCCCTCGTAGCTCTTGTCGACGATCGCTCCGAAGGCGCGCAGGGCATCCATGTGGAAGTCGATGGGCCGGTCGCCGATGCGGCATCCGCCGAGGTCGGGAATGAGCGCCTCGCCCAGACGGTGCAGAAGCGGACCGCAGAACAGGATCGGGATCCGGCTTGAGCCGGCGAGCGCATCGATCTGCGCGAAGTGCGCCCGCTCGACGTTCGTCGGGTCGAGCACGAGAACGCCCTCTTCCGGGCTCGTCACCGCGACGCCATAGGCGTCGAGCATGCGGGTGACGATCTCCACTTCGCTGATCTGAGGAACGTCCTGCAGGAGGCTCGGGGTGTCGCCGAGCAGCGCCGCGACCATCGCCTTGGTCGCGAGGTTCTTGGCCCCGCGCACCTCGATCCGGCCGCGCAGCGGCTTGCCACCGTCGATGACGATCTTGTCGAATGCCATCCCGACTCGCTCTCCCGCCTTGTGGGCGTCTTTCGCGAGACCTGCGACCTCATCGAGCCGTGCGTCAACCATGTACCACCTGCCTTGCCTGCCGGATGGGGGTCCGGCTGCCCATCTGCCTGTTTCTCCCGGATTGGCCGGAACCGTGGCAGCTAGCGAACGGGAAGAGTGCGAGGTCGCCAGGTCTCCCTGGCGGCTTCGAACTGCGTAATCCGCGCTTCGTCGCGCAGGGTGAGTCCGATGTCGTCGAGCCCCTCCAAGAGCCTCCAGCGAGTGTAATCGTCGATGTCGAACGGCACGGTGAAGTCGGCGACGGACACGGTGCGCGCCACGAGGTCGACGGTCGCGGCTCGTCCCGGTTCGGCCTCGATCAACTCCCAGAACTTCTCGACGAGCTCCTCGTCGACCGTGCCGACGAGCAGTCCCTGCTTTCCCGAGTTGCCGCGGAAGATGTCGCCGAAACGCGGCGCGATCACCGCCGTGATGCCGAAGTCGCGCAGCGCCCACACGGCGTGCTCGCGGCTCGACCCGATTCCGAAGTCCTGGCCCGCGAACAGCACGGTCGCGCCCTGGTACTCGGGGCGGTTCAGGATGAAGTCGGGGTCCTGCCGCCAGGAGTGGAACAGCGCGTCCTCATAGCCGGTCTTGGTGACCCGCTTGAGGAAGACGGCGGGGATGATCTGGTCGGTGTCGACGTTCGAGCGACGGAACGGCACAGCGACCCCGGTGATGGTGGTGATCTTGTCCATTACGCGTTCACTCCTTCGGTGGTCGAGCCTGTCGAGACCGCGAGGTCCCACGGAGAAGACAGCGTGCCCCGGATGGCGGTGGCCGCGGCGACGAGCGGCGAGACCAGATGGGTGCGCCCACCCTTTCCTTGGCGACCCTCGAAGTTGCGGTTGGAGGTGGATGCGCAGCGCTCCCCCGGTGCCAACTGGTCGGGGTTCATCCCGAGGCACATCGAGCAGCCCGCGAAGCGCCACTCGGCCCCGAACTCCTCGAAGACCTTGTCGAGTCCCTCGGCTTCGGCCTCGAGTCGTACGCGCGCCGAACCGGGAACGACCATCACCCGCACGTGGTCTGCCTTCTTCTGGCCCTTCACGATGCTCGCGAAGGCGCGCAGGTCTTCGATCCGGCTGTTGGTGCATGAACCCATGAAGACGGCATCCACTTTGATGTCTTTCATCGGGGTGCCGGCCGCAAGATCCATGTATTCCAGGGCCCGCTCGGCCGCCTGGCGGTCGTTCGGGTCGCTGTAACTGTCGGGGCTCGGCACGGATTCGCTCAGCGAGATGCCCTGGCCGGGGTTGGTGCCCCAGGTGACGAAGGGCTCCAACTCGGAGGCATCGAGGTACACCTCGGCGTCGAACACCGCGTCGTCGTCGGTGGCCAGGGTGTCCCAGTATGCGACCGCGGCATCCCAGTCGGCGCCTTCCGGCGCGTGCGCGCGACCCTTGAGGTAGTCGTATGTCGTCTGGTCGGGGGCGACCATGCCAGCTCGGGCACCCGCCTCGATCGACATGTTGCAGATGGTCATGCGGCCATCCATGGAGAGGGCGCGGATCGCGCTGCCGCGGTACTCGAGCACGTAGCCCTGCCCGCCGCCGGTACCGATCTTGGCGATGACCGCCAGGATGATGTCTTTCGCGGTCACGCCGGGACGCAGCTCGCCCTCGACCGTGATCGCCATCGTCTTGAAGGGGGCGAGCGGAAGGGTCTGCGTGGCGAGCACGTGCTCGACCTCGCTGGTGCCGATGCCGATGCCCATGGCGCCGAATGCACCGTGCGTCGAGGTGTGGCTGTCGCCGCAGACCACCGTGATGCCCGGCATGGTGAGGCCGAGTTGCGGGCCGACCACGTGCACGATGCCCTGCTCGATGTCACCGAGCGGGTGCAGGCGGATACCGAACTCCTCGCAGTTGGTGCGCAGCGTCTCGATCTGCGTGCGGCTGGTGAGGTCGACGATCGGACGATCGATGGCGAGGGTGGGGGTGTTGTGGTCTTCGGTGGCGATCGTCAGATCGGGGCGACGCACCGGACGTCCTGCCTGGCGGAGCCCGTCGAATGCCTGCGGGCTGGTGACCTCGTGCACGAGGTGCAGATCGATGTAGATCAGGTCGGGCGAGCCGTCTTCGCCTTTGACGACGAGGTGGTCGTTCCAGACCTTCTCGGCCAACGTCTTCGGACCGGTGCTGGGTGCAGTCGCGGTGTCACTCACGGTTCAGATTCCTTCTTCGATCGGGGTGTCGGCCAACGACAGACTCCGCGACGAGTGGGGCCGGTGGCTAAGCCTCGTCGCGGCGGCGAAGAAGGAGAACCCGTTCGAGCAGCATCCGACGAGGGTATCACCGCGATCCTGAGGTGTGCGTTGCGCTGCTAGAGCTCACTCGCGTCGGCTGCGACCCTGACCGTGAACTCGCCGAGTTCGAGGAGCGCGTCGAGCGACACGGCGCCCTCGCCCCCGGGGACGAGCACGATGCGCACCG
>JABBOD010000084.1 GCA_019351995.1 Acidobacteriota bacterium
CCCTCGGCCGTCATCCGATGCAACGAACCCGTTTGATTGTCAACGACCGCGATCAACACAGACGGAAGTCCAAGCGTGCAGATCTCCCACGCACTGGTTCCGGCTGCGGAAACCACCACATCCGCGGCGCCGAGCAACGACGCCACTCCAGAGGAGGGCGGGACGATTCGCGCGTCCGGGCGCGCGGCCATCACGCGCGCGACCTCCTCGTGCCATTCAGCGGCCGCGACGAGGGTCAGTTCGGTCGGCACGGACAGTGAAGCGAGCTGTGTTGCGACCGGCACGATCATGCCGAGTGGGTCGGTCCCACCGAGGACCGCGACAACGCGGGGGGTTCCCGACAGGGCCCAGGGATCAGGACGCCGTTCCCGCAGCACGGCATCCCTGATCAGCGCGTACTTCCCGCCGGCGAGCAGCCGTCCGCCCGACGGGATTGCCAAGTCGAGCTCGTCGGAGCCCAGGTTCTGCTCGAGGTACAGCGACGCCACGATGCTGCGCAGTTCTCCGTCGACGATGGCCAAGACGGGCACCCGCAAGTTGAGGCTACTGATCTCTTCGGCTGGCAGCTCGTACGAGTCGACAACAACCCAGTCCGGATCGACCGAGAGCACAGCATCCGCACTGAGTTCGTTCGGCGCTACCTCGAGGAGCGGCAGGCCGGTCGCGGCGACGGCCGCGGTCAACCACGGGATGCCTTCCATCGTGACCGCAAGATGAACGATGTGCCCACGGGCGACGAGGGCCTCCGCAAGGGTCAAGCAGCGCATGACGTGTCCCGAGCCGCGAGAGCGGCTCGCATCGGCGCGCAACACCACCTTCATCGGGTCTCCTCTGTGTCTGGCCCTGGTTCGGTCGTCGCGCCGCCGTCGGACCATGCCCCGAGAGAGTCGTTATCCTGGTCGATGGGTTTGCCGCCGAAGCAGGGCGCGCTCATTTTGTACATTTCCCACCGGAGGCTGTTGTGTCAATTCTAGAGGGGTCATCGATCCTCGTCACCGGGGGGACCGGCTCGTTCGGGAAGGCGTTCATCCGCTACGCCCTCGACAACCTGAACCCGCGCCGTATCGTGATCTTCTCCCGCGACGAGCTGAAGCAGTACGAAGCACGTCAACTGTTCGCAGATGACCCCCGACTGCGCTGGTTTATCGGGGACATCCGCGACCAGTTCCGGCTGACCCGAGCGATGCATAACGTCGACTACGTGGTGCACGCCGCCGCCCTCAAACAGGTCGACACGGCGGAGTACAACCCCTTCGAGTTCGTCAAGACCAACATCATCGGCTCACAGAATGTCGTCGAGGCTGCGATCGACGCTCAGGTCAAGAAAGTCGTCGCGCTGTCGACGGACAAGGCGTCGAGCCCGCTCAACCTGTACGGCGCCACCAAGCTCGCGGCCGACAAGCTCTTCCAGTCGGCGAACCACTACGCATCGGGATACGTGACTCGCTTCAGCGTGGTGCGGTACGGCAACGTGATGGGCAGTCGCGGCTCGGTCATCCCGTATTGGCGCAAGCTGGCCGCCGCCGGCGAGTCGCTTCCCGTGACGGACGACCGCATGACCCGCTTCTGGATCACGCTGCCCCAAGCCGTGCAGTTCGTGGTCGACTCCTTCGATCAGATGTCAGGTGGTGAGCTCTACGTGCCGCGGATCCCGAGCATGAAGCTCGTCGACCTGATCGAGGCGGTCGCGCCGGGCTCGAAGACCCACGAGATCGGCATCCGCCCCGGCGAGAAGCTGCACGAAGAGATGATCTCCGAAGACGACAGCAGGCGCACCCTTCTGCTGGAGAACCGCTATGTGGTCCTCCCCACCATCGCGAACTGGGGCGGTTATACCGTCCCCGCAGGCAGCCCACTGCCCGACGGGTTCGCCTACCGATCCAACACCAACGACCTGTGGCTGACTCCCGCGGACATCCAGAACTTGCTCGAAACCCTCGACTGAGATGACGATCCCCTACGGTCGGCAGTCGATCAACGAGCAGGATATCGAGGCGGTCGTCGAAGTTCTGCGCGGCGATTGGCTGACGATCGGGCCGAAGGTCGGCGAGTTCGAGAGGGCCATCGCCACTGTCGCGACCACGCCCGATGCTGCCGTCGTGAACTCCGGAACGTCCGCATTGCACGCCGCATACGCGGCGCTCGGCGTTAAGGCCGGCGACGAGGTGATTACGACCCCCCTGACGTTCGTGGCCACCGCCGCGACGGCCATCGCCGAGGGCGCCACCGTGACCTTCGCCGATATCCAGCCCGACACCGGCAACCTCGACCCCGAGGCCGTTGCCGCCCTCATCAGCGACCGAACTGCTGTAGTTGCGGCGGTCGACTACGCCGGGCACCCGGCGGAACTGGACGCGCTCCTCGAGATCGCACACGGCTCGGGAGCCCTGCTCCTGGAAGATGCCGCGCATGCGATCGGCTCACTCTCCCGTGGCCGTGAGGTCGGCAGCATCGCCGACGTCACCGCTTTCTCCTTCTTCCCCACCAAGAACATGACCAGCGGTGAGGGCGGTGCCGTCGTTTCTCCCGATGCCGCGTTGGTGGAGCGTGCCCGTCGATTCCGATCTCACGGGCTCGTGCGTGATCCCGCCGAACTGCGCTACCCCGACGAGGGACCGTGGCACCAGGAGGTACAGTCCTTCGGCCTCAACTACCGGCTGCCCGACGTACTCTGCGCGCTCGGGCTCAACCAGTTGTCCCGACTGGCCGATTTCAAGCGCAAGCGCACCGCCGTGTTCGAGCGCTACGCCGCGGGGCTGGCCGACCTGGACCTACTCACCCTCCCGACCAAACGTGACGAGGTCGACCCGATGTGGCACCTGTACCCGGTTCGCGTCGGCGACGGGCAGCGACGGCGCGTCTTCGACTTCCTGCGGGAGAACGGGGTGTTGGTGCAGGTCAACTACATCCCCGCGTACTGGCACCCGGTCTTTGAAGATCTGGGCTACCAGCGCGGCCAATGCCCGGTCGCCGAGCAGTACTACCGCGAAGAGATCTCGCTTCCCATGTATGCCGATCTAGCCTCCGATGACCAGGACCGGGTCATCGAGTTGCTTCACACCGCCCTCTCCTGACCCCGCATCCCGAGGAAAGACGTCACCATGCCGCGCACCTCCCCCGACCGTGCTCCCCTGATCGTCGCCGAGATCTCGGGCAACCACAACGGCTCGCTCGACCGTGCGCTCGACATCGTGCGTGCCGCGGCTGCGGCGGGAGCGGGGGCGGTGAAGATTCAGACCTACACGGCCGACACGATCACTCTCGATGTCGACACCCCGGCGTTCCGAGTCAGCACCGGGCACGAGCTGTGGGGCGATCGCACCCTGTACAGCCTGTACCAGGAGGCGTACACGCCGTGGGAGTGGCATGAGCCGATTTTCTCGCTCGCTCGTGAACTGGGAATGATCGCATTCAGCACGCCCTTCGATGAGACCGCGGTGGATTTTCTGGAGTCTCTCCACGTGCCGCTCTACAAGATCGCCTCCCTTGAGATCGTCGACACCCCACTCATCGAGCAGGTGGCGCGCACCGGTAAGCCGATGATCGTCTCCGTCGGCACCGCGTCGATCGGCGAGGTCGCGGCGGCCGTCGAAGCCGCTCGGGCTGGCGGTTGCACCGACCTGACCCTGCTGGCGTGCACGAGTTCCTACCCCGCGATCCCCGATGACGCCAACCTGCGCCGAATGCCGGTCATGGCAGAGATGTTCGGCTGCAAGGTCGGTCTCTCCGACCACACGCTCGGTATCGGCGTCTCCGTTGCGGCCGCCGCGCTTGGCGCGAGCGTCATCGAGAAGCACGTCACTCTGGCGCGTGCCGACGGCGGCGTGGACAGTGCCTTCTCGCTCGAACCGCACGAACTCGCTCAGCTTGTTGAGGCCTCGGACGCAGCCGTGCGAGCCCTGGGCTCCGCCGACGTCTGGGCCTCGACCGCCGAGAATGAGTCCCTTCGGCTCCGTCCTTCGCTCTATGTGACCACCACCGTGAAGGCCGGAGATGTCATCTCGGAGGCGAACGTGCGCTCCGTGCGGCCGGGCGGGGGGCTGCCGCCGGCCGAACTG
>JABBOD010000041.1 GCA_019351995.1 Acidobacteriota bacterium
TTGGTGGATCTGAGGGGATTCGAACCCCTGACCCCCTGCATGCCATGCAGGTGCGCTACCAGCTGCGCCACAGACCCGTAACCCTTGCGGGCAACTGGACTAGGTTACTACATCCACACCCGCCCTCTCACCCGGGAGGATGGGCTTATGAACGGCGAACCGATCACCATCTCCATCACGCGCACTGTCGACCCCGAGCGCGCGAGGGAGGTCGCCGCCTGGGCGCGCGCCGGTCAGGACCTGTTGAGCACGAGTCCCGGCTACCTCGGTTCCGGGTGGATCAGGCCCGACCCCTCGAGCCCCGAGTGGCACATGCTCTTCCGGTTCGCGGATGCCGAGAGCCTGGCCTCCTGGGAGGCATCGCCCGAGCGGGCCTGGTGGGTGGCATCAGCGCACGGTCTCGTGGAGGACGCGCGGATGGAGCGTCGGACCGGCATCGAAGGCTGGTTCGATGAGCCATCGAGCGTCGAGGTGATCGAGGCCGGCACGCCATTCGCTCCCCCGCGCTGGAAGCAGATGATCTCGATCTTCATCGTCTTCTACCCGCTGAGCCTCGGCGCGAACGCGCTCTGGGGCACGCTCCTGGCGGACTGGCCGCTGTGGTCACGGGCGCTGGTCTCGGTGCTGACGTTGACGCCGATCATGACCTATTTCGCCCTGCCCATGGTCACGCGCGCGCTGCGGCCCTGGCTGCAGCGCAGACCGACCCCGCGCGCAGCTTAGGCTCTGAGCATGGTCACTGTCATCGTCCCCTGGCGCCGCACGCCGACGCGCGAACCCGCCTATGACTGGGTCATCGACTGGTACCGTCGGGCGCTTCCGGATGCCCGGATCATTTCCGTCGATTCTGACGACGAGCTGTTCAACCTGGCGCGCTGTCGCAACCTCGGCATCGCGGAGATCATGGACCCGGATGAGGTCGTCGTCATCAGCGATGCCGACACCTTCCCGGAGCCGACGGCCCTCGGTGCCGCGATCCTCGCCGCCGCGGACTCGGGCCTCGTGCACCTGCCGTACAGCGAATACCACTGGCTCGGCGCGCGCGGAACCGAGCAGCTGCTGGAGGGGACGATCCCGACCGACTGCGACTATGAACTCGTCGCTGGCGCCTGCTCGGGTGTCTACGTGACCACGCCCCGCACGTGGTGGGCCCACGGCGGTCAGGACGAGCGCTTCCGCGGCTGGGGTTTCGAGGATGCCGCCTGGTACCTCGCGCACGAGTCGCTTCTCGGCGAACCGCCGCGGCGGCATCCGGGTGCGGTGTTCGCGATGCATCACGCGACGCAGCTTCGAGAGGGCGAGCAGTACGACCGCAACGCCGCCCTTGCGGCGCGCTACCGCGACGCCTCCGGCGACCGGGAGCGGATGCGTCAGCTGGTCGAGGAGGAGAGCGCGGCGAAGGCACGCTCCCTGCCCGGCGTCTCCTGAAGCGAGGCCGCCAGCGTCTGCGAGCGCGTGCGGTCGGCACTCAGCAGCTGCCGGAGTGCTGCTTCGAGCTGCTCGACCGTCGCCCCGTTCGGGTCGAGCACCTCGCCGACGCCGGCACGCTGCACGGCTCGCGCGCCGGCGAACTGATCGGTGGAGAAGGGCAGCACGAGCATCGGCACACCGGCGGTGACCGCCTCGGTGACGCTGTTGTTGCCGCCGTGCGTCACGGCAAGAGCCGCGCGGCCGAGCAGGGTGACCTGCGGCAGGAACTCGCGAACCAACCAGTCGCCGGGCAGCTCGCCGAGATCCGCGCGGTCGGCGGAGCCCACCGCCACCGCGGCGCGGACGCCGACGGCGCGGATCGCGGCGCAGACCCGCGCGAGCACGTCACCCCGTACGGAGAGGAAGCTGCCGAAGCTCAGGTAGACGAAGGGGACGTCGCCGGTCGCCGCGAGCCAGGCATCCACCTCCGGATCCGGTGCCTCGCCGCGCACAGCGGATCCGAGGAAGGCGTGCGGCGGCAGCATCCGTTCCCGTCCGGGATCGGCGAGTTCCCGCGGGTAGTTGAACAGCAGCAGCGGGCCGTGGCCGGCGAAGGCGTCTGCCGAGGGGGACGCCAGTGGGTCCAGCTCGGCGAGGGCGGAGTTCCACTCGGCCGTGAAGTTCACGCTCACGCGGGCGCAGAGTGCTCGCAGTTCGGCAAGCTGCTGCGGGTCGGGCGCGAACGCGTCCGGCCACTCGGGCGGGAAACCGTAGAGCTCGTCGCCGACCGGCAGCGCCGATGGATGCCCGAGCACGACGTCCGCGTACGGCACGCGGGCGGCATCCAGTGCCAGTCGCGCCGAGAAGGCCAGGTGGTCGACGAGGATCGCGTCGGCGCCGACGGAGTGGACGACGTCCTGCACGGCCCGGGCCGTCTCGACCGGTTGCCACATGAGATCCGTCAGCCGCTCCTGCGCCTGATACGCGAGCGTCGGGACCATCCCGCGGCGAGTGGCTTCGAAGAAACCGCGCAGCGAGTCGTCCTCCTCCTCCGGCTGTTCTTCGGCCCGGATCGTCCCGGGGTTCGAGCCGCGCCCGAGGCGCAGTTCGACGCGTTCGAAACCGAAGGACGCGACGATGGATGCGGTTGCTTCCCCCGTGGCCACCACCACCCGCTCTCCACGGTCACGCCACGCCGTCGCGAGGGTGGCGAGTGGCAGCAGGTGCGAGGCGTAATCGGGGCTGATGACCAGCAGCGTCACCGGGCGGCCGCCGGCGTTTCGCGCAACTGGTTCTCCTCGATGTTGACGGTCTCGTAGACGCCCGCGAGGGTGTTCGCCATCGCCTGGATGGTGAAGCTGGCGGAGACCGTTTCCCGGGAGCGATCCGCGCGCTCATCCGTGGTCTCGCCGGATGCCGCGGCCAGCGCCTCGGCCATCGCGCCGCGAAGCGCCGCGACGTCCCAGGTGCGCGTGAGAAAACCGGTGTCGCCTTGCGTGACGTAGGTGGCGGGGCCACCGCCATCCGGGGCCACGACAACCAGGCCGGAGGCCATCGCCTCGAGGAGCGCGATGCCGAACTCCTCCTTGACGCTGCCGCAGACGTACACGCCGCGCGGGGCCGCACGTCCGGGCACGCCGAATCGCACCGCGGCGACCCAGCGCGCGACGACATCGTTGGGTTGATGGCCCGGCAACAGCAGCCCGTGTTCGGAGCGGGAATCGCGCGGAACAATCCGGTCGATCGCGTCGAGCTGTTCACGCTCGTCCGATGAGGGTTCGGTGAGCGATCCACCGATGACCAGCAGGTTCGCCTGCGCGGCCAACGGACCGTGAGCCCAGGCCTCGACGATGGTCGACATGCCTTTCACCCGGTGGAAGCGCCCGACACTGACGAACAGTGGCAGCCCCCTCCTCTCGGCCGGCAGCTGCTCCAGCAGCTCGGCGAGTTGCGCGAGCGGCGCCGTCGCGGGGCGTCCGGCCGCCAGGTCAGCGGCCTCCGAGACGGCAGCGTCCACCACTCCGAGGTCGATGCCCTCGGGAACGATGCTGTGCCGCTCCGGGTGCGCGGTGATGTCGATGCCGAGCAGCTCGCGCATGTCACGCTGGAGGTGATGACGGGGGAAGAGAACCGTGTGAGCGGCATTCCCCGCAAGTCGCTGAACGAGTCTGCCGCGGAACCAGAAGTGATCGGCTTCGTCGACCTCGCCGAAGTTGGCGCGGTTCAGCGCCCCCGAGAGATCGAGCGACTGGATGACGGCGTGGGGGTCCGGCGCCACCGTGAAGACGACCGGGATGTCCAGCTCGCGCGCGACATCCGCCGCGGCGAGGCTGCCGACATCGGCCATCCGCAGGTGCAGCATGTCGACACCACCGGCGGCGCGCAGGATCCGGCGGATGCCGCGCCGCGCCGCCACGCGGAGTGCCCAGGCGTCTGCCGATGCGACCGGTGAGGTCAGCAACGGAACGCGCCCGTAGAGGTGTCCGGATGCGGCGGCCCCGACATCCACGATGCTGTCGAGGGCGTCGGAGACCGAGCCGCGTGACATCGTGATCACCCGCTCGACGCCACCCTCGGCGCCTCCGGATGCCACCAGGGCGTCACCGAGGCGCACCAACAGCGTGGCGATGCCACCGTTGTCGCCGCTGCCCGCCTGGGTGAGACGCGCGTCGATGTCGGCGTGCAGGAAGAGTTGGGCGACGGTGAGACCGGAGCGAGAGGTGTCGCGCGCCTCGATCCCCGCCCACAGGTCGACGAGAGCAAGACGGGCAACGGAGGCCAGCGCCCCTTCGTCGTCGGCGAGCTCGTCCAGGATGCTGGCGAGCTCGAGGTCGCCATGGCGCTGACCAAGCGCGGAGACCGCGGCGACGCGGACGCGCTCGTCTTCCGCTGGGTCCTGAGCGATCCGGATCAGCGGGAGGGTCGCCATGCGGTGGCGATCCAGCCCGAGCGTCTCGACCAGGCGAGCACGTCGCTCGGGCTCCCGAACGCCCAACAGCGCACCCTCCAATCCGATCGCGACGTGGGCGGATGCGGACGACGACCACTGCTCGAGCGTGCGCTGAGCGAGCATGCCGGAGAAGCCCCCGTCGGCGACGAGGGCGATGAGGCGCCCGATCGTGTCGTAGCGGGGAAGCCGCGATCCGAGTGCCCAGGCGCCGTGCTCGCGCAGATAGCGTCGATCATCGGACAGCAGGCCGGAGAGCACGACGTCGACTTGCTCATCGAAGACCTGGCCGAGGGCATGGGTCGCCGCGATCGCCACGAGGCTGTCGTCGGTGTCGAGCGCGTTGGACAGCACCCGGATGGTGCGCGTTCCCCCGTCGCGATTGGCCTCGAATGCGAGGTCGTCGGCGAGGCGCATGGCATCGATGAGTCGTTCCGACTGCGCGACCGCGTCAAGCGATGTTTGAATACCCATGGCGTTCGTGTTCCTTCCGGGCGTCATGCGGCTGAGCTGACCACCTTCATTTGATCGTAACGTCAGCATGCTGATCATTCACGAAGTTGACAGAATCGGACTCCTCCATGCACCTGGTGCTCATCGGTGACATCGGCCCCCTCGACGACATGATCCACATCGGCGATGAAGCGATGTTCGACGAGGCGGTCCGGCAGCTGCGACGGCGGGGGGTCGATCGGATCACGGCCATCTCCTCGAACCCGACGGACACGGCCGAACGCTACGGCGTTGAGGCGGTTCTCCCGCTCGGGCGGGGCGGCTCAGCTCAGGAGTTGGGGGCGCTGGTTGCCGACGCCGACGGCGTGCTGGTCACCGGGGGCGGCAACCTCTCCAGCGTGTGGCCGACGCATATCGTCGAGCGCGCGACCCTCGCCCGGATCGCCGCAGAGCACGCCCGCCCGTTCGTGCTGAGCGGTCAGACGATCGGCCCGGTTCTCGGCGGTGACGGTCGAGACACGGTGGCCAGGATGCTCGACTCCGCTCGGTTGGTCGGCCTCCGCGAATCGAGCTCCGCCGCCCTCGTCGCGAGCATGGGCGTCCCCGCGGAGCGGGCCCAGCAGACGGTCGATGATGCCAGCTTCCTCGCCGACGGTCGAGAGCAGGCGGCTGTCATCGAGGCGGAACCATACGCTCTGATCACCCTCGCCCGCCATGTCGGGGATGTCGACCCCGACATCGCGATCACGGCTTACGCGAGTCTCCTCGACGAGGTGGCCGAGCAGACCGGACTGGAGCTGGTCTTCCACGCCCATTTCGCCTCGATGCGGGATCACGACTCCCGCGGCGATTCGGCGGTGCATGATGCGGTCGCGGCGCGGCTGCGCACCTCACGCGTGCGCATTGCGCCGACCACCGACGTCCCGAGCAGCGCGCATCTCGCCCGCGGAGCGGCCCTGGTGGTGAGCAGCCGCTACCACCCGGCGGTGTTCGCGGGGCCCGGGGGTGTTCCCACGATCGGCATCCCGGTCGACGAGTACACCGACGTCAAACTCCGGGGGGCGCTTGGCTCCTTCGGCCAGTCCGCGATCCTCCCGCTGACAGCCGCCCTCGACGGGCGCGGTGCTGACACGGTTCGCCGCGTCTGGGATGCGCGCGACGCGACGCGGGAGCGCGGCATCCAGCTGGCGGAGCAGGCACGACCCGTCTCCGACGCCTGGTGGGACCGGGTGCACGCCACCTTCGAGTGACGCCGAGAGGCCGCAGGAGCGGCGTCCCTCAGGCGGATTCGGCCGCCGAGGGAATCGGGAGGCCGAGCGGAACGGTGGGGCAGTCCTTCCACAGGCGTTCGAGCGAGTAGTACATGCGGTCCTCCTCGTGGAAGACGTGCACCACCAGGTCACCGAAGTCCAACAGCACCCATCGGCCCTCGGCTCGGCCCTCGCGCCGCAGGGTCTTCGCACCGGCCTCGTTGAGCTTGTCCTCCACCTCGGACGCCACCGCGAGCACGTTGCGCTCGTTGCGTCCACTGGCCAGCAGGAAGATATCGGTGAGCGGCAGAGGACCGGAGACGTCGAGCGCCACCAGATCTTCCGCCTGCTTGGAGTCGGCGGCGATCGCCGCGATGCGCACGAGGTCGCGCGCGTGTTCAGATGCAGTCACAGTTTCCTTCGAAAGTCCGCGCCACGCTCTTAGAGCGTGCCCGAGACGAGGCCGGCGATGAGCAGACCCACGACGACGACCGCCATGGTCGATGCGGCAATGATCAAGATGGTGAACCCGCGAGTGCCCTTCGGCTTCGCGGGGGCGATGATTCCGCCCGTCGCGGTGTGCGTGCTGACGGCGCGGATCGCCCGAACCGGCGCCGAATCCGTCGACGCGAGCTGCTTGTCGCCCGGGTCGAGCAGGTGGTCCATGTCGACCACATCCAGTTGCGACGGCATCGCCCCCGACATCGAGAGGCTGTCAGGAAGGCTGATCGAGCCGGTCAGCAGCACCTGACTCCCGTCGCCCAGTGGGACGGAGATGCCGTGATCGGGAATCGAGGGCAAGACGAGAGCGCTCGTGGTGATCGCGCTGTTTCCCGAACCGATACTCCGGGAAATGGTGGATTCGTTGATCTGCTCGGCATCATCGATGTCGGACTGGATCGACCAGTGTCCGACAGCCGGCTCGGACGCCGGAGTCGAGGCGTCGTGCGGCGGCGGAACGGGCGCGGGAGAACCCTGCGGCGCCGGCACGGAGAACAGTGAGTCCAGCGGAGAGGCCAGCGCGGTGACGGCGGGACCAGACGGGTCGGTCTCGTGCCCCATGTCGATCAGCTCGGCCTCGAGCACATCCTGCTGCGGGGCATCCTGGTCGACAGGAACCGCGACGACCGAGGCCACGGCGACCGACGGCGGCTGAAAGAGCGCGTCGAACGCCGACAGGGTCTCGGTCGATTCCGGAAGCGTACTGGCGGCCGGCGCCGGTGCACTCGCCGAACCGGCCTGGGCGAGGTCGGAATCACGCGCAGCGGCGGCACGACGCCCGGGGATCGGCGCGGGAGCATCGGCCTCCTGGATGACCGGCTCACGTCCGGCCGCGAGGGCATCGAACTCGGCCAAGGCCGAGTTCAGTCTGCTCGACGGCTGCGGAGCCGGCGGGACAAGCGGAATCGGAACGGCGATCGGTGCGACCGCGGCAGTCGCCTCCGGTTCCGGGACGACGGGCTCGGCGACGGCAGGCTCTGCCACAGCGGGTTGCGCGACAACCGAGTCCGCGGCGACCGGGAAGACGACCGGAAGCGACAGATCGGTGACGTCGGTGATCAGTCCGGCCTCGCGGAGAGCCCGCAACTCGCGGCGCGTCATGGTGTGCTCGCCGAGCGACAGTGCGGGGATCACCGGCTCCAAGGCGCGGTCAGCCGGAACCGGCTCTGACGACAGCACTGCGGCATCCGTCGGAACGCTCTCGCGACCCTGTGTGCGGAACTCGACGTTCCCGTCGTCGCCCACCCCACCGAACTGCGGCGCCCAACTCGGCGTGGCCCGACGACCCTCGGGGCTGTAGTCGCGTGTGCGGTAGCTCGGAGCGTCCTGGGTCGCCAGGGCCTCCGTTGGCGGGAGATCTCCGCGATCGGTGGACTCGACGCTTCGACGCGGACGCAGGTTCTGCGCGTCGTACTGCGGAAGCGGCGGTCGACTTGTCGTGGCGTAGTTGAGCGGCTCCGCAACGCCGGAGGCAATGGCCTGCTCGACGGATTCAGTCGACGACATGGGTAAAGCCGCGCCGTCGGCGCGCTCGCCTTGGCGTGCTGCACGTCGCGAGTGCAACGGTGGTTCCTGGTATGTCGTCATGTCCTACTCCGGTAGAGGTGGTGCTTGGAGATGTACTGAACAACACCGTCGGGGACCAAATACCACACCGGGTAACCCCGGTCGACTCGCGATCGGCAATCAGTGGATGAGATCGCCAGGGCGGGTACCTCAAGTGAGCTTACGCCTTGCTCGGGTAATCCGCGAATACTCAAGGGGTGACCCGGACGTGAGACGGCCACGAAATGGGCCAATTCCCAGAGCTCGTCGACGTCCTTCCACTCCACGATCTGGGCCACCGCGTCGGCTCCGGTGATGAAGAACAGCTCGGATTCCGGATGCAGTTGCCGCAGTTCGCGCAAGGTGTCGATCGTGTAGGTCGGGCCGCCCCGATCGATATCGACGCGGCTCGTGGTGAACCGCGGGTTCGATGCCGTCGCGATGACCGTCATCAGGTACCGGTGCTCGGCGAGGCTGACATCCTCTTTCATCCACGGCTGCCCCGCGGGAACGAAGATGACCTCGTCGAGCTCGAAGCGCTGCGCAACCTCACTCGCGGCAACGAGGTGGCCGTGATGGATCGGGTCGAAAGTGCCGCCCATGACGCCGAGCCGCCGACGCCGACCGACGCCACTGACCGTGTCGCTCACGCGCGGTGCGATCTAGTGGTGGCCGTGTCCGGCGTCGGAGTGATCGGCGTGCTCATCCACCTTGGTGGTGTGTCGGTTGGCGACGTCACGGTAGCTCCACGTGATGAAGCCCAGGGTGGTGAAAATGGCGGCGGCGATCAACGGGAAGGCCCAGTTGGGCATCACGAGAGTCGCGGGAGCTTCTTGGGCGAGCACCGAAAGCAAAGACATTCCTTGATCCTATCGAGCGCTAGCTGCGAACCTGGCCCGTGCCGCGCACGATCCATTTGGTGCTGGTCAGTTCCGACAGACCCATCGGGCCCCGCGCGTGCAGCTTCTGTGTCGAGATGCCCACCTCCGCGCCGAAGCCGAACTCGCCACCGTCGGTGAAACGAGTGGAGGCGTTGACCATGACCACCGCAGAATCCACCTCGGCGAGGAATCGCTCGGCGCGCGCCAGATCATTGGTGACGATCGACTCGGTGTGGTGGGTCGAATAGCGACGGATGTGCGCGAGCGCAGCATCCAAGTCCTCGACGACCGCGACCGAGAGGTCGAGGCTCATGTGCTCGGTCGCCCAGTCCTCGTCCGTGGCCGGGACCCCGTCGGCGAAAATAGCCAGCGTGCGTTCGTCGGCGTGCACGGTGACGCCCTGGGAGCGAAGCGCGCTGAGCACCGGCGGGAGCAGCCGCTCGGCCGCGCGGGCATCCACCAGCAGGGTCTCGAGCGCGTTGCACACGCTCGGACGCTGCACCTTCGCATTGACGGCGATGTCGATCGCCATCTGCAGCTCCGCGCTCTCATCGAGAAAGACGTGAACGACTCCGGCCCCGGTCTCGATCACCGGGACCTTGGACTCCTGCACGACGGTGTCGATCAGCTGCGCACTGCCGCGCGGGATCAACACGTCCACCTTGCCGCGCGCCTGCATGAGGGACGTCGCGCCGCCGCGCCCGAACTCGTCGATCGTCTGCACCGCGGCCGCCGGCAGCCCGACGCTCTCCAGCGCCTCCTGCAGAAGATCGACGAGCACGCGGTTGGTGTTCTCGGCCGCTGAACCGCCGCGTAGGACGACCGCGTTGCCGCTCTTCAGCGCCAGCGCCGAAATATCGATCGTGACGTTGGGGCGAGCCTCATAGATCGCGCCGACGACCCCGAATGGCACACGAACCTGGCTGAGCAGCAGGCCGTTCGGGAGGGTCGAACCGCGCACGACACCGCCCACCGGGTCCGGCAGCGCGATCACCTCGCGCACGGCCGCGGCGAGACTCGCGAGACGCGCTGCGTCGAGCCGCAGTCGGTCCTGCATCCCGACGCTGAGCTCATTGTCGCGAGCGTTCGCCAGGTCGAGTTCGTTGGCGGGAAGGATGCGCGCGGCGTTGCTCTCGACCGCGGCGGCGATCGCCTCGAGGCCCGCATCCTTCTGACCGGATGCGGTGGTCGCGAGCACGATCGACGCGCGGCGGGCGGCATCCAGCTTGTCATCGAGCGATCGGGGCGCGAGCAGGGTCTCGGACATGCAGAGATTCTAGGACGTCCCCTCCGCCATGACCTCGATTCGAACGGTCGGAGCCGTGCGACATCGGCGGCGCGCCTAGGCTTGTCGGAGTGTCGACGTCATTGGCCCTCCCCGCCCGGGGTGTGCGCGTGCCGCGACCGTGGGTGATGCTCGTGGTCGTCGTGTTCGCCCAGGCGTCGACGACCGTCGTCACCTCCACGCCCGCGTTCTTGATCCCCCTGCTGCACACCGTGCGCGGTCTCACCCTGGCGCAGGCCGGACTGCTCGCCGCCGCGCCCAGCGTCGGCGTGATGCTGGCACTGATCGCCTGGGGTGCGGCCACCGACCGCTGGGGCGAGCGCCGAATGCTCGTGATCGGTCTTACCGTCACCACGCTCGCCATGATCGCCGCGAGCTTCGCCACCAGTTATGGACCACTCGGCGTCACCCTGGTCGTCGCGGGGATCGGAGCCGCGTCGACCAACGTCGCGAGCGGGCGCATCGTGGTCGGATGGTTCTCCAAAGAGCGTCGCGGCCTCGCGATGGGAATCCGTCAGTCGTGTCAGCCGCTGGGCGTCGCCGTCGCGGCCCTGGCGATCCCGCCGCTGGTTGCCGGCAACGTGATCGCTCCGTCGCTGGTGTTCGGCGCGATTCTGGTCGGGGTGAGTGCGGTGGCCTGCCTGATCGCCATCGTGGATCCGCCGCGCCCGGAGCGCGTGCGAGTCGCCGGGCAGAGCGATAACCCGTATCGACGAGACAACACCCTGCTGCGCATCCACCTGGTGTCGATCCTGCTGGTCGTCCCGCAGTTCACCCTGTCGACCTTCGGCTTGGTCTGGTTCGTGGTGGACCTGCACTGGTCGGCTCTGGCTGCGGGCATCGTCGTCGCCGTCGCGCAGCTGCTCGGAGCCGGGGGCCGCGTCGCCGTCGGAGTCCTCAGCGACACGGTGGGCAGTCGTCTGCGCCCGCTGCGCTGGGTCGCCCTGGTGGGGATCCTGTTCCTCCTGCTCACCGCGGCATCCGGGGCCCTGCAGTGGGGTGTTGCCGCCGCACTGTGTTACGTGCTCGCCAGTTGCATCAGCGTCGCCGACAATGGGCTCGCTTTCACGGCGGTCGCCGAGTTCGCCGGGCCGCACTGGTCGGGACGAGCTCTCGGCGGCCAGAACACCGGGCAGTACCTCGGCTCGGCGATCGTGGCGCCGGCGGTGGGAGCACTCATCGGCCTTGTCGGCTTCCCGGCCGCCTTCGCGCTGATCGCCATCGCGCCCGCGCTGGCCACCCCCCTGATCCCGTCGCCGCAACGCGAGGTGGACAGGGAGCGCGAACTCGCGGCCTAACGCCGTTCGGCCGCCTCGAACCAGGTGCCGGTGACCTCGCCGGAAAGGGCAGCAGCCACATTGCCGGTCGAGGCGAGCAGAACGGGCGTTCCGGAGGCCGCCGCGAGTTTAGCGGCAGCGATCTTGGTGCCCGCTCCCCCGGTTCCGACCCCGGCCGATCCGATATCGCCCAGCTCGACCCCCGCGAGATCGTCCTCGAACGGCACATTCGGGATGCGGCGCGCGCCGGGTTCGTGCGGAGGACGCGTGTAGAGGGCATCGACGTCACTCAACAGCACGAGCAGTTCGGCGCCGATCAGCTCGCTCACCAATGCGGCAAGTCGGTCGTTGTCACCGAAGCGGATCTCGTGGGTGGCGACGGTGTCGTTCTCGTTCACGATGGGCAGGATCCGCAGACCGAGTAGCCGTTCCATGGCGCGCTGGGCGTTGCTGCGGTGGGTCGGGTTCTCCAAGTCGCCCGCCGTGAGCAGCACCTGGCCGGCGACGATGTCGAAACGATCCAGGCTGTCTTGATAGCGGTAGATCAGCACGTTCTGGCCGACGGCGGCCGCCGCCTGCTGGGTGGCGAGGTCGGTCGGGCGCGACTCCACGTGCAGGTACGGCATCCCGGTCGCGATGGCACCCGATGACACCAGGATCACCTCGACGCCCCGAGCATGCGCGGCGGCCAGGGCATCCACGAGGGGCGCGATCTGGCCTGCGTTCTCCCCGCTGATCGACGAGGAGCCCACCTTGACGACGATGCGCCGGGCTCCCAGAACCGCGGGACGGAAGGTGCGCGGTGGCACCTCGGTCATCGCTCGCCCTCGCCGGCGCCATCCTCGGCATCGGTATCCGCAGCGTCCCAGGTGCCCGCGTCCTCGGTCCAGATGCCGGCCTCGCGTTCGGCAGCCAGCTCGGCGCGGGCAGCGGCCTTGGCATCCATGCGCTCGAAGTACTCCTCGCGGCGCTGGCCACGGGTCGCGCGGCGGTTGTCGTCGAACCGCGAGTCGGTCCCGCGGGGGCTGGTGATGAGCTCGGCGGCGGAGGTGAGGGTCGGTTCCCAGTCGAACACGACGCCGGCACCCGCACCGATCATGACGGTTGATCCGGGCACGGCGCCTGCCTTGAACAGCTCGTCTTCGACGCCCAACTTGGCCAGACGGTCGGCGAGGAAGCCAACGGCCTCCTCATTCTCGAAGTCGGTCTGCTGCACCCACCGTTCCGGCTTCGCACCGATGATCCGGTAGATCGGTTCGGTCCCACCTTCGAGCTTGACGACGAACTCGACCGCGTTCACGGCACGCGGACGGATGACGATCCGCTGCTGCACCGGCAGCGCCGCCTTCACGGCGCGGTCGGCCTCCACGAGCTCGGCGAGTGCGAATGACAGCTCGCGCAGCCCCTCGCGGCTGACCGCGGAGATCTCGAACACTCGGTAGCCGCGCTCCTCGAGGGCCGGCTTCACGAACTCGGCCAGCTCGCGACCGTCCGGAACATCGACCTTGTTGAGGGCGATCAGCTGCGGGCGCTCGAGAAGAGGCGTCTGCCCATCGGGCACCGGATACGCGGCCAACTCACCGAGGATCACGTCGAGGTCGCTGATCGGGTCGCGGCCCGGATCGAGGGTGCCGCAGTCGAGCACGTGCAGCAGCGCGCTGCACCGCTCCACGTGCCGCAGGAACTCGAGGCCGAGGCCCTTCCCCTCGCTGGCGCCCTCGATCAGACCGGGGACGTCAGCGATCGTGTACCGAGTCTCGCCGGACTCCACGACTCCGAGATTCGGATGCAGGGTCGTGAACGGGTAGTCCGCGATCTTCGGCTTCGCCGCGCTCATGGCGGCAACCAGGCTCGACTTTCCGGCGCTCGGGTAGCCGACCAGCGCGATATCCGCGACGGTCTTCAGCTCGAGGCGGACGTCGCCCTCCCAGCCGTCGGTGCCGAGCAGGGCGAATCCGGGGGCTTTACGCTTCGTGTTCGCGAGTGCCGCGTTACCGAGGCCGCCCTGGCCGCCGGGGGCGACGATGAACTCGAGGCCGGGAGAATCGAGGTCGATCAGCACCTCACCCTCGGCCGACGACACCACGGTGCCGACCGGTACCGGCAGCACGAGCGCTTCGCCGGCATAGCCCGAACGGTGGTCCCCCATCCCGGGGCCGCCGCTGTCGCTTGCGCGGTGGGGTGCGCGGTGATAGCCCAGCAGGGTCGTCACCTGGGGATCGGCGACCAGGATGATGTCGCCGCCGTGACCACCATTGCCCCCATCGGGACCGGCCAGCGGCTTGAACTTCTCCCGCTTCACCGACACACATCCGTTGCCACCGTGTCCGGCGCGCAGGTGGAGTGTCACCTGGTCGACGAATGTCGCCATGAGTCATTCCTCCTGTGCTGCGCGTGCATTCTGTGGTTCGGTGCGTTAAATGCGTCGAGCGAGCCGAAGCTCGCTCGCCGCTGGTGGCTCGAGAGAGCCGAAGACTGTTACGCCGTGACGCTGTTGTCGACGATGTTGACGACCTTGCGACCGCCCTTGGTGCCGAACTGGACCGCGCCTGCCGCGAGAGCGAACAGGGTGTCGTCGCCACCGCGACCGACGTTCGCGCCGGGGTGGAAGTGCGTGCCGCGCTGGCGGACGAGGATTTCGCCGGCCTTGACGACCTGTCCGCCGAAACGCTTGACGCCGAGGTACTGCGCGTTCGAGTCGCGACCGTTGCGCGACGAGGATGCGCCCTTTTTGTGTGCCATGTCTGTGTCCGAGCCTTTCAGGCGGGTGGGGCTACTTGATGCCAGTGATCTTGACGCGGGTGAGGTCGGCGCGGAAACCCTGGCGCTTCTTGTACCCGGTCTTGTTCTTGAACTTCTGGATGACGATCTTCGGTCCGCGCAGATCGGTGATGACCTCGGCCGTGACGGTCACCTTCGCGAGCGCCTTGGCGTCGTGCGTGATGGTGTCACCATCGACCAGCAGCACCGGGGAGAGCTGGATGTTGCCGTCTTTGTCGGCCTTGATGCGGTCGAGGACCACGATCGTGCCCACCTCGACCTTTTCCTGCCGCCCACCAGCGCGCACGATTGCGTAAACCACGGTTGTTCCTCACCTGAAAAATGGAAGTCTTGGCGCATCATCGCGGGCGTAGCCCAACGGACACCAAGGGGCAACAATACCGGTAAAAACCGGGATGGGTCAAACCTCGTCAAGCGCGCCGTGAACCGGCCTGGCGGGGGGATGCCGTTGGAGCCATCCCCAGAGCAGGATCGCCGCCAGGGCCACCGACGGTAGGTAGCCCACCATCGCCCCCAGCGCGCTGAACAGAAATCCCACCGCATCGGCACCGAGGCTGCCGAAGACCCTCTGAGCGTGGAAGGAGAACGGCGCGGCGGCGATGTCGGAACCGAGCTGCACGATCACGAAGACGATCCACATCGCGGCGGCGCCGAGCAGTGCTGCCAGAACGGAACGCGTCACCACGTGCGCGAGACGCAGCACCGGGGCGATGGGTGCCAGCTGCCAGAAACACAGGAAGACACCAACCGCAAAAGGCAACGGACCGGTGAGCGAGTCAACCAGCTGGCCGGCCCAGATCTGCAGGGGTGAGAGTCCGGCGGTACCGGACTGTGCGATTGCGCTCAGGGTCCCGAGCGTGGAGCGAAGAAAGCTGGACACCAGCAGCAGAGCGAAAACGCCCAGGGCGGCACAGAAAGCGGGGCCCACCCCCGGCCGTGTGATCGCCTTCGTGATCGCGTCCGGCATCCGTACCTCCCGCGTTTATGATCGCCCCATGACGGTGCTGATCGACGAGGCCATCTGGCCCGCCCACGGCACCGTCTGGGCCCATCTTGTCAGCGATCTCTCCCTGGATGAACTGCATGCCTTCGCGCGTCACGCCGGCATTCCGTCGCGAGCGTTCGACCACGATCACTACGACGTGCCCCGTGAACGGCGCTCCGAGTTGATCGCCCACGGCGCCACCGAGGTGTCCGGCCGTGAACTGCTGCGGCGGCTCCAGGCCGCGGGTCTGCGGGTCACACAGGCCGAGAAGAAGCGGCGCGCCGCCGAGCGCTGAGCGGCGAGCGGATTCGACGGGTCGCCGATGGGCGGCGGCCCCCCCGAGGGCGACCGCCGCTCGACTACTCCGCAGATTCGCCCGGCGTGACGACAACTCCGGCGCTGGAGGCTCGGCGCGAACCGCGCGCGCGCCCCTGGCCGGGCTGCTTCGGTTCGGGAAGCGCGCCCAAGACGGAGTCGAGCAACTGCTCGGCGTCCTGGGTGGTGGCGCGACGCGAGCCACGCGCACTCCTGGCCACCGGCAGCGGGATGTCCAAGATCTCGGCGGAGCGATCGCTCGCCTGATCCACCGCATCGTCCGCACCGGGAGCCGACGTGTCCGCGACCGACGTCGTCGTGCTCCGGTGCTCGGTGACCACTCCGGTCACCTCGGCGCTCTCGGCCGTCTCGACATGCGGAACCGTGCTCTTGGCGATCTGCGCGAGGGCATTGCGCACGTCGTCCGTGATCGCGTGCGTGCCACCGGGACCGTGCCCGTTCTTGGGCGCCGTGCTCATGGGCTGAACGCCACCCGAGCCGCCTCGGCCTCGGCGACCGCGCGAGCTGGTCGCTCCACCCTGAACGGTCTGCTGGCCACCCTGCGGGGCTCCCGTGGACTCCTGGCGATGCTTGAAGACGGGCTCGTGATGCACGATGATGCCGCGCCCCGCGCAGACCTCGCAGTTCTCGCTGAACGATTCCACGAGACCGAGGCCGAGCTTCTTGCGCGTCATCTGCACGAGGCCCAGGCTGGTGACCTCGGCGACCTGGTGCTTGGTGCGGTCCCGACTGAGGCACTCCACCACCCTGCGCAGCACGAGGTCGCGGTTCGATTCGAGCACCATGTCGATGAAGTCGACCACGATGATGCCGCCGATGTCGCGCAAGCGCAGCTGACGCACGATCTCTTCGGCCGCTTCGAGGTTGTTCTTGGTGACCGTCTCTTCGAGGTTGCCCCCCGAACCGACGAACTTGCCGGTGTTGACGTCGATGACCGTCATGGCCTCCGTGCGGTCGACGACCAGCGAACCCCCGGATGGCAGCCACACCTTGCGATCGAGCGCCTTCTCGATCTGCTCCGAGATGCGGTACTCGTCGAAGGAATCACGCTGGCTCTCGTACCGCTCGATGCGCTCGACCAGGTCGGGCGCCACGGCGCCGACGTACGACGAGATGGTGTCGAGCGCGTCGTCCCCGTCGATCACGAGCTTCTGGAAGTCCTCGTTGAAGACGTCGCGCACGATCTTGATCAGGAGGTCGGGCTCGCTGTGCAGGAGGGCCGGCGCCTGCTGGGTCTCCACCGCGTGGTCGATCTCGGCCCACTGGCTCGTGAGACGCTGCACGTCGAGCGTCAACTGCTCCTCGGTCGCGCCCTCGGCGGCCGTGCGCACGATCACGCCGGCGTCATCCGGAAGCACCTCCTTGAGGATCTTCTTCAGGCGCGCACGCTCCGTGTCTGGCAGCTTGCGGCTGATGCCGTTCATGGACCCGTTTGGCACGTACACGAGGTAGCGACCGGGCAGGCTGACCTGGCTGGTGAGCCGGGCGCCCTTGTGTCCGACGGGGTCCTTGGTCACCTGCACCAGAACGCGATCGCCGGGATGGAGGGCCAGCTCGATCTTCCGGGCTTGGTTCTTGCCGTCGCGGCCGTCGTTGTCGGCGGCCGACGCGGCGGCCTCCCAGTCGACCTCGCCGGCGTACAGCACCGCGTTGCGGCCGCGGCCGATGTCGACGAAGGCGGCTTCCATGCTCGGCAGCACGTTCTGCACGCGGCCGAGGTAGACGTTGCCGATCAGGCTGGCATCCGCGGCACGAGCGACGTAGTGCTCGACGAGCACACCATCCTCGAGAACACCGATCTGGATGCGCCCGTACTTGCTACGCACCACCATGACGCGGTCGACGCTCTCCCGGCGCGCGAGGAACTCGGCTTCGGTGACGACGGGGCGACGGCGTCCGGCGTCCCGTCCGTCGCGGCGACGCTGCTTCTTCGCCTCGAGGCGGGTCGAGCCTTTGACGCGCTGCGGCTCGGTGATGAGCTTCGGCTCCTGCTGCTGGCGCGGTTGGCGCACGCGCACCACCGTGTTCGGCGCATCCTCCCCCTCGCGCGGCGCGTCGCCGGAGCGACGTCGCGTGCGGGTGCGGCGGCTGGTCTGCGCGGCAGAGTCGTCATCGGCGACGGGAGCTGCCCCGCCGCGTTGCTGCGGCGTTCGTGCCGGCGCGGCGGCGCGCGTCATCTCCTCGGGAGAGGGTGTCGGCAGGTCGGGAGCCTGGAACAGCAATGGGGCGATCGAGCTGCTCGCGGCGCGGCGCGGCGCGGTCGTCTGCGTCGGCGCCTGCGTCTGCGTCACGGGGGCCGGCGTCACGGGGGCCGGCGTCTCCGTCACGGGGGTCGGCGTCTCTGCCGCCGCGGCATCCGGAACCACCTGCACCTCGGCGCCGGCGTTCACGTGCGCAGCGGCGCTCTTCGCGCCCAGTCGCCCGATCACGCCGAGACGTTTCCGCGGCGCCTTCTTCGGCTTCTCGGCGGCGCTGTCGCCGTTCGCGGCATTCTGGTCTGAACTTGTGTCATCCACCATCGCTGGGGCACTCCTCGTCCGGAAGATGGCCGCGCCATTCCGGGTACTCTCGTGCGTTCGCCGCGTGCGGCGGAAGCAAATCCTGTGGTTTGCGCACTGTCCCTGTCACAGGCACTGCGCGACGCGGCAACTGCGGTTCGCAATCCTGCGTCTCGGAACTGGCTGTCCGACACGTGCTGCACATGGCCCGTACTTGATGACACTGCGGCCCCGTGCGCTCGTGGCCCGGTTCGCTCACGGTGAGCGTGCCCGGTCAAGCTGTATTGGGTGCGTCGCGAGCGCGGCTCGCGTCGACTTCTGATGAATTATCGCACGTCGCGGTGATTGTGGGCGTTTCCCCACCTGTGCGTTGCCATAATCGGCGGGTGACCGACGCCGAGACTGCTCCCCGCCGCCCCTGGATCATGGCCATCTTCTTGATCGTGGCGGGGATCGCCGGCTGGTGGGCGGCGTTCCAACTGACGCTGGATAAGTTCGCCGTCCTGCAGAACAAAGACGCGGTGCTGAACTGCAACCTCAGCGTGCTGGTGCAGTGCGGCAAGAATCTCTCCTCGGCCCAGGGCTCCATCTTCGGCTTTCCCAACCCGATCCTGGGGCTCGGCGGCTTCGCCGCCGTCATCGCGGTTGGTGTCTCCCTGTTGGCCGGTGCGACATTCGCGCGCTGGTATTGGATCGCGTTCAACCTCGGAATCGCGGGGGCGCTGGCCTTCGTGATCTGGCTGATCACCACCAGCATCTTCGCGCTCGGAACGCTCTGCCCCTGGTGCATGCTCGTCTGGTCCGTCACGATCCCGCTGTTCTGGGTCGTCACGACCCGCAACCTCCGAGAAGGCGTCTACGGCGGCGGCGCTCGACGGCTTGGCTCCGCGCTCTCCCCGTGGGTGATCCCGCTCACGGTCGCCTGCTACCTGGTCGTCGTGATTCTGGCCCAGGTGTTCCTGGATGCCATCCACCGGCTCTGACACAGCCCGCACTCCCAGTCGATATGCAGGGTTCTGTGACGGTTGCCCAATAGGTTCAATCCGTGCCACAAGAGCGACTGACGAAGAACGACAAGCGCGAGCAAGCCCGGGAGGCTGCGCGTGCGGCCCGCGAGAAGCAGAAACGTGCCGATGCTCGGAGACGTTGGCTGATTCCGAGCGGTGTCACCGTCGCGGTCGTCGCCATCGCCGCGGTGGTGTTCCTGGTCGTGTCTACCTCGGCACCCGCCCCTCAGACGGCGGCAGGGCCCGCGAACATGATCAGCGATGGCATCCTGCTGACCGGCTCCGGCGGCACCATGGTGGCGACACCGACCCCGGCGATCAAGGCCAAGGGCACACCGACGCCGACCGTCTACAAGAAGGATGGCGTCGCCCACATCGTGACGTACGTGGACTTCACCTGTCCCGCGTGCCAGTCGTTCGAGGCCACCAACGAGCAGACGATCAAATCCATGGTCGAACAGGGCACCGCGACGCTCGAAGTGCACCCGATCGCGATTCTCGACTCCCACTACACCGTCGGCTCGTTGTACTCGACGCGGGCGAACAACGTGGCCGCGTGCGTCGCGAACTTCGCTCCTGACAGCTTCTACCCCGTCATGCAGGCGATGTACGTCGGGCAGGGGACGGAGGGAACTCCCGGCCTCTCGAATAGTCAGATGGTGAGCCTCGTCCATGGCGCTGGACTCACGAATACCGACGTCGACAAGTGCATCAACGGTGTGTCGTTCAAACCGTGGGTGACCGCCGCCACCTCTCGGGCGACAACCGGCCCGCTGCCCAACACCAGCCTGCCGTCAGTGACCGGAACCCCGACCGTGCTGGTCAACGGGCAGCAGTACAACGGCAGCCTGACCGACAGCACGGCTTTCACCACGTTCATCAAGCAGGTGCTCGCCAGCTGATGCCGGCGGAGCCCGCCCCGGGAATGAAGAGCTCGGGGCGGTCTCGGGTTCAGGAGAACCAGAGGGCGAGTTCGCGCGCCGCGCTCTCCGGCGCGTCACTGCCGTGCACGAGGTTCTGTTGCACCGCAACGCCCCAGTCGCGGCCGAGGTCGCCGCGAATGGTGCCAGGGGCGGCGGCGGTCGGGTCGGTCGTGCCCGCCAAGGAGCGGAATCCCTCGATGACGCGATTGCCGGCGACGCGCACGACGACGACCTGGCCGCTCTCCATGAACTCGATCAGAGGCTCATAGAACGGCTTGCCCTCGTGCTCGGCGTAGTGCGCCGCGAGCAGTTCGCGGCTGGGCTGCAGCATCCGCATGTCGACGATCTGGTAGCCCTTGGCCTCGATGCGGCGCAGAATCTCGCCGGTCAGATTGCGGGCGACGCCATCCGGCTTGACGATGACAAGGGTTTCTTCCACGGCGGTGCTCACAGGGTGTCTCCTTCGGAGGTGATGGGGTCTGGGGTGGGGTCGGCGAGCTCCGGGTGAGCCGCCAGGTATGCGCGTCGCTTCGTGTCGATCTGGCGGCCTCGCACGAGGCACCACGTCCAGAACGCGGTGAATCCCACGCCGACGACGTACATGACCGGATTCAGGATGCCGAGGGCGATCAGCGCGGCCTGAACCACCCAGCCGACCGCCACCCCCGCCCACCAGCGGAGCAGTGCGATGGTGATCAGGATGACGAGGACGAACGCCGCTCCCCCGCCGAACGCGATGGCGACGGAGACGGTCTTGAGCCCGATGAAGACGAGCACGACGAAGAACAGCACGATCGCCTCGAGCAACAGCACGATGGAGAGCAGGCTCTCGGTGACGCTGCGCTGACGGCGCGGGCGACGGATGCGCGGCGCGGGAACGTAGTCGGGGTCACCCGGGCGGTCCGGCGGCGCCGAGCCGCCGCCCCCCGGCGGCGCCGAGCGCGGGGTTCCGGAGCGAGCGCGGGGCGTGTGCGGCCCGCGCTCGGCCGCCGACCCCGCGCTCGCCGATGGAACGTCGGGACGGTCGTCGGCGCTCACTTCCAGCCCTCCGCGGCGGCGCGGGCCATGGCCTCGCCGACCAGGGTGATGGATCCCGTGACCAGCACCGCGCGACGCGGCGCCTCGAGCGCCCACTCGCGAGCACGGTCGAGCGCCTCGTTCGGCTGCGCGACCGGGAACGCGGCGCTCATTCCGGCGACGTCGCCGACCAGCTCGGCCAGCACGTCGAAGGGGATCGCTCGATCCGAATGCGAGTTCGTCGCGTAGAAGCGCACCACCGCGGGTGCCAGCTCGCGGACGATGCCATGGGCATCCTTGTCGCCCAGCACCGAGAACACCACGGCCCACTCGTCGAAGTCGAAGTACTCGCCGAGGGCCTGCGCGAGGGCGCGGGCTCCGTGCGGATTGTGGGCGGCATCCACCAGCACCGTCGGCTCGATGCCGATCAGCTGCAACCGGCCCGGCGAGGTCACCCCGCCGAGGCCCTGGGTGACGACCTCGTCGGCCAGCATCACGGAGCCGTCGCCGAGGAAGGTCTCGACCGCGGCGAGCGCCACCGCCGCGTTCTGCGCCTGGTGATCGCCGTAGAGCGGCAGGTAGACGCCGTCGTACCGGCCGGCACGACCGCGCACGTTGATCACCTGGCCGCCGACGGCGACGGTCGTCGATTCGAGCGCGAAGTCCACCTGCTCGATCGACATGGTCGCCTCGTCGAGCTTGGCCGCCTCCCGCAGCTCATCGAGGGCGTCCATCGTCTGCATCGCGGTGACGACGGATGCCGCGGGCTTGATGATCCCCGCCTTGGTGCGGGCGATCTCGGCCACCGTGTTGCCGAGCCGCGCCTGATGGTCGAGCGCGATCGGGGTGAATACCGCCACCTGACCGTCGGCGATGTTGGTGGAGTCCCACTCGCCGCCCATGCCCACCTCGAGCACGATGACGTCGACGGGCGCGTCGGCGAAGATCGCGAACGCGAGCAGCGTGAGCGCTTCGAAGAAGGTCAGCGGCTCCTCGTCGTTGGCGATCAGCTCCGCGTCGGTCATCAGCAGGTAGGGGGTGATGTCCTCCCAGTTGCGGGCGAACGCCTCGTTGCTGACCGGGACGCCGTCGATCACGATGCGCTCGTTGATGCGCACGAGGTGCGGGCTGGTCAGCAGCCCGGTCTTCAGGCCGGTGGCGCGCAGCAGCGACTCGATCATCCGGCTCGTCGAGGTCTTGCCGTTCGTTCCCGTGATGTGGATGATCGGCGCGCTGCGCTGCGGGTCCCCGAGCAGTTCCGCGGCGCGGCGGGTCGGTTCGAGTCGCGGCTGGGGGCTGCCCTCCCCGATCCGTTCCAGCAGCTCGCGGTATGCCTCGTCGGCGGCTTCCTGATATTCGGCCTCGAACGCGGCGGTTTCGTCATCGCCGAGGATGTCGTCGCTCACGCGCGCACCACCTCGATCGTCACAGCAGAACCATTTCCGACGGCACTCGCATCGGTGCCCGTCTCAGCCTCGCGGGCCTCGACCGCCACCGCAAGGGTCTCCGCCGCGATCAGGCTCCGATGGGAGCCGATCGCCGCGATCGCGGACGCATCGCCCCCGAGGGTCAGCACGATGCGGTCACCCACGTCGAGACCGGCATCCTTGCGCGCCTGCTGCACCGCGCGCACGACATCGCGGGCGAGGCCCTCCGCTTCCAGTTCGGGGGTGACGAGGGTGTCGAGCACGACGAATCCGCCTCCGGGCAGGAACGCGATCGCGCTGTCGGCGTTGTCGGCCTGCAACTCGAGCTCGAACTCCCCCGCTTCCAGCGGCGTGCCTCCGACCACGACCGTGAGGCCGCCGTTGGGCGAACTCGTCGAGACCCAGTCGCCCGCCTTGGCCGCCTGGATGATGCGCTGCACGTCTTTGCCGACCCGCGGGCCGAGCGCCCGCGCGTTGACCGACAGGCGGCGCGTGATGCCGAAGGTCTCGAGGCTCGACTCCTTGAGTTCGGCGAGCTCGACGGACTTCACGTTGAGCTCATCGCGCAGGATGTCCGCGAAGTCGGCAAGCGCGGTCGCGTCCGCGGCGACGACGGTCAGGCCGGCGAGCGGGAGCCGCACGCGCAGGCTCCGCATCTTGCGCAGGGCGAGCCCGGAGGACGCGATCTCGCGCACCCGGTCCATGGCGGCGACCAGCCCGGGATCGCTCGGGAAGGCGGCGGCATCCGGCCAGTCCTCGAGGTGGACGCTTCGGCCCCCGGTGAGGCCGCGCCAGATCTCCTCGGTCACGAGCGGGAGGATCGGTGCCGCGACCCTGCTCACGGTTTCGAGCACGGTGTAGAGCGTGTCGAAGGCGTCCCGCCAGTTCTCGGAGCCGTCGTCGCCGCCCCAGAATCGCTCACGGCTGCGGCGCACGTACCAGTTGGTCAGCACGTCGCCGAAGTCGCGCAGCGCGGCGGCCGCGAACGGGGTGTCGAACTCGTCGAAGTGCTTCTGGACGGCGTCGAGGACCCCGCGGGTCTTGGCGAGCAGGTAGCGGTCGAGCACGTGGGTCGAGTCGGTGCGCCAGGTGGCGCGGTAGCCATCGGCAGCGGCCGTGTTGGCGTAGAGGGTGAAGAAGTAGAAGGTGCTCCACAGCGGCAGGAGCAGTTCGCGCACACCGGCGCGGATGCCCTCCTCGGTGACGATGATGTTGCCGCCGCGGATCACCGAGCTCGACAGCAGGAACCAGCGCATCGCATCCGAGCCGTCGCGGTCGAAGACCTCGTTGACATCCGGGTAGTTGCGCAGGCTCTTCGACATCTTCTGGCCGTCGCTGCCGAGCACGATGCCGTGGCTGAGCACGTTGGTGAAGGCGGGGCGGTCGAACAGGGCGGTCGAGAGCACGTGCAGCAGGTAGAACCACCCGCGGGTCTGTCCGATGTATTCGACGATGTAGTCCGCCGGGCTGTGGGTGTCGAACCATTCGCGGTTCTCGAAGGGGTAGTGCACCTGGGCGAACGGCATGGAGCCGGAGTCGAACCAGACGTCGAGAACGTCCGGGATGCGACGCATGGTGCTCGCGCCGCTCGGGTCGTCGGGGTTGGGGCGGGTCAGCTCGTCGATGACCGGACGGTGCAGGTCGTCGACGCGCACGCCGAAGTCGCGTTCCAACTCGTCGAGCGAGCCGTACACGTCGACGCGCGGGTAGTTCGGGTCGTCGCTCTTCCAGACCGGGATGGGCGAGCCCCAGTAGCGGTTGCGGCTGATCGACCAGTCCCGCGCGTTCGCCAGCCACTTGCCGAACTGGCCGTCTTTCACGTTTTCGGGCACCCAGTTGATCTGCTGGTTCAGCTCGATCATGCGCTCGCGG
>JABBOD010000042.1:0-23087 GCA_019351995.1 Acidobacteriota bacterium
TCGTGACGGCGATGAGCCTGCGCTACGCGGGCGCATGTCGGGAGTGCGGGACGGCGCTGCCCGCCGGAACGATGGCCGAGTACGACCGTGCGACCAAAACGGTCGTCTGCGTGACGTGCTCGAGTTCGGAGGTCGACGAGGTCGCCACGGTGGGCGACGTCGCCATCGAGTCGGGAGTCGCCGGAGCCTCGGCGCAGAGGGAGTTCGAGAAGCGGAAGACCAAACGGGAGACGCGGATCCGCACCGCTCATCCCCACCTGGGTGGTCTGATGCTCGCGCTCTCCGACGAGCCGCAGAGCACGCGGGCGTGGGCCACCGGTGCGCGCGGCGAGGTCGTTCTGGGGGCTCGACTGGACAAACTGCGCGAACGAGGGATCTCCGTGTTGCACGACCGCCGCATCCCCGGCACCAAGGCGAACATCGACCACATCGCCGTCGGGCCGCGGGGCGTCTTCGTCATCGACGCGAAGAAGTACACGGGAGGCCCATCCCTTCGAGTAGAAGGTGGGCTCTTCCGGCCCCGCACCGAATCATTGATCGTCGGATCACGCGACCAGACGAAGCTGGTTCACGGCGTGCAGAGGCAAGTGAGCTTGGTGGAGTCCGCCCTGAGGCAGGCTGGATTCCAAGACGTGCCGAGCTACGGGATGATGTGCTTCGTCGAAGGCGACTGGCCCCTGCTGGGTGGAACCTTTTTCATCGGGGCGATCGAGGTCCTGTGGCCGAAGAAAGCGGTCGAGCGAGTGACCAGTCCGGGCGCGTTCACGGCGACGGATTCCGAGTCGATCGCCCGCGCTTTGGCGAGGCAGTTTCCTCCGGCGTAGCGGTTCAGCTCTCCGGGTCGTACGGGAACCGCTGCAGCTCCCGCGAGCAGCTGCGGCGGACTGCGATCTTCGCTGCCCATGGCAACCCGCGCAATTGACCCGATAGTTGTTTAGACTCTAAGTCGTTTACAGTCTCAACTAATACAAGGTGCGGGGCGTCGCCGACCGCAACTCGACGTCCACAGAGGGCAACGTGATCCCAGAATGCTGTCGCACGGTCAGTGCGAAACGATCGACCATCTTTTCTCGCTCATGACGACGACGCAACTCATGAGCGGGACGGCTCGACGGGTCATGACTCCGCTCGACCGCGGGGCAGTCGTTCAGGTGCCGGCCTCTCTCCTCATCGACATCCCGGACGCCTCGCTCTACGACGTGGTGATCCTCGGGGCCGGCTGCGCGGGCCTCTCCCTCTGCCTGGCGATGGTGGAGAACGGGGCGACCGGCCCGATCCTGCTGGTCGACTCGCGCACCGAGTACGCGGATGACCGCACCTGGAGTTTCTGGGACGTCGAACCGACCCGGTTCACGCACCTGGCCCGGGCGCGCTGGAACTCCTGGCGGGTGTCGACGGCGACCGAACAGGTCCGGTCCTCGGCGCGGAGCACCCCCTACGTGTCGCTCGCAGCCAACGACTTCTATCGGGACGCCCTCACCCGGCTCGCCGAGTATCCGAATGTGCGGATGCTGGTCGGCGAGGACGCGGTGGGCTACAGCCGGATTCCGGATGGGGTCGAGGTCGTCACGGCACGATTCCGGGTGCGCGGCTCGCAGCTCGTCGACAGTCGCGGACTCCGCCCGACCCGTGCGCAGCTCGACGACGTCGCGCAGCGTTCCACCTGGGTCCCGCAGAAGTTCGTCGGCTGGCACGTGGTCGCGTCGCGACCCGTCTTCGACGCCGATGAGGCCCTCCTGATGGATTTCGACGTCGACCAGACGCGGGGGCTGCGCTTCGGCTACGTCCTTCCGGTTTCGCCCCGCGAAGCCCTGGTCGAGAACGTGTATCTGGCCGACGTCCCCGTGACCGAGTCGGAGCATCGGGCGGAGCTGGAGTCCTACCTCCTCGACCGCTTCGGTCTCGAGCCCGGTTCCTATCGCGTGACGGGCGACGAGCACGGAAACATCCCGATGACTGATCACCTCTTCGAGCAGCGGCCGATGCCGGGAGTCACCGTGCTCGGCACCCTGGGCGGTGCCACCCGGCCGAGCACCGGATACGCGTTTCTTCGCATCCAGCGCTCGAGCGAGGAGACCGCGATGCGGCTTCTCGGCGGCTCGCCCGAGACGGGTCGGCGTCGCTCCGTGCGCGTCTCCCTGCTCGATCGCGTGTTCCTGCGCTTTCTCGCGGATCACCCCGACCGGGCCCCGCTCGTCTTCGCGCGGATGTTCGGGCGCGTGGCGCCGGCGAGCATCGTCCGATTCCTGTCAGACCGGAGCAGGCCGAGCGACGCGGGCCGGCTGATCCTGGCGCTTCCCAAGCTGTGGTTCCTGCACTCCGCCCTGCTTGTCGTCCTGCGGCTGGTCGTCTCGCGGCTGGCCACCACCGGTCTTCTCCGTGACCGACGCCACTGAGCTCGCCGTCTGGCGGCGGGCCAGGCGACAGCTCTTCGTTCCCGTCGACATCGTGCTGCTCGGGCTGGCGGTGGCCTTCGCGGCCGGACTGCGCGTTCCCCCGGCACTGCAGTACGTGCCGTTCGCGCTCGGGCTGGTGATCTTCGGCCTGCCTCACGGAGCGCTCGATCACCTCGTGCCTGCCCGCCTCGCCGGCCGCCGGGCGACCCTTCGCACCGTGGCGCCGGTCGTCGGTCTGTACCTCGTGCTGGGTGCCGCGGTCGCGGTTCTGTGGGTGGTGAGCCCGATCGTGGCGTTCGTGTTCTTCATCGCGCTGACCTGGTTCCACTGGGGCCAGGGCGACGCGTTCGCCTCGGCCCGGCGCAGCGGGGATCGCCTCGGGCGGCCACGCGCGATCGGCTTCCCGCTGCTTCGGGGAGCCCTGCCGATGGTCGTCCCGCTGATCGCGTTCCCCGCCAGCTACGCCACGGTGCTCGGGGCCACGACGCGGGCCTTCGGTGGCTCGGCGCCTGCCGGCACACTGGCGTCCGGCATCCGGATTTCACTCGCCGCCGGGATGGTGGCTCTCGTCGTGATCGTCACGCTCCTCGACGCGCGGGCACGACGCGGCATCTCCGGAGGACGCAGAGCGTGGCTCGGCGACCTGGCCGAGGTGGCGCTGCTGGTCTTCTTCTTCGCAACGGTGCCGCCCGTGCTGGCGGTCGGGCTCTACTTCGCCCTCTGGCACTCCCTGCGGCACATCGTGCGGCTGTCGCTGCTGGATCCGGCGCTCACCGGCCCGCTTGAGGCGGGCCGGTGGGGCCGGGTGCTCGTCCGGTTCACTGCCCAGGCGGCGCCGGTGACGGGCATCGCCCTGCTGATCTTGGTCGGTCTCTTCGTCGCGCTCGTCCCTCGCACCGTCGCCACCCCGATCGACCCGCTCGGCATCTATCTCGTGCTCATCTCCGCCCTGACCCTGCCCCACGCCGTCATCGTCGCCATGATGGATCGCGCGCAGGCCGGGCGTCGCCGCGTCGTCAGTTGGCGTTCGGCGTGGTGATCTTCGTCCCGGCGGGGGAGAGAACCCACCAGATGGATTTCACTCCCTGCCCGTTGGTGTCACCCGGCTTGGTGTCCGAGGCGAAGGTGTAGATCGGGCGCCCGTTGATCGTGATCTGCTTGGTGCCGTTGGCTCCCGGAATCGTGGCAACGGTGCCGGCGATTCCGGTGACCGTTGGCGTGGCCGACATGGAGGTGACGGCCGGCCAGGTGGCCGCGCAGGCGCCGGTGCAGGCGCTCACGCCCGAGTTCACGGTGTCCTTGTCGAACACGTAGACGGTCATGCCTTTGCCGTCGACGATGATCTGCCCCAGCTTCGAACTGGCCGTGGCGGCGTCGGGGCCCGCGGACGCAGTCGCGGATGCCGCTGCGTGCGCGGGTGGGTACCCCGGTGCGTCCGCGGACGCTGCGCTGCTGGGGGCGGTGGAGGCAGTGGCCGCCGTGGTCGTGCTGGAACAGCCGGCGAGCGCGACAACCGACAGTGCGGACACTGCCAGAGTGACGATGAGTGTGGATTTCACGAGGGGGTCCTTTTCTAGGAATGGGCTGGTGTGGTGCAGCTGAGGGAGGGGGAAACCGCCCCACCGAGAAAGACGAGCCACCTCCCCGATTCGTTCACGCATCCAGCAAAGATTCAGTCCGACGGAAAATCTGACCCACCGATGAACGATTGAGGCCCGCGGCTCGTTGTTAACAGCAGGGAGGCACTCCGTGTCAGGCACTCACGCCGAACTGCTGCGCGCACTGCACGACGCCCATGGCCCCGCGCTCTTTCGCTACGTGCTGCGCATGACCAGCGACCACAGCTTCGCGGAGGATGTCGTGCAGGAATCCCTGCTGCGCGCCTGGAGGAACCCGACTGTGCTGGAGAACAGCGATGACTCAGTCCGCGCGTGGCTCTTCACCGTCGCGCGCAACCTCGTGATCGATGATCGGCGCAGCGCCCGGCACAGCCGGGAGATCGTCACGGATGAACCTCCCGACGTTCCGAGTCCCGACAAGACGGAGTCGATCCTGGACGCCTGGTTGTTGTCGGACGCGCTCCTCTCGCTTTCGCTCGAACACCGCGGCGCGGTGGTGAGCACGTACTACCTGGGCCACACCGTGGCCGAGATCGCGCGCCAGCAGGGCATCCCCGAGGGGACCGTGAAATCTCGGCTCCACTACGCGCTGCGATCGCTTCGTCTCGCCTTGCAGGAAAGAGGAATCACGCAATGAACGACACACCGGACGAGTTCCGTGACTGGGATGCCGCCTATGTGCTCGGCGCGCTGAGCGTCGACGACCGTGCGGCCTACGAGCAGCACCTGCTGCACTGCGCGGCCTGCAGCTCCGCGGTCACCGAACTGGCGGGGATGCCCGGAATCCTCCGCAAGCTCACCGCGCCCGAGGCCGAAGCCCTTCTGATCGTCCCCGACGACCACCACCCGCGGGGTCACCAGCATGAATCCGGCTTCGTGCAGCGTCTCGCCGTTCAGGCGAACCGACGACGCCGACGCGTTCGGGCCGGCGGTCTCGCCCTCATGATCAGCGCGGCCGCGATGCTCGCACTCGGCGGCATCGCGCTCGGGGCGGGATTGCACCCCTCGCCCGAAGCTGCCCCCGCTCCCGTGAGCAGCTCGCCGGCGGGGACGACCCTGGCGATGACGCCGCTGCAGCCGGGAACGATGACGGCGACCCTGACCGTGACCGCGATGCCGTGGGGCACGCGCTTCGACTGGAGCTGCAACTACCTGAATCGCGACGGACAACTGAACTGGGCGAAGAGCTATGCCCTGGTGGCCACCGACAGCACGGGTGTGGAAACCACCGTTGCCACCTGGAGCGCGACCCAGGAGCCGCGTGCCGCGGAACTCGCGTCGTCATCCAAGCTGGCGACGTCGACGATTCGCCGTGTCGAAATCCGCGTCGTGGGCTCGAATGCCGCGCTGGTCGCGGTGACTCTTTAAAGGGACAGCCCCGGCGCGTTCGAAGGCAGGACTCCATCCCACCACGGATGAAGGATTCGAACGCGCCGGGGGATCTGAGCGGGTTAGACCCGTGCTTCCTCTTTCGAGCCTTCGATCGCCGCGAACTCGGCGTCATCCTCGTGCGACTTCATGCGCGCGACCGAGAAGATGATCAGGCCGTACACCGCCTTGGCGACGATGTCCGCGATGGAGTAGCCGACCTGCTCGCCGACCCACGCGTTCGCCCCGCTGATGTTCAGCAGCGGCAGCAGGTACGCGATCGGGTAGACCCCCCAGCTCAGCAGCAGGAGGAAGCGCAGGTTGCCGAGGGTCTTGCGCACCGAGGCGGGCTGCTTGTCCAGCGACTTGCTGAGCTGGGTGAAGAGCACGAACAGGATGTACAGGAACGGAATCGTCGACAGGATGCCGAACAGGCCACGCGTGCCGTTGTCCGTGCTGATCTGACCCGGGTATCCGAGCGCGATCATGAGGGCGGCGGCGGGAACGAGCCGGATGAGGAGGGAACGCTGCAGCTTGCGAGTCAGCGCCAGAACGGCGACGAGCTCGACCAGAAGCAGCGGCACGGTGAGGAACCAGTCGACGTAGCGGTAGCCCTCGTTGAACGAGGCGCCGACCGCCTGCACGTAGGTGCCGGTGCCGCCGACCGACTTGGTCACGAAGGCGGCCTTGAACGAGTCGAAGATGCGGAAGTAGTGGTACGCCGCGATCCCGCAGACGATGATCGCGACCGTGATCGCATTGCGATAGCGGGGGAGCAACCTCGGCAGCGAGATCAGCAGGAACAGCGCGGTGAACAGTTGGGATGCGATGACCAGCGACAGGAAGTTGTAGACGGTGTCGTACTGGCCTTGCGAGAGGGCGTCGGGAATCACTTGTTTTCTCCTGATGGCGGACGAGGCGAAGCGGTGCTTCGTGCAACCTCGACCGCATACGCTTTAGACGCTAATACTTTTAGCTCGTGAAATAAATAGCTTTGTGGGCGGATTTTATGGTCGTCCCCATAAAATGGCTCAAGCGCGCACCCGGTCGCGCTCGCGAAGCGACGACGGCACGAGGGCAGGTGGGGCGATGCCCGAGGCAGATTCCGCCTACGAGCTCGACGGATTCCCGGCTGCCGCCCTCGCGTTCCAGCGGGCCCTCGAGCTGAACCGGCACCGCATCGCGGAGAGCGAAGGCCTGTCGGGCATCGAGTTGCGGGCGTTCTTCCGGATCGCGGCGCAGGCCGGCATCACCCCCAAGGAACTCGCGATCCTCCTCACCGTCACCAACGGGGCGGTGACCGGCATCTCCGATCGACTCGTGGCCGCGTCGCTGATCCGTCGGGTCGAGCACCCGAAGGACCGCCGGAGCATCCGACTCGAACTGACCGAGCTCGGCGTCGAGGTCATGGACCGCATCCACGACGAGTTCCTCACCATGGTCGCCGCTGCCACCACGACGACCAGCGCCTCCGACCTCGCCACCACGACGGAGTCGCTCCGGCGCATCACCGCGCAGATCCTGACCGCCCTGAGCGTCGACCAGAATGCGGCGGGCGGGGCCGCCAGCGGCGCGGATGCCGGCACCCAGACGGGCGCCGACCTGGCGGTGTCGCAGCCCGGCGGATGGACGCATGCCTGACGGGGAGGCAGCCACCGCGGCACGACTCCTTGCCGCGTACGACGCGCAGCTTCGCGGCGATGCCGAGACTCCGGATGCCGTGAGTCTCAGCCATCTCGGTCCGCTCCGGCTCGCCACCTTCCTCGGCGGCCGTGGTTTCGTCAGCTACCGCGACCTCGGCGGTGCCGGGCGGGAGGGCATCCGTCGGCTCGTCGAGGACGCGGTGAGCTACTTCAGCGACCGCCCCGAGATCAGCTCGGTCGAATGGAAGACACGCGCTCACGACGATGCCCCCGGGCTGCACGAGGCGCTCCTGGCGAACGGCTTCGTGCCCGACGAGCCCGAGTCGATCATGATCGGCGAGGCCGCGGCGCTCGCGGTCGATGTGCCGCTGCCCGAGGGGGTGACGCTTCGTCGGGTGACCGAGGAGCCGGATGTTCGCGCGATGACCGCCATGCAGGATGAGGTGTTCGGGGACCCGGTGTCGACGGACATGGCGGACGCACTGCTGCGGCGCCTCGCCGGGGACGACGGAACGGAACTCTGGGTCGCCGAGGCCGACGGGGAGATCGTCACCGCCGGGCGGATGGATCCCGTGGCGGGTTCCGACTTCGCCGGAATCTGGGGAGGCGCGACGCGGCCCCACTGGCGCGGCCGCGGGATCTACCGCGCCCTGACCGCTGCCAGGGCCCGCTCGGCGATCGCCAGAGGCAAGACCCTGATCAACAGCGACTCGACCGAGTTCTCGCGCCCGATCCTGGAGCGCGCAGGCTTCATCGCCGTGTCGACGACGACCCCATACGAGTGGACGCGCCCCGTCGAGAGCTAGGCGAGCTCCCGCGGTAACAGCGAGAACGTGCGGGCATGAGCGAGCTGAGCCTGCCGTGTCATGTAGCCGATCAGGAGCCTCGGGGCCGTGACGACGGTCACCTCGTGCACGGTGGAGGCCGACGCGGGTGCCGGGTGAGCCGTCGCCTCCGTCGTCGTGCGCAGCGAACAGCCGGGAGCCGCGCGCACGTCACCGCTCATCGAGGTGGCCGAGGTGCGGTGCATCCGCGCGGGGAAGGTGATGCGGTAGCGAAAGGGGCCGAGCTTCGGGCGCTCGGTGACCCGCCACTGCGTCCAGGGTCCGACGGCATCGTGACCACGCGCCACCACGTCGGCACTGACCAGGAAGGGGCGCAGGCCGCGATGTCGGCCGAGATCCTCGAGAAAATCGATGACTGCCTCGGGGGCGACCGGCACCGCGGTCGTCAGCTCGAAGGTGCGGCTCGCCACGGGATCAGTATGGCTGTCCCGGATCGTGAGGTGTACGCCCTCTTCCACAACTACGCCCCCGGGATGACGTCCGTTCTCCCCCGCGCACCTAACCTGGGTGCATGAGGACACCGGCATGATCGAAGCAGTAGGTCTCTCCAAGCGCTACGGCCAGAAGGTGGCCGTCGACGATGTCAGCTTCACGGTGAAGCCCGGGATGGTCACCGGCTTCCTCGGCCCGAACGGCGCCGGCAAGTCGACGACCATGCGGCTGATCGTGGGGCTCGATCGCCCCACCAGCGGCCGTGTCACGGTGAACGGTGCCAACTACGTCAACCTGCGCGCCCCGCTGCGCGAAGTGGGGGTGCTGCTCGACGCGAAGGCCGTGCACACCGGCCGCACCGCCGAAAACCATCTGCTCGCGCTCGGCGCAACGCACGGCATCGGGCGCACGCGCGTCGACGAGGTCATCGCATTGACCGGCCTCGAGTCGGTCGCCCGGCGGCGGGTCGGCGGCTTCTCCCTCGGGATGGGGCAGCGGCTGGGCATCGCGGCCGCGCTGCTCGGCGACCCCGGCGTGCTGATCCTCGACGAGCCGGTCAACGGGCTCGATCCGGAGGGCGTGATCTGGGTGCGCGAGCTCACGCGCCACCTGGCGAGCGAAGGCCGCACGATCTTCTTGAGTTCGCACCTCATGTCGGAGATGGCGCAGACGGCCGACCACATCATCGTGCTCGGCCGTGGCCGGGTGATCGCCGATGCCCCGGTCGCGACGATCGAGGCGCTCGCCGCCGGCGACGTGGTCACGGTGCGTACGCCCGACGCGACCCGCTTGGCCGCACTCCTCGCGGATGCCGGGATCACCGTCACCGCGACCGAACCGGAGCTGCTCCAGGTGTCGGGCCTGCCGGCACCGCGCATCGGTGAACTCGCCGCGCAGCACGGCATCGTGCTGCACGAGCTGACCCCCGTGGTCGGCTCCCTCGAGGATGCCTATCTGGCCCTCACCCAAGACGAAGTCGAATACCACGCAGGAAAGATGGTCACCGCATGAGTGCCACCGCCGTTGACCACCACGCTGCGGACTCCCGCACCGTCGCTCGCGGAACCGCCACGGGATCCGGTCTCACCTTCGGGGGCGTCCTGCGCTCCGAGTGGATCAAGCTGCGCACCCTGCGCTCCACCTTCTGGTCGTACGTGCTGATCATCCTGTTGACGATCGGCCTGGCACTGCTGATTGCCGCGGCCCAACGCGCTCCCGGCACCGCGCCGGGCACGCCATCCGGGGCAACCGCCGCCACGTTGACCGCCGCGGCCCAGCAAGCGAGGTGGATCACGGATGCCACCCTCGGGATCAACTTCGCGCAGCTGGTCGTGGCCGTGCTCGGCGCACTGGTCATCACCGGCGAATACAGCACCGGGATGATCCGCTCGAGCTTCGCGGCGGTCCCGGCCCGCCTGCCGGTCATCTTCGCGAAGGCGCTCGTCTTCGGCGTGAGCTCATTCATCGTGTCGCTGTTCTCGCTGGTGGTCGCCGCCCTGGTGATCGTGCCGGTGCTGCAGGGCCACGACATCCATCCGGATCTCGGGGACGGAGCCGCCTGGCTCGCCCTGGTCGGCGGAGCCGGCTACCTGGCACTGGTCGGCGTCATCGCGATGGGGATCGGGCTGCTCGTGCGCAGCAGTGCGGCCGGGATCGCCAGCGCGGTGGGGCTGCTGCTGATCGTGCCGATCGTGCTGCGCATCGTCGGCGGTGTGACGTCGGCGCTCTGGCCGGGGAACATCGCGTCCTTCCTGCCCAGTGAGGCGGGCGGCAGGCTCTTCGCCTACCCCATCACCCAGCCCGCGGCGCCGGCCGGCGTCGTGGTGCTCGACACCTGGCAGTCGCTCGCGGTGCTCGTGGCGTGGGCCGTCGTCGCGGTGGGCATCGGGTGCGTGCTGGTGAAGAGACGCGACGCCTGACGGGACGTAATGCCCTGTTCGCCGGTCGCTCGGCCGTGTTGACTGCGCACCATGCGCGCGGTTCAGTTCGACACCTTCGGCGGCGCGGACGTGCTCCACGTCGTGAACGTGCCGATGCCGCCCGTCGCCGCTGGTGAGGTCTTGGTGGAGGTCGAGGCGGCCGGGGTGAATCCGCACGACATCCTGACCCGGTCCGGCGTGCTGAGGATGATCATCGGGCGACACTTTCCTTTCGGGACGGGGCTCGAGTTCGCCGGCGAGGTGGTCGGTCACGAGGGCGGCTCGTTTCGTTCCGGCCGCAAGGTGTGGGGCTCGGTGCCCCAGCTGAACGCGCACCCGACGGGCGCCATCGCGGAGTATGTCGCCGTCCCCGTCGACCGGATCGCGCCGTTGCCCCCGAACCTCAGCTGCGTGGAGGGCGCATCTCTCGTCGTCACCGCGACCACCGCGCTTCGCGGTCTGCGGCGTGAAGCTCGGCTCCGCGCGGGGGAGAACATCCTCGTCCGCGGCGCGGGCGGCGGGGTCGGACTCGCCGCGGTGCAGATCGCGGCCGCGGCCGGAGCCGACATCACCACCCTCTCCCGGACGCGTGACTTCGCGTTGCTGACGGAGTTGGGCGCTGCCCACACACTCGACGACACCACCGTGGCCGTTGGCGACCTCGGCAGCTTCGACGTGATCTTCGACACCGTCGGCACCGAGCTGCTCGCCTACCAACGACACCTCGCCCCCGGCGGCCGGATGGTCGCCGTCGCGTTCGCCTCGATGCCCGCACTCGCCGCCGTCGCCGTCTCGGCCCTCTTCGGACCGCGGAGGATTCGCGCCTTCTGCGGCGACCCGAGCAGAGAGCTGCTCGACGCCGCATCTGCCCTGGTCGTGCGCGGTCAACTCCGCGCGACGGTCTCGCGCACCTACACGCTCGACGACACCGGACTCGCCCAGGACGACCTCGATGCGGGCGGCACCTGTGGCAAACAGGTCATCGTGATCTGACCAGCGCGACCGCAGCATCCGGGCGTAGCTTGGTCTAGGTGACAGACGCGCCCACGATCACCACCGCCGGCCAGCTGCGAGACGCCGGCTACCTCGCTCGGCCTCTCCGCACCGAGATCCGCGACAACCTGCTCGCCAAGCTCCGTGCGGGCGACGACCCCTGGCCAGGGCTGCACGGATTCCAGGACACCGTCATCCCGCAGCTGGAGCGCGCGCTCATCGCCGGGCACGACATCGTGCTGCTCGGGGAGCGCGGGCAGGGCAAGACGCGGCTGCTGCGCACCATGGTCGGGCTGCTGGATGAGTGGACACCGGTAATCGACGGATCCGAGCTGGGCGAGCACCCCTTCGAGCCGATCACCCACGAGTCGAAACGGCGCGCCGAGGAACTCGGCGACGAGCTGCCGGTGAGCTGGCGGCATCGGGACGAGCGCTACGCCGAGAAACTGGCAACACCGGACACGAGCGTCGCCGACCTCATCGGCGATGTCGACCCGATGAAGGTGGCGGAGGGGCGCAGCCTCGGCGACCCCGAGACCATCCACTTCGGGCTCATCCCGCGCAGCCATCGCGGCATCGTGGCCATCAACGAGCTGCCCGACCTGGCCGAGCGCATCCAGGTGTCGATGCTGAACGTGATGGAGGAGCGCGACATCCAGATCCGCGGCTACGTGCTGCGGCTGCCGCTCGACGTGCTCGTCGTCGCCAGCGCCAACCCGGAGGACTACACCAACCGCGGCCGCATCATCACGCCGCTGAAGGACCGCTTCGGCGCCGAGATCCGCACCCACTACCCGACCGAGCTGGGCGACGAGGTCGCGGTGATCCGGCAGGAAGCGGATCTTGCGGCCGAGATTCCCGACCATCTCATCGAGATCCTGGCGCGATTCACCCGAAACCTGCGCGAGTCATCGTCGGTGGACCAGCGCAGCGGCGTCAGTGCCCGGTTCGCGATCGCGGGCGCCGAAACTATCGCCGCCTCTGCCCTGCACCGCGCGGCGACCCAGGGAGAGACGGATGCCGTGGCGCGCATCGTCGACCTCGAGACCGCGATCGACGTGCTCGGCGGCAAGATCGAGTTCGAGTCTGGCGAGGAGGGCCGCGAGACCGACGTGCTCACCCACCTGCTGCGCACCGCCACCGCCGACACGGCGCGGCTGCACCTGCGCGGCGTCGACCTCGGGCCACTGGTGAGCGCCATCGAGGATGGTGCCATGGTGACGACGGGCGAGCGGATGACGGCGCGTGCCTTCCTCGACGGCGTGCCGGTGCTGGGGGAGAGCGAGCTGTACGAGCAGGTTTATGCCGCTCTCGGGGCGACCTCCGATGGGCAGAAGGCGGCGGCTCTCGAGCTGGCGCTCGAAGCGCTCTACCTGGCGCGGAAGGTCGGCAAGGACACCGACGGCATCGAGACCGTCTATGGCTGACTCGGTCGGCAAGGCGGGGCGTCGCTTCCGTCGCTACGACGGCGGCGACCCGCTCGCGCCGCCGGTCGACCTCGCCGAGGCGCTCGACGCGATCGGCGAGAACGTCATGGGCGGCGCATCACCCGAGCGCGCGATGCGCGAGTACCTGCGCCGGGGCGGCCGCGACCAGCTTGGGCTCGACGACCTCGCCCGGCGGGTCTCGGAGCGCCGCACACAACTGCTGCAGCGCCACAAGCTCGACGGAACGCTCCAGGAGGTGCAGAAGCTTCTCGAGCGTGCGGTCCTCGAGGAACGCAAGCAACTCGCCCGCGACCCCGCGATGGACGAGCTGGAGCGCTCGTTCAGCGAGATGCGTCTCGAGAACCTGCCGGCATCCACCGCTGCTGCCGTTTCAGAGCTCAGCGACTACGGGTGGCAGTCCCGGCAGGCGCGCGAGGACTACGCGAAGATCCAGGAACTGCTCGGCCGTGAGCTGCTCGACCAGCGTTTCGCCGGGATGAAGCAGGCGCTCGAAGGAGCCACCGACGAGGACCGCGCGGCGATCGGCGAAATGCTCGGCGACCTCAACGAGTTGCTGGCCAAGCGGGCCGCCGGAACCGATACCCCCGAGGATTTCGCCGAGTTCATGGAGAAGAACGGGCAGTACTTCCCCGAGAACCCGTCGACGCTCGATGAACTCCTGGACACCATGGCGAAGCGCTCGGCGGCGGCGCAGCGGATGTTCAACTCGATGACCCCGGAGCAGCAGCAGGAGCTGATGCAGCTGAGCCAGGCGGCGTTCGGCTCGCCGTCGCTGATGCAGGCGCTCTCTCAACTGGATGCGAACCTGCAGTCGCTGCGTCCCGGCGAGAACTGGGGCGGGTCATCCGAGTTCTCGGGTGATGACCCGCTCGGACTCGGCGAGGCGACCGGCGTGATGAACGACCTGGCCGACCTCGACGCGCTGAGCGACCAGCTCTCGCAGGCATATGCCGGCGCGCGCATGGATGACATCGACCTCGACGCGATCTCGCGCCAACTCGGTGCGGAGGCTGCCGTCGACGCCCGCACCCTGCGTGAACTGGAGAAGGCGCTGCGCGACGGCGGCACGCTGCGCCGCGATGCGACGGGGCGCTTGCAGCTCACGCCGAAGGCGATGCGTCAGCTCGGCAAATCCCTCCTGAAAGATGTCGCGACGCGCATGTCCGCGCGCTCCGGTCGCCGTGAAACGCGCAATGCGGGTGCCGCGGGCGAGCTGACGGGCGGAAGCCGACCGTGGCAGTTCGGCGACACGGAGGCGTGGGACATCCCGCGCACCGTCTTGAACGGCGTGCAACGACGGCTCTCGGAGGGCGGTGGCCGGCTGGTGGCCGTCGAGGATATCGAGGTGGCCGAGACGGACAACCGCAGCCAGGCCGCCGTCGCCCTCCTCGTTGATACCTCGTTCTCGATGGCGATGGACGGGCGCTGGATCCCGATGAAGCGCACCGCTCTCGCCCTGCACACACTGATCACGAGCCGTTTCCGCGGTGACCACCTCCAGCTGATCGCCTTCGGCCGACACGCCGAGGTGATGGACATCGAGCAGCTCACGGCGCTGGACTCCTACTGGGACAAAGGCACCAACCTGCATCACGCGCTTCTGCTGGCCAATCGGCACTTTCGCAAGCACCCCAGCGCGCAACCCGTGCTGCTGATCGTCACCGACGGCGAGCCGACCGCTCACCTGGAGCGCAGCGGCGAGGTGTTCTTCTCCTACCCACCGCATCCCGTGACGATCGAGCGGTCGGTGCAGGAACTCGACAACTCGATGCGGCTGGGCGCGCAGACCACCTTCTTCCGGCTGGGGGAGGACCCCGGTCTGGCCCGCTTCGTCGCCTCGATGGCGCGGCGAGCCGGCGGCCGAGTCGTCGCGCCCGAACTGGATGACCTGGGCACCGCCGTCGTCGACTCCTACCTCGGAACCCGAGCCACCTCCCCTCGCTCGGCAGCGTCTGGCCACGGCGCCTCGGGCGATGGCGCGACGGGCGACGACTCCGGCGGTTACTTCGGGCGTGGCTGGTGGGTGTAGGTGGCAGACGACCCGGAACCGGATGACACCGAGGCGCCCGGGGTCACGGCGGCCGGCGACGCGGAAGAACTCCGGCACGATCAATTCATCGGCCCCGTCGACCTGACCCGCTGGCGTTCGCGTCCCGGGCGCGCGCTTGCGGGCGCGGTCGAAAGTGCCAGCAGGAATCTCGGCAGCCGCGGGACGCTCATCATGACCCTGGTCGTCGGCGGGGCGATCGCGGTTGCTTTCAGCTTCCTCGCGTCGCGGGTCTATGACGCCATCACGGAGGCAGAGGGCGTCGCGGGCCTCGACATGCCGATCCTGCTCGCGATGATGGGCCTGCGATCCCCCGTCCTCGACGTGATCGTCACCGGCTACACCGACATCGCCGGGCCCGTCGGCATGCCGATCCTCGCGGTGGTGGCCATCCTCATCCTCTCGCTGCGGCGCCGCTCCTGGACGCCCGCGATCCTGATCGCCTCCGCGGGGATCGGCTCACTGCTGATGACGATTGCCGGCAAAGACCTCGTCGGCCGTGTTCGGCCTCCGCTGGTGGATGCGGTGCCACCGTACGAGTACTCGCCCTCGTTCCCGAGTGGGCACACCCTCAATGCCGTGGTGATCGCCGGCGTGGTCGCCTACCTGCTCCTCCTGCGTCGCCGCAGCACGCGCGGGCGTGTCACCACCGTGGTCGTCGCCGCGGTCTTCGCGCTGACGATCGGTCTCAGCCGCGTGTTCCTCGGACACCACTGGTTCACCGATGTGCTCGCCGGGTGGGTTCTGGGCGCCGCGTGGCTCGCCCTCATCATCACGGCCCACCGCCTGTACATCACCGCGAGAACCGCGCGAGCGGTGCGAGCTGGGGCCGCCGCCGTGGGCGAGTAGACCACGCCCGGGAATGCCGCCGCACCGCGCGCAGTTGCGCGAAACATGACCTCTCTCGATTTCGGACCACTTGTTCTCGGCGGCAACACCTTCGGCTGGACCTCGGATCGCGAGGAATCGTTCGCCGTTCTCGACGCCTTCGTGGCGGCCGGCGGCGTCTCGATCGACACGGCTGACGTCTACTCCGCGTGGGCGCCGGGCAACGCCGGCGGTGAATCCGAGACGATCATCGGCGAATGGCTGGCCGCGCGCGGGCAGCGTGAGCGCGTCGTCATCGCGACCAAGGTGTTCTCGTTGCCGAGCCGCTCCGGGCTGTCACGCGCCAACATCCTGGCCGCCGTCGACGACTCGCTTCGTCGACTTCAGACCGACTATCTCGACCTGTACTACGCCCACCGCGATGACACGGCCGTCGAGCAGCACGAGTACGTCGCGGCCTTCGACGAGCTGGTGACGGCGGGGAAGGTGCGCGAGATCGGCGCCTCCAACTTCAGCGCCGAGCGGCTCAGCTCGGCCGTGCGGCTGGCGACGGATGCCGGCCTCACCCCGTTCACCGTCGCACAGGACAAGTACAACCTCGTGGATCGCGAGCTCGAGGCCGAGCTCGTCCCGACCCTGGACGCGCTCGGCATCGTGGAGCTGCCGTACTCGGCGCTGGCATCGGGCTTCCTCACCGGCAAGTACCGCCCGGGCGTCGACGTGCAGTCGGCGCGCGCGGGTGGGGCGAGTGCGCTGCTGGGCGAGCCGCGCAACCTCGAGCTGCTCGGCATCCTCGACGACATCGCGGCGGCCCGCGCCGTGAGCCCGGCCGCGGTCGCCCTCGCCTGGCTGCGTCAGCAGCCAAGCGTCGCCGCGCCGATCGCCAGCGCCAGAACCACCGATCAGCTTCCCGCCCTCGTCGAGTCATTCACGCTCGAGCTGGGCGAGGAGGAACTCGCCCAGCTCGGCTGATGATGCCCCGGCGGGGGATCAGTCGTCGTGCAGGCCGGTCGCCATCCCGTCCTTGATGGTGTTCATGACGCTGGTGTCGGCCAGCGTGGTGACGTCGCCGATCGTGCGGTTCTCGGCCACATCGCGCAGCAGCCGACGCATGATCTTGCCGGAGCGCGTCTTCGGCAGCTCGGCGACGATCAGGATCTGGCGCGGCTGCGCGATCTTGCCGATCTCCTTCGCGACATGCTCGCGCAGCTCGCGCACGATGTGCTCGCCACCGTCGCCCACCCGGGCGCGCAGGATCACGAACGCGACAACCGCCTGCCCGGTGATCTCATCGGCCGCTCCCACGACGGCGGCCTCTGCCACCTTCGAGTTCGACACCAGAGCCGACTCGATCTCGGTCGTCGACAGGCGGTGACCGGAGACGTTCATCACGTCGTCCACCCGGCCGAGCAGCCAGATGTCGCCGTCCTCGTCCTTCTTCGCGCCATCGCCGGCGAAGTATCTCCCGGGGAACCGGGACCAGTAGGTGTCCTTGTAGCGGTCGTCGTCGCCCCAAATGGTGCGCAGCATCGACGGCCACGGCTCGGTGAGCACGAGGTAACCGCCCGATCCATTGGGAACGGACACGCCGTTCTCGTCGACCACATCCGCGGCGACCCCCGGCAGCGCGCGCATCGCGGCACCCGGCTTCCCCGCCGTCACCCCCGGGAGCGGGCTGATCATGATCGACCCGGTCTCGGTCTGCCACCAGGTGTCGACCACCGGCGTGATCTCGTGCCCGATGTACTTGCGGTACCACATGTAGGCCTCGGGGTTGATGGGCTCACCCACCGAGCCGATCAGGCGCAGACTCGACAGATCGTATTCTGCGGGGATCTGGTGACCCCACTTCATGAAGGTGCGGATGCCGGTGGGCGCGCAGTACAGGATCGTCGCCTTGTACTTGTCGATGATCTCCCACCAGCGGCCCTGGTGCGGGGTGTCGGGCGTGCCCTCGTAGAGGATCGAGGTGGTGGCGTTCGAGAGCGCGCCGTAGACGACGTAGCTGTGCCCGGTGACCCAGCCGATGTCGGCGGCCGTCCAGAACACGTCGGTCTCGGGCTTGAGGTCGAACACCTCCCACTGCGTGAATGAGCAGCCGGTCAGGTAGCCACCGGAGGTGTGCAGAATGCCCTTCGGCTTTCCCGTGGTGCCCGAGGTGTACATGACGTAGAGCGGGTGCTCGGAGTCGAACGATTCCGGCACGTGGCTCGTGCTCGCCGTCTCGACCGTGTCATGCCACCACAGGTCGCGACCGTCGACCCAGTCGACGTCCTGTCCGGTGCGCTTGACGACCAACACGGACCGCACATCCGGGCACTCGGTGACCGCCTCATCCACCGCCGGCTTCAGGGCCGCGGCGTTGCCCTTGCGGTACCCGCCGTCGGCGGTGATCACGATGCGGGCGTCGCAGTCCAGGATGCGGGTGCGAAGGGCGTCGGCCGAGAAGCCGCCGAACACCACGGTGTGGGGGGCTCCGATGCGGGCGCAGGCGAGCATCGCGATGACCGCCTCCGGGATCATCGGCATGTAGATGGCCACGCGGTCACCGGCGACCACCCCGAGTGATGTCAGGGTGTTCGCGGCCTGGCAGACGGCATCCGTCAGTTGCTGGTAGGTGATCACCCGGGTGTCGCCGGGCTCCCCCTCGAAGTAGTAGGCGACCCGGTCCCCGAGGCCCGCTTCGACGTGCCGATCGAGGCAGTTGTATGCCACGTTCAGCGTGCCGCCGACAAACCACTTCGCGAACGGCGGGTTGCTCCAGTCGAGCACCTCCGTCCAGGGGGTGGTCCACGCCAGACGCTCGGCCTGCTTCGCCCAGAAAGCGGGGCGGTCGGCCGCCGCTTCGGCGTAGGCATCCGCCTTCACGTTCGCCTGCGCCGCAAAATCTGCGGTGGGAGGGAACTGGCGGCTCTCGTGCGAGAGGTTCTCGAGTGCGGGCTCGTTCGGGTTGCTCGGGGACAGGGTCGTCATGGTTTTCGCTCCTAGCTGGCTGCGCCGACGGGCAGCACGACGCGCTTCCACGTCGAGTTGATCACGGATGCCGCGGACCCGTACCAGGCAAGCACCGCGGTGACGAGACCCAGGATGCCGCCGATCTGGCCGACGACGGCGATGCCGCTGAAGGCATGGATCGTGAGGAACAGGAAGGTGACCGTCAGGGCGATGAACACCAGCAGCACGATTCGGCTCGACTTGATGGCGGCGATGGTCATGAAAGCCGTGAAGATCGTCCACGCCAGCAGGAACGCACCGACGCCCGCCGCACCCGCAGCCTTCTCGGCGGCCGGGTTGGTGAGCAACCACCAGAAGGCCAGCCAGAACGCGCCGTACGAGGAGAAGGCGAGAGCGCCGAAGGTGTTGCCCTTCACGAACTCCCACATGCCGGCGAGCAGCTGGGCGATGCCGCCGTAGAACAACGCGAGACCGAGCACAGCGGCGCCCGCCCCCGCGATGATGCCCGCGTTGGCGAGACTCAGAACGAAGGTGGTCATCGCGAAGCCGGCGAGACCGAGGGCACCCGGGTCGGCGACGGTCGCCGCGAAACGCGGTGCAGCAGATGCTTCAGAGGGGGAACTCACGGGGTAACACTCCTTTGTGTCATGCGGAACTACCGGCAGGGGGATCCCCTGCTAAAGTGCACGCTACGGTCACAGTGTCGCGGCCAACTACCGTCTAAAGGAGGTAGTCATTCCATGCAGGACTCCGCCATCGCCCAGCACGAACTTCTTCGCAGAACCCTCAAAGATCTCACCCGCAGGAGCGGCTGCGCGGTTGCTTTCGGTGGCCTGACCGCGCCGGAAGGCACCCCCCTGACCGGCTTCGTCGGGACGCACGGCCGGAGCCTGGATGGCCTGCTCATCGAGGCGTCTCAGGGCGCGGGCGGCCTCGCGATGATCGATCACAAACCCGTCGCCACCACTCATTACCGCGAGTCATCGGTGATCACCCATCGCTACGATCGCGAGGTCACCGCGGAAGGAATCGTCTCTCTGCTGGCCGTTCCGGTCGTCGTCGACGGTCGTGTGTGCGCGATCATCTACGGTGGCCACCGAGTGGCGACGCAGTTCGGCGACGCCACGATGCGCGAGACCCTGAAAGTGGCGAAAGCCATGCAGTGGGAGCTGTCCGTCGCGGCCGAAGTGGACCGGCGGCTCGCGCTCATCGAAACCGACGGGCATGCGCCCGGTGATCCCGACCCGCTCGCGCGCGAGCGGCTCGAGCTGCGGGAGGCGTTCGCCGAGCTGCGGGAACTCAGCCGCGCCATCGACGATCCCGAGATCGCCCGCCGACTGGATGCTGTCGGCCGTCTCGTGATGCCGGCCGGTCCGCGGGCGGAGACCACGACCTCCCTCTCGCCGCGGGAGATCGACATGCTCGCCGAGGTGGCGCTGGGCAAACGGAACAGCCAGATCGCCGACCGGCTCGGCCTCACCGAGACCACGGTCAAGAGCTATGTCTCCTCCGCTATGCGCAAACTCGGCAGTCGGAGTCGCTACGAGGCCGTCATCTCGGCACGTCGGGCTGGGCTCATCCCCTAGCGGTCCGCCCGGGAGGTCGAGCCGCCGCCCTTGCGCTCTGGCTCGGCGTCGTCGAGAAACCGCAACACCCGCCGCGCCAGCTTGCGGTTGCCGAGCGTTCCCACGTGCCCGCGGCGCGGCACGAGTTCGAGGCGGGCCCGAGGCATCCTGGTGCGGATCTCGACCATGGCGTCACCGTAGAAGTGGTCGTTGCCGCCGCCGGTGACCAGGGTGCGAGTGTCGATCGTGGTCAGCTTGGACGCCAGATTGAAGCTGTCCTCGGCGTCGAGGGTGGCCAGCAGGTCGGTGTCATCGCGACCGACCACCAGACGGGGTGCGAGCAGTCCGACGAGCGCGAACACCGCGCGACTCGGCCAGCCGCCGGCCGTCGCCGCCAGGAACACGGATGCTGCGCGCCGCGGCCGGTGCGCCCGCAGCAGTTCGGCGACCCGGCGTTGGGTGTCGCGGCCCTGGTCGCTCAGCCGATGCGCGGCGGACACCAGGACCAGTCTGCGCACGAGTTCCGGGTGGTCGGCGGTGAGTTGGAGCGCGATGCTGCCGCCGGTGGAGACACCGATGACATCCACGGGCCCATCGAACAGCTCGCGGAGGGTGGCCGCGTACTCCGCGGCGAGTTGCCGGACCGAGATCCCCGGCTCCAGCCCGACGCGCCGCTGAATGCTCCAGACGTCGCGCTCGCTGGACAGCTCCACGATCTCGCGCCATCGCATCCAGCGCCGAAAACTCTCGGGAACCCCGCGCCGCCCCGACAGCCCCGGCACGACCACCAGCGGTGCGCCGGTGCCGAGCCGCGTGTGCGGCAGCGTGGCCTCTGTCATACGGCAAGCGTGTCGTGGGCGTGTATGAGAACGGTGTGAGAAAGGTCAGAGGTAGGTAAGAACTAGCCAGCGTTCCCCGCGAAGCGGTCGGTCGCGGTGATCAGGGCATCGAGGATGCCGGGCTCGTCGGAGGAATGGCCCGCGTCATCCACGAGCACGAACTCGGCGGACGGCAGCGCCTCGTGCAGTTCCCAGGCGGTGGTCGCCGGGGTGCACAGGTCGTAGCGCCCCTGCACGATGACGGTCGGGATGTCGGCGAGGCGGCCGGCATCCCGGAGCAGCTGTCCCGGCTCGAACCAGCCGTCGTGCAGGAAAAAGTGGTTCTCGATCCGCGCGAAGGCGAGAGCGTATGAGGGCTCGGCGAAGGTGGTGATGAGGTCCGGCCGGGGGAGGAGCGTGATCGTCGACGCCTCCCAGGTGGACCAGGCGACGGCGGCGGGACCGTGGATCGCGGGGTCCGGGTCGGCGAGCATCCGCGCGTATGCGGCGATGTAGTTGCCGAACCGGCGTTCTGCGGGCGGGACCGCTGCGATGTAACCGGCCCAGAAATCCGGAGCCATGTTGCCGCACGGTCCCTCGTAGAACCACTCGAGTTCACTGCGGCGCAGGGTGAAGACGCCGCGCACCACCAGCTCCGTCACGCGCTCCGGGTGCGTCTCGGCGTAGGCCAAGGCCAGCGACGAGCCCCACGAACCCCCGAAGACCTGCCAGCGCCCGATGTCGAGATGCTCGCGGAGCACCTCCAGGTCGGCGACCAGGTTCCAGGTGGTGTTGGCGCTGAGGTCGGTCGCGAAATCGCTGGCGGAGGGGATGCTGCGCCCGCAGTTGCGCTGATCGAGCAGGATGATGCGATACCTGGCGGGGTCGAACAGCCGCCGGTGGTTGGCCGAACTGCCGCCACCCGGCCCGCCGTGCAGGAACACCACGGGCTTCCCCGCGGGATTGCCGCACTCCTCCCAGTAGAGCTGATTGCCGTCGCCGACATCGAGCATGCCGTGCCGGTTGGGTTCGATCGGTGGGTAGAAGGTGCGCATGGTCGAACGCTCCCGTTGCGGCTCGGCTACGCCGCGTCGAGCGCGGCGATCTCGTCGGCGGTGAGCTCGAGGTCGACGGCCTTCGCCGAGTCGATGATCGACTCCGGTCGAGACGCGCCCGGAATCGGGATCACGGCCGGCCCCTTCGACAACTCCCACGCCAGGCAGACCTGCTGCGGGCTCACGCCGTGCGCATCCGCAACGGTCTGGAATGCCTCGAAGTGGGTGCCGAGCGAGCTCGCGCCACCGATGCCACCGAGAGGGCTCCACGGCAGGAACGCGATCCCGAGCTCGTTGCAGAGCTCCAACTCGGGCTCGCTGGAGCGGAACTTGGGCGAGAACTGGTTTTGCACCGAGACGAGTCGACCGCCGAGAATCTCCTGCGCGAGACGGATCTGCTCCGGGTTGGCGTTCGAGATGCCGGCCATCCGGATCTTGCCCTCATCCAGCAGATCGCGGATCGCGCCGACGGAGTCGGCGTAATCCACCTCCGGGTCTGGACGGTGGAACTGGTACAGCCCGAGCGTTTCGACACCGAGCGCGGTGAGGGAGGCTTCGGCGGCAAGTCGAAGGTAGTCGGGGTGTCCGTTCTGCTCCCACGGACCCTCCTGCGCCTTCGTGCGGTGGTGGCCACCCTTCGTGGCGACCAGCACGTGGGAGGTGTCGCCGCCGTAGCTCTGCAGGGCCTTCGCGATCAGCAGCTCGTTGTGCGAGTCTGCCTCGCCGGCGATTCGATAGGCGTCGGCGGTATCGATGAGGGTGATGCCGGCGTCCAGCGCCGCGTGAATCGTCGCGATCGAGCGCGCCTCGTCGGGTCGACCTTCGATCGACATGGGCATGCCGCCCAGTCCGATAGCCGAAACCGTGGTGTCGCCGATAGTCCGTGTCTTCATGACGTCAGCTTGCCAGACGGGTGGGACCGTCGTGGCCGGGAAGACCGAGTCCACACGTGATCTTCAGCCGCTGCCGCTGCCGCTGCCGCTGCCGCTGCCGCTGCGCGCTGTCGCGTCGCTGTCTCCCGCCCGCCGCGTCGCTGTCGCGCTGCCGCTGCCGCGCCTCCGCGCGCTCCGCTCGACAACTCCGCAAAATCCGCCAGTGATCCCGCGGGCGCACTAGCGGATTTTGCGGAGTTGGTGGCGGCACGGGCGGCGGGCGG
>JABBOD010000042.1:23133-24215 GCA_019351995.1 Acidobacteriota bacterium
GCGGGCGGCGGCGTGCGGCGGCGGCAGCGACGGCGGCGCGGGTCAGGGGAGGGGTGGCCGCGCGACGAGCACGGCGCCGGTGCCCGAATACAGCTGTTCGCCGGCACCCGCCGGCACGAGCACGGTCATGCCCGCGCTGACGTCGAGCGCACCGGCGACGGTGCGCAGGGTCACCGTCCCGCTCAGCCCGATCACGATTGCCAGCCCCGAGGGCAGCGTGCGGGGCACCGCGATCCGATCGAGGCGAAAATACGGCGCGGATGCTGGAACGAGCGCCGCCCCCTCGCTCACCCCGCGCGTGATCAAGGCGCGGAGCTCGTCCTCTCCCAGCCTGGTCGTCGTCACGGCCTGCAGCGCGAGTTCGAAGCCGAGATCCAGGTGGCCGTCCGCCGTGCCGTCGAGATCGAAGCCCGTCCACTCGAGCAGGATCGACAGGTCTTCCGGCTCCTGCACCTCGGCGAGCAGAACGCCCTCGCCGATCGCGTGGAGGGTGCCCGGCGGGACGAAGACGGTGTCCCCCGGCTTGACGTCCACCGGGTTCAGGAGCGCGAGGAGGGCATCCGTGGATTGCGCGGAGACCAGGTCGAGCAGGCGGCTCGGGGCGACGTCCTCGCGAAGCCCGAGGGAGACGGTTCCGGCGCTCAGCACGTACCAGGCTTCCGCCTTGCCGTGCGCGGCGCCGAGGTGCATTGCCGCGAAGGCGCCATCCGGATGCGCGTGCACCGGCAGTCGCTGGCCCGGATCGAGCAGCTTCACCAGCAGCATCTCGTCAACCCCGTAGCGGGCGAGGTGCTGTTCGCCGAGCCATCCGATCGGGTCGGCGGCGATCGCATCCGCCAGGAGCATGCCGTCGGGAAGCACCGTCATCCCCACCGGTGCATTCCCGCGAACGCTCGTCGTCGAACCGACCCAATCCTCTGGCGTGTTCGGCGCGGACGGCGCCACGCCGCGGAACGCGGAGATCCGAGAGCCGCCCGCGTAGAACCGGGCGGCGGGCTGGTTCGCGGACAATATGAAAGGTGCATCAGGCATGGGCACAGTCTGCCGCGTCGTCCTCACCGCAGGGGTCGGGACCAGCTAGC
>JABBOD010000085.1 GCA_019351995.1 Acidobacteriota bacterium
GCGCCGTAATCATTGGGATTTCGGGGTGGCTGGGTGTTGCGCGTGCATGCCCTAGGCGGACCCTCTTGAGGACTCTCTGCGGACTGGGCAACTGGTCATAGCTAATCCTGTAACAGTTCCTTCACCTAGCGGGTCGGAACTCGTGAGTCTCCCACGTTCATCATTGGGAAATGGCTCAAACAGAACTGCAGCTCTGGATTCAAGTTGCGGCGATAGTTGTAGGGGTGGGCGCGCCTGTGGCCAGTTCCGTATCCGTATGGGCCTGATGCGCGCTGCGGCCGAGCAGGCCAACCCGGAACCCACTGAGTATCAGTAGGCAACAATCGCCGGTGCTCACCAGCACTCAAAAGCCTTTACGCTCGGGCCTGCCACCGCTCAAGAGATGCCGATGAGCCTCATTAGGGCGCGTCGTTTGTTCGGAATAGATTCGGAGCAAATACCAGAACTGAAAAAACGGCTCAGCCCGCCGCCGAGTCCTCGGCTCCCTCGCGGGAAAAGAGGTCCTCGAGGGATGCGGCGAACGCTCCGACCTCGCGTCTCGACCGCAAGCGCACGGAGCGGACACCGGGCCGATCCATCAGGAACTCGACGGCGAGGCGACGACCGGGGCGGTGCAGTCTCAGCGACTCTCTCACGACGTGGTCCCGGTCGGTGAGCACAGTGTGCAGCGGAGGTTCGTAGACCGCGCCGAGCTTGCGGTCGCGCCGGGACCGGTTGAATGCCCGGGCGACGACCAGCGCATGGGGGAGGTCGAGCCACACGAAGACGGTTGCTCGGTCGGCGAGGAAAGCAGGCCCTCTCCAGAAGTCCCACTCCGTGACCCACTCCTCACCCTCCGCGAAAGCGCCGAGTTCTGTCAGGAAGGTGGGCCGTTCCCGGCCACCATCTCCGAAATACAGCTCATCGAGTCCGACGTAGTCGAGGTCAAGCCGTCGAGCGATTTCGCGGCACAGCGTCGTCTTACCCGCGCCCAGGTTTCCGGCGACCAGGATCCGAAGTGGCGAGGACGAACCGGAGGCGTTCGGGGAGACGGCGTCGCTGTTCATGAGCAGATATTGGCATAGCCTGCGAAATCGCAGGGCCGGCTGCAGTCGATTTCGCGGAGGCCCGCGCATGGATCACGTATTCCAAGACTCGCTCGACGCTCAGCGGCGCGCTCGCAGCGGCTATGACCGAGCGTGACCGAGGCTTGCGGAAGCGGAAGATCGATTCGGTGCGCAAGGCTGGCAAGCCCATCGCATGCGAGGTTTGCGGGTTCGACTTCGAAGTCGTGTATCGGGAGCGCGGCCGCGACTACTGCGAAGTTCACCACCGAACGCCGCTGCACGAATCCGGGCAGACGACCACCAAGCTCGAGGATCTTGCGGTTCTCTGCGCGAACTGCCACCGGATGATTCACCGGCGCACTCCATGGCTCACCGTCGAGGCGTTGGCCGAGCTCGTAGGGCGATCCTGACGACTCGATCAGCCCGCCAGGATCGGCCCATGACCCAGACGCCTAACTGTGACGGAACTCCACCAGATGACGCTTCACGCTTCATCCTCATCCAGCGGGAGCGTGGGGAGGCCGAGGATTTCGAGGAGGCGAGCGACAGCCTCTTCCACGAAGACGTCAACAGGCTCTTCGACACGGTCTTCCGCAAGCAAGAGCCGGATCGAGGCGGCGTCGACCCTCGCCCCGGTCACGTCACGTGCCCACGCCGCCAGAGCGGCCGCCTGGCCATCAAGATCGACGTCAGCGCTCGCCGTATCGTCCTCGAAGTAGTCGCGCGGTTGGAACCCCAGATAGACCAGGCCTCCGGATAGCGGGCCAGGTTCGTAGGAAATCGTGGCGATATCACTGTCGTAAATGTCGACCGTCAGGAACGGCGCATTCGCGGAGTCGCCAGCCGACCATTTCCCGGCGGCGAATGTCTTCGTCAAGAGGCCCATGAAAGGAACGATACTGAGATCGGCCGTCGGCCAAATGCCTAACTGTGACGGAACTCCACCACGTCGCCGTCCTGCATCACGTAGTCCTTGCCCTCGATGCGGGCCTTGCCCTTCGCGCGGGCTTCGGCGATCGAACCGGTCTCCACGAGATCCGTGAACGAGATGACCTCGGCCTTGATGAAGCCACGCTCGAAGTCGGTGTGGATGACGCCGGCGGCCTGCGGGGCCTTGTCGCCCTTGTGGATGGTCCAGGCGCGCGCCTCTTTCGGACCGGCGGTCAGGTAGGTCTGCAGGCCGAGGGTGTCGAAGCCGATGCGGGCGAGCTGGTCGAGTCCGCTCTCGGTCTGGCCGGTGGACTCCAGGAGTTCGGCGGCGTCGGCGGGATCGAGGTCCTTGAGCTCCGACTCGATCTTCGCGTCGAGGAATACGGCGTGGGCGGGCGCGACCAGGGCGGCGAGTTCGGCCATGCGCGCGGCATCCCGAAGCACCTCCTCGTCGACGTTGAAGACGTAGATGATCGGCTTGGCGCTCAGCAGCCCGAGTTCCTTCAGCAGCGACAGGTCGATCTTCTTGTCGCCGACCAGCGGAGTGCCCGCGTTGAGTGCGGCCTGTGCGGCGATCGCCGACTCGAGCACGGCGGGCTCGACCTTCTTGATCCGCACCTCCTTCTCGAGGCGCGGGATGGCCTTGTCGAGAGTCTGCAGATCGGCGAGCGCGAGCTCGGTCGTGATGGTCTCCAGGTCGGATGCCGGGTTCACCTCGCCGGCGACGTGCACGACATCCCCGTCGGCGAAGCCACGCACGACCTCGGCGATCGCGTCGGCCTCGCGGATGTTGGCCAGGAACTGGTTGCCCAGCCCCTCCCCCTCGCTCGCCCCCTTCACGATGCCGGCGATGTCGACGAAGCTCACCGTCGCGGGCACGAGGCGCTCGCTGCCGAACAGTTCGCTCAGCGTGGTGAGTCGCGGGTCCGGAAGGTTCACGATGCCGACGTTGGGCTCGATCGTGGCGAAGGGGTAGTTCGCCGCGAGCACGTCGTTCTTGGTGAGCGCGTTGAAGAGGGTGGACTTGCCGACGTTGGGCAGTCCGACGATGCCGATGGTGAGAGCCACGGGGGTCAAGCGTACCGGGGGGACCAGCGGGAGCGGGCGCGGGGGTGGCCGGCGGACCGCCGCCGCGAGTTCGATCAACCTTTTCGCTCGCCACGCCGGCCTTTGGCGCGAATGCCCGGCGGGTCGCGCCGCAACGTTGGGTGAACTCGCGGTCGGAGCCGGGTTCCCACGCAGCACGCGCCGGCACGTGCGCGGCGCGCCTCGCCCCGGTGTCGGACCCGCGTGCGAGAGTCGGCACGTGCCCCTCGATTTCACCGCCATCGACTTCGAAACGGCAAACGGCTCCCCCGCCAGCGCATGCTCGGTCGGACTGGTGAAGGTGCGAGACGGCCAGGTCGTCGATCGGATCGGCTGGTTCATCCAGCCGCCAGCCGGGCACGACCACTTCGTCGACTGGAACGTCCGCATCCACGGCATCACGCCCGACATGGTGGTCGGCGCCCCCAGCTGGACCGAGCAGCTGGTCGACCTGGTCGCATTCGCCGAAGGCGACATCCTGGTCGCCCACAACGCCGGCTTCGACATGGGCGTGATCAAGTCGGCCTGCGCGGCCACCGGAATCGCCACGCCGAACTACGGCTACATGTGCAGCCTGCAGGTGGCCCGCAAGACCTACACGCTGGAGTCGTATCGCCTCCCGATGGCCGCCATGGCGGCCGGCTTCGAGGACTTCTCCCACCACGACGCGGTGGCCGACTCGGAGGCCTGCGCGGCGATCATGATCCACGCCGCCGACCGCTGGGGCGCGATCGACCTGGTCGAGTTGGGGTCGCTGTCGGGTGTG
>JABBOD010000009.1 GCA_019351995.1 Acidobacteriota bacterium
GCCACTGCCCCTACTGCCAACAACGCGCCGGACCAACCTAACCAAGTACTACTAGGCGCTGACGCGAGCGGAGCCCGCTCCTGCCGAGCCTCGCGCTGCTCCTCCCTCAGCTCCCAAATCAAGGCTGGCGGAGCTTCCGGGTGCCGACACCACCCTGAAACCGTGGCCAGAACCGCTTCTCGGCCTTGATTTGGGAGCTTGCGGGGCCGGCTCGCGGGCGGGGCCGGCTCGCGGGCGGGGCCGGCTCGCACTAGAGCAGCACGGTCGTGGTGCGGTCGCGGCCGAGCAGATCGCGATGAGTGGATGCGGCGCGCCAGCCGTCGGCGCTCAGCAGCGCGCGCACGGCATCGCCCTGCAGCTCGCCGTGCTCGATGATGAGAACTCCCCCGGGATGCAGCAGCAGCCTCGCCCGCGAGGACACCGCGCGGACGACATCGAGCCCGTCGATGCCGCCGTAGAGGGCCGCCTCGGGGTCGTGAAGACGCACCTCGGGATCACGCGGGATCGCGCCGAGCGGGATGTAGGGCGGATTCGAGACGACGACATCCAGGGTGCCGTCCAGCTGCTCCCCCTCGAGAGTGGCCGGGGTGTCGCCGAGGTCGGCGAAGATCAGACGCAGGTTGTCGCCGGCAAGCTCGCGCGCGTTCTGGCGCGCCCAGACGAAGGCCCGTGGAGAGTTCTCGACCGCGAACACTTTCGCGTGCGGCACTTCCGTCGCCATGGCGATGGCGATCGCACCCGAGCCAGTTCCGAGGTCGATCCCGCGCGGACTCGGGGTCGGCACGGCGAGCAGGGCGTCAATGGCGAACTGGGCGACGGACTCGGTCTCGGGACGAGGAACGAAGACGCCAGGGCCGACCGCGAGTTCCAGGGATCTGAACGGTGCGCGACCGATGATGTGCTGCAGCGGTTCGCGTGCGGCGCGACGCTCGATCAGTTCGACGATCGCGAGGTGCTGTTCCGGATCGAGCGCGGCATCCGTCACGGCTCTGGCCTGCACCTGTCCGCGACTCAGCCCGAGCACGTGACCGAGAAGCAGCTCGGTGTCGACATCGGCTCCGCGGATCCCCGCGCCCGTGAGCACCCGGATGCCGTGATCGCGCACAGCGGAGACAGTACCGAGCGGGTGGGTCATGGTGCGGGGGCAGCGTCCGTCACTCGGAACCCAGCTCGGCGAGCTGAGCCTCTTCGTCGAACTGGATGCAGGAGTCGACGAGGCCGTCGAGCGCGCCGTTCATCACCTGGTCGAGGTTGTATGCCTTGTAGCCGGTGCGGTGGTCGGCGATCCGATTCTCGGGGAAGTTGTACGTGCGGATCCGCTCCGAGCGATCCATGGTGCGGATCTGCGACTTGCGGGCCGCGCTCGACGCGGCATCGAGCTCCTCCTGCTGTCGTGCGAGGATGCGGGCGCGAAGCACGCGCATCCCGGCCTCGCGATTCTGGATCTGCGATTTCTCGTTCTGCATCGAGACGACGATCCCGGTCGGGATGTGCGTGATGCGGACGGCGGAGTCGGTGGTGTTCACCGACTGGCCGCCGGGTCCCGACGAGCGGAAGACGTCGATCCGCAGGTCGTTCGGACCGATCTCGACCTCCTCGGGCTCGTCCACCTCGGGGAAGACGAGAACGCCCGCCGTCGAGGTCTGGATGCGGCCCTGCGACTCGGTCGCCGGTACCCGCTGCACGCGGTGGACGCCGCCCTCGTACTTGAGGTGCGCCCAGACGCCCTCCGACGGATCGGTCGCGTTCGACTTCAGAGCCACCTGAACGTTCGTGTAGCCCCCGAGGTCGGTCGGGTCGGCTTCGAGGATCTCGGTTTTCCAGCCCTTCGACTCGGCATAGTGCAGGTACATGCGCAGCAGATCGGCGGCGAACAGCGCCGATTCGGCCCCACCTGCCCCACCCTTGATCTCCATGATCACGTCGCGGCCGTCATCGGGATCGCGCGGAATCAGCAGGCGACGCAGCCGTTCCTGCGATTCCACCAGTCCGGTCTCGAGCTCGGGCACCTCCGCGGCGAACGCCTCATCCTCTTTCGCCAACTCGCGTGCCGCGGCCAGGTCGTCCTGCGCCTGCAGCCAGTCGTCGTTCGCCTTGAGGATCTTGCTCAACTCGGCGTAGCGGCGGTTGACCTTTTTGGCACGCGCCGGATCGGCGTGAAGACTCGGCTCAGCGAGCTGCTGCTGCAACTGTTCGTGCTCGGCCTGCAGCGTGGCGACCGATTCGAACACCCGTTACTCCTTGTGGCCGTGCGACCCGTTGCCGTTGCCGTTGCTCGCGGGAAGCGAGTTCTGGATCTGCACGAGGAATTCGACGTTCGACTGCGTCTCCTTGAGCTTCGAGAGCACGACCTCGAGCTGCTGCTGCAGTTCGAGACCGGCGAGCGCACGACGCAGGCGCCAGGTGATCTTGACCTCTTCGGGGCTGAGCAGCTCCTCCTCACGACGGGTGCTCGACGCGTAGATGTCGACCGCCGGGAAGATGCGCTTGTCGGCGAGCTGACGCGAGAGACGCAGCTCCATGTTGCCGGTGCCCTTGAACTCCTCGAAGATGACCTCGTCCATCTTGGAGCCGGTCTCGACCAGCGCCGTGGCGAGGATGGTCAACGAGCCGCCGCCCTCGATGTTGCGCGCCGCGCCGAAGAAGCGCTTCGGCGGGTAGAGCGCCGAGGCATCAACACCACCGGACAGGATGCGCCCGGATGCCGGCGACGCCAGATTGTATGCACGGCCCAGTCGGGTGATCGAGTCGAGCAGCACGACCACGTCGTTGCCCAGCTCGACCAGGCGCTTGGCCCGCTCGATCGCCAACTCCGCAACCGTGGTGTGGTCCTCGGCGGGGCGGTCGAAGGTGGAGGCGATGACCTCGCCCTTCACCGAGCGCTGCATATCGGTGACCTCTTCCGGGCGCTCATCCACGAGCACCACCATGATGTGCACCTCGGGGTTGTTGATCGCGATCGCCTTCGCGACGGCCTGCAGGATGAGCGTCTTGCCCGCCTTCGGCGGTGCGACGATCAGACCGCGCTGGCCCTTCCCGATCGGGGCGATCAGGTCGATGATGCGGGTCGACAGCTTGCCCGGCTCCGTCTCGAGACGCAGGCGCTCGTTCGGGTAGATCGGCGTCAGCTTGCTGAACTCGACGCGGTTCGCTGCCTCCTCGACCGACTGGCCGTTGATCGAGTCGATCTTGACGATCGCGTTGTACTTCTGTCGGCCGCTCTGCTGGTCGCCGTCGCGCGGCTGACGGATGGCGCCGACGACGGCGTCACCCTTTCGCAGGTTGTACTTCTTGACCTGGCCCAGCGAGACGTAGACGTCATTCGCACCCGGCAGATAACCCGACGTCCTCACGAACGCGTAATTGTCCAGAACGTCGAGGATGCCCGCGACCGGGATCAGCACGTCATCGTCACTGATTTCCGGCTCGAAGTCGTCGTTCTGGGCGCCACGACCACGCTTGCGGTCACGGTAGCGGCTGCGGCTGCTGCCCTCGCCCTCGACCTGCTGGCCGTTCTGGTTTGCCTGCTGGCCACCAGCCTGCTGGCCACCGCCCTGCTGGACGTTCTGTCCATTCTGCTGGCCACCGCCCTGCTGGACGTTCTGTCCATTCTGCTGGCCACCGCCCTGCTGGACGTTCTGGCCATTCTGCTGGCCGTTCTGCTGGCCGCTCTGGCCGTTCTGCTGGCGGGAGTTCTGCTGGGCATTGCCGTTTTGGGCATTGCCGTTCTGGGCATTGCCGTTCTGGCTGTTCGAGTTGCGGTTGCGGTTGCGGTTGCGGCCGCGCGGGGCGGCGCCGTCCTCGCCCTCGGTGCCGCCGGTCCCGGAGGTGACCTCCGGCAGCAGCGCGTCCAGGTCGGCCGCCACATCGGCGGCGGCGACGTGCTGCGTGGTCGCCGGAGCGGATGCCGCGTCGGTGGCCAGAGCTGCGGCATCCGCTGTCGAGGCGGTGACGCGCCGCGAACGGCGCACCGGAACGGTGTCGCCCGACGGGGCACCCTGTGCGGGAGCCTCGGCCGCGCGACGGGGTGCATCGGGCTCGACGCTCTCCGGGGCCAGATCCTGGACGAACTCGGCAGGCGCCTCGGCGCTCACCTCGTCAATCGGGGCGGCGACGTCGGAAGCGCCGTCGGCGGAAAGTGCGGCCACGAGTTCTCCTTTTCGAAGTTTGGAGGCGCCGACGATGCCGCGCGCGGCGGCCAGCGCCTGCAACTCGGGGAGCTTGAGACGGCTCAGATCGGCGGGGGCGCTCACGGCGTCCGTGAGTGCATCGACATCAGTCACTACTGGGGATTCCTTCGGTTCGACCCGGGCACAGAACGTGCCAGGGATCAGCGTGTCGCCCGATGCGGGTTCGAGTTTCCGAGACAGAAGCATGAGCTGCTCATGTGCTCAGAGCGGGATTCCGCAAGGCGAGTGCCAGTGGGATTACATTCGCTTCGGGTTAACACACCGCGTCATTCGAATGCACCATCACTGTAGCACCCTTGAAGTCGACGGCGAGCAGCAGACATTCCCACGGGGAGTCCGCATGCTGGGCGATCAGCTCGGCGGCGCGCAGGCGCTGCGCCGGGTCGCTCCCGAGCACGAGCAGCGACGGCCCGGCACCCGACACCACGGCGGCGAGACCGTGCGCGCGCAGCATCCGGATCAATGAATCGGTCTCGGGCATGGCGCTCGCCCGATAGCTCTGGTGCAGTTTGTCTTCGGTTGCGGCAAGCAGGAGCTCGGGGCTCTGGATGAGCGCCGCGATCAGGAGCGCCGAGCGCGAGACGTTGAAGATGGCGTCCTCGTGCGGGACCGACTCGGGCTGCAGACTCCGAGCGAGCGCGGTGGACATCGTCGCGGCCGGCACCGCAACCAGAGGCGAGACACCGCGATGCACGATCAGCTTCTTGTATCTCGGGCCGTCAGGGGTGACCCAGGCGATGGTGAGACCGCCGAACAGGGCCGGAGCGACGTTGTCTGGATGACCCTCCAGCGCCGTCGCCAGGGCCAAAAGCGACTGCGAGTCGATGTCGACGATCCCCTCGAGCAGTCCCTTGGCCGCCATGATGCCCGACACGATCGCCGCGCCGGATGACCCCATCCCCCGCCCGTGCGGGATCGCGTTGTGGGCGACCACGTCCAGACCCGGCAGCTCCTGCCCGCACGCCTCGAAGGCGTACGCGATCGAGCGAACGACCAGGTTGGACGCGTCGGTGGGCACCTCTCCCGCGCCGACACCGATCACCTCGACATGGGCGCCGGGCTCGTCCCGGACGGTTACCGTGAGCTCGTCGTAAACCGAGAGGGCCAACCCGAGCGTGTCGAAGCCCGGACCGAGGTTGGCCGTCGTCGCCGGGACCTTCACATGCACCGAACGCCCGCGCGGCACGGCGCCGAGACTCATGCGCCGGCCGAGGTGGCGGGACGGGAGACCAGCCCCAGCACGTCGGCGATCGCCCGGGTGTCGATGGGCACGACGATGGGCGACACCTCGCCGCCGTCGGCGGTCCGAAGTGCCCACTGCGGGTCCTTGAGACCGTGGCCCGTCACGGTCAGGACGACGGTCGATCCCTTCGGGATCTCACCGGCCTCGCTGCGTTCCAGAAGCCCCGCGACGCTGATCGCGGAGGCGGGCTCCACGAAGATACCGACCTCGGCGGACAGGATGCGATGAGCGGCGAGGATGTCCGCATCCGAGATCGCTCCGAAATAGCCGTTCGTCTCCTCGCGTGCCGTCAGCGCGAGATCCCAGGATGCCGGGTTCCCGATCCGGATCGCGCTGGCGATCGTGTCGGGGTTCTTGACGATCTCGCCGAGCACGATCGGGGCGCTGCCCTCAGCCTGGAAGCCGAACATCCGTGGGCGCTTCGTCGACGCGCCTCGGGCAGCGTCCTCGGCATAGCCGCGAGCGTATGCCGTGTAGTTCCCGGCGTTGCCGACCGGGATGAAGTGGAAGTCCGGGGCATCCCCGAGCACCTCGATGACCTCGAACGCGGCGGTTTTCTGGCCCTCGATGCGATCGTTGTTGACCGAGTTGACCAGGTGCACCGGATACTGCGCCGCCAGCTCGCGGGCGATGTCGAGGCAGTCGTCGAAGTTGCCCTGCACCTGCAGCAGCTGGGCGTTGTGCGCGATGGCCTGGGCGAGCTTTCCCATCGCGATCTTGCCCTCCGGCACGAGCACCGCCGCGGTGATCCCGGCGTGCGCCGCGTAGGCCGCTGCCGAGGCCGAGGTATTGCCGGTTGAGGCACAGATCACGGCCTTCGCCCCGTGCTCGACCGCCTTGGAGACGGCCATCGTCATGCCACGGTCTTTGAAGGAACCGGTGGGGTTCATTCCCTCGTACTTGACCCAAACCTTTGCGCCAGTGCGCGCCGAGAGGGCATCGGCCGGAATCAGCGGGGTGCCGCCTTCGCCGAGCGTGATGATCGGGGTCGCGTCGGTCACGTCGAGTCGATCCGCGTACTCGTGCAGAACGCCGCGCCACTGGTGAGCCATGTCCCTGTATCCCTCTTCTATCACTGCTACTGCTGCGTGCCTTCGACGCGAAGAACGCTGGTCACGCGGGTGACCACATCGCTCGCGCCCAGCGTCGCCACCGTGTCGGCGAGCGCGCCCTCGGTGGCCTGGTGCGTTCCGATCACCAGGGTAGCGGTGGCCTCGGTGCGCGCGTGACCCGCCTCGGGTCCCACCGACTGGGTGACGGCCTCGACCGAGACCCCGTGTTCGCTGAACAGGGTGGCGATCTGCGCCAGCACGCCGGGCCGGTCAAGCACTTCCAGCGTGATCTGGTAGCGGGTGACGACACTGGAGATCGGCAGGATCGGCAGGTCGGCGTGCGTCGACTCGGCAACACCCGGGCCGCCGATCACGTGCCGGCGAGCGGCCGAGACGACGTCACCGAGAACCGCAGACGCGGTCTGGATGCCGCCGGCACCCGCCCCGTAGAACATCAGGCTGCCCGCGGCCTCGGCCTCGAGGAAGACCGCGTTGTTCGCACCGTGCACGGCCGCGAGCGGATGCGTCTCGGGCACCAGCGCTGGATGCACGCGAGCGCTCACCCCCTCGATTCCCGTTTCGGGGTCGGTGAGCCGCTCGCACACCGCCAGCAGTTTGACGACGAAGCCGGCCCGACGAGCGGAGCGCACCTGCTCACGAGTGATCGAGGTGATCCCCTCCCGGTGGACCAGATCGAGGGGCACTGTGGTGTGGAAGGCCAGACTGGCGAGGATCGCCGCCTTCTGGGCGGCGTCGTAACCCTCGATGTCGGCGGTCGGATCCGCCTCCGCGTAGCCGAGTTCGGTCGCAGCGGCGAGAGCCTCCTCGAGCGAATCGCCCTCCAGATCCATGCGGTCCAGGATGTAGTTGGTGGTGCCGTTGACGATGCCCAGGATGCGGTGCACCCGGTCGCCCGCAAGCGAGTCGCGCAGGGGACGGATGATCGGGATCGCACCTCCGACCGCCGCCTCGTAGTAGAGCTGCGCGCCGACCTGCTCGGCCTCCTCGAAAAGCTCGGGACCGTGGGTGGCGAGCAGTGCCTTGTTGGCCGTGATCACGTCGGCACCGGAGTTCAGCGCGAGCATCAGATACTCGCGAGCGGGTTCGATGCCACCCATGAGTTCGATGACGATGTCGGCACCGAGGATCAGGGAACGCGCGTCGGTCGTGAGCAACTCGCGCGGGATGCCGGTCGAACGAGGGGCGTCGAGGTCGCGCACCGCGACGCCGACCAGCTCGAGGCCGGCGCCGACCCGGCTGGCCAGCTCCTCGCCGTGCTCCAGCAGCAGCGATGCCACCTGGGCGCCGACGGCACCGGCGCCCAGCAGCGCGATGCGGAGGTTGCGGTACTCGATCATTCGATGCCCATGTCTCTCGAAAGGAGGTCGGACTCGGTCTCGCGTCGGACGAGAACGCGCGCCGCTCCGTCCCGCACGGCGACGACCGCGGGACGACCGAGGTAGTTGTAGTTGCTGGCCAGCGACCAGCAGTATGCGCCGGTCGCGGGGACGGCGACCAGGTCCCCCGGTTCCACGTCGCCGGGGAGGTAGTCGGCTCGCACGACGATGTCGCCGCTTTCGCAGTGCTTGCCGGCGATGCGGACCAGGGCCGGGGCGGCATCCGAGGCCCGGTTGGCGATGCGAACCGAGTAGTCGGCCTGATACAGGGCTGCGCGGATGTTGTCGCTCATGCCGCCGTCGACGCTCACGTATTTGCGGATCGCGGTGGTCTCGTCCGACTCGAGCACCGAGACAGCCACGTCTTTGATCGTGCCGACCTCGTACAGCGTCACCGTCGACGGGCCGATGATCACCCGCCCCGGCTCGATCGCGACAGCAGGGACCTGGATGCCGAGCGCCGAGCACTCCGCGACGACCACTCGGGCCAGCTCCCGCGCGATCGCCTCGATCGGCGTCACCAGATCGACGCTGGTGTACGCGATTCCGAAGCCGCCTCCGAGGTTCAGTTCGGGGACTTCGCCGCCGCGCAGCAACTCGGCATGCACCGCGAGAAGTCGGCGCGCCGCCTCGGCGAAGCCGTCGGACTCGAAGATCTGCGAGCCGATGTGCGAGTGCAACCCCAGAAATCGCAGGCTCGGGTGGGTTCGCAGGTGCTCGACGATCGCGGGCACCTCGGCCAACGGAACGCCGAACTTCTGGTCCTCGTGGGCGGTCGCCAGGAACTCGTGCGTCGAGGCATGCACGCCGCTGTTGATCCGCAGCCGCACCGGCTGCACGCGCCCGTGTCGCTCGGCCGCAGCCGCGACCCGCTCGATCTCGACAACGCTGTCGAGAACGATGGCGCCGACCCCGAGATCGACCGCGCGGTCGATCTCGGAGAGGCTCTTGTTGTTGCCGTGGAATCCGAGTCGAGCGGGGTCGACTCGGGCGGCGAGGGCGACGGCAAGCTCTCCCCCGCTGCAGATGTCGATGTTGAGTCCCGCATCGGTCATCCAGCGGGCGATCTCGGTGCTCAGGAACGCCTTGCCGGCGTAGTAGACGTGGACCCGCGAACCGATCGCGGTGAACGCGTCGTCGAAGGCGGCTTTCACCGCGGCGGCGCGACCGCGGGCATCCGCCTCGTCGACGACGTACAGCGGTGTGCCGAACTCGGCGGCGAGCGCGGGAGCCTCCGCTCCGCCCAGCGCGATGACCCCGGATGCCGAACGCATCGCGCCATGCGGCCAGACCGTCGCGGCAAGCGCGTTGGCGTCATCCGGATGGGGGAGCCAGCCGGGCGCGAGAGGGTTCGCGGTCACAGGACCTCACGGTGGTCGTCGACACGTGGTCGTCGGAACGAAGAGTGAGGCGAGCGAACCCGGCTTGGTCCCTGAAGCCGTCTCCAGTGTATTGCTCAGGGCTTGAGCATCGTGACGAGACCCACGACCACGAACGCGAGACCGAGCAGGAAGTAGACGATCGTCGGGTTGAACTTGCGGGGGGCCACCGTCTCGCCGCGCTCCTGCGCCTCCCCGCGTCCCTTGTCGTCGCGCGCGCGATTGGCGCGAATGATGACGACGAAGATCGCCGTCGCGACGATGATCGTCACGATGACGATCGGGATGCGGATATCCATCAGGAGGCCAATCTGGACGGTGGAATGACGGTCACGAGCAGCTGCCCTTGGTGGTGAAGGCGCTCCCGCCGAGCACTGCCCCATTGCCCGTGAAGGTCAGGACGAGCGTGGAGCCGACGACGTGCGCGGAACGCGCCGTCAACGCCTTCGGCAGATACTGGGCAATGCACAGGGACTGCTGTTGCAGCAGCGTCGTCGCCAGGCTGCCGAAAACGGGGCTGGCCTGCAACTGCTGCGAGGTGAACGTCTGACCCGCCACGTCGATGGTCGTTGGCGTGAAGTCGAGTTTTCCCGCCGACACCGACGGGGTCAGCCCGAGACCGACCGGCACGGCGATGCCGAACAGCGGGAGTGAGGCGGTGGCGACGACCTCGGGGCTCCTCATCGCGATGCTGTCGACCTTGAGGTTGCTCAGGTTCCCGGCGAGCGCTTCCAGGTTCGTGGCGGTCACCGCGTAGCTCACCGTCAGGGTCTCGAGGGGCTGGGAGGTGTCGAGCGGCACCCCGGTCGCGCGAATGTCGGCTGCCCCCACCAACGCACCGAAGGCCAGTTTCGGCACGCGGATATCGACGAAGCTCAGGGAACCAGACAGCGCCTGGAACAGGATCGGACCGGAGCCGAAGTCCACGGTCACCTCGGTGGAGGCGGGGAGCCCCATGGCGGCCACCAGCTTGGCCTTGATCTGTGAGCCGGCGTACGCCTTGGCTGCGGCATCCGCGACGAAGAAGCCGACAATGAGCACCACCAGCACACTCGCGATCACCACGAATGGCCGCGTGCGTCGCTTCCTCGGCGCGGACGACCGCCCGGGCGCGGCGTCGGTCACGACTACATCCGCTCCGGGGCGCTGACACCCACGAGGCCCAGACCGTTGCGCAGCACCTGCCCGGTCGCGTCGTTCAGCCAGCGCCGAGTCTCGTGCACGGCCTCGACGGGCTCGTCGCCCTGCGGGATGATCCGGCACGCGTCGTACCAGCGGTGGTAACTGCCGGCCAGCTCCTCGAGGTAGCGCGCGATCCGGTGCGGCTCGCGGTACTCCGCCGCCTGCAGGATCACGCGAGGGTAGTCGGCCAGGACACCCAGCAGCGCACTCTCCGTCTCGTGCTCGAGAAGCCCCGCGTCGAACCGTTGGCGCGGCACTCCTGCCGCGTCCGCGTTGCGAGCGACCGCCTGGGTGCGCGCATGCGCGTACTGCACGTAGAACACCGGATTGTCATTGGTGCGCTTGGTGAGCAGGTCGAGATCGATGTCGAGATTGGAGTCCATCGCGCTTCGGACCAGGGAGTATCGCGCGGCATCCACGCCGACGGCCTCGACCAGGTCCTCCAGGGTGACGACGGTCCCGGCACGCTTCGACATGCGCATCGGCTCGCCGTCCCTGACCAGGTTGACCATCTGGCCGATGAGGATCTCGAGATTCACGTATGGCACGTCGCCGAAGGCGGCCGTCATCGCCATGAGCCGCTGAACGTAGCCATGGTGGTCGGCGCCGAGCAGGATCAGGTTGCGCTCGAAGCCGCGCTCGCGCTTGTTGAGGTAGTAGGCCAGGTCGCCCGAGATGTATGCGGCCTCCCCGTCGCTCTTGATGACGACACGGTCCTTGTCGTCGCCGAACTCGGTGGTGCGCAGCCAGGTGGCGCCGTCGGCCTCGTAGATGTGGCCCAGCTCGCGCAGACGGGCGACGGCACGCTCGACCGCACCCGACGCGTGCAGGTCGTTCTCGTGGAAGTAGACGTCGAAGTCGACCCCGAAGTCGTGCAGGCTCGCCTTGATGTCGCCGAACATCAGCTCGATCCCGACCGCGCGGAAGGTCTCCTGCAGCTCGGCGGGCGGCAGCGAATCCAAGTCTCCGGGGTAGGCCTCGATCACGCGCGCCGCGATGTCCAGGATGTACTGTCCGCCGTAGCCGTCCTCGGGAGCGGGCTCGCTCCTGAAGGCGGCGACCAGGCTGCGCGCGAAGCGGTCGATCTGCGTTCCGTGGTCATTGAAGTAGTACTCGCGGGCAACCTTTCCGCCCTGCGCCTCGAAGATGCGGGCCAGGCTGTCGCCCACCGCCGCCCAGCGAGCGCCGGCGACCGTGATCGGGCCGGTCGGGTTGGCCGAGACGAACTCGAGATCCATCGGCACGCCGTCGTAGAGGGTGCCGCGGCCGTACTCGGGGCCGGCCTCCACGATCTTCCGCGCCAGCACGCCGGCAGCTGCCGCGTCGAGGGTGATGTTCAGAAAGCCGGGGCCGGCGACGTCGGTCTTCGCGATCCCCTCAACGGGAGCGAGGGCGCTCGCGATGGAGAGGGCGAACTCTCGCGGATCGAGCCCGAGGCGCTTGCCGAGCTTGAGCGCGACATTCGAGGCCCAGTCGCCGTGATCCCGATTGCGGGGCCGTTCGAGAGTGACGTCGTCCGGCGCAACCTCGCTCGCTCGCTCGCCCACGGTGGCCAGGACGGTCTCCAGCAACACGGCGGTCAGTTCGGCGGGATTCACAAGGAGCGATCCTACCCAGCCTGCCCGTGCCCGCCGTGTCTTGGAGGGTCGCCAGAGGTCTCGGGTGACAATGGGACGTGCTCACAACCATCCGACGCCTGCTCGTGCCTCTCACGCTCGGCACCGCCCTCGCGGTGGCCATGACCGGATGCGTCGCCACCGGCAACCCGACGGCGAGCCCGACGACCACCGAGACGCCCGCGGCGTCCGCGAACGCCACCCCGACCCCGTCGGCGACCCCCACCCCCACCGCGACCCCGGTCGCGATTCCGATCACGGTCGGCTGCACCACCCTGATCTCTCTCAACACGATGTACGCCTTCAATCCGAACTACGGGTTGATCACCAGCTGGAAACCGGCCGCGGGATCCGCCGCCGCCGCCGCGATCTCGGAATCCGGCGTCGCCTGCCGCTGGAGCAACCAGACCAGCGGCATCACGATCGACGTCTCCGTGGCGCACCTCGATGCCGCCAGCATCGAAGCGCTCAAGAACACCGCCGTGGAGCACGGCACGCTCGTTCCGACGTACGGAGACGAGGCGTATTTCGGGGTGAGCGGTGGCGTCGGCACAGCGGTCGTCTTCAAGGGCACGTACTGGCTCGTCGCGACCTCACCCGCCTTCCTCGAGCCGGGCGACCCGGCCGACCTGATCAACTCGGCACTCTCCGCGCTGAAGTAACCGGCGGCCACACGCTCATCGCGTCGACGGTCGACGCCCCTAGCTCAACGCGACGAGCTCGTCGGGGTCGTCGTGGAGAACGACGTCGGCCGTGGCCTCCACCCGCAGCGTGCGCAGTTCGATGTCGGCGAGCGTATTCGTCAACCAGGCCGTGTCCGTCGCGTCGCGCCCCGTGGCCATGCGCACCATCCCGGATCGCGGGGCGAGTCTCGTGGCGTCGACCACGACCCAGCGCCCATCGACGAGGGCCTCAACCACCGCGTGGAAATCCATCGGATCGAGCTGTGGTGCGTAGACGGAGACCAGCCGCGCGGGAACATCGAGCGCCCGCAACAGCGCGGCGGTGAGATGCGCGTAGTCGCGGCAGACGCCGGCACCCGCCTCGAGAGTCTCGAGCGCGCCACCGGTCGGTGTTGTCGCCTCCACCGCGTAGTGGAGCCGATCGTGAACCCAGCTGGAGACGGCGCGCACGAGGGCCGTTCCCGCCAAGCCGGGGAAGGTCGCGCGGGCGAACGGCGTCAGTGTGTCTGACTGCACGTAGCGGCTCGGTCGGAGGAAGACGACGGCATCGAGCGGATGCACCGCAGCGGGTGCCGCACGGCCGAGCACCACCGCGGAGTAGTCGATCGTCACGGTTCCGGGATCCGCGTCGAACAGGTGGAGACGGGTGAGCCCGTCCTCGTCGAGTTCGCGGACCGGCAGTTCGCGTCCGTCGAGCGAGACGACAAGGCTCTCCCGCTCGACCGGCACGCCGCGGGCCGGCACATTGCTGAGGACGAACGCGGTCGGATGCTCGACCGTCAGAGTCATGGTGGAGTGGAGCGCACGACGCAGAGGCACGCGTCGAGCATGGCATGCCCCTGCTAACCTGTTCAGGCATCCTGCCCCCGTAGCTCAGCGGATAGAGCGCTTCCCTCCGAAGGAATAGGTCGCTGGTTCAAATCCAGTCGGGGGCACTTGTCATGTCCACGACCGGGCGCCCGTCGAATCAGTTCCCGGGCGAACCCGCCCTGCCGAGCTTGGACGGCCACCAGATCCGGCGGCCGATGTCGTAGGACAGCGATGGCACCAGCAGGGTGCGCACCAGGATCGTGTCGAGCAGCACACCGAACGCGACGATGAACGCGATTTGCACCAGGAACAGGATCGGGATCACCTGCAGCGCGGAGAAGGTCGCCGCCAAGACGATCCCGGCTGCGGTGATCACGCCGCCGGTGGCCTCGACGCCGCGGATGATGCCCGGTCGGGTGCCGCGATGCAGGGACTCCTCTCGCACCCGGGTCATGAGGAAGATGTTGTAATCGACACCGAGCGCCACCAGGAACACGAACCCGAACAGCGGCACCGAGGGATCGGCCCCCGGGAAACCGAGCAGATGGTTGAAGACCAGGGCCGAGACCCCGAGCGTCGCTCCATACGAGAGCACAACCGTGCCGATCAGAAGCAGCGGCGCGAGGATCGAGCGCAACAGGAGCATCAGCACGAGCAACACCACCACCAGAACCGCCGGGATGATCACGCGCAGGTCCTCGGTGGCCGTCGTGTTGGTGTCAAGCGCGAGCGCGGTGACCCCACCGACTTTTGCGGTGGAGTCGATCGAGCCCACCCCGTCGCGAAGCGTGGTGACGACCTTCTCCGCTGCCGCAGAATCGGCCTCAACGGCGAGGGTGGCCTCGACGAGGACGTTGCCATCCACGACCTTGGCGGAGGCCGCCGGCGCACCGGGAGCGGCGGGAGCTCCTGAGGCGCCGGTGTAGACCGCGGCGCCCGCGACATCCTTGGTCTGCTGGGCCAGCGAAACCACCCGATCTGCGGCGCCCTGCTTCGTGACGATGTAGACGGGGCTCCCCGAACCCGCGTCGAAGTGTTTCGCGAGCAGTTTCTGCCCGTCGACCGAGTCGGATTGGGTGAGCAACAGATCGGTTTGCGGCACGCCGTTCGCGTGCAATTGCAGGAGCCCGAGCGACGCCGCTCCGAGCAGCAGCACCGAGACGATCCACACCGCACGCGGGCGGCGTGAGATCACACGGCCCACCGCACCCCAGAGGCGCGCGGGCTTCTCCGGCACGGACACGCCGTCGACCGGCTCGACATACTTCGGCCGGAAGGGCCAGAACGCCGCGCGACCACACAGCACCAACAGCGCGGGAAGCGCCGTCACGGCGGCGAGCAGCGCGAAGAAGATCCCGACAGCAGCCACGGGGCCGAGCCCGCGGTTGGAGTTGAGTCCCGACAGCAGCAGACAGAGCACACCGAGGATGACCGTTGCCGCCGACGCCACGATGGGCTCGATGGCCGCTCGGTATGCCACGCGCATCGCGGACCATCCGGTGCGGTGATGCGTCAGCGCCTCGCGGTACCTCGCCACCAACAGGAGCGAATAGTCGGTGGCAGCGCCCAACGCCAGGATCGACAGGATGCCTTGGCTCTGCCCGGTGACCGTGATCACGTTGGCCTTGGCCAGGTAGTACACGACCAGGATGCTGCCGGTCAGCGCGAAGGTCGAGGTCAGCAGCACCAGGATCGGCAGCAGAATCGAGCGGTAGACCACCAAGAGGATGACGAAGACCGCCAGCAGCGCGACCAGCAGCAGGATTCCGTCGATCCCGCCGAACGCCGCACCGAAGTCGACTCCGAGCGCCGCGGGACCGGTGGTATACGAGGTGAGGCCCGAGGGGATGCCATCCACCGCGGCCTTCCGCACGTCCGCGATCACCGTGGTCGCGGTTGCGGTGGACTTGACCGGCACCAGAACCTCGAGGGCTTTGCCGTCCGACGACGGGATCGGACCCACGACCGTGCCCACGCCGCTGACCGCTTGGAGAGCCGCCACGCGCGACGCGACCGAACTGGTGTCGGCACTCGTGATGCCGGCATCTCTGGCGTACACCACGATCGCCGGCACGGTGTCTGACGGGAAGAACTTCTTCAGGTCCGACTGCACCTGCGTCGATTCCGCAGTGGCCGGGAGGTAGCTCGCCTGGTCGTTGTTGACCACCGTGCTGATGGTCCCGAAGGTGGGGCCGCCGACGCCCGAGACACCGAGCCAGATGAAGACCAGAATCAGGGGAGCAACAATGCGGATCCAGCGAGCCGGCTCTTTCGTCATGAAGGCAGTATGCCATTAGTCAGCCGGCTGATGAATATCTTCCGGAGATTGTTCACAACGTTTTCATCGAGCTCGTCGTCTCAGTCAGTGGAGGGAGGTGGAGCGTGGGGCGGACCGTCGAGAAGCACAGCCCGCAGCGACCGCAGTGGGAACGCGTCGTCACCGAACTGGTGGCTCAGCGCGGCGACGCCCTGCTCCGCTACGCCGCTCTGCTGTGCGGCAACCGCGACGACGCCGCCGACCTCGTGCAGGAGGCTCTGGTCAAAACCTTCGGCCGGCTGCGCAACGGCTTCGGAGTGGAGAGCGCTGAGGCATACGTGCGTCGGGTCATCCTGAACACCCACCTGGATGGCGGGCGTCGCCACAGCCGCTGGCGCCGGGTCGCGCCCCTCGAGTATCAGCCCGAGCAGCGGGAATCCGGGGCACCCTCCACGGACACCAAGCTCGACCTGCACGACGAGCTGCGCAAGCTCACGCCGCGTGAGCGAGCGTGCCTGGTGCTGCGCTACTACGACGACCTCAAGGTCGACGACATCGCCGCGACTCTCGGGCTCAGCTCGGGGACGGTCAAGCGCTACCTCAGCGATGGTCTCGCCAAGATGGCGATCGCCCTCACCGACGACGGAACCGTCGCCGATCGACTCGCCCCCGCGGGACCCGCCGCCCCGGCTCGCCCCGCCGCCCCACGACAAGGAGGCCGAGATGCCAACCGAGGATGAACTGCGCGGACAGTTCCACGACGACACTGCCGCCGGATCGACGCGTTCGATCGATCTGGATGAGGTCCTCCGCCGGTCGCGCGCCCGGCGTCGCCCTCGGACGGTCGCCGTCGCCGTCGTCTCGTCGCTGGCGGTGCTCGCGATCGTGGTCCCGGTCAGCGTCGGCGTCGCGCTCGGTCAGACCGGGCAGCTCAGCGCGAGTTCCAGCTCAGCGACGAGCACGAACCAGGATTCCAGCCGCAGCGCGGCCGGCCGGCCGGCACCGGGGGCGGCTCCCGTCGGCCCGAGCGTCGGCCCGAGCACTGGCTCGAGCGTCGGTGGCTCGGCTCCCGCGCAGAAGGTCAACATCTGCGCGACCGCGCTGACGCAGCTCGCGCCGGCACCCAACGGGTTGGTCCTGAGCGTGCACCCCATCACGGCGGCCGCGACGGGTCGGAATATCCCGGCAACGGTGACGCTCACCAACACGAGTACGACCGCGTTCACGGGATCCGCCTCACCGTTCCCGATCATGACCCTCTCCCGTGGCGGGATCGTGCTCTGGCACAGCAACGGCGCCGTCCCGTCCCTGGCGCAGGTGATCGAGCTTCCCGCGGGGGCGAGCACGAGCTTCTCGACCACCTTCGAACCCCTGGTCTGCGGCGTCGCCGACGAGCACGGCGGAAGCTTCCGAGCTGACCTGCCCGCGGCGGGGCCCGGTGACTATCAGCTCTCCGCGGTGATGGCGGTCAGCTCCGACACAGGAGCGGCGGTGCTGGTGAGCGGACCGCCGGCGACGGTGAATCTGCACTGAAAGCGCAGGGAACAGCACAGGCACCCAGCGGCATCCTCTTCCGGTCTGATTGCATGGGGCGATGACGACAATCGGATTCATCGGCTCGGGCAACATCGGTACCAGCGTGGCGAAGGCGGCGATCGCCGAAGGCTACGACGTGGTGATGAGCAACTCTCGCGGGCCGGAAACGCTGGCAGAGCTGATCGGCGAGTTGGGCGAACACGCTCGGGCGGCGACACCCGCGGAGGCGGCGGCCGCGGGTGACTTCGTGGTCGTCACGATCCCGATGAAGGCCATCGGCGACGTTCCCGTCGAGCCGCTTGTTGACAAGCTCGTGATCGACACGAACAACTACTACCCCGAGCGGGACGGACAGATCGAGGCGCTGGATCAGCAGCAGAACACCTCGGCCGGTCTGCTGCAGGAGCACCTGCCGAGCTCGCACGTCGTGAAGGCGTTCAACCACATCCAGGCGCCGCAGATCCTCTCGACGGCGACCCCGAGCGGCACACCCGGTCGGCGCGCGCTGGCCATCGCCAGCGACGACCCTGCTTCCAGCACGCTCGTCGCGAGCTTCCTCGACCGGCTCGGATTCGACACCGTCGACCTCGGACCGCTCAGCGAGAGCTGGCGCATCCAGCCCGGCACCGTCGGCTATGGACCGGAGCTGACCCAGGCAGAGCTGGCCGCTGCCACGGCGGCCGAACAGCGGCCGGCACCCCTGCGCTGAAACCGGCGGATGACCGCGAGGAATGACCAGCACGGCCAGAGCGTCCTAGAGTGACACCGTGACCGCCACCTTCGTCGTCGTGCCCCAGTGGCAGGGATCCCCCAGTTCACGTGCGATGCGCCTCGCAGACGGAGCCGCGGCCATCCGCGGTGACCTTCCCAGTACCGCGACGCGAGACGTCGCCGTGCCGCTGGAATCCGGCGACGCGCAGGGTACCGGCGTCGCCCGCTTCAGTTCCCTGCAGCTGGTCCGCGAGCGACTGCGAGATGCCCTGCGCGACATCAGCGATACCCCCATCGTGATCGGCGGTGACTGCGGGGTGTCGTCGGCGGCCGTCGCGCACGCGGTGTCCCGTCGGGGCGACCTGGCGCTCATCTGGTTCGACGCGCATCCGGACCTCAACTCGACGGAGAGCTCGCCATCTGGCGCATACGGCGGGATGGTGCTGAGGTCGCTGCTCGACGAGCAGGTGGTGCCTCCCGGTCGCACTCTGCTCGCGGGGGCGCGCTCATGGGACCCCGGCGAGGACGCCTTCGTGGCGGAGTCCGGCATCCGCGCCTTCACCGTGGATGACCTGTCGGCGGTGTCCGGTCTCGTTGCGGCGGTTGCGGAGACCGGCGCGGAATCGGTGTACCTGCATATCGATCTCGACGTGCTGGACCCCGGCGAGATCGCCGGCCTGCTCGACCCGGAGCCCTTCGGACTCGCTGCCTCGACGCTGGTCGCGGCGATCAAGGCGCTCCGCGAGCGCTTCGCCCTGGCCGGGGCGACGATCGCGGCGTACGCGCCGGCGTCGACGGCCGAGATCGTGGACGACTCCCCCACCATCCTGCGGATCATCGGCGCCCTCGCCGCCTGATCGCAGCGAGAACGGGTCGGCGGCGCCACATTCGATCAGGCGCGAAAGCCCCCATCCGGGCAGGATGGATGCCATGACATCACGCGAGTTCGATCTCATCGTCATCGGGGCGGGAGCAGTCGGCGAGAACGTCGCCGACTACGCCACCCAGGGCGGGCTGAAAGTCGCGTTGGTCGAGGAGGAACTCGTCGGCGGGGAGTGCTCGTACTGGGCGTGCATGCCGTCGAAGGCCCTGTTGCGGGCGGGTGCCGTGCTCCGCGCAGGCCGGGACGTGGATGGCGCGAAGCAGTCGATCACGGGCGGCCCCGAACCGCTCGGCGTCCTTCGTCGACGCGACGTCATCACGCATGACTGGGATGACTCCTCGCAGGCGGACTGGGTCGCGGGCGCCGGTATCGAGTTGGTGCGCGGACACGCGGTGTTCACCGGGCCGAAGACTCTGACCGTCACGGCGACCGACGGCACGGTCACCGAACTCGTGGCCCGGCATGCCGTGAGCGTCAGCACCGGCAGCGCCGCCCTTCTGCCCGACATCCCGGGTCTTGCCGAGGTCAACCCCTGGACCAGCCGCGACGCCACCAGCGTGAAGCAGGTCCCCGCGAGCCTGGCCATCCTGGGCGGTGGGGTCGTCGGCTGTGAGATGGCGACCGCGTACGCGTCCCTCGGCAGCCGAGTGACCCTGCTCTCGCGCGGCCCATTGCTGAATGGCCAGGAGCCGTTTGCCGGCGAAGCCGTTCGGTCATCACTCGAGAAGCTGGGCGTCGACGTCAGGATCGGGCTGGAAGCGGCATCCGCGCATCGCACCGAGAAGAACGTGGTGCTGGAACTCACCGACGGCGGCAAAGTCATCGCGGAGGAGCTGCTCGTCGCCATCGGTCGCGCCCCGCGCACCCAGGACCTCGGGCTGGAGACCCTCGGCCTGACCCCCGGCCACTGGCTCACCGTCGACGACACCATGCTCGTCAAGGGCTTCGACTGGCTCTACGCCGTCGGCGACGTCAACCACCGCGCGCTGCTCACCCACCAGGGCAAATATCAGGCGAGAGCCGCCGGGGATGTCATCGCCGCACGCGCTCTCGGCACGCCGGTTGACGACGCACCGTGGGGGCGCCACGTCGCGACCGCCGACCTCGAGGCGGTGCCGCAGGTGACCTTCACCGACCCCGAGGTCGCATCGGTGGGGCTGACCGAGGCGGCGGCGCGGAAGGCCGGATACGACATCCGCGTTGTCGACTACCAGCTCGGCTGGATCGCCGGGGCCAGCGCTCTCGCCGACCACTACGAGGGTCGCGCCCGCGCGGTCATCGATGCCGAGCACGAGGTACTGATCGGCGTCACCTTCGTCGGGCCGGATGTCAGCGAAATGTTGCAGGCCGCCACGATCGCGGTGGTCGGCAAGGTCCCGCTGAAGCGACTGTGGCACGCGGTGCCCGCGTATCCGACCCTCAACGAGGTGTGGCTGCGCTTCCTCGAGACCGACGGGCGCGGGACGGCCTGAGCGCGGTGAGCGCGCGAACGCCGGCTCACGCCGCGAGCGGCTACTGGTCCCAGGCCGGTGGATGCCGATCCTGCCAGTTGAGTCGCCGCTCCAGTTGCGCGCCGATGGCGAGCAGCACATCCTCGCGCCCCGGGCGCCCGATCAGCTGCACCCCCATCGGCAGGCCGGAGTCGGTGACGTGCACCGGCAGAGTGATGGCCGGAAGCCCGCTGACGTTCACGAAGCTGGTAAACGGTGTGTACTGCACCTGCTGAGCGAAGTTGCGCATCGCATCCTCGGGGTCGTACCAGCCGATCGGTCGCGGCGTCATCGCCAGCGTCGGCGTGAGCACGGCGTCGAAGCGCGACAGCTGACGGATGACGCGGCGCTCGTATTTCGTCAGCCACCCGAGAGCCGCGGCCAGCTCTCGCCCACCGACGCGGCGTCCGGTCTCGACAAGCCAGCGGGTCAGCGGTTCCACGAGCTCCAACTGCGCCCCCTCGATCGGGATCCCGGCCGCACCGCCCTGCCAGAGCGTGGTGAACGCCGCGGCGTAACCGTCCTCGGGCTCGAGCGCGAACTCCTCGAGGCCGTGTCCGATCGCATCCAGGTGCTCGCGGGCGACGCGCAGGGCGTCGTGCGCCTCGGGGCTGACGACGATCTCGTACGCGGTCTCCCACGGCGAGCTGGTGGTCACGCCGAGTTGGAATCGGCCGTCTCCCCTGACGGCCGCGTTGAGGTACGCGCCACCGTCCCAGGAGGGCGCGGATGTCGCATGGTGGAGCCGACCATCGCCGATCATCGCGTCGAACAGCAGCGCGGCGTCCGCGACGGTGCGGGCGAGCGGGCCGGCGACCGCCAGACCGCCGAGGTTCGTGAAGCCGGAGCCTGCGGGGATGCGACCGCGCGACGGCTTTAGGCCCACCAGGCCGGTGGCGGCCGCCGGGATACGCACCGAGCCGCCGCCGTCCGACCCCGGCGCGACGGGCAGCAGCCCGGCCGCGACGGCCACAGCGGCTCCTCCGCTCGAGCCGCCGGCACCGAGCGCGAGGTCATACGGCGTGCGAGCAGGGCGGCCGGAGACGGGTTCGGTGTAGCTGGGCATCCCGAACTCGGGCGTGTTCGTCTTGCCGAGACTGATCGCGCCCGCGGCATCCAACACCTCGACCAGCTCGTCGGACTCCTCCGGCACGAAGTCGGCGAATGCACGCGATCCGTAACGCGTCGGGACACCGGCTCGGGCGACGAGGTCCTTGTCGGCCGACGGGAGCCCCCACAGGGCCACGGCCTTCGGCAGCTCCCCCACCGTGTCGGCGCGGGAGAGCGCGGCGGCAGCCGTGACCTCCACGAAGGCACCGAGCTCGGCGTCGAGCCGTTCGATGCGTGCCAGGTAGTGCTCGACGAGTTCTCGCGGGGTGACCTCCCCGCGGCGCAACTGCTGGAGCTGCTCCAGAGCGGTCAGGTGGTGGAGTTCGGACACGCTCCGAGCCTAGGCGCCGCCCCGCCACCCGTCCCCGCCCCCGCATCCCCGCCCCGCTGCCGCGGCGCCGCACCGCACCGCACCGCCTCGTCCCGCCCCGCTGCCGCGCCGCACCGCCGCGCCGCGCCGCGAGAGTACGTGTTCGCTCCCGCTTTCATCGGCGAGAGAACGTATAACTCCGTACTTTCGAGGGTGCGCAGGGGCGGGTGCGCGAGGGCGGGGGCGGGGTGCGCGGATGGCGGGGGTACTCTCGCACCATGACCGTCGTCACCCTGCGCCCTGTGCGTGACGGGGATGCCGAGTCGATGTTCCGGCTCGAATCGGATGAGGTGGGCGCCGACATGATCGCCATGCTGCCTCGCGCACCCGGCGATCGGATCGCGTTCGATCAGCATTGGAATCGCACCCGAAAAGACATCACCGTCATCAACCGGATCATCGACTGTGACGGCGCCTTCGCCGGCTATGCGGTCAGTTTCCTTGTCGACGGGCAGCGCCAGGTCGGGTACTGGGTCGAGCGCAGCATGTGGGGACAGGGAATCGCCTCCTCGGCCCTGAGACTGCTGCTCGAGGAACTGGACGACCGGCCGCTGTGGGCCCGCGTGGCGTCGGACAACGTCGGATCTCGACGTGTCCTCGAGCGCGCGGGATTCGAGGTGGTTGGCGTCGAGAGAGTGCTGGCGCCCCGCCGCAGCGGAGAGGTCAGCGGGCTGGTGTTTCGGCTCGGCTGAGCGCGGCCCTCAGACGAGTGCTCGTGTCCCCTTCTTCGCCTTCTTGAGGCTCTTCTGCATCAGCACCGTCCCCAACCAGCGCCCGAACTTGAACCCGACCTTGCCCATGTGACCGATCTCGGTGAAACCGAACTTCGCGTGCATGGCGATCGAGGCTTCGGCGCCCCGGTCGGCGATCACCGCGATGACCTCCTTGATGCCCGCCTCGGTGGCCTCATCGAGCATCCGTTGCAGGAGTGCCTTGCCGATCCCCTTCCCGGTGGCCGCCGGGCTCAGGTAGATCGAGTCCTCCACCGTGAAGCGGTATGCCGCCTTCTGCTTCCAAGGGGTGACGTAGGTGTAGCCGAAGATCATTCCACTCGGCGAGACCGCAACCAGCCACGGGTAGTGCAACTGGTCAACAACGTGGCGGAATTTGCTGCGCATCTCCTTCAGCGTCAGCGCATCCTCATCGAAGGTGACCGTGCTGTTCGACACGTAGTAGTTGTAGATCTCGAGCATGTCCGGGATGTCGCGGCTGGTGGCCGGTCGGATCTCGAAGGCGAAGACGGGCTCCTCCGGCGGCGCGGGACGCAGATGCGCGGGCAGCTGGCGGCGAGGGTTGTATTCCTCTTCGAGCATGGGCCGGAATCCCTTCGCGCACACCCGCGCGGAGCTGGTGCATCAGTGGGGCGATTCTAAGCCGACTGCGTGCCCCCGAGGCTCCAGTCGACGGGTGTCGCTCCGGCCGCGACCAAGAGTTCATTGGCACGACTGAATGGACGTGAGCCGAAGAAGCCGCCGGCGGCGGAGAGCGGGCTCGGGTGCGCGGAGGCGATGACCGGGGTGCTGCCGAGCAGGGGGCGGAGCGTGCCGGCATCCTTGCCCCACAGGATCGCGACCAGCGGACCGCCTCGAGCGACCAGCGACCGAATGGCATGGTCGGTGACCGCCTCCCAGCCCTTGCCGCGATGCGAGCCGGAGACACCAGCGCGCACCGTGAGCACCCGGTTGAGCAACATGACGCCCTGTCGAGTCCAGGGCGTGAGGTCACCGTCATCCGGCGTCGGGATGCCGACATCGGCGCGCAACTCCCGGTAGATGTTCTGCAGACTCCGCGGCACCGGTCGCACGCTCGGGTCGACCGAGAAGGACAGGCCGACCGCATGCCCCGGCGTCGGGTACGGGTCCTGCCCGACGATGAGCACGCGGACCTCATCCAGCGGAGACTCGAAGGCGCGCAGCACCCGATCACCGGAGGGCAGGTACGGCCTGCCAGCCGCGACTTCGGCCCGGAGGAAGTTCCCCATGCCGGCGACCTCGGACGCGACCGGCGCGAGGGCGACCGCCCAACCGGGGTCGATCAGCTCGGCGAGTGGACGAGGCATCCGATGCGGCGGAAGGTCAGTTCGCGTGGTGGGTTGCCGGGGCCGGTGCGGGATAGGCGACCGGGCCCTCAGAACTCCACGGGAACATGATCCACTTCGACGTCTTCTTCCACACGTACGTCGGTTCCTCGACCGTCGTCGGCTTACTGTACAGGCAGACGGTTCGCACCTCGCTGCCCCGTGCTCGAAGCAGTTCGACGACCAGCTTGAGGGCTCGGCCAGAGTCGGCGACATCGTCGACCAGGAGCACGCTCTTGCCCGCGAGCGATTCCTGATCGAGGGTCGGCGGCAGCACGATCGGGATCTCGAGGGTGGCGCCGCCGCCGGTGGAGAACTCCACGTTCAGGCTGCCGAGCATCTTCAGGTCGAGCGCGTAGCCCAGGGCGCCGGCGAGCGCGAGGCCTCCGCGGGCGATTCCGACCACGGCATCCGGTCGGAAGTTGTCCGCCGCGATCGTCTCCGCGAGCTCGCGCGCTGCCGTACCGAACAGTTCGTAGCTCAGGATCTCGCGGTCGTCGCTCACGCGACCAACGGTAGTGCAGCGTCGCCGCCGCCCGAGAACACCCGAATGAGTAGCATCCGCGTATGACGGATCGCAGCTCACTTCGGACCATGGCCTTCGGTCTGGTCGGCTTCCTCTTCCTCGTCGAACTCACCAGCGGCATCCTGCAGGGCTATTACGTTCCGCTGGCGAGCAAGATCGCCGCGCATCTGGGCGTGAATGCGGCCGACTACAACTGGACGGAGGCAGCGCAGCTGCTGCTGTCGGCGCTGGTCGTCCCCGTGCTGGCGAAGCTCGGCGACATGTTCGGGCACAAGCGCATCCTGCTCGTGTCGACGGCGGTGACCGCACTCGCCAGCTGGGGCATGGTCGCATCGAACGGATTCGCCGGCTACCTGGTCGCCTTCGCGCTGCAGGGGTTCTACGTCGTCTGGCTGCCCCTCGAGGTCGCGCTGATCTTCGATCGCGGTCGGCGCACCGGCAGCGGCGCATCGACGACGCGCCGCGCCGCCGGCCTCCTCGTGGTCGCGCTCGAGGCGGGCGCGATCATCGGTGCGCTCGTCGGGAGCCGGGTGTTCGCGGCGACGAGCGGGGACTTTCCGGTGACGTTGGCAGTCCCCGCGATCTGCGTGACGCTGGTGTTCTTCGCGATCCTGTTGGGTGTGCCGGAGTCGACACCGATTCCGGGCCGAACGCTGGACAGCGGCGGCTTCATCCTGCTGACGCTCGCCCTGCTCTTCGTCACCGGTGGGCTCACCTTCCTCCGACTCGACGGCCTCGGCAGCTGGCGGGTCTGGGTGCCGATCATCATCGGCCTGCTGATCTTCGTCCCCTTCGCGCGGCACGAACGGCGGCATCCGGATCCCGCGATCGACTTGCGGATGCTGGCACAACCGACCATGTGGCCGGTCCAGCTGACCGCGGGACTGTTCGGCATCAGTGTGCTGGGTGCGCAGATCCCGCTCTCGACCTTCGCCGCCGCGGATCCCGCGACGGCGGGCTACGGACTCGGGCTCGACTCCACCCTCATCTCCTACATCATCGGCGGCTACCTGGTCTCGATGATCATCGGTGCCCTGCTCTTCCCCCTGCTGGCGAGGCGGGCATCGCCGCGGATCGCGCTCATCGTCGCCGCTTTTCTTGTCGCGGGCGGGTACCTGCTGTTCGTGGTCTCGCACGACCAGGTGTGGCAGGTGGTGCTGAACATGGTGATCGCGGGCATGGGATCGGGTGCGCTGGTCGCCGCGCTGCCGAGTGCGGCCGCAGCCGCGGCCCCGCTCGGTCAGTCCGGGATCGCGACCGGGCTCACGAACACCACCAAGACGATCGGCGGGGCCTTCGCATCGGCCGTGTTCGGGGTGATCCTGCATGTCGGGCTGACATCCACGTCGAGCACCACGGGAGCCGGGCTCGCCGCCTACATCGCGGTGTGGGCGATCTGCGGGGTCGGCGCGCTCGTGGCGGCCGTGCTGCTGTTCCTGGTGCCGAAGCTCGCCTTCTCCGACGAGGCCGTTGACATCACCGCGGCAGCTGTCGGGGCGACGGAACGCCCTCCTGCCTAGCCGGAGGGCGGGCCAGCTGAGGGCGGACTAGCTGAGGGCGGTGGAGCGGAGGCCAGCCGAGCGCAGCAGCGGCTGCACCTCGGCGCCGAGGAACGCGATCAGGCCGTCAACATCCTGTTCGTCCCGCGTGGCCTGAATCACGACGTTCGTCGCGCCCCGTTCTCCGAGGTCGAGGAGGTGGGCGGCGATGGCGCTCGCATCGCCGCCCACCGCCGCGTAGCGCTGTTGGCCGGGATCCGCGTCCGCGCGCCAGGTCAACAGATCCGTGTCGACGCGGTCGGGGGCGTCATCGCCGGTCGCCGCAATGACGGTGACGACCACCGGCAGCTCCGGACCGGCGACCTGGGCGGCCGCCGCGACCTCGCCGAGGCTCAACGCGTTGGCGAGGAGCAGCCCGTCCCCGAGCTCGGCGGCCAGGCGCAGGGTCACCGGCCCCTGTCCGCCGAGCATGAGCGGAAGTCGCGCCTCGGGTGGCCAGCTCAGAGCCACGGCATCCAGGCGCACGTAGCGACCGGACACGGAGACGGTCTCGCCATCGAGCAAACGGCGCAGAGCATCCGCGTACTCGCGAAGCAGAGTCACCGGTGAGGCGACGCGGGAGCCCACCTGTTCCATCCACGGTTGCACGCCGTGCCCGATCCCGGCGATCAACCGTCCGGGGATGGCGCGCTCCAGGGTGGCGAGCTCCATCGCCGTCAGCGCGACGTTGCGCAACGGCACGGGCAACAGGCCGATGCCGACCGTGAGGCGCTCGGTGGCCGCGAGAGCCAGCGCCGCCGAGGCGATGCCGCTCTCGGCGAAGCAGTCCTCCCAGACCCACAGTTCGTCGAGGCCAGCGGCTTCCGCGAGCCGGGCGACCGGTCGCAGCCGTTCAGGGGGCATCGTGGGAGTGAAAGCGAATCCGAGTTTCAGGGTCACGAGTCGATCATGCTCGCTGCCGACGACGGCCGCCGCATTCACGCCTTCGGCTCGAGCCTTCCGCGGATCACCTTGTGGGGCGCTGCCTGCGCCACCGGCTTGATCGTGATCAGGTCGAGGTTCACGTGGCCGGGCAGCTCCATGGCATGCACGATCGCGTCGGCGATGTCGCCGGCCACGAGAGGCTCCGGCACGTTCTCGTACACCGCGTCGGCCCGCGCCTGGTCGCCCTTGAAGCGGGTCAGCGAGAACTCGTCGGTCTTGACCATGCCCGGGGCGATTTCGAGCACGCGGATCGGCTCGCCCGCCAGTTCGAGACGCAAGACGGCGACAAGGGCCGCCTCCGCGAACTTGGCGGCGTTGTAGCCGCCCCCGCCCTCGTAGGCGACATGGCCGGCGATCGAGGTGACCGTCATGATGTCGGCGACCCCGGCATCCCGCGCGCCGTCCCGCAGCAGAGGCAGCACCGCGGCGATCATGCGCTGCGTGCCGAGCACATTGATGTCGTACATGCGACGCCAATCATCGGGGTCTGACGTCTCGATCGGACCCATTCCGAACGCCCCGCCCGCGTTGTTGACCAGGCCGTGCAGCGGCCCGAGCGCCGCGAGCTCCTCACGAACCCGGTCGACGTCCGCCTGCTGCGTCAGGTCGGCGACGATGGTGCGGATGCCCGTGCCCTGCTCCAGCGCGGAGAGCCGGTCCGCCCGGCGCGCCACCCCGATGACGTCCCAGCCACGGGAGGCGAACAGCCGAGCCGTCGCCTCCCCGATTCCGGAACTCGCTCCCGTTACGACCACGCGTTTCGTCATGGTTCCAGGCTACCGAGCACGGAGGCCTTCTCCGCGGGAGCGTGAGGGGCCTCGGGCTTCTCGGCATCGGGCTTGGCGGCGCCGGGCTGTGCCGCCGGAGCCGCCTCGTACCCCCGCGACACCCGCTTCGGGAGGGCGAACACCAAGAGGAAGGCGGCGATCGCGAAGACGGCGCTCACCGCGAGGGCGAGCGTGGCGCTGTGAGCGAAACCAACCGCGAGATTGTGATCGACGATCTTCTGGATCGCCGCGATGACGGCCGCCTTGCCCTCGGAGCCGTGCGCCTGCGCGGCCGCTGCGGTCTGCGCCGCGGTCGGAGCGAAACTGCCGGGCAGATTGCCGAACAGGACCGATCCGATCACTGCGATCCCGATGGCCGACCCGACCCGCTGGACGGTGCCGATGACCCCGGATGCCGCACCCGCCTCGGCGCGATCCACCGTCGCGACGATGAACTGCGAGTTCGGCGCGATGAACAGCCCGGAACCGACGCCTGCCACCAGCAGGGGACCGAGAAGATCCCAGTTGGTGAGATCCGTCGGCCTCACCAGCAGCAGCACGAGCCACAGCGAGATCAGCCCGACCGCGACCATTCCGGTGCCGAGCAGCAGCACGGCGCGGCCGAGCCGTTCGGCGAGGCGGTTGCTCTGCGATGAACCGACGATGCTGCCGACCGCGAAGGGGATCGAGACAAGACCGGATTCGAGCGCGGTATGGCCGAGCCCCGCCTGCCAGAGCAACGAAATGGTGAAGAAGATGCTGGTGAACGCCGCGAAATACACCAGTGCCAGGACCACGCCCCCCGAGAACGACGGATGCGAGAACAGGTGCGGTGGCACCAGCGGCTCCTTGCTGCGCCGGGCAACCGACAACTCCCACACCGCGAACAGGACGATCAGCACGACGCCGCCGGCGATCGAGAGGTATGTCCACAGCGGCCAGCCATCCTGCTGACCCTGGATCAGGGGAACCAGCAGGGCGACCAGCGCGCCGGCCAGCAGGACAAAGCCGAAGAAGTCCAGGCCGGACTTCGCCCGCGCCTCGGCTCCGCCTGGCAGCAGCAGGAAGGCGGCGGCCACCGCGATGACGCCGAGTGGCAGGTTCACGAAGAAGATGGACCGCCAGCCGTTCGCGTCGCCGAGCCACTGGATCAGCAGTCCACCGACCAGCGGACCGAGAGCCGTTGAGAAGCCGATCGCCGCGCCGAAGATCGCGAAGGCGCGACCGCGCACGCGCGGCGGGAACATCAACTGGATGAGCGCGGTCACCGGCGGGAAGAAGATGCCCCCGAACAGGCCCTGCACCACGCGGGCGATGATCAGCGTCGTGGCATCGTTCGAGATCCCCGCCACCAGGCTGGCCAAGGTGAACCCGACCAAGCCGACGATGAAGACCCACTTGTGACCGATCCGGTCGCCGATGCGGCCGGCGGGGATCAGCGCGAGTCCGTAGGCCAGGGCGTACCCCGAGATGATCCACGACAGCGTCGCCTCGTCCGCCTTCAGGCTCGTGCGGATGGTCGGCAACGCGACGTTGACGATCGTGGTGTCGAGCAGGGCCATGGCGATGCCCAGAATCAGAACGGCGAAAGCCGCCCATGTCTTGCGAGGGATGATCGGCGCAGGCGCGGTCGGGGTGGTCATCAGGTGTCCTCTCTGGACTTCTCTGCGGCGATGATCTCGGGAAGTTCGTGGGCGAGCCGTTCGTGCCAGGCGATCTCGCCTCGAAGGCGTTCCGCCTTGTGCTTCATCACGGATAGTTCGATGGGGCTGAGGTAGTGCGCGATGCGGTCGGTGTGTGTTTCGTTTTCGACGAGGAGCGCCTTCAGGTCGACGATCCTGGCGGCCAAGGTGGTGGGGAGTTCGTCGATGCGCTCGCGATCCATGCGGCTCACGGCGAGATCGAAGGGATCCGGCTTCATGACGATCTCGCGGAGTCCCTCGATGCGGAGCGTCGCGAGCGTCTCGCGACCGGCGGCGGTGATGCCCCAGACCTGGCGCTCCGGATACGAACCCTCTCGCTCGACACGAACCTCGTCGATCAGGCCCTCGCCGTGCATTCTCCTGATCGCTCCGTACAGGGCGCCGACCGTGACATCCGTCCACTCATCGACGTGCTCCTTCTCCGCGAGCTGACGGAGCTGGTGACCGTGCATCTGACCCTCATCAGCGAGCGCGCTGAGAATGTAGAGACGGATGCTGGACACGGAACTACTCTCGCGCAAGTAGTCTCGCGAGTCAAATCGGTTGGCTCTCTTGTGTTACTCCCCATTGCGGACCGCGTTGCCGCGTCGCATCAGCGCGCCTACTGTCGTCCACGACTTCCGAAAACACGTCGAACCACCCATCGAAGGAGCACACCATGTCCGACTACCAGTTCGAGACGCTGCAGATCCACGCCGGAGCCGCCCCCGACCCGGTCACCCACGCCCGCGCCACGCCGATCTACAAGACCACTTCGTACGTCTTCGACAGCACGGAGCACGCGAAGAACCTGTTCGCGCTCGCCGAGTTCGGCAACATCTACACCCGCATCATGAACCCGACCACCGACGTCATCGAGCAGCGCATCGCGGCGCTGGAGGGCGGCACCGCGGCACTGGCAACGGCATCCGGCTCTTCGGCGATCACCTACGCCGTGCTGAACATCGCGGGTGCCGGGGATCACATCGTTTCGTCGAGCTCCATCTATGGCGGCACGTACAACCTGTTCAAGTACACCCTCGCCAAGCTCGGCATCGAGGTGACCTTCGTCGAGAACCAGGACGACCTGGCCGAGTGGGCGGCTGCCGTCCGCCCCAACACCAAGCTGTTCTTCGCCGAGACCATCGGCAACCCGAAGATCAACATCCTCGACATCGAGGGCGTCTCGGGCGTCGCGCACGACAACAGCCTGCCCCTGATCGTCGACAACACGATCGCCACGCCGTACCTGATCCGTCCCTTCGAGTTCGGCGCCGACATCGTCGTGCACTCGGCCACCAAGTTCCTCGGCGGACACGGCACGGTCATCGCGGGCCTCATCGTCGACGGGGGCAGGTTCGCCTGGTCGAAGAACGTCGACAAGTTCCCGGGCCTGACCGAGCCTGACCCGTCGTATGGCGGCGCCAGCTACACCACGGCGGTCGGCGACGGCATCGCGTATGTCATCAAGGCCCGTGTCACGCTGCTGCGCGACACCGGCGCCGCGCTGTCGCCCGACAGCTCCTTCGCGCTCATCCAGGGCGTGGAGACCCTGAGCCTGCGCATCGAGCGGCACGTGCAGAACGCCCAGGCGATTGCCGAGTTCCTCGAGAACCACGCCGACATCGCCTCGGTGAACTACTCGGGCCTGCCGTCGAGCCCCTGGTACGCGGCTGCCAACAAGTACGCCCCCAAGGGCGTCGGCGCCGTGGTCAGCTTCGAGCTCAAGGGCGGGGTGGATGCCGGGAAGGCACTCGTCGAGAACGTCAGCCTCTTCAGCCACCTGGCCAATATCGGTGACGTGCGGAGCCTGATCATCCACCCGGCGTCGACCACGCACAGCCAGCTCACCCCGGAGCAGCAGCTCACGACCGGTGTCACGCCGGGCCTGGTCCGCCTGTCGGTCGGGCTCGAGAACGTCGTCGACCTGATCGCCGATCTCGAGGCCGGTTTCGCCGCGGCCCGCGCGGTGTCCGCGGCCAACGCCTCGGCCTGAGCCGCACCGCGCACAGCGGCGAGCGCGGGTCTGCGCGGCGAGCGCGGGGTGTGCATGCCCCGCGCTCGCCGCTGAACCCCGCGCTCGCGCTGTCGGGGTGGCGCGCGTCACACAGCGGGCCCGCGCTCCCGCGTGCGAGAGAATATGCAGTGACATGGACTGGCAGACACCGGAAGACGCGGTGCCCTCGGCGTTCGTCACGGAGTCCAATCGCCGGGCTCTCGCGGCGGAGCCCCCGGCATCCGGTGCCTGGCGCCCCGGCGACGATCCGGGGGATCGGCTGTTCGTCGAGATCGGCGACGTCGCGCTCGAACGCGGTGGCCCGCTACCGGGCGTCACCATCGCGTACGAATCGTGGGGCGAGCTCAACCCCGACCGCAGCAATGCCGTGCTCGTGCTGCACGCGCTGACCGGTGACAGCCATCTCGCGGGCCCCGCGGGCCCTGGGCATCCGACCGCCGGATGGTGGTCAGGCCTCGTCGGACCCGGCAAGGTCCTCGACCCGTCCGAGTGGTTCGTGGTCGCCCCCAACATGCTCGGCGGCTGCCAGGGCACGACCGGGCCTGCGTCGCTGCACCCGGACGGCGGCGAGTGGGGACCGCGCTTCCCGTACCTGACCATCCGAGACCAGGTGGAGGCGCAGCGCCTGTTCTCCGATGCGATCGGCATCACCCGATGGGCCGCCGTGATCGGCGGTTCGATGGGCGGGATGCAGGCCCTGGAGTGGGCGGTCACACATCCCGATCGCGTCGAACGCCTTGCCGTGCTCGCCGCACCGCCGAGTTCGAGCGCGGACCAGATCGCCTTGAACTCGGTGCAGAACGAGGCGATTCAGATGGATTCGGGTTTCGCCGGCGGCGAGTACTACGACGCCGCCGACGGCCACGGCCCGCACCGCGGTCTCGCGCTCGCCCGCCGGATGGCCCTTCTGAACTACCGCTCCCCGACCGAGCTCAACGATCGTTTCGAACGCAGTTGGCAGAGCGGGCTCAGCCCGCTGGGCGGCAATGGCGTGTTCGCGGTCGAGAGTTACCTGGGCTTCCACGGCAACAAGTTCACCCGCCGGTTCGACGCGAACAGCTACCTGGTGCTGACGGATGCCATGAACTCGCACGACATCGGTCGGGACCGCGGCGGGGTCGCCGCCGCGCTCGCGCGTTCGACCGCCAGAGCATTGGTGCTCGGAATCGACTCTGACCGGCTGTTCCCGGTTCCCGGCCAGGAGATCATCGCCAGACATCTCCCGGGGAACATCGACGGAGACGTACCGGTCGTGCTCAACTCCCCGTTCGGGCACGACGCCTTCCTCATTGAAGACGTGATGGTGGGAGAGCAGCTTCGACGGCTCCTGGCTGCCTGATGCGCGGTCGTGGCATCCGTCCGCCACCGCGACAGCGGACTGCCTTCGATGACGAAGAAAAACCGCACACGGATGTCAGCGTGGCACCCCCTCTTCGGGTGCCCCCCTGTGGCAGCATGTCGATTGGACTGACGCTCAGCTCACAGGAGAAAACCCCCCGATGGACCTGATCACCAAGGAACGCGACCGGCTCCTCCAGCGGACCGCTCGTGGGTACGGGCTCAGCTTCACGGTTGTCGCGGTGGTGTGCATGCTGTTGCCGGGTGCGGTAAGTTCCACAGCACTGATCGTGTCACTTCCCCTGTTCGCCGTGATCGGCGTCTCGCAGTTCAGGATGGGAGTGAGTCGATCTCCGGTATGGATCGCGCTCTCGCTCGTGGCCGGCCTCGGCATCCTGGTCGCGACCACGACGGTCGGGCACCATCCCTCTCCGGCCGGATTCGCAGCCCTGGTCGAGCTCACCGCCGCCTCGCTCGCCGCCTTCGCGCTGGTTCTCACCTCGAGTGCGCCGCGGATTGCCGCGTTGGTGCTGTCGTTCCTGGTGATCGGCTCCGCCCTCCTCCTGCTCACCCGCAGCGAACAGGCGCCGCTACGGACTGCCGGCGTCTACGTGCTGGGGTGGGTGCTGCCAGCGCTGATCGCGATCTGGATCAGTGCCGGGGTTCCGCAAGTCGCCAAACGGATCAACAGCATCGGTCGAGCGCACAGGGCCGAGCGCCAGGCCAGCGAACTGGAGGCGCAGCGTCGGCAGGGCGCGCGCCTCCTGCACGACACCGTGCTGGCGACGCTCACCCTGCTCGCCCACTCCGGCGTCGGGGTGACACCTGAGGCCTTGCGTCAGCAGGCCGGCGATGACGCCCGCCTGCTTCGCCAGTTGCGGATGGGCGGCAGCCCGACCCCGCTCGCCGATGGCGTCGGCGCCGAGACCTCGCCCGTCCTGGTCGTGGCAGAACCCGTACTGGGCACCACACTCGAATCGGTCAAGCAGCGCTTCGGCCGCATGGGCCTCGAGGTCAGCTGGCACGGGACCGGGCAGGTGCTGCTGCCGAGCCACACTCTCGACGCGTTCCTGCTGGCGCTGGCCGAGTGTCTCGAAAACGTCAGAAGGCATTCCGGGGTGACCCAGGCCCACGTGACGATCACGGACGACGCCTCAACGGTCCGCGCTCTGGTCACGGACGCGGGGGTCGGCTTCAACATCGAAGACATCGACGAGGCCAAACTCGGGTTCACGGAGTCGGTCGTGGCGCGACTGCGGGATGTGGGGGGCAACGCCCGCCTGTTCTCGGCACCGGGGTCGGGGACAACCGTGGTGCTCGAAGTCCCACGAGGTGAGGCGAGCCCGTGACATTCTCCGCTCCCGAAGAGAACACTCTCGGCGTCGTCGTCGGGAACGCCCGGCGGGCCGTCGGCAAGACCGCCCGACGCATCGGTCGTGCCTCCGCGCACCGCGCAAGCCTGGGGACCGCGTTCCTGGGCCTCGGCGCGGCCATCCTGGTCGGCCTTCGAGCCGTCTACGGGGCCAGCTGGTTCGTGGCCCTGTGGGGCGTCTATCCGCAGCCACTCGCCGCAGCAGCGGCGTGGGTGGTTCTCGGCGCCGTCATCGTCGGGGCCATCGTCACCTCCCGGATCATCGGAGACCGCCTCCCCGACTGGATGTTCGGGCTCTTCCTCACCGGCCTCCTGGTCGCGGTCGCCCTCGACGTGATCGCCGTCTGGAGCCTGCACGACATCGGGCGCAACGCCACCGCAGCGCTCGCGGCAGGCATGACGCTCCTGGTCGTCGTGACGTTGCGGGGTTCGACCGAGATCCTGATCGCCGCCGGCGCGCTCGGGCTCGGCCTCGCCGTTGCGATCTTCTTGGATGCGCCACCGGCCGCCCAGATCACCGGCGACTGGCTCGCGCCTCAGGTGACGGCCGTGGCATCGGCCATCCTCCCCGCCGTGATCGGCGTCACGATCGTGGAGAGCTTCCGACGGATGGTGCAAGTCGAGCTCGACCGGGTGCTGGTGCAATCGACGGTGTCGGCCCCACGATTCGCCGTCGGCATGCTCGCCTCCGAGGAGCTCGCCCGCCTCGATCTCACCGCCGAGGAGTTGCTCGAGTCGATCGCCACCAGGAAGACCCCGTTGCCGCTGGCGCCGAAGATGGCATCCGTCGCGGCATCGCTCGCCACCGAACTGCGGCTGCACCTCATCGAGGGGCGGCGCGAGACCTGGCTCTACCACGCGGTCAGCGAGTCCGAAATGCTCGGCAAGGCCGTCACGCTTGTCGACAAGTCGAGCCTCGCCGGCCTGCTCGACCCGGTGCAGCGCGACGGGCTGCTCGCGGCCACCTGGCTCTTGGTCGGTGACACGATCACCTCCAACGCCAACCGCATGGTGAGCGTGCAGCTCGGCCCCGTCGTGCCGGGTGACGCTCCCGTCCCCGATCACAAGATCCTGATCCCGATCACCATCACCACGACCGGCGTGGCACGGAATCGCGTCGATCCGTCGATCTGGGACGCGCTGGGTCGTGTCGGGCACTACTCTGACCACACCCAGGATTCCAGCCTCCGCGTCGACATCGAATGCCTGGTCGACAACCCAGCTGACGTGTGACACAGCTGCACCCCACCCACGACACCACCGCTTCACGCCACCGCACAGCACTATGAAAGGAGAGCCACCATGGCTCCCATCCGCCTCGCACTCGTCGATGACCACAAGATGCTTCTCGGGGCCCTGACGGAGTGGATCCGCAACGCAGCAGACGACATCGCGATGGTCGCGGCGGTGTCGACCTGGCCCGAGCTGCTGACGCACCCGGAGTTTCCCGTCGACGTCGTGCTTCTCGATCTCGACCTGAAGGACAACATCCCGGTTGCCCTCAAGATCTCCACGCTCAAGACCACCGGCGTGAAGGTCGTGCTGATGAGTACGTACTCCGAGCCCAACGTGGTGCGCGAGGCGCTCGCCGCCGGTGCACTCGGCTATCTGGTCAAGAGCGAGGATGCCGGCATGATCGTCGAGGCGATCCGGGCGGCCTTCCAGGGGGAGAGCTTCGTGTCCGCCGAACTGGACCTCGCTCTCAACGCGGCGGACGTCGGCGGAGCCCCCAAATTGAGTGCTCAGGAGCGTCGCGTCATGGCGCTCTACGGGGGCGGCGAGCCGGTCAAGTCGGTTGCCTACCAGTTGGGCATCTCCGAGGAGACCGCCAAGAGCTATCTCAAGCGGATCCGCGAGAAGTACCGGGTCGCCGGGATCGATGTCGGCACCAAGGTGGCGTTGCGGAGGCGAGCGATCCAGGATGGCATCCTGATCCAGGATGTCGCAGACGCCAACAACTTCTAAAGCCCGGAGCCGTCACGCCCCGGAGCCGTCGCGCGCCGGGCTCTCATGCACCCGAGCGGGCCGCACAGCCGGCCGATGCTCGCGCCGGCTGAGCGCCGCTCCCCAGATGGCGAAGGCGACGCCCGGGACGCACAGGGCCAAACCAACCCAGGTGGGAGCGAGATAGCCGAATCCGGATGCGATGACGGCGCCGCCCAGGAGCGCCCCGATGCTGTTGCCCATGTTGAGCGCCGAGTGGTTGACGGCCGCCGCGAGCGTCTGGCTCTCCCCCGCGACATCCATCAGACGTGTCTGGATCGCCGGCGACAGTGCCGAGGCCGAGCCGGCTACCAGGAAGAGTCCGAGGAACAGTCCCGCGGGTGTGTGGGCGCCCAGCCCGAGGATCACGAACGAGACAGCGAAGCCGCCGAAGCAGAGGAAGAGGGCGCGGATGGTGCCCCGGTCGGCCAGGTGGCCGCCGGCGATATTCCCCACGGTCATGCCGAGGCCCGCGACGACGAGCGCGATGGGCACGAAACCGGATGCCAGCCCGGTCACCTGCGTGGCAAGCGGGGCGATGTAGCTCTGCACGGCGAAGAAGCCGCCGAAGCCCACCGCGCCGGTGAGCAATGCCACCCAGACGGCCAGGTGTCTGAATCCGCCGAGTTCCCGCGCGGCGGTGGCGTGCGGATCGCCCGGCTGGCGCGGGACGACGATCCAGATCGCGACGGCCGCAAGCGCGAAGACCACGGCGACGCACACATAGGCGGCGCGCCAGCCTGCCTGCTGACCGAGAGCGGTGATCGCGGGAACACCCACCACGTTGGCGATGGTGAGCCCGGAGAGCACGAACGCCACGCCACGCCCGCGCTTGCCCGGCCCCATCAGGGATGCCGCAACCAGCGAGGCGATTCCGAAGTACGCGCCGTGCGGGAGGGCCGCCAGAAAGCGCGCGAGCACCAGGGTGCCGAACGTCGGAGCCACCGCCGACGCGAGCGATCCCACCGCGAAGGCGGCGACCAAGGCGAGCAGAAGTCCCTTGCGCGGCAGCCGCGCCGCGAAGACGGCGATGGTCGGGGCGCCCACCACCACGCCCGCCGCGTAGGCGGAGATCATCGTCCCGGCCTGTGCGATGGCCTGCTGGTGAGAGCTGGCGTCGAGCTGCGGGAGCAGATCGGAGGCGATGTTGGGCAGCAGTCCCGATGCCACGAACTCGGTCGCACCGATTCCGAAGCCGCCGAGCGCCAGAGCGAGAAGGGCGAGCCGGGTGCGCGCCGGAGAGAGTGCCGGAGTCATCGTTGCCGTTCGCGGCCGAGAGCGGTCACTTGTCACGAAGCGAGGCCACCGGCGCGAATGGCCACACGCTCGGCAGCCAGTCGGAGCCATGGTCGATCGGGAGCTCGGACCCCTGGCGGATCAGCCGAACGACCGCCGCCACCGCCCACCCGAAGAGCACCAGGTACAGCAGATTGCGCACGCTCAGCACCACGAGCAGAGTCGGGTTCAGGTCGAGCAGATAGCTGTAGACGTAGGGATAGAAAGCCTGCGTCGAGAGGCCGATGAGCAAGCCGAGGATCGCAGGCGAGCGGAACGACATCCCCCGCCCGGTCGCTGCCGTCGACAGACCGAACACGATCGGAACGGCAAGCCATGTCACGAACTGCGGCGAGCCGACCTTGTTGAAGACGATCAGCGCCGTCGTGATGGCCAGCAGCAGCGGGGGAAGCAGCTCGGGGGCCGGAACCCGGCGTCGGACGGCAAGAGCACTCAATCCGAGCAACCCGGCAACGACGATGACCAGCAGCGGGGTGGCGATCGCGGCGGCGACGTTCACCCCCGGACCGTGGAGCTCATAGGTCAAGATCGTGGTGTCGTACTTCAGGTACGTGCCGTTCCCGTTGAGGCAAGCCGCCCACATCCACGGCGTCGCGATCACGGCTTCGACCTGCAGGCCCCGACCCGCCTGCTGCGACACGAAACTGAGCAGCTGCGGCCCGCCGCCGAGGGCGACCGCGGCGATCACGACGACCACGGATGCGATCAGCGCGCCGACGAGAACCCGAACGCGGTCCTTCGAGGCGATGAGGATCGCGGCGATCAGCGCGGCGGGCCAGACCTTGATCCAGGTGGCCACTGCCAGCAGGACGCCCGCAAGGCGCGGAGCAGTCGCCAGGCAGAGCAGTCCGACAATGGCGACCGGCACGGTGATCGAATCGATGCGCGCGAGCGCAATCGGGCCGAGACACACCAGCATGCCCAACCACCACCAGGCGACATGAATGACGCGGCGATCCCGGCCGAAGGCCATGATCACGGCGAAGGCGCCCGCATCCACCAGCATGACCAGGGCGAGCCAGGTGCTCCCGTACAGCTCAGGGCCGAAGGCGTATGCGATGACCATGGGAAGCAGGGCAACGATCGGATAGACCCACGAGGTGTCGAGGCCCACCCACTGGTGGGAGGTGATGCCGTGCTGCACCCAGAACTTGTAGACGTCGTTGACGTCGCCCATGGGAAAACCGGGAGCATAGAGGTCCCCGAATCCGATCCAGAAGTGCACGGCGACGAAGACGGCCCACAGGAACAGCGGATTCCGTACCAGAGCGGCGAGCGCCCCTCGCTCGTCCGGGCGCGGGGAAGCATCCGTCATGAGGCGAGAATATCCGGCGATGCCCGCAGCAGTGCCGCCACCACGCCAGGGAGCTGCGCCGTGAGGTCCAGGATCGTGAGCGGACCGCCGGCGCTGGCCGCCTCTGCGGCGAGTCCGTGCAGGACCGCGCCGGTCGCCGCCAGCGGTCCCAGCACGGTGGGGTCGGTCGCGAGTTGTGCGTGATGGGTCGCAAGCAGGGCGCCGAGAATGCCGGCCAGCGCGTCCCCGGCACCGGCTGTCGCCAACCACGACGGCGCCGAACGAACGCGAAGCAGCGACCCGTCGGGGGAGGCCACGTAGCTGGTGTGCCCCTTGAGCAGCACCGTCGCATCGAGATCGGCGGCGGCTCGGCGCGCCGCGGATGCCGGATCGGCCAGGATATCCTCGACCGCCAGGGGGATCAGCCTGCTCAGCTCCCGGGCATGCGGGGTGAGCATGACCGGCCCCGTCGCCTCCGCCCGGCGGGACATCGCCCCCCCGTCGAGAACGATCGGGACGCCATCGCGCATGGCGGTGCCGAGCAGTCCGCGCGTCGACTCATCCAGCGTCTCGGGGTCCTGGCCCGAGCCGAGAACCCAGGCTTGAACGCGTCCGGCAACGGTCACCGCCTCGGGCCGGCGCTGCAGGACAAGCCGGGTCGGACGCCCCGCGCCCAGGTAGCGGATCATCCCCACTCCGGTGTGCGCCGCCGCCTGCACGCCGAGCACGGCGGCTCCCGGATACTGCGCCGAGCCGGTGACAAAGCCGACGACGCCGCGCGAGTATTTGTCGTCGTCCTCGGCGGGGACCGCGATCCACCTGGCCGCTTCGGAGGGCCCGAACAGGGCGGAGTCGATCGGAGAGTCCATGGTGGCAACGATAGTTTGGGCTGATGAACATCAGGATCCCCGACCGCGTCGTCGTCTTCGATTACGGGGAGGTGATCTCGGTCTCGCAGAGCGAGGCCGACCGCGCCGCACTGGTCGCCATCTCGGGACTCCCGAACGACCAGTTCTGGGAGCTGTACGACCGCTACCGCGAAGATCTCGACCAGGGGCTCACACTCCCCGGCCAGTACTGGAGCATGATCGCCCACGCGGCAGGAGTGGAGTGGGGACCGGCCCACCGGCAGCGGCTGTGGGCCGCCGACATCCGAAGCTGGATCAGTGTGGAGCCCGGTACCGTCGAGCTGCTGGCGGCACTGCACGCCGGGGGAACGCGGGTCGCACTGCTCTCCAATGCGGGTTTCGACTTCTCCGACCCGTTCCGCCACTCCCCCATGGCCGAGTTCTTCGAGGCCATGTTCGTCAGCGCCGAGATGGGCCTGATCAAGCCGGATCCGGAGATTTATCGCGTCGCAGCGCGGGAGCTGGGAATCCCGCTCGACCGAATGGTGTTCATCGATAACAAGAAGATCAACGTGGATGCCGCTGTCGCCCTGGGTGTCACCGGCCACGTGTTCACCACCGTCGCCGAGTTGCGCACCTTCCTGGAGTCCCTGTCAGAATGACCTCTCTCTTCGATCCGATCACCCTGCGCGGGCTCACCGTGCGCAACCGGATCTGGGTTCCCCCGCTCTGCCAGTACTCGGTCACCGACCGCGACGGCGTGCCCACTCCCTGGCACCTGGCACACCTCGGCTCGTTCGCGATGGGCGGGGCGGGACTGGTGATCGCGGAAGCGACCGCGGTCGTCCCGGACGGACGGATCTCGCCCCACGACACCGGAATCTGGAACGACGAGCAGGTGGAGGGTTGGCGGCCGATCATCGACTTCCTTCACCAGCAGGGCGCCGCGGCAGGCATCCAACTGGCGCATGCGGGACGCAAGGCGTCGGTCTATCCGGAATGGGGCACCGAGGGGCGCGGCACGATCCCGGTTGACTCCGCCGACCTCGGCGGCGGCTGGCAGACCGTCTCGGCATCCGACATCCCCTTTCCGGGCTACCTCCCACCGCGCGCGCTCGACGTGGCGGAGTTGCCTTCCCTCGTCGCGGCCTTCGTCGCGGCGGCTCGGCGCTCGCTCAGCGCTGGTTTCGACCTGATCGAGTTGCACGCGGCTCACGGGTACTTGCTGCACCAGTTCCTCTCCCCGCTGTCGAACCATCGCACGGATGCCTACGGCGGCTCGCTCGAGAACCGTGCGCGACTCCTTCTTGAGATCGTTGCGGCGGTGCGCGCCGAAATCGGCGACGGGGTGCCACTGCTCGTGCGCTTCTCCGCCACCGACTACGCGGAGAACGGCTGGGACGCCGAGCAGACCGCCGTCGTCGCGGGCTGGGCGCGCGACGCGGGCGCCGACCTGTTCGACATCTCCTCGGGGGGCCTCGTGTCGGGGGTGACGATCCCGCTCGGTCCCGGATACCAGGTTCCATTCGCCGCGCAGGTGCGCGCGTCGGCCGAGGTCGCGGTGAGCGCCGTCGGGCTCATCACCGAGGTCGCGCAGGCCGCGGCGATCGTCTCGAGCGGGCAGGCGGATGCCGTCATGCTGGGTCGCGAGATGATGCGCGACCCGCACTTCGCGCTGCGAGCTGCCCACGAACTCGGGGTCGAGGTCGGCTACTGGCCTCCGCAGTACCTGCGTGCGCGCTGGCGCTGAGCTCGATCAGCGGCGGCGACGCGTCCCGTCCTGCACCTCGCCGACCAACTCCTCGATGATGTCTTCGAGGAACAACACGCCCTTGGTGGCACCGTTCTCATCGAACACGCGCCCGAGGTGTGAGCCTGAACGTCGCATCAACGCGAGCGCGTCTTCGAGGTCGGCGTCGTGGAAGATGGAGATCAGTTGGCGGATGCGCTTCGGCGGTACCGGCTCCGCGAACTCGGCATCGTCATCCAGGTCGATGACGTCTTTCAGATGCAGGTAGCCGCTCGGCTCGCCGTCGTCGTCGACCAGCACGTAACGGCTGAAGCCGTGCTGCGCGACCGAGCGCTCCACGTCTTCCGGCGTCGCATCCTCGGGGAGGGTGATCAGTGTGGCCATGGGGACGAGCGAGTCCCGCACCGTCTTGGTGGTGAACTCGAAGGCATTGCTGAGCGTGCCGGTGGAGTCGGTCAGAACGCCCTCCCGTGTCGAGGTGGCGACGATGGTCGCGACCTCGTCGAAGCTGAAAGCCGAGAGCGCCTCGGTCTTCGGCTCGACACCGAACAGTCGCACGGCCCCATTCGCGATCACGTTCAACACGACGATCACCGGCCGGAAGATCGTCGCGACGCCGACGAGAGGGGTAGCGAGCAGGAGCACCGCTCGATCCGGCACGGAGAATGAGATGTTCTTGGGCACCATTTCGCCCAACACGACGTGCAGGAACGACACGACGATGAGCGTGATGATGAAGGCGATCGTGCCGGTCACGTCCGCGCTCCACCCGGTGAGGTGCAGCGGCCCCTCGAGCAGGTGATGGATCGCCGGCTCCGACACGTTGAGGATCAACAAGCTGGCGATGGTGATTCCCAACTGCGTCGCAGCCAGCATCTGTGTGGCGTGTTCCATCGCGAACAGGGCGGTTTTGGCGGCGCGCGAGCCGGCTTCCGCTCGCGGTTCGATCTGCGAACGCCTCGCCGAGATGAGGCTGAACTCCGCCGCGACGAAGAAGGCGTTGACGAGCAGCAGGACGACCAGCCAGACGATTCCCCACGCGTCGCCGCTCACGACGGGGTCTCCTGGGTCTCGTCATCGTGGCGCGGCGTGAAGCGGACCCGATCGATGCGGCGGCCGTCCATTCGCTCGACGCGGAAGGTGCCTGCGGGAATGATGACGGTGTCGCCGACCGCGGCGAGGCGTCCCAGCTCGCTCATCAGGAATCCGGCGACCGTTTCGTATGGACCGTCCTCCGGCACCGAGACGTCGGCTCGCTCCCGGAGCTCGTCGGGCCGGAGCGCTCCCGGGAACGTCAGCCAGTCGCGACTGCGCACCACGTCGGCGCGGGAACGGTCGTGCTCATCCGAGACCTCGCCGATCAGCTCTTCGACGAGATCCTCGAGGGTCGCGACACCGGCGGTGCCGCCGTATTCGTCGACGACGATCGCCATCTGATAACCGCGAGCGCGGAGCTCACCGAGCAGCGTGTCGAGCTTCATTGTCTCCGGCACACGCAAGGCGTCCGATTGCAGCGCGGAGACCGGAACGTCGGCTCGGCGCTCGCGCGGAACCCCGACGGCCTGCTTGATGTGGACGAGTCCGACGACGTCGTCGATGTCGTCGTCGATCACCGGGAAGCGCGAATACCCGGTCCGTCGCGCGAGTTCCACGATGGCGTCGACGGTGGAAGTGCGGTCGATGCTCGCGAGGCGCGGGCGCGGCGTCATGACGTCGGCGGCGGTGTGATCGGAGAAGGCGAGCGTACGGGCGAGGAGGGTTGCGGTGTCGCGGTCGAGAGACCCTTCACTGGCGGAACGACGCAGAAGACTCCGCAGCTCCTCGGCGGTTCGCGCGGAGCTCAGCTCCTCTTTCGGCTCGATCCCGACCAATCGCAGGAGGCCGTTGGCGGTGCCGTTGAGCAACCTCACAAAGGGCTTGAAAACCGTGGTGAAGCCGATCTGGAACGGGATCACGATCTTCGCCACCTGACGCGGGATCGCGAGGGCCAGGTTCTTGGGGACCAACTCGCCGATGATCATGCTGAGCAGCGTCGCGATGGCGATGGACACCACGGTGGCGATCGGCACGACCGCCGCCCGGGGTACCGCGAGCGCCGTCAGGAGCGGCTGCAGGAAGACGCTGAACGCGGGCTCGAGCGTGAACCCGGTGAGCAGCGTCGTCAGCGTGATACCGAGTTGCGCGCTGGAGAGGTGGGTCGATGTGCGCTTCAAGCCCGAGATCACCGGGCCGAGCATGGTCTCGCCGCGCTCCTGCCGCGCCTCGAGTTCGGAGCGTTCCAGGTTGACCAGCGTGAACTCGCTGGCCACGAAGAACCCGGTCCCGATCGTGAGCACGACCCCGATGATCAGGAAGATCCACTCGTAGCTCATCGCGCGGCACCCGCAGACGGAGGGTCATCCATGATTCGCCCGAGTATATCGATCGCGTGCGCCGTCGAACCTGGGCGACGCCCGCCCTGGCTCGCCCAGCACGAAACGCCGCACCTCCCGCGAAGCACCCTCGCGGAATCGCTTTTTCAATTCAGCCTCACATGAGGGCGAATGGGAATGCCGAAAGCGAGACACCGCCCCGCGGGGCCGCAGGCATCGTGATCTCTCGGGGACGGCGTTTCGACGTTCAGTCGCCGAGCCACTGCCAGGGATCGTTGTCTTCGGTGACTTCCGCGATCACGGGGACGGTGCTGCGCCCGCGACGACCTCGTCCGCGCGGACCGTGGGCGATGCCCGGTTGGACCTCGACGCTCACCGGATCGGCAAGAAACGGCCAGCCATACCGCGCGTCCCACAGTTCATGGAGCCGGTCGACGGCGACATCGATGTCACCGAGCGCGGCAGAGTCCAGTCGGTACATCCTGCTCGGCCCCTGCACTCGGGAAATGGCGAAGCCACTCTTCACGAGGATGCGGAGATGGTGCGAGACCGCAGAGCGGCTCACGCTGAACTCGTGGTGAACGACATCCGCCACCTGGCCCGCGCTGTGCTCGCCAGTCGCGAGGATTTCGATGATGCGATACCGAACGGGCTCGGCAAGCAGGGCGAAGACCTCCATCGGCGCACGATAGCGGTGCGGCCCCGCGCCACGGGCTACCAGCTCACAGGCAGGGCTTTTCCCTCCTCGTAGCCGGCGGCGCTCTGGAAACCGACGACCGCGCGCTCCTGGAAGGTGGCGAGCGAACCGGCTCCCGCATAGGTGAATGAGCTGCGCACGCCCGAGGTGATCATGTCCAGCAGATCCTCGAGGGAGGGACGCAGCGGATCCAGATAGATCTTCGAGCTCGAGATGCCCTCCGCGAACAGCTCCTTGCGAGCCAGTTCGTAGGGGTCGAGGCGTCCGAATCGCTCGTGCACCGCCTTCGTCGACGCCATGCCCCAGCTCTGCTTGTAGAGCCGGCCCGCGTCATCCGTCTCCAACTGGCCCGGCGCTTCGATCGTCCCGGCAAACCAGGACCCGATCATCACGGATGCCGCCCCGGCCGCCAGCGCCAGCGCCACATCGCGGGGGTAGCGCACGCCGCCGTCCGCCCACACGTGGGCGCCCAGCTCACGCGCCGCCGCGGCGGTCTCGAGCACGGCGCCGAACTGTGGTCGCCCCACCGCGGTCATCATCCGCGTCGTGCACATGGCGCCAGGACCGACGCCGACCTTCAGGATGTCGGCCCCGGCGTCGACGAGATCGCGGACACCCTCCGCCGTCACGATGTTGCCCGCCACAATCGGGATACCAAGACCCAGCTTCTTGATCGTGGCAAGAGCGCGCAACATCCCCTCCTGGTGGCCGTGCGCGGTGTCCAGAACCAGCACGTCAACACCCTCGGCAACGAGCGCGATCGCCTTCGCCGCCACGTCGCCGTTGATGCCCACCGCGGCGGCAACCCGCAACCGACCGTGCGCATCGAGCGCCGGCCGATACAGGTTGCTGCGCAGCGCACTGCGGCGACTGAGCGTTCCGACGATGTGGCCGTGCCGCTGCACCAGGGCGAACTCGAGGTCGGCGGCGACCATCACGTCGAACGCCGCGCGCGGTCCGTCGAGATCGTCGGCGTCCAGCGCCGTCATCGCGCCGTGCACCAGGTCACCAAGTCGCGCATCCGGAAGTGCCGTGCCGAGACGGGTCGCCGGGATCGCGCCGAACTCCTCCCCCGCCGCGGACCGCAGCACCACGCCGTGACCCTCGGCCGGTGGAAGCTGCTTCAGCGCCTCAGCAACGGTCTGTTCCGGCGCCAAAACGACCGGTGTGTCCCACGCGACCGGCTGCTCCTTCACCCAGCGGATGGCGGCGGCGAGGTCCTGCAACGGCAGGTCCTGCGGGAGGACCCCGAGTCCTCCGCGCCGGGCCAGCGTCGCGGCCAGCAGGGGGCCCGTGACCGAGTTCATGTTCGCCGACACGATCGGAATGGTGCAGCCGCTGCCATCGCCGGGCGTCAGATCGACGTCGAGCCGACTGGTCACCGCCGAGTGGCTGGGAACCAGGAAGACATCCGAATAAGTCAGATCGTGGGCGGGAACAGTGCCGAGGAAGCGCATGAGTCAACGGTAGGGCCAAGAACCCGGAAAACTTCCGGAGGCTGGCCATCTCAGGAGGCCGCGCAGGGTAGACGGAAGAGTTAAGCTTGTCGTTGGTGTGGCCACCGGCAGGTCGCACCATCGATCTCAACCAACAACGAACTGAGAGTGGGCGGTCAAGCCGTGTCGAGCCCCATTACCGGAACCGCATCCGACGACCCGAACTCGGGCGAGTTCGGAGCAAACGAGTGGCTCGTCGACGAGTTGCACGAGCGGTATCTGGTCGACAAGAACTCCGTGGACAAGAGTTGGTGGCCGGTGCTCGAGAGCTACCACCCGGTGGGCGATCAGACGCCGACCACATCGATCCCGATCGTCACCCCCGAGATCATGCAGGCGAACACCCCGGTGCCAGAGCCGACGGCCCCGGTGGTCCCAGCGATGACAGCCACCGTGCCCGACGCCGCTGCGAGCGAGAGCCCCACCGGCGCGGCACCCGCCACCGGCGCGACACCCGTCGCCCGCACCACCGGAGTCCCCGCCAAGCCGCAGCCCGTCCCGGCGCAGGCGCCGCAGACCTCGAGCATCCCGGTCGTCGACGGTGCCGAGCCCGCCGAAGCGGAGGACGTCGTCACGCCGTTGCGGGGCATGAGCAAGACCCTGGCGGCCAACATGGACCAGAGCCTGACGGTCCCGACGGCGACAAGCGTTCGCACCATCCCGGCGAAGCTGATGATCGACAACCGCATCGTCATCAACAATCACCTGCGCCGCGCGCGGGGCGGCAAGATCTCCTTCACGCACCTGATCGCCTGGGCGATGGTGCAGACCCTGAAGACCTTCCCGAGCCAGAACGTCTTCTATACCGAGGTGGATGGCAAGCCCTCCGTCGTCGCCCCCGCTCACGTCAACATCGGCATCGCGATCGATCTGCCCAAGGCCGATGGAACCCGTTCGCTTCTGGTGCCGAGCATCAAGCGCGCCGACACGATGACCTTCGCCGAGTTCCTTGCCGGCTACGAAGACGTGGTGGCGCGTGCGCGTGCCAACAAGCTCACCGCCGCCGACTTCGCCGGCACCACCATCTCGCTGACCAACCCCGGCGGCATCGGCACCGAGCACTCGGTGCCGCGTCTCATGCAAGGTGCGGGCTGCATCGTCGGCGCCGGCGCACTCGAGTATCCGGCCGCTTTCCAGGGCTCCGCAGAGAAGACCCTCACCGAACTCGGCATCGGCAAGACCATCACGCTGACGAGCACCTACGACCACCGTGTCATTCAGGGTGCGGGTTCCGGCGAGTTCCTGAAGATCATCCACGAGCTGCTGATCGGTCAGCACAACTTCTACGAGGACATCTTCGCCGCACTGCGGATCCCCTACGACCCGATCCACTGGGCTGAGGACATCTCCGTCGACCTCGCGGCGATGCCCGGCAAGACGGCTCGCGTTCAGGAGCTGATCAACTCCTACCGGGTGCGCGGTCACCTGATGGCCGACATCGACCCGCTGGAGTACAAGCAGCGCACGCATCCCGACCTGGAGATCGGAAGCCACGGACTGACGTTCTGGGACCTCGATCGGGAGTTCGTCACCGGTGGATTCGGGGGCAAGACCTCGGCCCTGCTGCGCGATATCCTCGGCGTGCTCCGCGACTCGTACTGCCGAACCATCGGCGTCGAGTACATGCACATTCAGGATCCTGCTCAGCGTGCCTGGTTCCAGCAGGTTCTCGAACAGAAGTACCAGAAGCCGACCCACGACGAGCAACTGCACATTCTGAGCAAGCTGAACGAGGCCGAGGCGTTCGAGACCTTCCTGCAGACCAAGTACGTCGGCCAGAAGCGCTTCAGCCTCGAGGGGGGGGAGTCGACGATCCCGCTGCTCGACGAGATCCTGCAGGGCGCGACGGCGGCCGGTCTCGACGAGGTCGCGATCGGTATGGCCCACCGCGGTCGCCTCAACGTGCTCACCAACATCGCGGGGAAGACCTACGGGCAGATCTTCCGGGAGTTCGAGGGCACCCAGGACCCACGCACCGTGCACGGTTCCGGCGACGTGAAGTACCACCTGGGCACCGAGGGCACCTTCGTGGCGGCGTCGGGCAAAGAGATGCCGGTCTACCTGGCGGCCAACCCGTCCCACCTCGAGGCCGCCAACGGCGTGCTCGAGGGCGTGGTGCGTGCCAAGCAGGACCGCAAGGGCGACGGCAAGTTCTCCACGCTCCCGATCCTGGTGCACGGCGACGCGTCGATGGCGGGTCAGGGTGTCGTGGTCGAGGGTCTGCAGATGTCGATGCTGCGCGCCTACCGCACCGGTGGCACCATTCACGTGGTCATCAACAACCAGGTCGGCTTCACCACGCCGCCGAGCGAGGGTCGAAGCTCGATCTACTCGACGGATGTCGCCAAGACCATCCAGGCGCCCATCTTCCACGTGAACGGCGACGACCCGGAAGCGGTCGTGCGGGTGGCGCAGCAGGCGTTCGCCTACCGCCAGCAGTTCAAACGCGATGTCGTCATCGACCTGGTCTGCTACCGCCGCCGGGGTCACAACGAAGGCGATGACCCGTCGATGACGCAGCCGCTGATGTACAACCTCATCGAGGCGAAGCGCTCCGTGCGCACGCTGTACACCGAGGGTCTCGTGGGCCGCGGTGATATCACAGAAGAAGAGTACGAGGCAGCGCACCGGGACTTCCAAGAGCGTCTCGAGAGCGCTTTCGCGCAGACGCACGCGGCCCAAACCGGAACGATCCCGATCATCGACGGCGACGGTCGACCGGTCAACGAGCTGGGCCGAGCCAACGCGGATCACGAAGACAACATCATCGAGCCGGAATCGACGGCCATCGCCCAGAGCGTGGTCGAGCTGATCGGCGACGCGCACGACAACCCGCCGGTCGGGTTCACCGTGCATCCGAAGCTGCAGCAGCTGATCAAGAAGCGTTTCGAGATGAGCCGACAGGGCTCGATCGACTGGGGCTTCGGTGAGCTCATCGGCCTCGGATCGCTGCTGCTCGAAGGCACTCCCGTTCGACTCGCCGGTCAGGATGCCCGTCGCGGTACTTTCGTCTCTCGCCATGCGGTCTTCCATGACCGGGAGAACGGCCAGGAGTGGCTGCCGCTCGCGAATCTGTCCGATGGCCAGGCTCGCTTCGCCATCTACGACTCTCTGCTCAGTGAGTACGCGGCCATGGCCTTCGAATACGGCTACTCCGTGGAGCGCCCAGAGGCGCTCGTGATTTGGGAAGCGCAGTTCGGCGACTTCGCCAACGGTGCACAGATCGTGATCGACCAGTTCGTCTCCAGTGCGGAGCAGAAGTGGGATCAGCGCTCCAGCCTCGTCCTGCTGCTGCCGCACGGCTACGAGGGGCAGGGTCCTGACCACTCCTCGGCGCGAATCGAGCGCTTCCTGCAGCTCGCCGCCGAGAACAACATGACCCTCGCGCGTCCGTCGACGCCGGCGTCCTACTTCCACCTGCTGCGTCGGCAGGCATATGCCCGCCCACGTCGGCCGCTCGTGGTCTTCACCCCGAAGTCCATGCTGCGTCTGCGCGGCGCCACGAGCGAGGTCGCCGACTTCACGCACGGCAAGTTCGAACCGGTTCTGGATGACCCGCGCCACGCGAACACCGACACCGCCGCGGTGACGCGGATCCTGATGCACTCGGGCAAGATCCACTACGACATCCTCGCCGAGCTGGAGAAGAAACCAGAGGTCGCGGCGCAGATCGCGCTGGTGACACTCGAGCAGTTCTATCCGTTGCCGACCCCGCAACTGCATCCGGTGCTCGACCGCTACCCCAATGCCGAACTGGTCTGGGTGCAGGACGAGCCCGAGAACCAGGGCGCGTGGCCGTTCATCGATGTGGAACTGGTCAAGCACCTCAACGGTCGCACGATCCGCGTGGTCTCGCGTCCGGCATCCGCGTCGCCCGCGACGGGCTCGTCGAAGCGCAGTGCTGCTCAGCAGGCAGAACTCCTGGAGCGTGCGCTCAGCATGTAGCGGCTGACTGCGTCGGGACTCAGTGGCAAGAGACTCAGCGGCGAGGGACTCAGCGCAGTTCGGCCCCGTTCAGCTGAGCTTCGACATGATCGCGGAGCGCAGCTCGTCGGGCGCCGTCTCCTGGCACGCCTTCTGCATCTTCACGATCATGGTGATGCCGACGAGATGCTCGCCGGTGCAATCGTCGCAGTGCTCGAGGTGTTCGCTCACATCGCGGAAGTCCTCGTCACTGAGTTCGCGGTGCAGGTACTCCTCGAGTTCCGCTTTGGCCTTGTCGCAGCCGCAATCGGTCATGGTGTGCTCCTGGGGGAAGGCGCGTCCGCGACGGCGAATCCACGCTCGCGGGCGTAATCGGCGAGCAGACCGCGCAAAAGGCGGCGCCCGCGGTGGAGTCGGCTCATCACGGTGCCGACCGGGGTTTTCATGATGTCGGCGATCTCCTGGTAGGCGAAACCTTCGACATCGGCGAGGTACACAGCGAGCCGAAAGTCTTCCGGGATCGACTGCAGGGCTTCCTTGACGTCGCTGTCAGGAAGATGGTCGATCGCCTCGGCCTCAGCCGAGCGCGTCGAGCGCCCCTGAGTGAGCGACTCCGCAGAACTCAACTGCCAGTCCTCGAGGTCGTCGATCGTGTTCTGGTACGGGTTGCGCTGGTTCTTGCGGTACCCGTTGATGAAGGTGTTGGTGAGGATGCGGTACAGCCAGGCCTTCAGGTTCGTGCCCTGTTGGAACTGCGCGAAAGCCGTGTACGCCTTCGCGTATGTCTCCTGCACCAGATCGCCGGCATCCGCTGGATTGCGGGTCATTCGCATCGCCGCTGCATACAACTGGTCCATGAACGGGATCGCCTGCACCTCGAACAGTGCGCGCAACTCTTCGGGCGGCAGTGACGATCGCGTGGCGCCGCGACGGATGTCTTCCGAATCGATGGCGTCGAGTTCGACGCCGACCTCATCGTGGCCGCTCTCGGCCTGCTCATTCTCGGCTCGCGGGAGCTTGTCGTCGTCCATCTCGGACGAGTCTAGTTCGGGCCGCTCGAGCACGGAGGTCAGCATTCGTCGCCCCGTTCTCCCGTGCTCTGCGGCCTCGCGATCGCTTGGCCGGTATTCTTGACAACCGATGGCACTGCAGAGGTATTCCACCCGCGACGAGTTCGGCAATCTGCTGCCGACCGAACAGGTCCAGCCGCTGTGGCCGGCTCCGACCGTCGACCGTCCACTCGCCGCTTCGATGACTCTGCCCGGATCGAAGAGCCTCACGAACCGTGAGCTGGTTCTTTCGGCGATCGCCGATGGCCCCTCGACGCTGCGGCGTCCGCTCCACTCTCGGGACACGCAGCTCATGGTCCACGCGCTCCGCGCGCTCGGCACCGACATCGTCGAGGTGCCGAACTCCGGTGAGTTCGGCCCCGACCTGCTCGTGACCCCCGGCGAGTTGACGGGGGGGCGCCCGATCGACTGCGGCCTCGCGGGCACTCTGATGCGTTTCTTGCCGCCCCTCGCGGCCCTCGCGCTCGGGCCGGTCGAGTTCGATGGTGATCCCGGCGCCCGGCGACGTCCGATGCGCACCATGATCGCCGCCCTGCGCGCGCTCGGCGTCGACGTCTCGGACGATGGACGTGGCGCGCTTCCCTTCGGGCTCTGGGGGACGGGGGCGGTCGCGGGAGGCGAACTCGAGATCGATGCTTCGTCGTCCAGTCAGTTCGTGTCCGGCCTCCTGCTCTCCGCCGCCCGATTCGATCGCGGGCTCACGCTTCGGCACAGCGGCGAGCGCCTGCCGAGTCTGCCGCACATCGCGATGACGATCGCCTGTCTTGCCGCGCGCGGTGTCGATGTCGACTCACCCGAGCCGGGAACCTGGATCGTGCAGCCCGGTCCGATCGCGGCGATCGACGTCAACATCGAGCCCGACCTGTCCAACGCGGCACCGTTCCTGCTGGCGGCGATCGTCGCTGGCGGCACGGTCGCCATCGAAGACTGGCCCGAGACGACCACGCAGGTGGGTGCCGAGCTCGCGACGTTACTCCCGCGATTCGGGGCGACCGTTCGGCACGAGAACGGCGCACTGGTCGTGGATGGCGGCATCGGAATCCGAGGCGGAGCTCGCATCCCCGGCATCGACATCGACCTCTCCGCCGCGGGCGAACTCGCCCCCGCGATCATCGCCATCACGGCCCTTGCCGACTCCCCCAGCCGGATCAGCGGGATCGGCCACCTGCGCGGCCATGAGACCGACCGACTTGCGGCTCTGACAGCCGAGATCACAGCGCTCGGCGGCGACGTGACCGAAACCGACGACGGCCTGATCGTCGATCCACGTGCTCTGCACGGTGGGGTGTGGCGCAGCTACGAGGACCACCGCATGGCGACCGCCGGCGCCATTCTCGGCCTCGCGGTGCCGGGGATCGAGATCGATGACATCGGGACGACAGCGAAAACACTGCCGCAGTTCCCGGAGCTGTGGTCGGGGATGACGCGAGCGATCGAGGCGCGATGAGCTGTCCCCGGTGAGCTGGCTCAGCGACGACGGACCCGAGGAGGAGTTCGGCGACTGGGACGAGTCGGATGTGCACATCCGCCCCAATCCCAAGGGCAATCGTCCGCGCACCAAGACTCGTCCCGGGCACGAAGACTCGATTGTCGGTCGTGTGCTCTCCGTCGACCGCGGCCGCTACACGGTGCTCGCCGATGAGGACGGCCGCGAGGAACGCACGCTGACCACGACTCGGGCCCGCGAACTGCGTGACCAGGCGATCGTGACCGGCGACCGCGTCGATCTGGTGGGTGACACCACCGGCGACGAGGGATCGCTCGCGCGCATCGTCCGAATCCGCCCGCGCACCACCCTGCTGCGTCGCAGCGCCGACGACACCGACGAGGTCGAGCGCATCATCGTGGCCAACGCCGACCAACTCATGATCGTGGTCGCGGCCGCCGACCCGGAGCCGCGACCTCGCCTGGTGGACCGCTACCTGGTCGCCGCGTATGACGCCGGGATCGCCCCGATCATGGTGATCACGAAAACCGACCTGCGGGACCCGACCGAGTTCTTGGCGAACTTCGCGGGGCTCGACATCGACGTGATCCGCAGCTCGTCGAGCGCGTTCCCGCTCGACGAGCTCGCGCCGCGCCTGGCCGGACACGCGACCGTTGCGGTGGGGCACTCCGGGGTGGGCAAGTCGACCCTGGTCAACGCCCTCGTGCCCGGCACGGATCGCGCGGTCGGCGTGGTCAACGCCGTCACCGGGCGCGGTCGCCACACCTCGTCGTCGACGGTGTCGCTGCGCGTCCCGACCGGCGGCTGGATCATCGATACCCCCGGCGTGCGCTCCTTCGGTCTCGGGCACGTCGATCCCGACAACATCCTCAAGTCGTTCTCCGACTTGAGGGCGGTGGCCGCTGACTGCCCGCGGGGATGCACGCACCTGCCTGATGCCCCCGACTGCGCCCTCGACGAGGCCGTCGCGGATGGCCGCCTTCCCGCCGAGCGGGTCGACTCCCTGCGACGCTTGCTGCTGAGCCTGAAGAACTAGGGGATCTGAGTCGCCGCGGCGCGGCGTCGCGAGAGCCGCTCGTTCACCTGGGCTCGCTAGCGTTGGCAAGGTGACCGACTTTTCTCTTTCCGACGATCTCGCTCTGGCTCTCACCCTCGCGGGGGAAGCCGATCTGATCGCGATGAACCGCTACCACGCCCAGGACCTCGAGATCCAACTCAAGCCCGATCGCACGCAGGTGACCGACGGTGACAAGCGCGTCGAGCAGATGATCAGGAGCCAGCTGGCCTCGGCCCGTCCCGGTGACGCGCTGCTCGGGGAGGAGTTCGGCACCTCCGGCAGCTCGAATCGCCAGTGGATCGTCGATCCGATCGACGGCACCTCCAACTTCGTGCGCGGTGTGCCGATCTGGGGACTGCTGCTCGCCCTGGTGATCGACGGTGTGCCGCAGCTGGGCGTCGTGAGTGCGCCCGCGCTCGGCCGCCGCTGGTGGGGCTCGGCCGGACACGGCGCATGGATGCAGGAGGGTGGCGGTGAGCCGCGTCGGCTTCACGTGAGCGCGGTGAGCGAGCTCGCCGATGCGTCGCTCAGCTACAACAGCATCAAGCATTGGGATCGTGCGGGTCGACTCGATCACTTGATCACCCTCACCCGTGCCGTCGGTCGGGCCCGGGCATTCGGAGACCTGTGGCCGTACATGATGCTTGCCGAAGGTGCTGTCGACATCGTCGGCGAGTACGACCTGAAACCATGGGATATCGCCGCGCTCGTCCCGGTGGTGCGGGAGGCAGGGGGCACTTTCACGTCCCTCACGGGTGGCGATCCGCTGTCATCTGACGGTGTGCTGGCCACGAACGGGCTCGTCCACGCGTCCGTACTGGACACCCTTGGTTAGGCTCTCGTCATGACACCGCCCAGGACCGCGAGCCGGACTCGATTGCTCGCCGTCACGCTGACTGTCGTCGCCGCGATGGCGCTGTCGGGATGCAGCATGCTGGCCCAGCTGGGCACCGGTCGGAACGCCAGCGGGACTCCGACCGCGGTGAACAGCAAAGCCGATGTGTTCAGCCTGAAGGTGGGTGACTGCCTCAATGACGCAGCGGCAACGGGCACCGTCACCACCGCGCCGATCGTCCCGTGCAACATGCCGCACGACTCCGAGGCGTACTTCGCCATCACGATGACGGGGACCGCTTTCCCCGGCGACCAGGCGGTGAAGGATCAGGCGAGCCAGGGATGCGCCACCGCGTTTCCGGCCTTCATCGGAATCTCCTACAACGATTCGAGCCTCAGCATTTCGTACTACTTCCCCACCGCCGAGAGTTGGGCGAACGGTGACAGGCAGATTCTCTGCACCGTGTACGACCCGGGCGCGAAAAGCACGGGAACGCTGAAGAACGCCAAACGCTGACCCGCCACCGCAGCGGAACCTGTCAGCCGACCGGGTTTGCGTGGGTCTCGAGGAACTCATAGAGCTCGCGGTCGTCGACACCCGGGAAGGTCCCGGAGGGCAGCGGCGAGAAGATGTGCGCGTGCACTTTGGCGCTGGTCCAGGCTCGGCCGACCCAGTGATCCGCCAGCTCGCTCGGCGGCCGACGGCAGCACGCGGCATCCGGGCAGCGGGAGAGCTCACGACGAGTCGTCTCGCGGCCACGGAACCACTTGGCATCGTCGAAGGGCACGCCGATGGTGATCGAGAACTCATCGTCGACCGTCGAGCCGGTCTGAGTCGACTCGAAGAAGGTCCCGCCCGGTGTGTCGGTGTACTGATAGAACTCGGTGGTGCGGTTGGTGCGCGCGAACGCTTGGCGAGCGCTCCAGTTTCTGCAGACGATCTCCCCCTCGATCGAGCCCGTCACGTCGACGGGGAGCGGCAGTCCGTCGTTTTCATACGCCTTGCCGATGCTGCCGTTGCCACCGACCCGCAAAAAGTGGGTGGTGATCCCCAGGTACGCGGTCGCGAGGTTGGTGAAGCGCAGCGCGGCGGCTTCGTGGGTGACGCCGAACGCATCCCGAAAATCTTCGACGGCGATGTTGCGGGCGTCCTTGGCCTTTGACAGGAAGTCGACGGACTGCTCGCGTGGCATGAGCGCGGAGGCGGCGAAATAGTTGATCTGCACGCGTTGCTGCAAGAAGTCGGCGTAGCTCGCGGGCGCCGTGTGCTCGAGCAATCGGTGGGCGATCGCCTGCAGGGCCATCGAGCGAAGCCCGTGGCCTCCTGGGATGGATGCGGGGGGCAGGTAGATCCGTCCGTTCGCGAAATCGGTCACCGAGCGGGCAGAGTGCGGCAGATCCGCCACGTACACCAACTCGAAGCCCAGCCGTTCGGCCATCCGGCTCACGCTTCGGTGCGTGAGGGCGCCGGTCGTGTGACCGACGGCGTTGACTTCGCGCTGGGCCAGCTCCTCGATCTCGGGCAGGTGATTGTCACGCGTGCGCATGAGGGCGCGAAGTTCGGTGTTGGCACGGCGGGCCTCTTCGGGCGTGGCGATCGCCTGCCGCGCGCGACGCTCGAGTTCGCGGTGGAGCCCGACGATGGCGCGGAGCATGTCGTCGGACACGGTCTTGCCGACCCGGAGCGACGGAAGACCGAGACCCGCGTAGAGCGGACTGGACTGGACCCTCTCGAACTCGATCTCGAGGGCGGCCCGCTCGCTGGGGGCGGTCTGGTCGAGTAGCTCGGAGACAGGCACCCCGAGCCGCTCGGCGACCGCGCTCAGCAAGGAGAGGCGCGGTTCGCGCTTGCCGTTCTCCATCAGGGACAGTTGGCTGGCCGCCACCCCGACATCCGAACCGAGTTGGTCCAGCGTGAGGCCGGCCGCGCTGCGGAAATGCCGCATCCGTTGTCCGAGCGTCGCAAGATCGTTCATAAAATGCAGCTTACGGAAAGATTGGAGATATTTGCACCCAATATCTCGGCAATGGGGCCAATAAATGGATCCATAGTTGAACTCATCGAGATTCTTACTTCGAATCTTCCCCCATCGCGACAGCCCCTTCCGTCGCCGGAAAGGAACGGGATCATGACCTTGACCGCCGAGCCGATCGTCGCCACCTCAACATCCTCTGCCCTCGCCGGCCAGATCGACGCGACGAATGCCGAGCCGAGCCCTGGCAGCGTCATGAACTCGAACGAGATCCCCGCGAATGCGGATCCTCGGATCGTCGCCTGGGTCGAGGAGATGGCCATCCTCACCACCCCGGATCGCGTCGTCTGGATCGATGGATCGCGCGCCGAGCAGGATGAGCTGCTGCGGGTGATGGTGTCCACCGGCACCGTGACCCAACTCAATCCCGAGCACCGTCCGTACAGCTTCCTGGCTCGCAGCAGTCCCGACGATGTCGCCAGGGTCGAGTCGCGCACCTTCATCTGCAGCGCAACGGAGTCCGACGCGGGTCCCACCAACAACTGGGCAGATCCCGCACAGATGCGCGAGACGCTGAATGGTCTTTTCGACGGCGCCATGCGGGGCCGCACGATGTACGTCGTCCCCTTCTCGATGGGGCCGCTCGGCAGTCCGCTCTCCCGCTACGGCGTGCAGGTGACCGACTCCCCCTACGTGGTCGTCAGCATGGGCATCATGACCCGGATGGGTTCCGCGGTTTATCAGCACATCACGCCGAACAGCGAATGGGTTCCCGCCGCGCACACCGTTGGTGCTCCGCTCGACCCTGGCGAGGTGGATGTGGCGTGGCCATGCAACACGACCAAGTACATCTCGCACTTCCCGGAGACCCGCGAGATCTGGTCATTCGGTTCCGCATACGGCGGCAACGCGATCCTCGCCAAGAAGGCATTCGCTCTGCGGATCGCGAGTGTCATCGCTCGCGACGAGGGCTGGCTCGCCGAGCACATGCTGCTGCTGAAGGTGACGAACCCGCGCGGCCGCGCCTTCCACGTGGCGGCGGCCTTCCCGAGCGCCTGCGGCAAGACCAACTTCGCGATGCTGCGCCCGACCATTCCCGGGTGGAACGTCGAGACAATCGGTGACGACATCGCTTGGCTCGCTCCCGGATCCGACGGCAAGCTTCGGGCCATCAACCCCGAGGCCGGCTTCTTCGGCGTCGCCCCCGGCACGGGTGTCGCGACGAACGCCACCGCGGTGGCGACCATCTGGGGCAACACCGTCTTCACGAACGTCGCGCTCCGCGACGACGGCGATGTCTGGTGGGAGGGTCTCACGCAGAGCCCACCCGACCACCTCGTCGACTGGACGGGCCAGGACTGGACGCCGGCATCCGGCCGTCCCGCTGCTCATCCCAACTCGCGCTTCACCGTCGCGGCCGCCCAGTGCCCGTCCATCTCGGACGACTGGGACGACCCGCGGGGCGTCGTCATCGACGCGATCATCTTCGGCGGCCGACGTGCCACCAACGTGCCTCTGGTGGCGGAGGCACGGGACTGGGAACACGGCGTCTTCTTGGGCGCCACGATCTCGTCCGAGCGCACGGCGGCCGCCGAAGGCACTGTCGGCGAACTGCGCCGCGATCCGTTCGCGATGCTGCCGTTCTGCGGCTACAACATGGCCGACCACTGGGCCCACTGGCTGAAGGTCGGCGGATCGCTGCGGGCAACCGGCGGCGTGCCGCGCATCTTCCAGGTCAACTGGTTCCGCAAGGGCGAGGACGGCCGCTACCTGTGGCCCGGGTTCGGCGACAACGGTCGCGTGCTCGCCTGGATCCTGGATCGCGTCGAGGGCAGAGCCCCCGCGGTCGCCAGCCCGCTCGGATGGCTGCCGGCACCGGGCGCGATCGACCTCGAAGGCGCCTCGGTGAGCGAGAGCGACTGGGAACAGCTCTTCGCGATCGATCCCGCCGCGCATCTGGCGGAGGCCGATGACGCCGAGAGGTTCTTCGACAGCTTCGGCGAACGTGTTCCGGATGCCGTGCGCGGTCAGCTCGAGCAGTTGCGGTCGCGAATGACAGCGCTGTGAGGCGAGGAACCGCTAGGGACGAGGAGAGCGGCTGACGAGCACCCGGGGTACCGGGGACGCGGCACGGCCACGCAGCCGATCGACGAACTGCAGCGCACCCCACAGCGAGACGCGCAGCATCGCTTCGACGGCGATGTTCCCGGTCATCTTCGAGACGCCGTTGACACGTTCGATGAAGGTGATCGGAACCTCGGCCACCCGCAGACCGGCGCGCTCGGCACGCCAGAGCATCTCGATCTGAAAGCAGTAGCCGAGGCTGTCGACCCGGCCGAGTCCGATGGCGCGCAGCGCGTCGGCACGAAAGACGCGATAGCCACCGGTGACGTCTCGCTCGTGCAGGCGCAGCACAACGCGGGCATAGAAGCTGCCGCCCACCGAGAGGAGGTGGCGTGTCCACGGCCAGTTGACGATGCTGCCGCCACGCACCCAGCGCGATCCCACGACCATGTCATGGTCGCCAAGCGCCGACAGCAGGGTGGGGAGTTGCTCCGGCTGGTGCGAACCATCGACATCCGACTCGACGATCACCTCGTAGCCCCGCTCGAGCGCCCAGCCGAACCCGGCCAGATACGCAGCGCCGAGCCCCTGCTTCGCGCTGCGGTGCAGCACATGCACCGCGGAATCGGAGGCCGCCAGCCGGTCGGCGATGACACCGGTGCCATCGGGCGATCCATCGTCGACGATCAGGAGGTCGGCGTCCGGAACGCTGTCTCGCAGTCGTGCGACCACGCTCTCCAGATTCTCACGCTCGTTGTATGTCGGCAGAACGACGACGATTGACTCGATCACATGCTTCCCTTCGATCTGTCCACCATGCCGGGTGAGGCCAAGAATGAGCCCGCGCGGAGGGAGTTCGAGGTGAAAGGGCTCTCAGAATGTGGCGAACGCGAGCACTCCCATCCCGCGCTACTAGGATCGGGCGCACCGCGCGGGAAACCACCGCGCAGAACGGGTTGGGCATGCGCGTACTGGTCGTCGACGACGAAGTGGAGATGGCGACACTGGTCGCCCGCGGCTTGGTTGGCGAAGGGTATGAGGTCGATATCGCGTCGGACGGCATCCGGGCGATGCTGCTGGCCGGAGAGCAGAAATACGACCTCGCCATCCTCGACGTCACGATGCCCGGCATGTCGGGCTTCGAGCTCTGCCGGCGGCTGCGTGATCACGTGCGCGGGATCGGCATCCTGCTCCTCACCGCGCGCGATGCTGTCGACGACCGAGTACGAGGTCTCGATGCCGGCGCCGACGACTACCTCACCAAGCCGTTCGCCTTCGCCGAGCTGGCCGCACGATTGCGTGCGCTGCGACGGCGCGAGACGATTCCCACCAGTTCCATCCAGGTCGGTGAGCTGACCATCGACCTGGACAGTCAGCGCATCTCCCATGCTGACCGCGAGACCCGCCTGAGTCGCACGGAGTTCGACCTGCTTCGACTGCTCGCCTTACAGCCCGATGCGGTCGTGCCGCGTGCCGAGATCCTCGACACGGTGTGGGGGGCGACCGCCTACATCGACCCGAACATCGTCGACCAGTACGTCAGCTATCTGCGGAAGAAGCTGGATTCCGTCGACGCCGGGGTGCGAATCGTCACGGCTCGCGGGGTCGGCTTCCGGCTGACTGCCGAACCGGTGTGACGGTAGGACGATGCGGCTGAACCGGCTCGGCATCCGGGCCAGGATCACCGGCGGAAGCCTGCTGATCGCGATCGTGATCTCCGCGATCGCCGGGATCATCATCCAGAACCAAGTCGCTCACATCGTCTACGACGGCGAGCTCTCGGTGCTCGCGAGCATCGCGGCCCCCTACCGCCAGTTGCTGGGCACCGAACCAACGCAGGAACCAGACGCACCCGGATCCGGGGAGGACGTCGCGGTCGTCAGCCCGACGGGCGTCGCGAAGGTCGACACCCTGCCGGCGGCCCTGCGGGAGAAGCTGCCCGAGCTGCTGAAATCCGACACGCACGCGCGGACGGTCACCACCGACGGCGTCGACTACCTGGTGCAGAACTCCTTCGTCGTCACCCCTCAGGGTGTCTGGACGATCATCGCGGCGCGCAACGGCGACGCGCAGTTGACGGTCCTGAACTCGGTCACCTGGCTGTTGGTGGTCGCCCTGGCGATCATCAACCTGGGGTTCGGAGCGGCATCGTGGTTCATCGGGACCGCCGCGCTCAACCCGGTGAACAGGCTCCGACGCAGTGCCGAGGAACTGGCGGCGGCCCCCGGCCATGAGCTCCTTCCGGTCGGGGCCGCCGACGACGAGATCGCCCAGCTTGCCCGGACTCTGAACGAGCTGATCCGCGAGCTGCGGGTCTCCGCTGACCGGGAACGGCAGGTTGTCTCGGATGCCAGCCACGAGTTGAGAACGCCGCTCGCCATCCTGCAGACCAAGCTCGAGCTCGCCCAATCGCAGGCGACGACGCTCGCGCAGATGCGACGGGAAGTGAGTTCGGCGCAAGAAACCCTGCACCGGCTGTCGGCTCTTGCCACCTCGTTGCTCGAGCTGTCGCGCATCGACGCGCAGTCGGCTCGGGGGTCAGCGACCGTCGACGAGCTCGTCACCGAGCTGGCGGATGCCGCCGACCGCGGGAGGATGCGCGTCGGCGGGGGCGCGGTGGAGATCGACTTCTCCGCCGAACTGCCTCCCGATCATCGGACAGTCGCCGTCGCCGCGCACGACTTCGGCCGGATCTGCGACAACCTCGTCAACAACGCCCTGACGGCGCGGCCCGAGGCCGGGCGCATCGAACTGTCGCTGCACGAGGTTCCGGCCGGCATCCTGCTCGCCGTCGACGACGAGGCGGGGGGGATGGAGGAGGCGTTCGTGCCACACGCCTTCGACCGATTCGCGCGCGACCCGCACCCGGTTTCCGGCACGGCGCCCCCCTCCGGGGCGGGTCTGGGGCTTCCGATCGTGTCGGGGATCGTGCAACTGGCAAGCGGCACCGTGCGGCTCGTCAACCGACCCGGTGAAGGCCTGCGCGTGGAAGTCGAGCTTCCCTTCGAGTGAAACGGGGGTGTTGACCGCGCGGCCAACTTCGCGAACACTCTTCTCATGGCGACCGACATCGATATCGATGAGATCTACAGGCAGGTGACCGCGAAGCTGCGGGAGACGTTCCCCCAGGTGCCATCGGACGAGGTCGAATCGGCGGTGCGTGCGGAGCTCGATGAACTCGCGAATCGTCCTGTGCGCGACTACATCCAGGTCCTGACCGAACGTGCTGCGAAGAAGCGGCTCACGGCACGTGTTCCGCAGGCCGCGTAGCCGCGTTTCGCCGGGGATCCTGGGGTCAAATCCCCAGCAATCGCGGGGATAGTCAGCGTATTCTCGCCTCAGCGCGAATGTCCAACCCACGCGCCGAGGTGATTGCCGTGAACAAGACCGTCCGTTGGCTCCCCGCCATCATCGCGCCCGCGCTCGTCGTTGCCGGCGCCATCGCCATTCCGGCCGCGGCGAATGCCGCCCCCGTGCTCCCCCAGAAGACAGCCCAGCAGGTGCTCGCGCTGATCGCCGGTGCCCACAACGCGTCGTACTCCGGCACGATCACCCAGTCATCGGACCTCGGGCTCCCGCAGCTTCCGAGCGTCGGGCCAGGGTCGTCGAGCTCCGGGTCGAGCACGACCTCGACCATCCTCGATCTGCTGACGGCAAACCACACCGCCCGTCTGTACGTGGCGGGCGCAAGCAAGGAACGGCTCCAGGTGCTCGACAGCCTCGCCGAGCGCGACGTCATCCGCAACGGGTCCACCGTGTGGACCTACGACTCCAAGATGAAGGCCGTGACCACGACCACCCTGCCGACGCACGCGCCCGCAGACGCGTCGCCGTCGACAACAACCCTCAGCCCGGCACAGCTTGCCGACAAGGCGATTGCCGCGATCGAGCCGTCGACCACCGTGGACGTCATCACGACCGCGCGCGTCGCGGGTCGGCCGGTCTACCAGCTCGAGCTCACACCGAAGTCCGGCAACACCCTCGTGTCTCACGTCACGCTGTCCGTCGACGCCGTGACGGGTCTTCCGTTGAAGGTCGTCGTCGATGCGCGTGGCCAGCAGGCCGAAGCGTTCTCGGTCGGCTTCAGCTCGATCGACTTCTCCACCCCGGCCGCCTCGCTGTTCGATTTCACCCCGCCGAGCGGCGCGAAGGTGACGACAGTTCCGGTGCCGACGAAGTCCGAACACGCGGGTCAGCACCCGAAGACCACCGGGCAGGCGACGCCGACGGTGATCGGCACGGGCTGGGACTCCATCGTGGCGATGCCGGCATCCGCATCCGGTGCGAAGGTGCCCGGCACCTCGAGCGGGGCTTCGGCGAGCCAGGCCAAGCTGCTGGGCGAGCTGACCACGCCGGTGGCGGGCGGTCGCGCCCTGCAGACCTCTCTGCTCTCGGTGCTGCTCCTGGATGACGGGCGGGTGTTCGTCGGAGCCGTTCCGATTGCGAGCCTCGAGGCCGCCGCGAAGTGAGCGATGCCGCGGGCTCGAGGCTGGCGATCGAGACCAGTGGACTCGGTAAGTCCTTCGGACGGCAGCGAGCCGTCGACGACCTCGACCTGAGCGTGCCACGCGGCTCGGTGTTCGGCTTCCTGGGCCCGAACGGGTCGGGCAAGACGACGACGATCCGCATGCTGCTCGGGCTCGCCGCCGCGACGAGCGGCGAAATCCGGATGCTCGGCGAACCGATGCCGACGGCGCTGCGGTCCGTGCTGCCGCGGGTCGGCGCCCTCGTCGAAGGTCCCGCCATCTACCCGTTTCTCTCCGGGCGTGCGAACCTGCTCCGACTGGACTCGGCGGACCGCCACGCCTCCTCCCGCACCCGTCGTGCGCGGGTCGGTGCCGCCCTCGACCGCGTGGGGCTGAGCCACGCGTCCGAGAAGAGGGCGCACGCGTACTCGCTCGGCATGAAGCAGCGGCTGGGAATTGCGAACGCCTTGCTGCGACCGCGCGAACTGCTGATCCTCGACGAGCCGAGCAACGGTCTCGATCCGCAGGGCACCCGCGAGGTCAGGAACCTGATCCGCTCGCTGGCCGAGGAGGGCACGACGGTCTTCGTCTCCAGCCACCTGCTCAGCGAGATCGAACAGCTCTGTTCCCACGTTGCGGTGATGAGTGCGGGCCGACTGGTTGCGCAGGGAACGCTCGACGAGTTGCGCCGGGGCGCGACCCGACTCACCGTGACGACGCCGGATGTTGAGGACGCCCGCCGCGTGCTGACCGAACTGCGCCTCGAGATCGAGCCGGCGGCGTCCGACGGTGCGGTCGCCGCAGCGCTCACCGATGTCCTGCCGGAGACGGTCACGGCGGCCCTGGTGGCTGCCGGGGTGCGTGTGCGCGGCATCGCGGTGGCAGGCGAGACGCTGGAGGAGCGTTTTGTCGCCCTGACCGGGGAGGGCTTCGATGTCGCAGGCTGAGTCGGGACGGCCGCTCGCGCTCCTGAGTTCCGAGTTGGTGACGCTTTTCCGGCGCCGCCGGACGCTGGCGATGCTCGGCGCATTGGCGCTCGTCCCGATCCTGATCGCCATCGCGGTGCGGGTGACGACGGCGGGCAACTCCGGGCGCGGGCCTGCCTTCATCGGCGAGATCACCCAGAACGGCCTCTTCGTGGCCTTCACCGCCTTGACCGTCTCCATCCCGCTTTTCCTGCCTCTCACCGTGGGTGTCGTGGCCGGCGACACCATTGCCGGCGAGGCCAACCTCGGCACCCTCCGGTACCTGCTGATCGCCCCGGCCGGACGCGTCAGGCTGCTCGTGGTGAAATTCGTGGCAGCAGGAATCTTCGCCATCGCGGCGACTCTCGTGATCGTGCTTGCCGGGGTGGCGATCGGGGCGGCGCTGTTCCCGATCCGCCCGGTGACTCTGCTGTCAGGGGACACGATCGGCGCAGGCGACTTCGCGATTCGCTCGGCGCTGCTGGTCGGCTACGTGAGCCTCTCCCTGCTCGGCCTCACGGCGATCGGGCTGTTCATCTCGACACTGACGACGGTGCCGGTCGGCGCGATGGCGGCGACGATCGTTCTCGCCGCGGCATCACAGATCGCGGATGCACTGCCGCAACTCTCCGCGATCCACCCCTGGCTGTTCACCCACAACTGGCTCGGCTTCGCGGACCTGCTGCGCAATCCCATCTCCTGGGATAACTACGGCCAGAACGCGCTGCTGCAGCTGGGCTACATCGTCGTGTTCGGGGCGCTGGCCTTCGGCCGCTTCTCGACCAAAGACATCCTGAGCTGAGCCGGAACATTCATCGCCCGACCTCACAACGCGCGACAGCGGCCGATGGTGGAGATGGGGGGAATTGAACCCCCGTCCATCGCTGTGAGCCTGCGCCTTCTCCGGGCGCAGCTCGTGAAAACGTTCTACTCGGCTCCGATCTTTGCCACGAGCATCTAGATCGACGAGCCCAGCCTCAGCGAAAGTCCCGCGTGACCCTGAGACTCAGTCACACAGCAAGCCCTCTAGATGACGCCAGGGTCCGGGGCGAAGGCGAACCCGGTCTGACGGACGTTCTTTAGCTCTACTGCTTACGCAGCAAGAGCAACGTCGGTGCGCTTGAGATTGGCACCTGTTGTTTGCGGGGATCGTTAACGAGATAACCCTGCATCCTCGGCCCGCTTCTCGCAGTTTCGCAGGCGATGTCGAAACCGATCATCCCCATGAGTCACCGATCCCGAACTCATCGCCCATCGGGCGAGGTCGGAGATGCGGCGGGCCGTTGTCGCGCGCTGTGGAGTTGTCAAACCGCAGCCTTTCGGGTGCAGCCCTCCATCATACGACGGCGACGGACTATTCGCCCAGGTGCCGTTTGGACGAGATCGCGCGGTCGGCCTCGCGCTTGTCCTGGCGCTCCCGGAGAGTCTGCCGCTTGTCGTACTCCCGCTTGCCTTTGGCAACCGCGAGCTCGACCTTCGCCCGCCCGTCGAGAAAATAGATCTGCAGCGGAACGAGCGTGTAACCGCCCTCTTTGGTCTTGTGGCTGATCTTGATGATCTGCGCCTTGTGCAGCAGCAGCTTGCGCTTCCGACGCGGGCTGTGGTTGTTCCAGGTGCCTTCCGTGTACTCCGGAATGTGGACTGCGTCGAGCCAGATCTCCCCGCCGTCGACGAAGGCGTAGCCGTCGACGAGCGAGGCGCGGCCCTCGCGGAGCGACTTCACCTCGGTACCGGTCAGCACGATCCCGGCCTCGTAGGTGTCCTCGATCGTGTACTCGTGTCGGGCGCGACGGTTCGTCGCGACGACCCCGTTCCCGCGTTCCTTCTTCGGCATCCGACTCACCTCACTTCTGCGCAGCGAGCCAGTCTACCTACACCTTCAGGTACCGCCGGATCGCGACGCTTGCCGAAAAGGCCGCCAAAGCGATTCCGAGCACCACGATGATGGGTGCCACGATCAGGGCATCCGGAATCCCCACGAACGCGGTGTTCGGATTGTTCGTCTGCAGATAGCCCTGCACGAAGAAGTGGACGATCGCGATGATCGCACCGGCCGCCAGCACCGATCCGATCAGCGCTGCCAACACGCCCTCGAGGATGAACGGAGTCTCGATGAACCGGTTCGACGCGCCCACCAGACGCATGATCCCCAGCTCCCGTCTGCGCGAGAACGCACTGAGCCGGATGGTGGTCGAGATGAGCAGAACAGCGGCGACGAGCATCAGTGCGGCGACGCCGATGGCCGTATAACTCGCCGAGTTCATGATCGCGAAGATCGGATCGAGCAGCGCGCGTTGGTCCGTGACCTGCTCGACGCCCGGCATGCCGGACACCTGGTCGATCACGATCTCCGCCTGGTTCGGGTCTTTCATATTGACCCGAAATGCCTGGGAGAGGATGTCGGGGGTGACCAGGCTGGCGAACGACGTCCCCGAGAACTGTTTCTTGAAGTTCGCGTACGCCTGCTGGTGATTCTCGAAGTCGACGTGCTTGATGTACGGAGAGAGCGTCGTCCCGCTGAGCGCCGCCTTGACCGCGGCGATCTGGTCGCTGCTGGCCTCGGTTCCGTTGCAGGCGGTCTCGGGCGAGACGTTCGTGCAGAAGTAGACGGCAACCTGGGCCCGGTCGTACCAGTACCCCTTCATCTGGTTGATCTGGAACTGCAGCAGGATCGCGGCGCCGAAGAAGGTCAGCGAGATGAAGGTGACAAGGATCACCGAGATCACCATCGACAGGTTGCGGCGGAACCCCTCGCCGACTTCTTTGAGGATGAGCCCGAACCTCACGAGCGAACCCCCGGTTCGTTCAGCGGCGGCGGTGTCAGGTCCTGCGTTCCGGGGGCCGGCGCCTCGTTCACGCGGGCGGGCGCGGGCACCACACGAGGTGGGGCGACGGGGATCTCGATCGGCTTCACGACGGGACGGTCATCCCGTTCGTCGTCAGGAGCCGTGTCGCTCGGCGAGCTTGCCGTGCTCTGCCAGGTCGGACGAGGCGTGACCCCCAGAGACGCCGTTGGCGCGCCGGTGGGTAACGGGCCGCCCAGGTCGAAGGTCTGCACGGGAACGGCCTGCGTCTGGTACCCGCCTGAACGCTCGTCACGCACCACCTGACCGCTGACCAGTTCGATCACGCGCCGCTTCATCTGGTCGACGATGCCGGAATCGTGCGTCGCCATGAGCACGGTCGTTCCGTTGGCGTTGATCGTCGAGAGCAGCGCCATGATTCCCGCGCTGGTGGCGGGATCCAGGTTGCCGGTGGGTTCGTCGGCCAGCAGGATCGCGGGCTTGTTGACGATGGACCGCGCGATCGCGACGCGCTGCTGTTCACCGCCGGAGAGTTCGTGCGGATAACGCCCCTGTTTGCCCGCCAGACCCACCATCTTCAGGACGTCGGGAACCGCCTCCTGAATGAAGCCCTTGCTCTTGCCGATGACCTGCAGGGAGAAGGCGACGTTGTCGAAGACGGTCTTCTGGGGCAACAGTCGGAAGTCCTGAAACACGACGCCGAGGCTCCGGCGGAAGTAGGGGACTTTCCGGTTCGGGAGGCTGTTCAGCTCCTGGCCGAGCACGTGGATCTTCCCCTTGGACGGGCGATCCTCTTTCAGCACGAGGCGGAGGAAGCTGGACTTGCCAGACCCGGACGCGCCGACGAGGAAGACGAACTCTCCCTTGAGCACCTCGAGGTCGACCCCGTTGAGCGCGGGTCGCGACGTTCCCGAGTATGTCTTGGTGACGTGGTCGAAGCGAATCATGGCATCACGAGACTAAGTTCGGGCCGGCACGATGGCGGGTGCGACACCCCCGCGCTTCAGAATCACAGAAATCGGTGACGACGGAGCAAGCTCCCTCCGCGCAACGTCGCGTGCCTATCCGTCCGGTCGCCCCGCGGTACTGGGTTTGTTCGCCGCCGCGCTCCAGTTGTCGAGGACAGTCCTTGACAACTGGAGCGCGGCGAGTGCGAGATCCGCTTTGCCCACACGCCGGCAACATCGGGTTATCCACCTTTCGAATCTCCCGCGCCACGGTGACCGCACGGGCGGAGCACCGTACGAGGATGAAACTGCTGCTCGAGACGATCGACCGGCTTGGCGGTCTCGTCAGCCGCCGCCATTTGCTTGCTTGGGGGGTCGATTCGGGCACAATCGACGTTGCCGCATGGTACGGGCGACAGGTGATGCGAGTTCGCAAAGGCTGGTTTGCCCGGGCCGACGAACCACAAGAGGTGATCCGAGCGTGGCGAGTAGGAGGTCGACTGACGTGCGTCAGTGCCCTCGCCTATCACGCCGGCGAGCCATGCGGTCCTGTTCTCCACGTCGAAGTGGCAGCACATTCGTGTCAACTGCGTGACCCCGACAATCCGAGAAAGAGACTGGGTCCGGATGCGCCGATCGTCGTCCATTGGACCCGTCATCCCGGCACCGGCACTCTTCGCGCAGTGACACTTCAGCATGCGGCGGCCGTGACGGCCGCCTGCGGCACTCATGGCGCCGGTGTCCCACGCCTAGCCGGAGCGCCGGGCGAACCCTAGTCGAGGTCAGTGTCGCGCTTGCGCCAGCGGATCCCCGCGTTGATGAAGCCGTCGATATCGCCGTCGAACACCTTGGAGGGGTTGCCCTCTTCGTAGTCCGTCCGCAGGTCCTTCACCATCTGGTACGGCGCGAGGACATAGCTGCGCATCTGATCACCCCAACTCGCCGTAATGGTGCCGGCGAGTTCCTTCTTGGTGGCGGCCTCCGCCTCTTTTTGAAGGATGAGCAGCCGCGACTGCAGCACGCGCAGCGCCGCAGCGCGGTTTTGGATCTGCGACTTCTCGTTCTGCATGGACACGACGGTGCCGGTCGGGAGGTGGGTGATCCGCACCGCGGAGTCGGTGGTGTTCACCGACTGGCCGCCGGGTCCGGACGAGCGGAAGACGTCGACGCGGATGTCGCCCTCGGGAATCTCGATCGACTCGGTCTCTTCCATCAGGGGGATGACCTCGACCGCTGCGAAACTGGTTTGGCGCTTGCCCGCCGCACCGAACGGCGACATGCGCACCAGCCGATGCGTTCCGGCCTCGACGCTGAGGGTTCCGAAGGCGTGCGGAGCATCGATCTCGAAGGTCGCAGACTTGATGCCGGCTTCCTCCGCATAGCTGGTGTCCATGACGGTCACCGAGTACTTGTGCTTCTCGGCCCAGCGGAGGTACATCCGCATCAGCATCTCGGCGAAGTCCGCGGCATCCACCCCTCCGGCACCGGAACGGATTGTCACAACAGCGGGCCGGTCGTCGTACTCGCCGTTGAGCAGAGTGGTGACCTCGAGCTCGCCAAGATTCTTCTGGATGGCAGCGAGCTCGATCTTCGCCTCTTCGGCGCTGTCCGCATCGTCGCCTTCGTTCGCCATCTGCACCAGCACCTCGAGGTCGTCGATTCGACGCTGGAGACTCTCGATGCGAGCCAGTTCGCTCTGGCGGTGACTGAGCGCTGAGGTGACTTTCTGGGCAGCATCCGGGTTGTCCCAGAGGTCCTGCGCACCGGCCTGCGCGCTGAGGTCGACGATCTCCGCCTCGAGCTTTTCCACCCCGACAACGGCGCGGATGTCAGAGAAGGTCTGGCGGAGTGTCGCGATCTGGTCGCTGAGGTCGAGGTCGATCATGGCGGAGTTCAGCCTACCTTCGGGCGTCGACGGACGGAGCCCATGGTCAGTCGAAGACGGAACGCGCCACCGCGGTGGCATCGACGCGCCATCCGTCGGGCACGAAGATCGTCATCACCGGCGGATGCCAGATCGCCGAGACCGTCACCGTCGCGCTCTCGCCGTCGACGGTCGTCGCCCGTTCGACCACCAGGGCCTCGAACTCGCCCGTCGGGTTGCCGGCGAGGTAGCTCGCCACTGCCGCGTGCACCTGGGCCGGTCGAAGTGCGGGGCGTGGGACGCTCCCCGAAAGCGAGACGGCATCCAGTTCGAAGGATTCGGCGCCGACCAGCGCCGCGCCGTCGGCGAGGGTGAAGAGCCTCTTGCGCTCCAGGTAGAGCGACGCCGCAGCGGCGACGATCAGAACGAGGGCCAGCGCGAGGAAGCCGTAGAAGATCACCAGGGGCAGTGTCGACCCGGTGTCATCGCGCGGGGTGGGCCGCGGCATCCGGCTCACCTGGCGCGCCAGAATCGCGAGACCTGCTCGGTGGCGACCGACCGCACGGGGATGCCGGCGGGAAGGTTCAGCTGAAGCACCGGTGGGACGAGCGGTAGCGGCACCGTGGTCGTGATGGACACCGTCACGAAGCCGCGCCGCGTGAGGCACCGCGACGGAATCGGTCGACAACTGACCTCGACGTGTGCCCGGGCGGCATCCAGACCGTAGTCGGCGAGTGTCACCTGGATCGCGGCCCGGGCAGCCGCCTCGGCGTCGTCGTCGGACGCGGACTGCACGAACACTCGCGTCGCCTGCCGAGCCGCGCCCTCGACACCGAACGACGCGTTCTCGAGTGCCGACAGTGCGAGCACGAGGTAGACGATCGGAACCAGCAGCAGCACGCCGACGGTGATGAACTCGAGAGATGCCGACCCGGCGTCGTCACGCAGCCGCAGCACGAGCTCAGTCCAACGTCTCGGCGGCGGCATGCCCAGACACCTCCAGTGCCGTGTCGATGCCCACCAGTCCGAACAGTGGCAACCGCGTGCGCACGGTGATCGTGACAGCGGGATGCCCCATCCACGAGCCACCCTTCACCGTCACGTTCTGCGCGTAGTCATCACCGATCGCGAGACCGATGAGCTGGCGGGTGCGCACGATGCCATCGGCGGGCGTGTGGTCCGCCAACGCGCCGTAGCGGGCGCCCTCGGCCGCCGCATCCTGAACCGTGTTGCGAATGTGAAGGGCCAGCCCCAGTTGCAGCACGGACAGTGTCAGCACCGTCAGCAGGGCGCCCACCATCGCGAACTCGGCAGGCGCCGATCCGCTCTCGTCACGCAGTCGCGTGCGCAGGCTGACGGACATCGTGGGGTCAGAGCCCGCTGACCTTCAGGATGGCGTTCTGAAAGATCTCGCTGAGCGCGGGCCCAGCAAGAGCCCAGATCAACACCACGAGCGCGGCCGTCATCAGCGTGATCAGCACCCAGCCGGGGACATCGCCGCGCTCCTCGTGCACCCGCATGGTCACTCGCTGCAGAATCGACATTCCGGACCACCTCCTGCGAGCAGAGTGCCACGGCGAAGCTGAGCCGGCGCGAGTTGTCCACAGGGGCCGAGGCCGCCCGAGGGTCAGCCGGCGCTGGGGTCGATCGGGCGAATCGGGACCCCGGGGTGGGGCTGATCCCGTCGACCGCTGCGGACCGAGGCGAGGACAGCCGGCACGACGATCACCGAGATCACCGCCGCGATGGTCGCCGCCCCGCTGACGACTTCCGAGGGAGTCACCAGGAGCCGCGCCGCCGCTGACGTGCTCAGCGCAGATTGGCCGAGCTGCAGGATCGCGCCGGTCGCCAGGGTGCCGAAGAACGCGGCGCCGACGACCACCAGCACCATGTGCACGACCATCGGCCGGATGCGGGTCGGTCGCGTGATCTCGCGGCTCACGAGGGCCCACACGATGAGGACCAGAAACACACCCCAGCTGATCACCAGCAGGTGCACCGGAACGAAGGCGTGCACGGCCGCCGTCGGTGAGCCACCGCCCGGCACGACCAGCCACGCCGGGTTCGGAAGCTGCACCTCGATCGACTGGAAGACGGCCGCCGCGGCGAGGAAGGCAGCCGTCCACACCCAGGTCAACCGACGTATCTGCCGAATGAACACGAAATCGATGCGGTCACGAAGTCGAGAACGAGTGGGCGTCGAGGGCACCCCGTCACGCTACTCGCGCGAATCAGAGACCTAGCTGTCAGAACCCGAACTGCAACACCAGGATCCCGGGGAAGATCGCGAAGACGATCGTCACCGGCAGGATGAGGAACACCAGGGGCACGAGCATGGCAACTTCCTTGCGCCCCGCCGCCGCGAGGAGGGCACGCTTCGTCTCCTCGCGGGCGTCCTGCGCCTGTGCGCGCAGCACCTCGACGAGCGGCGTGCCACGCTCGAGCGCACCGAGGAGTTGGTCGATCGTGCGGGTCAGGTTCGGGAGGGCGATCATCGCGGCGCAGCGGTTCAGCGCGTCCACGAGCGGGACGCCGCTGTTGAGCTCGGACACCACGCGCCCGAGCTCGCGGGAGAGCTCGCCGTTGCCGGTGCGTGCGACACGTTTGAGGGCATCCAGGATCCCTTCACCCGCCGAGAGCGAGAGAGTCAGGAACTCCAGAACGGTCGGGAGCTCGACCGAGATCCGGGCAAGCCGCGCGCGGGCGGCGCGTGCAAGCAGCTGTTCCGGTGCCAGCAGGCCGATGGCCGCCACGATCACAGCGGTCGCCAGCTGCAACGGCAGACCGGCCGCCGAAACCCGAGCCATGAGCGCCGCGACCAGCACACCGAGCACCGCTCCCCCGGCCGCCCAGAGCAGCTGCCGCGAACGAAACCGCTCAACCGTGATCACCGAGCCTGCCTGGCGCAGTCGCGCGGCGATCGTCGCATCGCCGCCGAGCACCCGGCTCAGCGCGAGCCGGAGCCGCCAGACCACCGGCACGAACATCCCGACAAGCAGTGTCGCGGGCTCCGAAGGACGACGGGCGGCCAACTCGTGCGCCGCGGGTGAGACGTCCACCAGGTACGGCGCGATCCGGGCCGCCAGCCGCGGCGCACCGATCCGCGGAACCAGAGCGAGCAGAGACCACAGCCCGAGACCCAGCAGGATGCCGAGCGGCACCGCCGCCGCGAGCGCAGCGCTCACGCAAACCACCTCCGTTCCTCGGGGAGCCGCCCCAGCGCCACCATCAGTCGGTATGCCACAAGCGTGACCACCAGGCCGATCCCGAGCACGAGCAGACCCAGCGGCGAGTTGTATGCGGAGGCCGCCTCCGGCCGCGAGCTGAGCAACAGGAGCACCGCCCACGGCGCACACACCCCGAGTCGGGCCGCACCGACCACCCAGGACTGCCGCGCCTCCGCCTCGGCCCGCACCGCCAGCTCGGCGCGCAGCGAGGCCGCCAGGTTACGGAGCACCGTCGGGAGCTCCGTGCCGCCGACGTCGCGCGCCATCCGGAGCGTCTCGACGAGCCGATCCCCGACGGGGTCGGCCAGGCGATTCTTGAGCGCATCCAGCGCGGGGGACACGGCGCCGCTGGCGCGTACCTCGCGCTCGAAGAGGAGGAACGGCTCGCGCGTCTCGCTCGACCCGACAGTGGCGAGCGCGCCAACGCTCTCCGCCAGGGGCTGACCCGCGCGCAGCGCGGAAACGAGGTGATCGACCAGGTCCGGCCAGGCCGCGCGGCGAGCGCGACGGCGGGAGCTCGCGCGGGACGCCAGCACCGCGAAGGGCGTCAGCACCGCCACCACCCCGGAGACCGCGGCGATCGCCACCACGGGTGCCACGACGGCCACCAGCGCCGCGACAGCCACCCCGCAGCACACGCTCACGGCCACGAAGACGGCCGCGGAGACCTGCCCAAGACCAGCCTGGCGCAGTCGTTCGCGCAGACCGGCCAGCGGTGCCAACCTCCGCGCCGTGGTTGCCGCGGTTCGCGGCCACAGCATCGGCGAGACCGCGAGCACCAGCCCCGCGCCGAGGAGCAACCCGACCGCGATCGTCACGACGGCCCCCGCAGAATCACGGCAGGATCGATCCCCGCCCGGATGAACTTGGCTCCCCGCTCGGGCAGCTCGCCGCTCGCCGTCAGGGCGCCGGCCTCGAGCGAGAACAGGGTGGTCGCATCCGGCGTTCCACCCACCACACGCCCGGTGGGGGCCACGATCTCGACGACACGGCGGCGTCCGCTGCGTTCCAGCTCCGCGTGCACCACCACGTCGATCGCCGAGGCGACCGTCGGCACCACGAACGCCGCATCGATGTTGCGACCCGCCAGCAGCGGCAGCGTCGAGAGCTTGGCCAGAGCATCCCGAGCGTGGTTGGCGTGAATCGAACACATACCGGGTAGCCCCGAGTTGAGCGCGATCAGCAGGTCGAGCGACTCCGCCTCGCGCACCTCACCCACCACGAGTCGGTCTGGGCGCATCCGCAACGCTTCTTTGATCAGTCGGCGCAGCGTGATCTCGCCGGTGCCTTCGAGACTCGACGGGCGGCACTGCATGGCCACCCAGTCGGCACCGGCGACCGAGAGTTCGAAGGTCTCCTCCACCGTGACCACGCGCTCGTCGGGCCGCGCGGATGCCAGCAAGGCACCGAGCAGGGTTGTCTTCCCGGACTGGGTCGCCCCTGACACCAGGATGTTCTGGCCACTTCGCACGCAGAGGTGCAGGAACTCCGCCGCCTGCTGCGTCATCGAACCGAGCCGCACGAGTTCCCGCAGATCCCGGATGCCGCCACGGAACTTGCGGACGTTCACCGCCCAGTGCGCCCGCGTGATGTCGGGGATGACGACGTGAAGTCGACTCCCGTCCGGCAGCGAGGCGTCGACGAACGGGGAACTGACGTCGACACGGCGGCCGGTGGAGTGCAGCATCCGCTCGACCAGGTCGCGCACCCCGCTGTCGCTGAGCTCGAGGGGGACGCGTTCCGAAACCCCCTCTCGCGCAATGAAGACGGAGGACGGGGAGTTGATCCAGAGCTCCTCGACGCTCGGGTCATCGAGAAAGGGCTGCAGCGGCCCGAAGCCGGTGATGGTGGCAACCACCTGGCGCGTGACGACGGCTTCATCTGCCAGGAGCGGCTGGGATCCACCCAGCGCATGCTCGCTGTAATGCTGCACCTCGTCGCGCACGAGCCGGGCGGCGAGCATCCCGTCGGGGTCGTCAGTCGCGAGATCAATGCCTTCGCGACGCACCCGTTCACGCACTCTCCCGGTGATGAGGCCGATCGCGTTGGTCACGCCTGCAGTGTGCCCTGGATGCGCCTGCTGGCTCCGCGGCTCTCCACAGGAACGCGCATCGCAGCTGCCCCCCCGTTCAGTGGCCAAAATCCCCTAGTCGACAGCCAGGACAACGGGCAGATTTTGACTAGTGAAGGCCGAAGATGGCCGGCAGCAGCGGCAAACCGGTCGACGGCGCGCCCCCGCAGACGACGCCGCGTTTAGACTGCTGCTGCTCCGCGCGGGAGTGGTGAAATGGTAGACACGCAGGATTTAGGTTCCTGTGCCGCAAGGCGTGTGGGTTCGAGTCCCACCTTCCGCACT
>JABBOD010000086.1 GCA_019351995.1 Acidobacteriota bacterium
GAACGTCACCGATCACGGCAAAACCGGCCGCCATCCGGGTGAGCACCGTGGGATTTGAACCCGACAACGCCGCCCCGACCCGATCAACCCACCACCCCGCCACATCTCCGATTATCCCGCGGAGCCGTCACGCGCTCTCTGTCGAAGCCAGCGCCACCGCATGACGGCAGGGTGGGGAGCGTGAACCGCCCCACCTCACGACTCACCAACGCCTTCGCCAGAGTCCCCCATTACGGTGTCGATGCCGGCGCTGGCTTGGGTGCTTCCGAGAACCGCATTGTCCGGTAAGTCGAGAGCATCCGAGACGTTGGCAATCAGCACCCGGCATCGTCGCCGCGCAGCTCAGGCGTCCGCTTCTCAGGGGCGCTACCGCAACGCGGCCGTGAGCGGCCCGGCCCCGGTGACGGACCCGCGCGAGGTTTCGGGCGCGGGACGAAAACGAAGCGGATCAGTCACCGCGTCGGAACAGGCGGCGACGTCATCGTCGGTTGTTTCGGTCAGGCAGCGGTGAGCAGTGGCGCGAGCTCGCCGATTCGGCGGGCGATGTTCTCGAACGCGGCGTCGAATGCCTGGTCGCTCCCGTCGCGCACGGGGTCGGGCACCGACCAGTGCAAGCCGGGAACGGAGCCGATTTCTTCATGCGCGACGTCGCACACGGTGACGTAGAAGTCGTCCGCTTCGGCGACGGAGCTCAGAAGCTGCGGCTTGCGGCCGCGGAGGTTCACGCCGTGTCGTTCTGCTGCGGCCACAGCGCCCGGGTCCACTCGTGCCGCCGGGTGGGTCCCTGCCGAGACGGCGGGGATGCCGCTCGCTGTGCCCCAGAGAGCCGCAGCGATCTGAGAACGGGCGGAGTTGGCGGTGCACACGAAGACGATGCGATGTGCGGCTCCAGCGGAGGCGGCGCCCAGGTGATCGAGGGAGCCCGGCATCATCCGCACATAGCTGCGACGGCGGTCGGCCTCCGATCGTGTTCGGGCGACGATGCCCTCGTGCTCAAGCAGGTTCAGGTGATGCGCCAGGAGGCTGGAGGACATTCCGAGCTGAGCCTGGAGGTCGGTCGGCGACAGGTCGCCGAGGGTGAGCAAGTCGACGATGCGAAGCCGTGCGGGATCGGACAGTGCCGCATGGCGGGCGGCGCGCTCCTCGAGATCAGTTCGCTCAATGTTCATTGCCTCAATATTGACTGAGTGATCTGCTTCCGTCAAGATGAACCAGACATGACCCGAGAACCCACTCCCCTGCTGCCCCAACACGCTCCCTTGTGGCGCCGACTCGTCGCCGAGTTCCTCGGCACCGGCCTACTCGTGGCCGTCGTTGTCGGTTCGGGCATTGCCGCGCACCGGTTGTCACCCACCGACGTCGGCTTGCAGTTGCTTGAAAACAGCCTCACGACGGCGCTCGGGCTGACGGTGCTGATCCTCGCCTTCGGCTCGGTGTCCGGGGCGCACTTCAACCCGATCGTCTCGGCGGCGGACTGGTTCATCGGTCGCCGCGACCGCACCGGGCTGGCTCTCCCCGACCTCGCCGCCTACGTCGCCGCGCAGATCGCCGGCGCGATCGGCGGATCCGTGCTCGCCAACCTGATGTTCGAAGTCCCGACGAAGATCGCCACCACCCACCGCGACGGCGCTGGCCGCTTCCTCGGCGAGGTCGTCGCGACAGCCGGACTGCTGATTTTGATCTTCGCCCTCGCCCGCACACACCGGGCAGCGCTTGCGGCACCCGCTGTTGGTGCCTACATCGGTGCCGCGTACTGGTTCACCAGTTCCACCTCGTTCGCGAACCCTGCCGTGACGATCGGCCGTATCTTCTCCGACACCTTCGCTGGGATCGCTCCCGCCTCGGTTCCCGCGTTCATCGGCGCCCAGCTACTCGGTGCCGTCGTCGGCGTCGTGATCATCCTGGTTCTCTTCCCGACGGTGGGCCGCTCTGCGGGCGACGTCGTGATCCCGTCGACGCTCGACAACGAATCCTGAAAGGCACCACCCATGCATATCGCGATCATCGGTGGAAGCGACGCCGGCATCTCCGCAGCCCTCCGAGCCCGGGAGCTGGATCCGAACGTTGACGTCACCGTCGTCGTCGCCGACCGCTACCCGAACTTCTCCATCTGCGGGATCCCGTACTACTTCTCCGGCGACGTGAAGCCGTGGCAGTCGCTCGCTCACCGCACTAGCGCCGACCTCGAAGCGACCGGGATGAGCCTGCGCCTCGACACCCTCGCCACCCGGATTGACGTCGCTGGCCGCAACCTCGAAGTACGTGACACCGTCGGGACCACCTCGCTGATCGGCTACGACGAACTCATCGTCGGCACCGGCGCAGTTCCCTCGTCAGCTGGGATCGTCGGTCTCGATGAGCTTGGTCCCGAAGACGGAGTCCACGTTCTCCACTCGATGGGCGACACCTTCGCCCTCGACCGCCACCTCGACGAGCGCACACCCCGCACCGCGATCATCATCGGCGCCGGCTACGTCGGCCTCGAAATGGCCGAAGCGCTCTCCGTCCGCGGCATCCACGTCACCCAGCTGCAACGCGGACCCGAAGTGCTCTCGACCCTCGACCCCGAACTCGGCGCCCTCATCCACACCGAACTGACCCGCCACGGTGTGGAGGTCGTTACCGATTCCAAAGTCGCCTCGGTCACGCGTGGACCCGACGGACTCACCGTTGCCGGCACTCACCTCGGGCAGCCGTTCGAGCGGACCGCCGACCTCGTCCTCGCGGTCGTCGGCGTTGTCCCCAACACCAGCCTCCTCGTCGACGCCGGCGCCCGTCTCGGCGCCGGAAACGCCGTCATGGTCGACGAAACCATGCGCACCGGCCTGCCCAACGTCTGGGCCGCCGGCGACGGCGTCATCACCCACCACCGCCTCCTCGGTCTCACCTACCTGCCGCTGGGAACCACCTCCCACAAGCAGGGACGCATCGCCGGAGAGAACGCGCTCGGCGGATCCGCCCGATTCGCCGGCAGTCTCGGAACCCAAGCCGTCAAAGTCTTCGACCTCGTCGCCGCCCGCACCGGACTCCGCGAACACGAAGCCGTCGCCGCCGGATTCGACCCGATCAGTGCCACGGCAGCCGCCGACGACCACAAGGCCTACTTCCCCGGCTCGCACCCCATCACCATCCGCATCACCGGCAACCAGAGCGATCACAGCCTGCTCGGGGCCCAGATGGTGGGCACCTACGGCACCGAAGTCTCCAAACGCATCGACACCTACGCCACCGCCATCCACCACGGCATGACCGTCGAAGCCATCAGCGAACTCGACTTGTCATACACACCACCGCTCGGATCCCCCTGGGACGCCGTCCAGATCGCGACGCAAGCCTGGACCCGCAGCACCACTCAGCGCGTCGTGAGCGCGGCCGTCTAGACCAACCGATCAGTTCGACGACGCTTCGACAGGCTCGTCGATGGCGATCAGTTCTCCGTGGATTTCGCACGATGCGGCGAGGGTGTTGTAGACCGTCCCGTACTTGCGCAGATTCCGATGCACCAGGTCCAGACGTCGCTGCGGCTCCGTCGTGCGCACACGCATCACGTAACTGATCTCGACGAACAGCGGCGGATCATC
>JABBOD010000043.1 GCA_019351995.1 Acidobacteriota bacterium
GCTCGGGCTCGCCATCGGCAACGCGAACGAGGTGCGCGAGTCGGTGGAGGTGCTGGCGGGAGCGGGTCCGTCCGACGTCGTGGCGCTGACCGTCGCCCTGGCGCGCGAAATGCTCGAGCTGGCGGGCATCCATGATGCGGATGTCGCGGCTGCCCTGAAGAACGGGCAGGCGATGGACACCTGGCGTGCCATGATCGCGGCGCAGGGGGGCGATCCGGATGCGTTCCTCCCGGTTGCCCGCGAGACGCACACGGTGCGCGCCGAGCGGGCTGGCGTTCTGGTGGAGCAGAAGGCGCTGCCGTTCGGAATCGCTGCGTGGCGGCTCGGGGCGGGACGCGCTCGTCAGCAGGATCCGGTGCATCACGCGGCCGGTATTGACCTGCACGCGAAGCCGGGCGATACGGTCGTGGCGGGTCAATCCCTGTTCACACTGGGCACCGACGAGCCGGAGCGTTTTGCCCGCGCCCTGGATGCGCTCGAGGGCGCGTACCGGATCGGCGACCCGGGCGACCCCGTGCTCGACGGTGGCCCGCTCATCCTGGACCGCATCGGCTGACCCGGCCCCTCCCTCCCTCCCCCTTTCCCCTTTCCGCTGAGAGTACGTATATCTGCGTACTCTCAGCGTTGAAGGCCGCGGTGAACACGTACTCTCAACGAGTTCTCGGCAACGTGCGTCCGAGCCAACCCAGGAGGCGGTGCGGCGAGCGGTAGTCGTCGCCCGTTGCCCGATAGGTACGCCAGCGATCCTCCTCCAGGTCGGAGAATCGACGGATGTCGAGCCTCCACTGATCGCGCTCGGTGCGGTGATGATCGCCCTCGTAGTCGATCGCGACGCGAAACGGCGGCCAGCTCAGGTCGGGATGCACCGAACCCCCGCGCGACAGGAAGACCTCCTCGCCCACAAGCGGCGGTGGAAAACCGGCCTGGATGATCGCGACACGCAGTTCCGACTCGGGCGCGGAATCCGCCGCATCGCTCAGAAGGCCGATCGCCGAGCGCAGGAGTCGAATCCCCCTTCGCCCCTCGTAGCGGTCGATCTGCGCCGTGAGCTCGGGCGCAGTCGTCAGCGGCCTTTTGCGCCACAGCAGCCTGTCACCGACAGCAACGAGCTCCGCGAGAGTCAGGGACGCGGCGAGGTCGCACCAGGTGCGCGTCGGCGAAGTGACCCGCGTCTGTTCCCACGCGAGAAGGTCGCTGTCGGCGACGCGCACGTGATGGGGGCTGATCTGGAGAGCGTCGACGCGTCGCTCGCCGGCACGCACGCCAACGTGAAGCGTTGTCTCCGCGGAGTACCGCGCGGGGAGAGGCAACTGATGAAGTGACGCCGCCGTGCGGCCGAAATAGAAGGCGCGGGGCGGCATTCGGTGGGCGAACAGCGAGGCACGGGCGATCGTGTCGACGCCGGGGTCCGCGTAGGAACGAATGCCCCAGTACGGAGCAGCGAGCGGTGATTTCATGGCCGCGAAGGTACGTGAAACGACCCGCTCTCACCGCCGAGAGTCCGCAGATATACGTACTCTCGGCGAGAAGACGAGGTGGGGAGGGGAGGGGCGGGTGGGCGCCTAGAGCTCGACCTCGCCGATGCGCTCCAGTGCGTCGACCACGAGCGCCCAGAAGCGCTCGGCATCCAGGTCGAAGGTGACTTGGGTGACGCAGGAGGCCGGGGCGGGGGAGCGGAGGTCGACCACCGTCATCCCGAGGGTGTGCTCGCCGCGGGTCTCGACCGAAATGGGGGCGCGAACGACGCGCACCAGCGTGGGATCGATCACGAACGCGACCGCAACCGGGTCGTGCACCGGCGGGTGGGGGAAGCCCTGCGCGTCTTGGTATGCCTGTTCGAAGAAGGTCATCAGCTCCCCGACGAAGGCGGCGGGTTTCGTGCCGACCGCGGCGATCGCCTCCTTGACCGCGGGGGTCGCGATCGCCTGGTGCGTGACATCCAGCCCGACCATGGTGACGGGCCACCCGGCGCCGAAGACGATGGCCGCGGCCTCCGGGTCGATCACCATGTTGAACTCGGCAACCGCGCTCCAGTTGCCTTCCTGCACACCACCTCCCATCAACACGACCTGCTTGACATGGGGGATGATGCGCGGCTCGAGTCGGGCGGCGATGGCGATGTTGGTGAGCCCCCCGGTGGGCACGAGGGTGATCTCGCCGGGCTCCGACGCCATGATCGTGTCGACGATGAACTGCGCGGCCGGCCGCGGGTCGAGAGCGATGGTCGGCTCGGGCAGCGCGGGCCCGTCGAGGCCCGACTCGCCATGGATCTCACCCGCCGTCTCGATCTCCCGCACCAGTGGCCGCGCCGATCCCGCCGCGAAGGGCACTCCGGTGATTCCGGCGACGCGGGCCACAGAAAGGGCGTTGCGCGTGACCTTCTCCAGAGTCTGGTTGCCGACGACGGTGGTTACGCCCACCAGCTCGATGTCGGGATTGCCCCAGGCGAGCAGCATCGCGACCGCGTCGTCGTGGCCAGGATCGCAGTCGAGGATGATCTTCGTCGGCATGGATTCAGCCTATCCGGTCCGACACCTATGAAATTGACCTTCGCATATGAAATAGTCGCCGCATGACTGATGCGACCGAAAGTGCGGAACGCGGCGGAGCCCGGGTCGACTGGATCCGCTCCCGGATGCCCCTGCTCGCCGCCGCGCGCGAGCATCTCCTGACCTCCCGACCGTTCGCGGGCCACCGGATCGGCATGTCACTGCACCTCGAGCCGAAGACCGCCGTGCTGCTCGAGACTCTCGCCGCGGGAGGCGCCGAGCTGGTCGTGACCGGAAACCACGGCTCGACACAGGACGACATCGTCGCCTTTCTGCGCGGCCAGGGCATGACCGTGTTCGGCGCCCGCGATGACACCCTCGACCAACATCACGCGAACATCGCGGCGGTTCTGGATGCGCGCCCTGACATCCTCCTCGACAATGGCGCGGATCTCGCGGCCGGCGTGGTCGCGCGCGGCACGAGCGCCGAGATCCTCGGCGGGACCGAGGAGACGACCTCGGGCGGAGACCGCCTGCGCGGTGAGCTGGCCGGACGGATTCCATTCCCCGTGATCGTGATCAATGACAGCCTGCTGAAGGCGATCGGCGAGAACAAGCACGCAGTCGGTCAGTCGGTCGTGGAGAGCTTCATGCGCATCACGAACCTGATGGTGCCCGGCCGACGTTTCGTGGTCGCCGGATACGGCTGGTGCGGCCGAGGTGTCGCCCACTACCTGCGCGCACTCGGGGCCAAGGTCGCCGTCGTCGAGATCGATGAGTTGAAGGCGTTCGAGGCCGCGCTTGACGGATTCCGGGTCGCCGAGCTCGACCAGCTGGCCGACTGGGGTGAGGTGTTCATCACGGCGACCGGGCATCCGGACATCCTGACGGCACCATTCTTCGAGGCCGTCGCCGACGGTGCGGTGCTGGCGAACTGCGGCCACTTCCCCTGGGAGATCGACGTGTCAGCCCTGCACGCGATGTCGACCGGATCGCGCCAGTTGGCCGGCGTGGACGGCGCCATCGAGCGGGTGGATCTGCCGGGCGGTCGGCACGTCATCCTGCTGGCCGACGGGCGGATGATGAACCTCGCGGGTCGCGAACCGAAAGGCAACTCCCTCGAGTCGATGGACCTCGGCTTTCTGCTCCAGACCCTGTCGCTCGAGCGGGTGGCGACCGCCGCGGGCTCGCTGCGGCGGGGCGCACAGCCGGTGCCCGACGACATCGACCGTGAGATCGCGCGGCGGATGCTGCGCGCGATGCAGGCGGACCGGTAGCGACTCATGCCCGTGACGGAATACTCGGTCCCCGCCCTCGAGAAGGCCTTCGACGTGCTCGAACTGCTGGCCGACAGCGCGCGTCCGCTCTCGCAGACCGAGGTCGCGGAGGCGACGGGGCGGACGGTGAGCCAGCTGTTCAGGGTCCTCGCCACCCTCGAGGGGCGCGGATGGTTGCTGCGCGATGCGGATTCCGGCCTCTACTCGTTCTCGATGGCCGCCTTCGATCTGGCCCACCGCCAACCGGCGCTGCGTGGGCTGCTCGACGCAAGCCTCCCGCCGATGCGCGCCCTGAGCGAGAAGGTGCGCCAGTCCTGCAACCTGAGCGTGCTGGATGCCGGGGCGGTGCGCGTGATCGCACAGGTGGAGAGCCCCGCCGACTTCGGCTACCGCGTGCGAGTGGGGGCGGTGTTCGCGGCCGATGCCACCGCGACAGGGGAGGTGCTCAGCGGCGCGCACAACGCGGACGGGCTGCGGCGACCTGACCCGTTGCAGCCGGGCATCACCGACGTGGTCGTCGCCATCCGAGCACCGGATGGCGGGGTCCGCGCGGCGCTGACCGTGCCGTATGTGGCGACGAGTTTCAGCGGCATTCCACTCGACGAGGTTACGAGTGCAGCATCCGCGACGGCCCGGCTCATCGTCGGCCGTCTGGCGGGCAGTTCTCAGCCCGCACCCCGATAGATTGAGTCCATGAGTTCGGTCGGGGAAGACATGGTCATGCCGGGAAGCCGGACAGCGATTCGCGACCTTCCGAAGGTCTCGCTGCACGATCACCTCGACGGCGGCCTCCGGCCCCAGACGATCATCGAACTGGCCGGACCGCTCGGGCTCGAGCTTCCCGCCGCCGATGCCCCCGGCCTCGCCTCCTGGTTCGCCGAGAAGTCGGACAGCGGCTCGCTGGTGGAGTACCTGAAGACCTTCGACGTGACCATCGCCGTGATGCAGACCGCGGAGGGGCTCACGCGCGTGGCCCGTGAGTTCGTCGAGGATCTGGCCGCTGACGGCGTGATCTACGGTGAGATCCGCTGGGCTCCCGAGCAGCACCTCACCCGCGGACTGAGCCTGGACGAGACGGTCGAAGCCGTTCAACGCGGCATCGACGAGGCGACGGATGCCGTGCGCGCCTCGGGAGGCTGGATCCGAGCCGGTCAGTTGGTGAGCGCGATGCGCCACCTGGACCGCGGGATCGAGATCGCCGAGCTCGCCCTCCGTCACCGCGACCGCGGCGTGGTCGGATTCGACATCGCCGGACCCGAGGCGGGTTTCCCCGCGACGCGGCTGCGTGACGCGTTCGACTTGCTCGCGAGGGCATGTTTCCCCGCCACCATCCACGCCGGCGAGGCGGACGGGATCGAGAGCATCCGCGGCGCGCTCGTCGATGGACACGCCCTGCGTCTGGGCCACGGGGTCCGCATCGCCGAGGACATCACCGCCGAGCGCTCCGACGACGAGAACACCTTCGTCACGCTGGGCCACGTCGCCCAATGGGTGAAGGACCGCGGAATCGCGCTCGAGACCAGCCCCAGCTCCAACCTGCAGACCGGTGCGGTCGCCGCCTGGGGTTCGACGATGGCCGATCATCCCTTCGACCTGCTGTACCAGCTCGGCTTCCGCGTGACCGTCAACACCGACAACCGACTGATGAGCGCCACGACGCTCACGCGCGAACTCTCCCTGTTGGTCGACGCGTTCGGCTATGGACTCGACGACCTCGAGACCTTCCAGCTCAACGCCGCCGAGGCCGCGTTCCTCCCCCTGGAAGACCGCGAGGAGCTGATCGAGCGCATCGGCATCGGTTTCGGCGTCGCCTGATGCCCCTTCCTCCTGTTCCCGACACCGCCATCACCCTGGGCGCGTCCGCGAGCGATTGGCGGGCCGCGATCGGGCTCGTGGGGGCAGCGCTGACCGCGAGCGGCGCGACGACCGACGAGTACTCGCACGAGATGATCAGGATGATCGAGGAGCACGGACCGTACATCGTGATCGCCCCTGGGCTGGCTCTCGCGCACGCGCGCCCGGGCCCCGCGGTCCTGCACGACGGGCTGGCTGTTGCCACGTTGACGACGCCGGTCGCGTTCGGCAACCCGTACAACGATCCGGTGCGGGTCGTGCTGGGCCTCGCGGTGGCCTCGGCCGCCCACCATCTCTCGCTCGTTTCCGAGATCGCGAACGTGTTCAACGATTCGGATGCGATCGCCCGGTTGGCCGCAGCGGCATCGGCGGATGAGGTTCGCGGCATCCTCGGGGCGTCAGCATGACGACAGCATCGTGAAGATCGTGGCGATCTGCGGCGCCGGACTCGGCACCAGCGGCATCCTCAAGGTGAATACCGAACGCGTGCTGCTCCGACTCGGCCTGCACGCCACCGTGGTCGCCACCGATCTCGCATCGCTGCACGCCGAAGCGGATGATGCGCAGATCATCCTGACCAGCCCCGAGTTCGTCGAGGCGATCGGGACGACGTTCGCCGACGTCATCGTGGTCGACAACTACTTCGACACCAGTGAGCTCAGCGAGAAGCTCGAGAGGGCGCTCGGCTAGTGGCGGTCCTGCGCTCGTGAACGCGACACTCATCCGGCACTTCGTCGGGGCGGCCGAGCAGTTGAACTTCGCGCACGCCGCCCGCGATGCCGGAGTTTCGCGTGCCACTCTCGTCGCCTCGATCAAGGAGCTGGAAGCCGAACTCGGTCATCCGCTCTTCGATTATTCGGCGCCGACCACGACGTTGACCGCGGAGGGAACCGCACTGCTGGGCCGCACGCGGATCGAGTGGGCGAAGTCGGCGGCGGCCGCGGCGGCGGCAGCTCCGGCGCCCGGCGGCAAGGCCAAGGCGTCCAAGGGCAAAGGGCGCGCGCCCGCCGTCAAGGGCGAACGCAAACCGGGCAAGCGGCGCCAGTCGCGCTAGCTCGTCGCGCCGTTCTCGGAGAGCAGCCGACGCATCCCCGCATCGAGCTGTGCGAGCATCGCCTCGGCGGCTGCCAGGCGCTCGACGCCCGAGCCCTCGTGCGCCACGGCATCCAGGTAGCACTTCAGCTTCGGCTCGGTACCGCTCGGACGCACGATGACCCGGCCGCCGCCGTCGAGGTGCAGGCGAAGCAGGTCGCTCGGCGGGAAGGTCTCGAAGCCGTCGACGAAGTCGTCGATGCGCTTCACGCGGATGCCGCCCACCTGGCTCGGCAGCTCCCCGCGGAGCCGCGCCATGGTGCGGGCGATCTCGGACGCCTGCTCGACCCTGATCGAGATCTGCCCGGAGGCATAGCCGCCGAAGGTGTCGGCGAACTCGGCAAGGTGCTGCTCCAGTGTCGTCCCGGACTCGGCGAGCTCGCTGAAGAGCTCGATCACCTCGACGGCGGCGGAGATGCCGTCCTTGTCGCGCACCTTGGCGGGGTCGACCAGGTATCCCAGCGCCTCCTCATACCCGTAGGCGAGGCCGCCGACCCGCGAGATCCACTTGAAGCCGGTGAGGGTCTCGACGAAGTCGAGCCGAAAGTGTTCGGCGATCGCCCGCAGAGCCGGCGAGCTGACCAGCGAGCACGCCAGAGTCGCGCGCATCCCGAGGTCGTCACCTGCCGCCTCCAACCGTCGCGCCGCACGCCAGCCGAGCAGCCAGCCCACCTCATTGCCGCCCAGTCGTCGCCAGCCGATCTCGGCCGTGGCATCCGGAACCCCGACAGCAACGCGGTCGGCATCGGGGTCGTTCGCGATGATCAACTGGGCTCCGGATGCCGCCGCCGTCTCGAAGGCGAGGTCCATCGCGCCCGCCTCCTCCGGGTTGGGGAAGGAAACGGTCGGGAAGTCGGGGTTCGGTTGCACCTGTGCGTCGACGGTCGTCGGCGCGGCGAAACCTGCGGCAGCGAAGACGGCGGCAGCGGTTTCCCACCCGACCCCGTGCAGCGGCGTGTAGACGACCCGCAGTGTCGATCGGCCGGCTGCCAGGGCCGCCGTCGCGCGCACGTAGGAGTCAACGACGCTCTCGTCGGCGATCCCGTAGTCGGTCGCACGCGGCAACCCCGTGATCGATCCGGTGGCGATGCGCGCGATCTCGGCGGCGATCTCGCCATCCGCCGGAGGGACGATCTGTGATCCGGCATCCGCATCGCCGAGGTAGACCTTGTAGCCGTTGTCGCGGGCGGGGTTGTGGCTCGCGGTCACCATGACTCCGGCGCTCACATCCAGGTGCCGCACCGCGAAGGCCAGCACGGGGGTGGGCAGGGCGCGCGGGAGCAGGATCGCCCGCACGCCGGCACCCTGCATCAGTTCGGCCGTGTCGCGGGCGAAGACGCTCGAGTTGTGGCGCCCGTCGTAGCCGATGACCACGCTCGGATGCTCGCCCCGACCGGTGAGGAACGACGCGAGTCCCGCGGCAGCTTGTGACACCAGCACCCGGTTCATCCTCATCGGACCGGCCCCCAGCTCCCCGCGGAGCCCCGCCGTTCCGAAGGCCAGGCGGCCGGTGAAGCGCTCGCGCAGCTCGGCCGCGGCGGGTTCGTCGCCCGCCTCGACGCGCGAGACGAGCGCCGCGAGTTCGGCCCGAGTCACCGGGTCGGGATCTTGGTCACGCCAGGCGCGTGCGCCGGTCAGGATGTCGTCGTCGACCATGGTGCTCCTCGGAGAGTTCGGCAACGATTCTTAGAGTTCGGCAACGATGCGTGCGAGAAGGGCGCTGATCACCGGCTCGGCGTCGCGTCCCGACTGCAGCACCTCGGCATGGCTGAGCGGCTCGGGGGAGATGCCGGCGGCAAGGTTGGTGATGAGGGACATGCCCAGGATCTCCATTCCCGCCTCACGCGCCGCGATCGCTTCGAGCGCGGTCGACATCCCGACGATGTGACCACCGATGACTTTCGCCATCTGCACCTCCGCCGGTGTCTCGTAGTGCGGCCCGCGGAACTGGGTGTAGACGCCCTCCTCGAGTTCGGGGGCGACGGAGCGCGCAAGGTCTCGCAACCGTCTCGCATACAGATCGGTCAGGTCGATGAAGGTCGCACCTTCGAGGGGTGAGGCCGCCGTCAGGTTGATGTGGTCGCTGATCAGCACCGGCGTCCCCGGCTTCCAGCTCTCCCGGATGCCGCCCGCTCCATTGGTGAGGATCATGGTCGTCGCCCCCGCGGCGGCGGCCGTCCGCACCGAGTGGACCACTCGGCGCACTCCGTGACCCTCGTAGAAGTGTGTCCGTGCCCCGATCACGAGCGCACGCTTACCGTTCGGCAGCAGCACGCTGCGCAGGGTCCCGACGTGGCCGCTCAGGGCGGGCTTGCTAAAACCGATGATGTTCTCTGCCGGGATCTCGGCGGTCGTCTCGCCGATCATGTCTGCCGCCTTGCCCCAGCCACTCCCGAGCGTCAGCGCGATGTCGTGCTTCGGCACTCCGGTCGCCTCGGCGAGCTGGGTCGCCGCCTGTCGAGCGATCTCGAAGGGATCCGCGTTCGGATCGTCCAGTGGATGAGCCGAATCGGGGGAGTGGATCGTGCTGGGCATGCGTCTCACTCTATTCGGGCGTGCGCGACGCTCGTGGCGTATCAGCTGGCTCAGCGGAGTCGGAAGGAACTCGTGATCTTCCTGTCAGAGACGCCCGTGGGGCGACGCCGCGAGCGGGCGCCAATGAGGAGGACTCCGCCGCCGAGGAACAGCGCAGCTGAGGTCACCAGACCGGGCATCGGATTGACTCCAGTCGCTGCCAGTTCTCTGGCTGCTGCTGCTGCGGCGGCTGCCGCGGCTGCCGCTGCTGCCGCTGCAGCCGCCTGCGCTGCTGCCGCGTTTGCTGCCGTCTGCGCTGCTGCTGCTGCCGCCGCTGCCGCTGCGGTTTGCGTTGGCGTCAGTGGGCAGTCCGTTGGCCGAGTAATCGTGTTGGCGTCCAACGTCACCGCCCCGGCCGTCCCAGCGAGCAGTCGTCCTTGCACTGTTGCACCAGTATCTGCGGTGATCGACTGGGCAGCCAGCACGGTCCCCGCAAATTGGGTGCCCGAGCCGATCGTTGCCGAACTGCCGACCGCCCAAAACACGTTGCAAGGTCCCGCGCCTCCCGTGAAGACCACGCTGCTGTCTGACGCGGTCGTCAGCGTACTTGCTGCCTGGAAGATGAAGACCGATTCCGCCGTGCCGTCGAGACTGATGGTTCCGTTGAGCTGCAGCGCGCCGCCGGTATAGATGCCGGGGATGAAGTGGTCTGTGCTGCCGGTCGTGCCGAGTGTGTCGCCAGCGATCGCGGCACCCCCGGTTCGGCCAGAGGCATCGTTGAAGGCGGTCGTCACGGCGGATCGGGCGGATGCCGCCTCGGCGTCCGCCGCGTGGATCACGCCGAGGTTGATCACCCCGGGCGGAAAGCCCGTCACCGAGGTCCCGGGGCTCAGCCCCACATCTCCGTTGTTGATGACCGTGCTGCCGGTGTTCGTGACCGTCGATCCGCCGACGACCTCATAGCTGTCCGCCGTTCCCAGCGGGACGGTCGGCACCACCGCTGCCTGAGCGGGTACGGCACCTCCCAGTGCCAGCAGAAGCCCGGCGGCAAGCGTGCCGACGGCGAGGCCGGCGCTCCGGCGAGAGACGCGTGAATGGTGTGACGTTGGTGCGTTCATTGTTGGCCCCCAGCCAAGCGTGATCACAGCGTCCCTGAGCTAGCAGCCCTCGAGAGCCGAGTGACGGTATTTCATCTAATGATGATCAGAACCGGCCGCGGCACAATGGCCCAACTCGCATCCCCCAATGCGTGCTGAGTCAGAATGCCGTTCCCCTAGGAGCAAGGTAGGTCGCTGGCCCCCGTTCGGGGTAGAGGCTTTGGTCCTGTCTCCGCGCGTTTTCGCGCCGCAGGCCGGGAGTGACCAGAATGGATGCCATGTCCTCCTATGAGTTCGAGCGGACCCAGCGCATCGCGATCCTCGGGGGAGGTCCTGGCGGCTACGAGGCCGCTCTCACGGGAGCCCAGCTGGGCGCCGAGGTCACCCTCGTCGAACGCGTGGGCGTCGGAGGTTCGGCGGTGCTCACCGACGTCGTGCCCTCCAAGACGCTGATCGCGACCGCGGAGGCCGCCAACGCCGCGGGCGAAGCGGCGGACCTGGGAGTGCAGTTCTTCACACGCAACGGCGACGGACGGGCGGTTCGGCCGGAGGTCGCCGTCAACCTCGGCGCCGTCAACCAGCGACTCCTCATGCTGGCGCGGCAGCAGTCGGAGGACATGAAGTCGCAGCTCATCAAGGCAGGGGTGCGGATCGTCGTCGGCGACGGGCGTCTCGACGGCCCGAACCGCTTGCTCGTCTCGACCGGGAAGGGCAAGGGTCGCACCGACTTCGACGAGATCGATGCCGACACCCTGGTGGTTTCGGTCGGAGCCAGCCCGCGTCAGCTGACCTCCGCCCAACCGGATGGCGAGCGCATCTTCACCTGGACCCAGCTGTATACGCTCGACGAGGTCCCCGAGCACATGATCGTGGTCGGGTCGGGTGTGACCGGAGCTGAGTTCGCCTCCGCGTACCTGGCGCTCGGATCGAAGGTCAGTCTGATCTCGAGCCGCGAGCAGGTGCTTCCCGGTGAAGACGCCGACGCCGCCAGGGTGATCGAGAACGTCTTCACCCGCAACGGCATGGACGTCCTCAGCAAGAGTCGCGCCGAGAAGGTGGAGCGCACCGAGAACGGCGTGCTCGTCACCCTGAGCGATGGACGCACGGTGGAGGGATCCCACTGCCTCATGGCGGTCGGGTCCATTCCCAACACGGCGGGGATCGGCCTCGAGGAGGCCGGCGTCCAGCTCACGGCGAGTGGGCACATCCGCGTCAACCGCGTCGCGCGCACCTCGATGCCCAGCATCTACGCGGCGGGCGACTGCAGTGATTTCCTGCCGCTGGCCTCCGTCGCCGCCATGCAGGGCCGCACGGCTGTCTATCACGCGATGGGCGACGCGGTGGCGCCGACCGAGCTGCGGAACGTGAGCTCGAACATCTTCACTCAGCCCGAGGTCGCCACCGTCGGCTGGTCACAGAAGCAGATCGAGGAAGGCCTCGCGCAGGGCGACATCTACAAACTGCCTCTCGCGTCCAACCCCCGCGCCAAGATGATGGGCATCAAGGACGGCTTCGTCAAGCTCTTCGCCCGAACCGGGTCGGGCACCGTGATCGGCGGCGTCGTGGTCGCCCCCAAGGCGAGTGACCTGATTCTGCCCATCTCGCTCGCGGTGGAGCACCGTCTCACGGTCGACCAGCTGGCTCGCGCGTTCAGCGTCTACCCCTCGTTGTCCGCGTCCGTCACGGATGCCGCACGCGCGATGCACGTGATGAGCTGATGGGAGATGCGGCGGAGGCGGGAGCTCGCTCGGAGATCCGCCAGCTGACCGGCGTCCGCTTCATCGCCGCCATCTGGGTGGTGCTCTACCACTTCCAGTTCATGATCTTCGGACTCGTGCCAGAGCTGCACGCCGTCGGGTTCCTCTTCGAGGCCGGCTACCTCGCCGTCGACCTGTTCTTCGTCTTGAGCGGTTACATCATCGCCTACCAGTACCTCTCGGCGTTTCCCGGGGGTCGAGGTCCGTATCGCCGGTTCCTGATCAGGCGGTTGGCACGCATCTACCCGCTGCAGCTGGTGTCGCTCGTGTTGGCGATTCTGGTGATCCTCACCGGTGTGCTCTTGGGCTTCGTGATCCCGTCCCCCCAGAACTTCACGGTGTGGGGTGCTGTCCAAGACCTCCTGTTGATCCGCGGCTGGGAGCCGTTCCCGCACCAGGGGTGGAATTTCCCGGCCTGGTCGCTGAGTGCCGAATGGTTCGCCTACCTGCTTCTCCCGCTGGTTGCTCTCCTGATCGGTGCCGTGCGTCGGCGCCGGCCGGGACTGTTCATCGTGTTGCTGGGATGCCTGGCGCTTGAGGCGCTCGGTGCCTGGCTGCTTCCCTCGTACAACGGGATGCCGCACCCACTCGTCCGCGTCCTGGCGGGCTTTCTGGCCGGGGCCGCCATCTTCGCCATCGGGCCGCCGCGCATCCGGGGTCGGACGCCCGGGGGTGCGCTCGCGATCTCGAGTCTCGTCGCCCTCGCGCTGCTGGTGGTCGGCGTCGCGCGGATCAGCAATGACCCGACTCGCGCGGTCGTCTCGCTCGCTCTCGCCGGCATCGTCGTGGCGGGCTTGGCCGGTGGAACCGGCCCGTCGATCCGCTGGCTGGCGAGCAGGCCGCTCGACTACGGGGGACGCGTGTCCTATGGCATCTACATGATCCACGGGATCGTGCTGATGATCTTCGGCGCGCTGCTCGCGCTCCTCGTCCACGCGGTACCCCATGCGACCGTGCTGCAGTGGCCGGTGATCGTGCGCCTCGCTGTGCTCCTGGTGCCGCTGAGCCTCGTGCTGGTGCTGGGCGCATTGCTCTATCACCTGGTGGAGCGGCCGGCCCAGCGCTGGATCGTCCGTGTGGCCGACCGTCCGCGGGATCGGCTCTCCGCGAACTAGTCCTCGATGACCAGCAGTTGGTGCCCCGACGAGACGGTGGTGCCGACCGCCGCGTCGATCTTCGAGATCGTGCCGTCCTTGTGGGCGGTGAGCGGCTGCTCCATCTTCATCGCTTCGAGGACCACGACGAGGTCGCCCTTGACGACCCTGTCGCCCTCCTGCACCGCGAGCTTCACGATCGTCGCCTGCATCGGTGCCTTCACGGCTGTTCCGGATGCCGCGTACGCGCCGCCGCCTCCCGGGCGTCGCTTGGGAGCGGGAGCGTTCGACACGCCGCCCGACGAGGGAAGGAGCCGGGTCGGTAGTGACACCGAGACGCGTTTGCCTTCGACCTCCACGACCACGCTGTGGCGCTTCTCGGGCTCGGCGGCGTCGGTCAGGATCCCGCCCCACGGCTCGAGGTCGTTGACGAACTCGGTCTCGATCCAGCGGGTGTAGACGCCGAAATGATCGGTGGCAGTGAAGGCCGGATCGCGCACCACCTTGCGATGGAACGGCAGCACCGTTGGCAGCCCCGCCACTTCGAACTCGTCGAGGGCCCGGCGTGAACGCTCGAGGGCATCCTCGCGGGACGAACCCGTGACGATCAGTTTGGCGAGCAGCGAGTCGAACGCACCCGAGATCACGTCGCCGGTGGTCACACCGGAGTCGACGCGCACGCCGGGTCCACCGGGGAAGCGGAGCACCTGGACCGGCCCGGGAGTGGGAAGGAAGTTGCGTCCCGGATCTTCGCCGTTGATGCGGAACTCGAAGGAATGGCCCACCGGCGGCGGATCGTCGTAGTCGATCGTGCCGCCTTCGGCGATGCGGAACTGCTCACGCACCAGGTCGATGCCGGTGACTTCTTCGGACACGGGGTGCTCGACCTGCAGCCGGGTGTTCACTTCGAGGAAGGAGACGGTGCCGTCTTTGCCGATCAGGAACTCGCAGGTGCCGGCACCGATGTAGCCGACCTCTTGGAGGATGGCTTTGGAGGAACGGTAGAGCAGCTCGTTTTGCGCCGCCGTGAGAAACGGCGCCGGTGCCTCCTCGACCAGCTTCTGATGGCGCCGCTGCAGCGAGCAGTCACGGGTCGAGATGACCACCACGTTGCCGGCGGCATCCGCCAGACACTGCGTCTCGACGTGTCGCGGCTCGTCGAGGTACTTCTCGACGAAGCACTCTCCGCGTCCGAAGGCGGCGACCGCTTCGCGGACGGCAGACTCGAAGAGCTCGGGGACCTCTTCGCGGGTGCGGGCGACTTTGAGTCCACGCCCGCCGCCGCCGAATGCCGCCTTGATGGCGACCGGAAGGCCGACCTCGTCGACGAATGAGAGCACCTCGTCGGCATCCGCGACCGGGTTCAAGGTGCCGGGTGCCAGTGGCGCACCGACCTTCTCCGCCACGTGGCGCGCGCTCACCTTGTCGCCGAGTCGCTCGATGGCGTCGGGGCTCGGGCCGATCCAGATCAGCCCGGCGTCGATGACCGCGCGGGCGAAGTCGGCGTTCTCGGCGAGGAAGCCGTACCCGGGATGCACGGCGTCCGCCCCCGATCGGCGCGCGATCGAGAGCAGCTTGTCGATGACGAGGTACGTCTCGGCGCTGGTCGTGCCCTCGAGCGCGTAGGCCTCATCGGCGAGCTTGACGTGCCGTGCGTCGCGGTCCTGGTCGGCGTAGACCGCGACCGAGACGATTCCCGAATCCTTTGCCGCGCGGATCACCCGCACCGCGATTTCTCCCCGATTGGCGATCAGGACTTTCGTGATGCTGGCCATAGTTGTTCAGCCTATGGGGTGGCTGCGGTGTTGGCTTTGTCGGACATCCACAGAAGGCCGAGCGGGACGTTGTGTCAGATGTTCCAGAGTCCGGTCCACTCGACGCCGAGCGAGCGGACCAGTTTGCGCACCAGGGGGACGCTGAGCCCGACCACGGCGTGCGGGTCGCCCTCGATCCGCTCGATGAATCCCGCGCCCTTCGAGTCGATCGTGAACGCGCCCGCCACTTCGAGCGGCTCGCCGGTGCCGATGTACGCGTCGATCTCGGCATCCGTGATGTCGTCGGCGAACTGCACACGTGCCGCCGCGACTCCACCGATCGCCTGGCCGACCAGCCCGTGCCGCGCGTCGATGAGCCAGTGACCGGAGTGCAGGATGCCGGCGCTGCCGCGTTGACCCCTCCAGCGCTCCCGCGCGACCTCGGGCAGGTGCGGCTTGCCGAACACCTGCCCGTCGATCTCGAACGCCGAGTCGCCGCCGAGGACAAGGCCGTCGATCCGATGGTCTTCCCGGGTCGCGGGGTTGAGCACGGCTTCGGCTTTGAGTCTGGCCAGGAACTGCACCATCTCGGCCGCCGTCAACGGGCCGGCCGCCGCGACCGCGGCCTCCTCGTCGACGTGGGACGGGATCGCGATCGGCTCGATCCCCACGGCGCGCAGCGTGGCGAGCCGGGCGGGCGAGGTCGAGGCGAGGTAGAGGCGGACGGGTGCCGCGTCGGCGGACGCCATGCGGTCCTCCTAAGCTCGTGAGAATGGGTGAGATGCAGGGCCGTGAGGTCGAACTCGAGGCTACCAAGATCGCGCACGGCGGCATCTCGGTCGCCCGGCTCGACGGCCGGGTGGTGTTCGTCTCCGATGCGATCCCCGGTGAGACGGTCATGGCCAGGATCACGGATGACGCCAAACCGAGCTTCTGGCGCGCGGAGACGGTCCGTGTGCTCGAGCCGAGTCCCCACCGCCAGGCGCACGTGTGGGCCGAGGCGTCCGTGGATCGCGACCCCGACGATCGCCCGGGAGGTGCCGAGTTCGGGCACATCGAGCTCGCCCACCAGCGCGAGCTGAAGTCGCAGGTGCTGTCCGAGGGGCTCCAGCGCATGGCCGGGCTGCAGCGTGCGGTCGAGGTGGAGCCGCTCGCCGCTCCCGGCGAGGGTCTGCCGGGCACCGGTTGGCGAACCCGCGTGCGCCTGCACGTGGCTGCCGGCGGGACCGTCGGGCCCTATGCGGCGCGTTCGCACCGTGTCATTCCGGTCGCCGACCTGCCGCTCGCGATCGCCGCGGTGCGCGAGGCCGCGCCCCTGCGGGAGACCTTCGCGGGTGTCGACACCGTCGATGTGCTGGCTCCGACCGTCGGGGGCGCTCGGCTCGTGATCGGCACACAGAAGCCCACCGTCGTGCGGGAGCGGGTCGGGGACCGCGAGTTCCGGGTTGACGACACCGGCTTCTGGCAGGTGCATGCGGGGGCGGCCCTGGCACTGACCGACGCGGTGCAGCGGGCCATCGACCCCGAGCTGTTCGACCCGCGAGCGGCGAACCTCGACCTCTACGGAGGCGTCGGTCTCTTGGCCGCGGCCGTCGGTGACAGGTTCGGACGCACCGTGCGGATCACGAGCGTGGAGTCCGATGCCAGAGCGACCGAGCATGCCGCGGAGAATCTCGCCGACTGGCTGGGCGCCGCCGTCGTGACCGCTCGCGTCGAACACTGGGTGCGTTCGCTGGCCGATGCCTCCGCGGGGGAGCTGGCTCGGCTCGCCGCCGCGACTGTCGTGCTCGATCCGCCGCGCTCGGGCGCGGGAAAGGCCGTGCTCGAGGCCGTGTCAGCGGTGAAGCCGGTCCAGATCGTCTACGTCGCCTGCGATCCGATTGCCTTTGCACGGGATGTCGCGATTCTCGCCGGCCTCGGCTACCGGCTCGAGGGGCTGCGGGCGCTCGACCTGTTCCCGAACACCCACCACGTCGAGGCGATCGGATCGCTGGTCCGCGAGTAGCCGGCGCCGCCGTAGGTGGAGGAAGCGTCAGACAACGTGGCTCCCCGGGTACTCGGCGGACTACCATGGTTTCGTGGGCGTTCCGTTGCCCGCATTCCGGGGGGAGAAACCAGGATGAACGTGGTTGAAGCGACCGATCGCCCGCCGTCATCAGGCGCGGACACCGTGCACGTCAGGGTGGCGGTCGTCGACGATCACGAGTCGGTCAGACTCGGCCTGAAGGCGGCGTTCATCGAGGACGGCTACGACTTCGTCATCGCCGCAGCGGGCGTCGATGAACTCATCGAGGGACTCGCCGGTCGCGAGATCGACGTGACCGTGCTCGACCTGTCGCTCGGCGACGGATCCTCGGTGACCGAGAACGTCAAACGCGTGCAAGCGATCGGCTCGGCTGTGCTCGTCCACAGCATCGCCGACCGCGTCGCCCTCGTTCGCGAGGCGCTCGCCGCCGGGGCAGCCGGCGTGATCCCGAAATCTTCGGCCACCAAGACAGTCATCGCCGCCGCCGCCACGGTGGCGCGCGGCGAGGTGCTGAACAACCTCGAGTGGGCGACCGCGATCGACGCGGACCGCGACTTCGCCAAGGCGCAACTCGGTCGGCGCGAACGCGAGATCCTCCACCTGTACGCGTCCGGCCTCCCGCTCAAGCTGGCCGCTGAACAGCTCGGCATCGGGTATTCGACGGCTCGGGAATACCTCGACCGCATTCGGGTGAAATACGTCGAGGTGGGTCGTCCCGCCCCGACGAAAGTCGACCTGTTGCGTCGTGCGGTCGAAGACGGCATTCTTCCGGGCTTGGATCCCGACGGCGGCGATGGCCGCTAGCCCCCCGGCCGACGTCGGACCGTTGCGGTCCGCCCCGGCGGTCCGCAACGCGCTGAGCCTCGCGCGTGTCGAATCTGCGATGGCGCGCACCGCATCCGGGATCGGTGTGATCTTCTTTCTGCAGTCCCTGCCGTCGATGCTCTCGCAGTTGAAGGACTCGAGTCCGCTCTGGCTGTTCCCGTCGATCATCTTGCTGGTGGGTGGAATGGTGTTCACCTCCGTGGCGAGCATCGTGCGTCGTGCCGTGCGCCTCTCGATGGTGAGCTTCTCGCTGGTCTTTCTCGTGGTGCTGATCAGCTGGCCCTTCGCCGTGACGCATCCATCACCTGACAGTCCGTGGCTCTACTACCTGATCACGATCGCGACGGCCATGGCGGCTCTGGGGCTCCCGCTGGTACCTGCGACCGCGTACCTGGTCGTGGTGCCCGTCTGCTACGCGATCATCCGCGCGATGCCGGCGGGTGGTGCGCTGACGGCGTTCCGGGTCACCCTCGACTCGCTGTACGGCTTCATTCTGGGCGGTGCGATCCTGATCATCGTCGTGGTGCTCCGTGCCGCGGCGGGCGCCGTCGACCAGGCTCAGGCGACCGCTCTCGAGGGGTACTCGCGCGCCGTGCGTGCTCACGCGATGGAAGCCGAGAGGGTCCGCGTCGACGCGATCGTGCATGACAGCGTGCTGACCACCCTCCTCTACGCGGCGCGGGCGGATACTCCCGAGGCACAACGACTCGCGGCGACGATGGCGTCCAACGCGATCGGCCATCTGCGTGACGCGGCGCTCGTCTCTCCGGATGATGGATCGACGGTGCGGGTGAGCGCGCTCGCCCACTCGACGCGGGAGGCCATCGAACTGCTCGAGGGCGGCTTCGACGTCTCCTCCAGTCGTCTGGGAACGCGATCGATCCCGGCGGCGGCGGCCGAAGCCGCCCAGTCGGCGGCGGTTCAAGCAGCCGTCAACAGCGTCAGTCACGCGGGGAGCGACGTGACGCGCTCGGTGAAGATGACGGCGTGGCAGGGGGGAATCCAGATCATCGTGAGCGATGACGGCCGAGGGTTCGACCTGCAGCAGGTTCCGAGCGAACGACTCGGCGTGCGCGGCTCGATCATTGAGCGGATGTCGAATGTCGGGGGGAAGGCGGACATCCGGTCAGCGCCTGGCCAGGGAACGACGGTGACTATTCGCTGGCCCGCGGGCGCGAGCGTCGTCGCGACGCCGAACATCCTCGACGAAGATGCGGTGATGCGGTGAGGATCGCTGTTCCGCGCTGGATCATCGTCGGCCTCGCTGGTCTGTTCGCCGCCTACGCCATCGTTCTCGGCATCTATGCGATCGATATCCCCCGGACGCCGTATCCGGCCATCGCGGGCATGGCGCTCTTTGCGATCGTCGTCTTCATGACCCTCTTTCCGTTCGGCCCGCCCCGGATGCCGTTGTGGATGGCTGCCTTCGCCCTTTCGTCGGTCGCTGCCATTACCCTCCTGGTCAGTTCGGCGATCGATCCGCATGGACCAAAAGGCTTCGGCTATTCGACCTGGTATGTCGGCGGCGTCGGCATCATCCTGACCATCGTCTGCACGCGAGGCCGTCCCCCCTGGGCGTGGGCCGGGGTGATCTTTCTCGCGATCCACACCGCGAGCTGGGCCGGCCCCATCGCGCTCGTCAACCTCGGGGTCGTCGGAAGCGCCAGCTGGGTGTTGGTCGCCTACGTCATCCGTCGGACGCTCATGGGCGCCGCGCGCGATGCGCGGCGCTTCACCATCGCGGAACGGGAGACGACGGATTGGCAGGCGGCACAGGAGGCCCACGTCACCGAGCGGCAGTTCCGGCTCGGTCAGACCAGTTCGATGGCGGTCAGGATGCTCGAGACCATCGAGCTCCGACACGGGAATCTCACCGCGAACGAGCGTGCGGAATCGCTCAACACGGAGGGCGCCATTCGCGATGAGATACGCGGTCGAAAGCTGCTCAATGATGCGGTCCGCGACGAGGTGATGGATGCCCGTCGTCGCGGTACGACGATCACCTTGCTCGACGAGGGTGGCCTCGATGATCTGAGCGAGGCGGATCTTGATCGCATCCTCGGGGAACTCGCCGCGGCAATTCGTGGAACGGATGCCGACCGTGTCATCGCCAGGACGGTGCCGGAGGGGACGGCCGTTGCGGTCACCGTCGTCGGACTCTACAAGCCGGACGAACACGCTCTCGCTCTCGGGCAGGACTCGCTCGATGACGATGTCGCGCTGTGGCTCGAGATCCCGCGGGTCGCGACCTAAGGTCATCGGGGATCCCTGAGCGGCAAGCGCTCACCGGAGAAATGCCAGAGGGCCGATGCTCAGCACCGGCCCTCCGTACATTTCGAGTCAGGGCGACAACCCGAATATCGCCCTGACTCGCCCCCACGTCGTCGGCTCGCTTACCCTAGTCAGCCGAGGACGGGCGGTGCAGCTCAGAGAGTTACACCTGTTACTGACTAACAGTGCACTACTTCTGCGATCTGCACAGTCGGTGTTTTGGGGGACATGGCGATTTATTTTCGCGGGACAAGTCCACTGGTCACCGTGGCCCGTAAATGGGGGTGCCTCAGTTCTGGGGGACATTCCGGGCTACACGCCGAACGTCTTCCAGGTGCCAGGCGTCAACGGGGAGCGGACCGAACGCTGACTGCGCTCCCACGCACTCGGGGTGAGGCGTTGCCGACGTCCGTCATCGGCTGACAACTCCTCGAGCGCGGCACTCAGCACCGCGGTGACGGCGGCGATCTCCTCGTCGGAGGGGTTTCCCCCGACGAGACGGATGTCATAGCTCCTGTTCGCGTCACCGTCCATCACAGGGGAATGTTTCCGTGCTTCTTCGGCGGGAGGCTGGCCCGCTTGGTGCGCAGTGCGCGGAGCGCCTTGATGATCGCGATGCGCGTGGCGGCCGGCTCGATCACCCCGTCGAGCTCGCCACGTTCCGCGGCCAGGAAGGGGCTCGCAACGTTGTACGTGTACTCGTTGGCCAGCTTCGTCCGCACGGCAGCGACATCCTCGCCCGCCGCCTCGGCGGCCTTGATCTCGCCACGGTAGAGGATGTTGACCGCCCCCTGCCCTCCCATGACCGCGATCTCGGCGGTCGGCCAGGCGTAGTTGATGTCGGCGCCCAGCTGTTTTGACCCCATGACGATGTAGGCGCCCCCGTACGCCTTCCGGGTGATGACGGTGACCAGGGGCACCGTCGCCTCGGCGTAGGCGTAGAGCAGCTTCGCGCCGCGGCGGATCACTCCCGTCCACTCCTGGTCGGTGCCGGGCAGATATCCGGGAACATCGACGAGGGTGACGATCGGGATCGAGAAGGCGTCGCAGAATCGCACAAAGCGCGCGGCCTTCTCTCCGGCCTCGATATTCAGGGTGCCCGCCATCTGGCTGGGCTGGTTGGCGATGATGCCGACCGAACGCCCCTCAACCCGGCCGAAGCCGATGAGGATGTTCGGGGCGTAGAGGGGTTGCACCTCGAGGAAGTCGGCGTTGTCGACGACGTGCTCGATGATGGTGCGCATGTCGTACGGCTGGTTCGCCGAGTCGGGGATGATCGTGTTGAGCTTGCGGTCCTCGTCGGTGATCTCGAGTTCGACGTCGCTCTCGTAGACGGGCAGGCCGGCGAGGTTGTTGTCCGGGAGGAAGCTGACGAGCCCGCGCGCATAGTCGAGGGCATCGTCCTCATCGCTTGCCAAGTAGTGGGCGACCCCGCTGACGGTGTTGTGGGTCAGAGCTCCGCCGAGCTCCTCCATGCCGACGTCTTCTCCTGTCACGGTCTTGATTACGTCCGGCCCGGTCACGAACATCTGGCTCGTCTTGTCGACCATGATCACGAAGTCGGTGAGCGCGGGGCCGTACACGGCTCCACCGGCGGCCGGGCCCATGATGATCGAGATCTGCGGGATGACGCCGGATGACCGAGTGTTCAAGCGGAAGATCTCGCCGTACTTCCCGAGCGCGACAACGCCTTCCTGGATCCGCGCCCCGCCCGAGTCGAGCATGCCGATGATCGGAACGCCGGTCTTGAGCGCCAGCTCCATGACCTTGATGATCTTCTCGCCGGCGACTTCGCCGAGCGAGCCGCCGAAGATGGTGAAATCCTGCGAGTAGACGGCGACCTGACGACCGAGGATGGTCCCGGTCCCGGTGACGACGGCATCGCCGTATGGCCGCTTGTTCTCCATACCGAAGGCGTGCGTCCGGTGGCGCACGAACTCGTCGAGCTCGACGAATGAACCCTGGTCGAGCAGCTGCTCGATCCGCTCGCGGGCCGTCTTCTTGCCCTTGGAGTGCTGCTTCTCGATCGCGGCCTCGCCACTGGCGGTGACCGCCTCGTGGTACCGCACCTTCAGATCGGCGAGCTTGCCGGCGGTCGTGTACAGCTCAGGCGTCGCCGATTCGGGGGCTGTGGCGGGAGTGGAGGGGGCGTCG
>JABBOD010000044.1 GCA_019351995.1 Acidobacteriota bacterium
CCGCCGCAGATGGTCCAGTTCAGCACGGACGGTCTTCACTGGTCGAACACCTACGACGAACAACTCTTCCAGGGCCTTTCACTGGTCCCCGGCGACTCTGCCATGCGCTCGTTCTACGTACGCAACAGCGCCAGCGAGGCGGCCATCCTGCGGGTCACGCTCGCTAATGTGGGCACCACCAGCATCCCGCTCGCGTCGGCGCTCAGCGTTTCGAGTTCGACCGCGGGAGTGCCGGGCGCGAGGATCCCCGTCTCGCTCGCCCAGCCCTGCTACACCCTCGCGCAGGGGCTTCGTCTGGCGTCGGGGGATTCGATCCGGGTCGACAACTCCGTGATGCTCGGGGACCTGAGCGGCTCGGCCGGGCAGGAGGCCTCGGTCTGGTTCACCATTCGGGTCTCGCTGAGCAGCACCGACCTGGGTGCCCCGGCACCCGACACCTGCCCGACCGATTTCGGCACGGTGAACACGTTCCCGAACCCCACCGTGCCCGGCACCGCATCGTCCTCTGCGCCTGTTTATCAGCGCACCGCCTCTGGCTGGACCGCCGGCACCTCGGCAGACAGCACCCCGATCACGACTCCCACGACACCGACGGGTCCCAACTGCCCGGGCGTGAACGGGAACACCTCGGTTCGCGGTGCCGCGGTCACCGCTCCCGGCTGCCCTGGTACGCAGCTCACGCAGACCCTGGTGTCGAACACCGCTCGCCTCTATCAGGAATACGACGTCGCCTTCTGGCTGGCGATGTCGGCGCTCGGATGGGCCATCTTCATCCTGGTGCGCCGCCGCCGTGCGGCAGACCAGCCGGAATCAGCAGACAACACCCGACAGATCGGAACCCGATGACCACCATCGCGAATCGCCCAGCGTCCCAGCGCACGAGCTCTTCGGCACGCAAGCCGGCTCGGCCGAAGGGGGTGCTGCACTTCATCGGCGTCGGGCTGAGCTTCGGCCTGCTGGCGTTGGTGCTCCTCCTGGGCATCCTGGTCGTGGCCTTGCCGATGCTGACCAAGTCGACTCCGTACACCGTGCTCACCAGCTCGATGACACCGAGCTACCCGGCCGGCACCCTGGTGATCGTCAAGCCGACGGATCCGCAGCAGATCCGCATCGGCGACGTGATCACGTATCAGGTGAAGTCGAATGAACCCGCCGTCATCACCCACCGTGTCATTCAGATCGTCGAGCCTGCCGCGGCGGGCGACACCGAGAAGTTCATCACCAAGGGAGACGCGAACGCGCTCGCCGACCCGGTCGTCAAGCCCGTTCAGGTGCGCGGTGTTGTCTGGTACGCCGTGCCATATATCGGGTGGATCAACAACGTCATCAACGGGGGAACCCGCTCGATGATCGTTCCGATTGTGGCGGGCCTGCTCTTCCTCTACGCGGGCTACATGGTCGCGTCGACCCTGGTGGAGCGGCGCCGGAAGGCCGCGAAGGCGGCTCAAGACGAGATGGATGCCGAGCTCCGCGAGCTGGTGGACGCCGACCGCAGCTGAGCTCAGGCGTGGCGACTCCCGCTCACTCGCTTAGGGTTGCTACGTGAAGGCCATCCGACGTTTCACCGTCCGCACCGTCCTGCCCGCCGAGTTGTCTGCTCTCGACGAACTCGCCGCCAACCTTCGGTGGTCGTGGCATCATCCGACTCAGCAACTGTTTCGCGACATCGCGCCGCAGACCTGGGACGAGCACGGCAAGGACCCCATCGGTCTGCTCGGTGAGATTGCGCCGTCGCGTCTGGCGGAGTTGGCGGCCGACCAGGGATTCGTCGGGCGTGCGAACGCGCTGCGTGACGAGTTGCGCTCCTATCTCAGCGAACCACGCTGGTACCAGTCGCTTCCGGGCGAAACCCCCGGCGCCATCGCCTACTTCTCGCCCGAGTTCGGCATCGCGGCGGCGCTTCCGCAGTACTCCGGTGGCCTGGGCATCCTCGCCGGCGACCATCTGAAGAGTGCGTCAGACCTGGGCGTTCCGATCATCGGTGTCGGTCTGTTCTACCGGGCAGGCTACTTCCGTCAGTCGATCTCGCGCGATGGCTGGCAGGAGGAGAGCTACCCGGTCTTGGATCCGGACGATCTCCCGATGTCGGTTGTTCGTAATCCGGACGGTTCGCCTGCCCAGGTCATGCTCGCTTTGCCGGAGGGTCGCACGCTCCACGCCAGGATCTGGCAACTCGCCGTCGGTCGGGTCACTCTGCTGCTGCTGGACACCGACGTGCAGGAGAACGTCGAGGAACTCCAAGGCGTCACCGACCGCCTGTACGGCGGGGGTGGCGAGCATCGACTACTGCAGGAACTGCTCCTGGGTATCGGGGGAGCGCGGGCGGTCAAGGTGTATACCGCGCTCGTCGGCATGCCGACGCCGCAGGTCTTCCACACCAACGAGGGCCACGCCGGGTTCCTGGGTCTTGAGCGCATCAGCGACCTCATCGGCAATGGTCTCTCGTTCGCCGAGGCCCTGACCGCGGTGCGCGCCGGCACGGTCTTCACCACACACACTCCGGTGCCCGCCGGCATCGATCGATTCGAGGCACCGCTCATCGAGCGCTACTTCTCGACCGACTTGCTGCCGGGCGTCGATGCGGAGGACGTGCTCGCGCTGGGGGCGGAAGACTACGAAGGAGGCACAGCAGACACCTTCAACATGGCGGTGATGGGACTCCGCCTCGCCCAGCGCGCCAACGGCGTCTCGAAGCTTCACGGCCAGGTGAGCCGCGACATGTTCGGCGCGCTCTGGCCCGGCTTCGACAACGAGGATGTGCCGATCACCTCGATCACCAACGGCGTGCACGCTCCCACCTGGACGGACCCCCAGGTCGCCAGCGTCGCCGAGTCGATGCTCGGCACCTCGGACACCACCGCGGCAGATTGGGCGTCAGACGCCCTGAGCGACGGCGAGCTCTGGGCTCTTCGGGGCCGCCTGCGCTCCCAGCTCGTCGAGGATGCACGGCGACGGACCTCGGCGGCGTGGTCCGAGCAGAACCCCGGTGTCGGCGACCCTGCCTGGTTCGCCAGCCTGCTCGACCCCACCGTTCTCACGATCGGCTTCGCCCGTCGCGTCCCGACCTACAAGCGACTGACCCTGATGCTGCACGACCCGGAGCGGCTGCGGGCGCTGCTGACACATCCGACCCGCCCGATCCAGATCGTGATCGCCGGCAAGTCGCACCCGGCCGACGACGAGGGGAAACGCCTCATCCAGAAGCTCGTCGAGTTCTCGCAGGGTGTTGACGTGCGCGAGCGCATCCACTTCCTCCCGAACTACGACATCGGCATGGCCCAACTGCTCTATCCGGGGACCGACATCTGGCTGAACAACCCGCTGCGCCCCCTGGAGGCCTGCGGGACCTCGGGCATGAAGGCGGCCCTCAACGGCTCGCTGAACCTGTCGATCCTCGATGGTTGGTGGAACGAGTACTACGACGAGGAGGATGGCTGGGCCATCCCCTCCTCCGACAGCGCGGGGGACGGCGCCGAGCGCGACGCGCTGGAGGCCGCATCCATGTACGACCTCATCGAGCACCAGATCGCACCGCGCTTCTACGAACGCGGTGTGGACGGTGTTCCGACGCGGTGGGTCGCGCACATCCGCCACACCTTGGCGACGCTCTCGTCACAACTGTCGGCCGGACGAATGGTGCGTGAGTACGTCGAGCGTCTCTACCTGCCCGCGGCGGAGGCTGATCGCCTGATCAGTGCCAAGCGATACCAACCCGCCCGTGAGCTCGCGGCGTGGAAGGCTCGCGTGCGGGCCGCCTGGCCCGGTGTGCACGTCGCGCACGTCGAATCCGGGGGAGTGGATGCCTCCCCGCAGGTCGGCGAGCAGCTGAAGGTGCGCGCATTCGTGCAACTCGGCACGCTCCGACCCGATGATGTGTGTGTCGAGTTGGTGCACGGTCGCGCGCGCGCTGGTGATGAGCTCGCCGACGTGGAAGCGATCGAACTCGTGCTCGATCAACTCGACGCGGCGACTCCCGGTCTGGCGATCTACGCCGGGACAGTGCCGTTGGCCCGCTCCGGCAGTTTCGGCTACACGGTGCGAGTCGTTCCGGATCATCCGATGCTCGCGTCGGATGCCGAGCTGGGACTCATCGCGACGCCGTAGCGCGGAAGGCCGCCCGGATCGCTGGTGCTGACACCGGTGTGTCGAAGGTGGCGATTCCGGAAGCCGGCTACCGGGTTGCGACCGCCGCATCGGGGCTTCGCGACGGCATCCGTCTCATCATGGAGGTGCTTGCCGCCGGTGCGGCCTCATTGACGGTCGCTCGACGTCGGCTCGACTGCTAGCCGGTCGCGATCGCGGCGAGGGTCGCGGTCGTCGCGCGCTGCAGATCAGCGGCAGTCAGTTCGATGTCGAAGCCGCGGCGCCCACCACTGACGAAAACCGTGTCCCACAGCTCCACCGTCTCGTCGATCACCGTCGGATGGTCGGTCTTCTGCCCGATCGGGCTGATGCCGCCGACCACGTACCCGGTGCGGCGCTCGGCGAGAACGGGATCTGCCAGCGTCGCCTTCTTGCCGCCGACAGCCGCGGCCAGCGCCTTCAGGTCCAGCTTGCCGCTGACCGGCACCACCCCGACCATCAGGTGCCCGTCGACCTCGACGAGCAGGGTCTTGAAGACGCGACTCGCCTCGACGCCCAGCGCGCCGGCCGCCTCGAGCCCGAAATTCGTCGTTCCCGGGTCGTGCTCATAGCGATGTTCGACGAAGGTGATCCCCGCCGCGTGCAGCGCGACGGTCGCGGGTGTTCCGCTCACGGCTCGGCGGGCCAGGCGATCGGCAAGGTGCGGTCCATGGTCGTCAGTGTGCCAGGAACAGCCTCATCGACGTGGGCCCCACCTCGAGTTCGGAACCCGGAGCATGCACGGTGTCGACGCCGTCGAGATCATCGACCGACGAGTCCCAGAGCAGCGTGTATCCCACGACACCGGCGTGCTCGGGCAGCGTGACGGTCACGCTGGTCTCCAGGCCGTGAACGACCAGCAGTATGCGGTTGAACTCCTCGAACTCGGGAGTCGATGCCGCCAAGAACTGCAGCGTCCGCTCGGCGGGGGAGTCCCAGTCCTCGGGCGACATCGACAGGCCCTGCTTGTTGTACCAGTCCATTTGGCTGGCGCTCGGCGTCGTCTCGCCGAAGCGTCCGTAGCGCACGGGTCGAAGCGCCGGGTTCTCGCGTCGGAGGCGCGTGAGCGTGCGGGTGACGGCGACGAGCTCGTCCTGCCAGGGATCGTGATCCCAACTCAGCCAGGTGAGCGCGTCGTCGTGGCAGTACGCGTTGTTGTTGCCGCGCTGGCTGCGCCCGAACTCGTCGCCGGAGGTCAGCATCGGGATGCCAGCACTGAGCAGCAGTGTGCCGAGCAGGTTGCGCACGGCTTTCCGTCGCGTCGCCAGAATGACGGGATCTTCGCTGTGGCCTTCGTGACCGTGGTTGAACGACTTGTTGTCGTTGGAGCCGTCACGGTTGTTCTCACCGTTGCCGGCATTGTGCTTGTCGTCGTATGCCACCAGGTCCCAGGCGGTGAAACCATCGTGTGCCGTGATGAAGTTCACACTCGCCAGCGGGCCGCGCTCCAAGGAGAAGACGTGGTTGGAGCCGGCAAGCCGTCTCGCGAGTGAACCGATGCCCTCGCTGGGCAGACCCGTCTCACGCGCCGCTGCGATGTCGCGCAGCCAGAAGTTGCGCATCCGGTCGCGGTAGCCGTCGTTCCATTCCGACCATGGCGCCGGGAAGTTGCCGACCTGCCAGCCGCCCATGCCGACGTCCCACGGCTCGGCGATGAGCTTGACGCCCTCCAGGTGCGGGTCGGCGGCGATGGCGGAGATCAGCGGATGCTCGGGGGTGAAGACCGCGTTCTCGTCGCGGCCGAGCGTCGCGGCCAGATCGAAACGGAAACCATCGATCTGCACCTCGTTCGCCCAGTAGCGCAGGGAGTCGAGGACGAGACGCTGGGCGGCAGGCGTCGAATAGTCGATCGCGTTGCCGCATCCGGTGGTGTCGAAATATGCGCCATCCGGCATGTGTCGGTAGTAGTGCGCGTCGTCGAGGCCGCGGAACGAGCTGGTCGGCCCACCACGACCCTCCTCGGAGGTGTGGTTGTACACGACGTCGAGGATGACCTCGATGCCCGCCTCGTGCAGCAGTCGCACCATCCCCTTGAACTCGCGCAGCACGGCTCCGGTGCCGCCGAACTGGGCGGCTCTGCTCGCGTATTGCGCGTGGGGGGTGAAGAAGTTGAGGGTGTTGTAGCCCCAGTAGTTGGTCAGACCCATCTTCTGCAGGCGCTGCTCGCTCACCGATTGATGCACGGGCAGCAACTCGATCGCCGTGATTCCCAGGTCTTTCAGGTAGCCGATCGTCGACTCGTGGGCGAGGCCGGCGTAGGTACCGCGCAGCTCCTCGGGGACCGCGGTGTTGAGCCGGGTCAGGCCCTTCACGTGCGCCTCGTAGATGACGGTGTGGTCGAGGGAGACTCGCGGCTTCTCGACCCCACCCCAGTCGAAGGAGCCGTCCTGCACGTAGCCGCGCCACTCGCCCGTCGAGGTGCGCGCCAGCCCGCGCGCATAAGGGTCCAGCAGGTGCCGCTTCGGCTCGAAGGCATTCATCGGGTCCGTCGGCCCGTCGGCCCGAAGCGCGTAATAGGTTCCGGGCATCAGAGAGCGAGTGGTCGCGCTCCAGACGTCGTGGGCGTCCTTGTTGAGCGGGATGGTCTTGGTCACCCAGTTCGGGTCTTTGCCGTCGAAGATGCACAGCTCGATCGAGGCGGCGCTGGCGCTCCAGACGCGTATTTCGCCGCCTCGGCCCGACAGGTGAACGCCGAGGTTCCTCAAGGGATCAGCGGGGGCCATGCGATCTAGGTTAGGTGCTGAGGATGTCGGTTTTGTTTCGCGGGACCGGCAGCCGCGAATCGATTTGGGAGGAAGCGGGATGACGATCTACCTGGATCATGCGGCCACGTCTCCGCTTCGCCCCGAGGTGCTGGCCGCATATGTGTCAGCGCTGCCCCTGGTGGGCAACCCCTCCTCCCTCCACGGGCAGGGGCAGCTCGCGCGCGAGTTGCTGGAGCAGGGGCGCGACCGGGTGGCCGCCTCGCTGGGCGCTGACACCGTTGAGGTCGTGCTGACAGGAGGCGGAACCGAGGCGGTGAACCTCGGAATCAAGGGATTATGGTGGGCGCGCGCGCTGGAGCGGGGGGAGACGTTCCGTCCGGGGCGTCGGTTACGCAGAACGAGAATCATCGTTCCCCAGGCCGAGCACCACGCCACCATCGACTCGGTCGAGTGGCTGGCCGAGCAGCAGGGCGCCGTTCTCGACTGGATCGAGGTGGATGAGCTCGGCCGCATCCGCATCGACGCGCTCGAAGCCGCACTCGCGATCGGCGGCGACGATGTCGCGCTGGTGACGGCCCTGTTCGCGAATAACGAGGTCGGCACGATCAACCCGGTGACCCAAATCGTCCAGGCCGCCGCGCGCTACGGCGTACCCGTGCATCTCGACGCGATCGCGGCGTACGGCTCGATCCCGATCGACTTCCACGCGACGGGCGCGGCCGCCCTCAGCGTCTCCGCACACAAGATCGGCGGCCCGGTCGGAGTCGGAGCGTTGCTGCTTGCCCGTTCGGCGTCGGTGGAGCCGCTGCTCCACGGCGGCAACCAGCAGCGCGGGCGGTCCGGAACACAGGATGCCGCTGGCGCGGCCGCGTTCGGGGTTGCGGCCGAACTGGTGACCCTCCGCCTCCCCGAGCACGCCGCCCACCTGAGCCAGTTGCGCGACCGACTGATCGACGGCATCCGGGGCATTCCGGGGGCGACCCTGCGGGGCGATCTCGACCCGGACGGACGGCTCCCCGGCAATGTGCACGCGACGTTTGCGGGCTGCGAGGGGGATTCGCTGCTCTTCCTGCTGGACGTTGCGGGCTTCTCGGTCTCCACCGGCTCGGCCTGCCAGGCCGGCGTGCCCGAGGCGTCGCACGTGCTGCTCGCGATGGGACTCAGCGAGGCGGATGCCCGCGGTGCCCTGCGATTCACGCTCGGCCCCGACACGACAGCCGCCGAGATCGACGGCGTGCTCGCGGTGCTTCCGGAAGTTGTCGAGCGGGCTCGCTCTGCGGGCCTCGCCGAGAGGAAGCCGACGCTCGGGCATTAGTCGGCAGCCTTGACTGCCACCTTCACGTGTCATATTCTTCTGACATGTGCAGGGCGTGGGCGTGAGCTCGGGTGGACCGGTGGACAACGCCGACCAGCTGAGCGCCCGCCTGACCGCGATCGCCAGCACGCAGCGCATGCGCATCCTGGCCGCTGTGGCCGCGGAACCCACCCATGTGAGTGAGTTGGCACGCCGGCTCGGGATGTCACGTGCCCTGCTTTACATGCACCTGCAGCGGCTTGAGGAGGTCGGGTTCCTCGCCGGGCACTTCGAACTCTCCGACGACGGTAAGGCGCTCAAGATCTTCGAGGCCCTCCCCTTCGTCATCGCCCTTGACCTCGAAACGATCACGGCAGCGCTCGCGGCCAGCCCACCACCTCAAGAAACGGAGAAATAATCATGTGGTACGACTATGTCTGGGTTCTCGTGCCCGTGGTGGCGATCCTCGCCTGGGGCGCTCGCGGCATCACCAGAACGATCGTGGAGGCGCGGCACAACGACCCGGGATCAACGGCCCTGACCTCGGTGAACGAGAGACTCGCCGCGATCGACACCCGGCTGGCTGCGGTGGAGAGCACCCTCAACGACATCCCCTGACTCGTGGCGTGCCGCACGAGATCTGTGGAGGCAGGCTGCAGCGGAACCCCACCCGGAATGACGAAAAGAATTGGAAAGCGGGCAGAGCGATGGATATTCCCTGGTACGGATGGATCGCGATCATCGGTGTCATCGCGTGGGCGGTGGTCGTGATTTCTGGCGGCCTGGCCAATGCCCGGCGCAAGAGCGGCATGGTCGGATCGAGTGACGTCGCGCAGCAGAACCTCGAGGCCCATCACGCCGTGCTGGCGAGGCTCGACGCGATCGACGCGCGGCTTGGCGTGATCGAGAAGACCCTCACCGACATCCACTGACCGCGCTCCCGCCCGCCGAAGGGTCGCAGTTGGGTTCAATGGCGCTCCGAAAGCCCCCGGGAGCGACCCTTCGGCGGGGCACGGGAAGGCTCGCGTACCCTGGGAGCATGCGGGTTCTTGCGGCGATGAGTGGTGGCGTCGACAGCGCCGTGGCCGCCGCGCGTGCCGTCGAGGCCGGGCACGACGTGGTCGGCGTGCATCTCGCGCTGAGTCGCAACCCGGGCACCCTGCGCACCGGCTCTCGCGGCTGCTGCACGATCGAGGACTCGATGGATGCCCGCCGCGCGGCCACCTTGCTCGGCATCCCGTTCTACGTGTGGGACTTCAGCGAGCGCTTCAAAGCCGACGTGATGGACGACTTCGTCGCCGAATACGCCGCCGGGCGCACCCCGAACCCCTGCATGCGCTGCAACGAGAAGATCAAGTTCGCCGCCGTCTTGGAGAAGGCGCTCGCGCTCGGATTCGACGCCGTCGCCACCGGCCACTACGCCAACATCGACGTGGATGCTGACGGCCACCGTGAACTGCACCGCGCCGCCGACTGGGCCAAGGACCAGTCATACGTGCTGGGCGTGCTCACGCGCGAGCAGCTCGCCCACGCGATGTTCCCGCTCGGGGCCACGCCCTCGAAGGCCGAGGTGCGCGCCGAGGCGGCCGCGCGCGGGCTGACGGTGGCGCAGAAGCCAGACAGCCACGACATCTGCTTCATCCCGGACGGCGACACCCGCGGCTTTCTGGCCGGACGACTGGATGCGGCCGACGGCGCGATCCTCGACCGCGATGGCCGTCGACTCGGCACCCACGCGGGAGCCGCCGCCTTCACGGTCGGCCAGCGCAAGGGTCTGAACATCGGCTTCCCGACCGACGACGGCACGCCCCGTTTCGTCCTGGAGGTGCGCCCGCTCAGCAACGAGGTGATCGTCGGTCCGCGGGACGCGCTCGCCGTGATCGAGGTGGCCGGATCGCGGTTCAGCTGGGCGGGGGAACCACCGCTGGATCCGTCGACGGCCTGGGCATGCGAGGTGCAGGTCCGAGCGCACGCGGACCCGGTCGTGGCAACCGCGGTGGTGCGCGACGGCGAGCTGGTGATCTCGGTTCAGCAGCCGATCATGGGCGTTGCGCCGGGGCAGACCGCTGTGGTCTATGTCGGAACACGTGTGCTCGGCCAGTGCACGATCGATCGAACCGTGAGCGCCGTGCCCGGACTGAGCGCCGTGCCTGCAACGGCCTCAGCGGCGGGCGTTCACGCCGCCGGTTAGGCGCACGCTCCCGGTCAGGCGCACGCTCCCGGTCAGGCGCTGAGCCGCCCCGCCAGTTCTCGCCCGAGGGCATCTCCGGATCTCCACGCTCCACCGACCGATGAGGTGCCACCCCACCCGTCGCCGCAGACGCCGATCGCCCCGTCCAGCAGGAAGGGGTCGGGATGTCCCGCCACCGTTCGCGCGAACGTCCAACGGTGGGCGTAGCTCCAGCTCGGGGCGTCGTCGAGGTGGAGGAGTGTGCGCACGGCCTCGGTGATCGGGGCGATGGAGGCATCCGGGTCGTCGAGATGCTCGCGCGCGAGCTCGGCAGTGCTGTGCGCGACCAAAACCGGAGCACCGTCACCTCGGCGGTCGCCGTCGTCGGCCACGAACGTCAGGGCGGGGGAGCCGTTGACGAACACGCCGTGGAGCTCGCGCGACCAGGAGGCGTCGTCCCACCCGAGCACCACCGCGATCGTGGGCGCCCAGCCGGAGCCGTCGTCCAGGGTGGCCGCCAGCGTGCTGTCGGCCGCCACAAGGCGCCGCGCCTGCGGATCCGGCATCGCCAGCACCACCGCAGCGAACTCCTCGCCGTCTGCTGTCGCGCCGCTGCTCGCCTCGCCACCGGTGGGGGTGCCGCTGGCGGAGCCGGGCGAGACGGACACCACTCCGTGCTCGAACTGGATGCCCATTCCCTCGCCCAGCTCGGCCGCGAGGGCCCGAAGCCCGTTCGGCGCGGCATAGCGGACCGGTCCGGTCTTGGCCGTGAGCGCGACGCCCGGATCGGCGACGGCGAAGGTCTCGGTCCATGGTCGCGCGAGCCCGCGATCCAGCCACCCCTGCACGACGGATTCGAACGGCGTCCCCGGAGCCGCGGTGAAGAAGGCCGCCCCCAGGTCGACGGGACGGCCCTCGAGGCGCCGGCTCGCCATCCGCCCACCCGCGACCCGGCCGCGCTCGACGATCCGCGTCGGGATGCCGGCGGCCAGCAGCGCGCCGGCGCACGCGAGTCCCGAGATGCCGGCGCCGACGACCAGAACAGTGCGGGCAGAACTCACTTCGAGACCCAGGTGCCGGTGAAACCGGTCACGGCCGAGCCGTCGAGGTCGGACAGTTTGATCCCGACGAACGCGCGGGCACCGTCGCTGGTCTGCAGCCGGAAGGGCAACGGGTCGAGCTCGAGCGCGCCGGCGACCAACGCCCCGACCTCCTCGACCGCCTGGGCGTTAGCGAACGCGCCCGCCGTGCGGGCGAGATAGCTGCTGAGCGCCGGGCCGTAGACGCCCGCGGCCGCGAGCATGACCTCGCGGTCGACGCCCGCGTTCGCGACGAACTCGCTGCCGACCGCCCCTGGCTCGATCACGCAGACGCCCACGCCGACGGTTGCCGCAACCGGCTGGAGCGCCTCGAGAAAGCCCTCGACCGCGAACTTCGCCGCGCAGTAGGCGTCGTTGAAGGGCTGGCCGATGATCCCGCCGACCGAGCTGATCGTGAGGACCCGGCCACCACTCGCGCGCAACTGGGGCATGGCGGCCTTGGTGACGGCGACGACGCCGAAGAAGTTGACCTCCATCGTGTCGCGGATCGCCTCCATCGACAGGAGTTCGACGGTGCCGACGCGGCCGGCGCCGGCGTTGTTGACGACCGCGTCAAGGGACCCGTGATCGGCGACGATCCCCGCGATGACCGACTCGATCTGGGCGGCATCCGTGACATCGAGGGCCCGGATGTCGACGCTCACCCCGGCAGCGTCGGCCGCTGCCCGCAGGGCTCCCGCCCGTGTCGTGTCGCGCATGGTCGCCACCACCGTCCAGCCGGCGGATGCCGCCGCCAGCGCCGTGTGCAGGCCGATGCCCGACGAGGTTCCCGTGATCAGGACGGTTCGTGTGGATGTTGATGAGGTCATGCCTTCATCGTGCCATCGCCGCCTGCGTCTGCGTCGGGGGTCCACCGTAAACTCGAGCCATGGCGCGCGGCTCGAAGTCCACCGACACCGTCGGTCAGCTGCCCACCAGCACCGGTGCCGATCTGGCGGGCGCCAAGATCGAGGCCGACGAACTGACGACGCGCATCCTCGAACTTCGCGAGGCCTACTACCAGCGCGATGCCCTCCTGGTCAGCGACGACGAGTACGACCGGATGATGCGGCGCCTCGAAGAGCTCGAGCGGCTGTTCCCCGAACTGCAGAGCCAGGACAGCCCCACCCAGACGGTCGGCGGTCGAGCCGAGAGTCGCCTGTTCGATCCGGTCGTCCACGCCGAGCGGATGCTCAGTCTCGACAACGTCTTCAGTCGCGAGGAGTTCATGGCCTGGGCCGCGAAGGTGGAGCGGGACGCCGGGCGGCGCGTGGACTACCTGTGCGAGTTGAAGATCGACGGCCTCGCCCTGAACCTCCGCTACGTCGATGGCGCGCTGGTCAGCGCCGCCACCCGCGGCGACGGCGTGGTGGGAGAAGACGTGACCGAGAACGTGCGCGCGATCTCCGCCATCCCCGCGCGGCTTGCCACGGCGACGCCGCCGCCGGTGGTCGAGGTGCGCGGCGAGGTGTACTTCCCGGTGCAGGCTTTCGGGGAGCTGAACGCCGCGCAGGCCGCCGCCGGGGACCGGCTGTTCGCCAACGCGCGGAACGCGGCATCGGGAAGCCTTCGTCAGAAAGAAGAGGGCAAGAGCGCGGAAGCTCTCGCCAGGATGAACGACCGCATCCGCCGCCTGCAGTTGCTGGTGCACGGCATCGGTGCGTGGCCAGACCCCCGCGACGACACGGGTGCATCGGTCGCCAGCCAGTCGGGCACCTACGAGCTGCTGAAGAGTTGGGGGCTTCCCACCAGCCCGTACTTCAAGGTGGTCTCCACCGCCGAGGAGGCTGCCGAGTACATCGAGTACTACGGTGCCCATCGAGACTCGGTGTCGCACGAGATCGACGGCATCGTGATCAAGGTCGACGAACTGGCCTTGCACGAGGAGCTCGGCGCCACCAGCAGGGCGCCACGGTGGGCGATCGCCTACAAGTACCCGCCCGAGCAGGTGAACACGAAGCTGCTCGACATCGTCGTCTCGATTGGTCGTACCGGTCGCGCGACGCCGTTCGCGGTCATGCAGAAAGTGCGGGTGTCTGGCAGTGAGGTGCGCCAGGCCACCCTCCACAACCAGGACGTCGTGAAAGCCAAGGGCGTGCTCATCGGTGACACGGTCGTGCTGCGCAAGGCCGGTGACGTGATCCCGGAGGTGCTGGGTCCGGTCGTCGAGCTGCGTGACGGCACCGAGCGCGAGTTCGTGATGCCGACCCACTGTCCAGAGTGCGGCACTCCGCTTGCTCCCGCCAAGGAGGGCGACGTGGATCTGCGCTGCCCCAACGCGCGCGCCTGCCCGGCCCAGGTGCGCGGTCGCGTCGAGCACATCGCCTCCCGCGGGGCACTCGACATCGAGGCGATCGGTGAGGTGGCGGCGGCCGGATTGACCCAGCCGCTGCATCCGTCGACACCGCCGCTGCCCACCGAGGCGGGCCTGTTCACTCTTCGTCTCGAGGACATCTTCCCGATCGAGGTGGTCGTGCGCGATCACGAGACCGGGCTCGTCAAGGTAGTTGACGACGCGGAACCGGGTCGACCGTATCTCACGCGCGACGGGGTCACGTTACGGGTGAAGGTCGACACCCCGTTCCGGCGCCTGCGCAAGAAGACCGGCGCAGGGGCCGACCCGGCGTACGACCCCGCACTCGGGGGAGACGCATTTGCGGGCGACGCCGACTACGTGCCATCCAAGGTGGCGTACGACGTCATCGCCAACATCGACGCCGCCAAGACGAAAGAGCTGTGGCGGTTTCTGGTCGGCCTCAGCATCCGCCATGTCGGCCCGGTGGCGGCGCGCGCATTGGCCGACTACTTCGGATCTCTCGACGCGATCCGTTCCGCCTCCCGCGACGAACTGGCGGCAGTCGACGGTGTTGGAGGAATCATCGCGGATGCCGTGCTGGACTGGTTCGACGTCGACTGGCACCGCGACATCGTGGCGCAGTGGGCGGCGGCGGGGGTGCCGTGGTCGGTGCCGAACCATCCGGGTCCCGGCAACGCGGCGGCGGCCGAGGGGCCGCTGGCCGGTCTGACGGTGGTGGCGACGGGGTCACTTGAGGGTTTCACGCGCGAGGGAGCGCTCGAGGCGATCATGCGCGCGGGTGGCAAGGCGGCATCCAGCGTGTCGAAGAAGACGGACTTCGTGGCCGCGGGTCCCGGTGCCGGATCGAAGCTGGGCAAGGCGGAGGAGCTCGGGGTGCGGATCATCGACGCCGCCCAGTTTGCCCTCTTGCTCGAGGGCGGTCCGGCGGCGCTGGACGCGTGATGTCCTTCCGCGACCGAGGGACGGGTTGTGCGCAACAACCGCTTGATCTCGGTCCTCCGATCACGCTCGGTCTACCCTCGAAAGCGTGACTTTGTACCCCATTCGGGGGTCAATTCCTTATATCCTGGAACGATCTTGGATGTTGGAGGGGCTGAGTCCCCCATTTGGGGTGCATGTGGCCTCTAGACTTCCAGCGTGCGGCACTGAATTCCGACTGGGAGGCGTTCAGACGCACGCTGGGCAGGAGATCATCCAACTTGCTGGTGGCCGTCGCGGCAATGCTCTCGACCTCGTCGACTTTGGGAACCGTCGCCGAGGCGTTTGCGATGTCCGAGAACAGCCCGATGACCGTCGTCGCGTCGGACAGCAGAGGTTCTGAACAGCTGGCCTGGCAGGTGAGTCTGGATGCCCGTGCCTCGCCGCTTCTCGGCGTCGCAACGGGTGTCAGCGGGTCCGTCAGCTCGGTCTCGAGGTTGCCCGGCGGCTCGCCTGATCCCCTCATCGGACCTCAGCCCGCGATCACCCGCGTCAACGCCTCGCAGCTTCCCCGCCTCCGCGGGGTCGAACTCCTGGATCAACTCGGCTTGCTCAGCCGATCGCAGGTGAACGGCTTCATCACGAAGCACCCGGAGACCATCAGTTCGTTGCTCGCGTCGCCGCCCTCCGCCAGCGCGGTTGCCACCCTCTGGGCGAACTGGCCGCAATCGACCCGGCGGGACATGATCGCCGGGGCTCCGCAGCTCGTCGGCAGCCTCAACGGTGTCAGCTACACCGCGCGGGATGAGGCGAACCGCATCTTCTTGAACGCGACCGAGAACGGCATCCGTCGACAGCTTGATCAGGCGCAGACCGGTCGAGCCGTCAAGGATGAGCTGACCACACAGTTGCACATGCTCGAGCAGGTGCGCCTGGCTCTTCAGACCGGTCCGTCGGGGAATACGCGCTCGCTCGTCAGGCTCGATCCGAGCGGGCAGGGCCGGGCGGTCATCGTCATCGGGGATGCCTCGACCGCTGACTACGTCGACTACCTCATCCCCGGGATGTTCTCCGACGTCGCCACCCAGATCGCGGTGTTGGCGAACGGTGCGGACTCCATCGCGACCCAGCAGCGCTCCTGGCTGAAGATGCTCAACCCGGGCGTGCCGGATTCCCAGCTGCCGACCGTCGCCACTATGGCGTGGATCGGGTATCAGACCCCCAACATCGTCAACGTGGCCTCGATGCAGTTGGCCCGGGATGGGCAGAAAGCGCTCTCCCAGTCGATCGAAGGCCTGCGCGCCGAGCGAGCGGCGGTACCGGGCGGAAAGCAGCCGTACATCGCGATCCTGGCGCATTCCTACGGAACGACCACCGCGATGCTCGCGTTGCAGAACGGCAACGTGAGCGTCGATGCACTCGCGATCGTCGGCTCACCGGGCAGCCCCGCCCGAACCGCCAGCCAGCTGAACGTCACCGACGGCAACGTCTGGGTCGGTGCCGGGGAAACGGATCCGGTGCCCCAGACCGGGATTTTCGGCAGCCAGCCCACCTCGCCGTCGTACGGCGCGCATCGTTTCGGCGTCAATGGTGCGACCGACCCGATGACCGGCGCGGTCATGACAACGGTGGTCGGTCACGACGGCTACTTTGCTGACGGTACGGAGTCGCTGCGCAACATGGTGCTGATCGGAATCGGCCGCGGTGACATGGTGCTCGGACTGGACGGCAGCTCGGCCCTCGCGCTGTCGAAAGCGCACGCGTCAGTGCCGAAGGGTCCGGAGCTCTAACGAGTTCTCGCGAGTTCTCGCGAGCTGTGGCGAGCACTCGTCAGGATGTGCGTCGGGCGCACTCGAGGCCTGCCCGGTCGTGCCGGACTCACCTCGTAGACTTGCTGCGATCCCACCACCCTCTCGCAGTACGGAGCCATCGCCATGTCCGAGATCACGCCCGAGGTCGTGAGTCATCTCGCGAACCTCGCCCGCATCGCGCTCAGCGAGGAGGAGATCGCCCGGCTCACCGGTGAACTCGGCCACATCGTCGACTCGGTCGCGAAGGTCAGTGAGGTGGCGACGCCGGAGGTGGTGGCCACGAGCCACCCGGTCCCGCTCGGCACCGTCATGCGCGCCGACGTTCCCGGCGTGACCCTCACACCGGATCAGGCGCTGTCGGGTGCCCCCGAGCGTGACGGTGACCGCTTCAAGGTGTCGGCGATCCTGGGGGAGGAGCAGTGAGCGACGTGACGAACCTCACCACTCTGACCGCCGCCGAGCTGGCCGGACTCATCGCCGACGGTTCGGTATCGAGCGTCGAGGCGACCAGGGCCCACCTGGACCGGATCGCGTCGGTCGATGGCGATATCCACGCCTTCCTGCACCTCAACTCGGGCGCACTCGACACCGCTGCGGCCATCGATGCCCGCCGCGCTGCCGGAGAGCCCGCGCTGTCGCCGCTCGCCGGGGTCCCGGTCGCGATCAAAGACATCCTGTGCACCGTCGACATGCCCTCCACGGCGGGGTCGCGCATTCTGGAAGGCTGGATTCCGCCATACGACGCGACCGTCGTCGCGCGGATGCGGGCGGCCGGCCTGGTTCCCCTCGGCAAGACCAACATGGACGAGTTCGCGATGGGCTCGTCGACCGAGCACTCGGCGTACGGCAACACGCACAACCCGTGGGACCTGATGCGCATCCCGGGCGGCTCCGGTGGCGGGTCGGCGGCGGCGGTGTCGGCGTTTGAAGCGCCCCTCGCACTCGGTTCGGACACCGGTGGCAGCATCCGTCAGCCCGCTGCCGTCACCGGCTCGGTGGGGGTGAAGCCCACCTACGGCGGTGTGTCACGCTACGGGGCGATCGCGCTCGCGTCGTCGCTCGACCAGGTCGGTCCGGTGACGCGTACGGTGCTCGATGCCGGTCTGCTGCACGATGTGATCGGTGGGCACGATCCGCGCGACTCGACCAGCATCCCGGATGCGTGGCCGTCGTTCGCGACGGCCGCTCGGGCGGGGACCCGCGAGGGCGCGGTTCGCGGGCTGAAGATCGGCGTGGTGCGGGAGCTGTCGCAGGAGGGCCAGGGGTTCCAGCCCGGTGTGCTGCAGCGCTTCCGGGAGTCGCTCGCGCTGCTGGAGGCGCAGGGCGCTGAGCTGGTGGAGGTGAGCGCACCCTCGTTCGACTATGCGATCGCGGCCTACTACCTGATCCTGCCGGCGGAGGCGTCGAGCAACCTGGCGAAGTTCGACTCGGTTCGTTTCGGAATGCGGGTGACGCCACAGGGCGGTGGCACCGTCGAGCAGGTCATGTCGGCCACCCGTGAGGCGGGCTTCGGCCATGAGGTCAAGCGTCGGATCATTCTGGGCACCTATGCGCTGTCGGCCGGGTACTACGACGCGTACTACGGCTCGGCGCAGAAGGTTCGGACGCTGATTCAGAACGACTTCGCCACCGCCTTCTCGGTGTGCGATGTGCTGGCCACGCCCTCGGCGCCGACGACCGCGTTCAAGCTAGGCGAGAAGATCGACGACCCGCTGGCGATGTACCTCAACGACCTGACGACCATCCCGGCGAACCTGGCCGGGGTTCCGGGCATCTCGTTGCCGGCAGGGCTGGCGCCGGAAGACGGGCTGCCGGTCGGTATCCAGTTCATGGCGCCCGCGCGCGAGGATGCCCGGCTGTACACGGTGGGCGCGGCTCTCGAACAGTTACTGGTCGCGCAGTGGGGCGGCCCTCTGCTCGAGAAGGCGCCAACGCTGGGGTAGCACCGCCGTTCGACGGGCGGGGGAGGGGGCGAAGGGCCCTTGCCATGGCCGGCATTCGGGGCCACACTCGCCGGATGCTGGATCTCGCCCCATGACGATCGATGCGCGTGCGCGATCCCGCCTTTCGCGGCTGGCGCCCGACCGGGCACAGGACTATCGCCGCCGCGCCCGGCTGGGCGACCTGCTCGTCATCGGCCTCTGGCTGAGCGCCGCCGTCGCTGTTGCGCTCTTCCTGGTGGCGGGAGGGACGGCGAGGTTCGGATCGGTCACGGAGATCATCACGAGCGCCGGCATTGTCACCGGCTTGGTGGGAACCGATTTCGTGTTGGCCATGCTGGTCCTGGCTGCGCGGGTGCCTTTCATCGACCGCGCGATCGGGCACGACCGTGCCATCGCGGTACATCGGTCGCTCGGCAAGCCAGCTTTCTATCTGCTCGTCAGCCACGGCATCCTCCTGCTGATCGGCTACGGCCGGAGCACCGGAATCTCGGCTCTCGCGGAAATCCGTCCGATGATCGCGATCCCGGATATCCCGTTGGCGATCGCCGGTCTCGGTTTGATGGCAGTCGTCGTCGTCAGCTCGTTCGCCGCGGTGCGCCGGGGATTCAGCTACGAGACCTGGCACCTCATCCATCTGCTCAGCTATGCGGCCGTGCTCATCTCCATTCCGCATCAGCTCAGCATCGGCAGCGTTTTCTCGCCGAGCAGTGTCGAGCGGGTGTACTGGGTGATCCTCTACGTGATCGCGTTCGGTGCGATCTTTTTGCATCGCTTTTTCGAGCCGCTGTTGGCGAGCATCATGCACGGTTTGCGAGTCGACAGGATGACGGTCGAGGGGCCGGGGGTCGTGTCGATCCACATGCGGGGTCGCCGTCTGTAGTCTCTGGAATCGGCGGGTGGGCAGTTCTTCGTCTGGCGGTTCTGGACTCCGGGAACGTGGTGGCACTCGCATCCGATTTCGCTGTCGGCGGCGCCGACCGACACGGAGCTCCGGATCACGGTGCGGGATCTGGGCGAAGGGAGTCGCAGCATCAGTGCTGTTCGGCCCGGGACCCGGGTCTGGATCGAGGGGCCGTACGGCGTCTTCACCGATGCCGGACGGACCGCTCCGAACCTCGCGGTCGTTGCGGCGGGAATCGGAATCACGCCCGTGCGGGCCCTGCTGCAGGACTCGCAACTTCGGCCCGGTGAGGCGACGGTGCTGTTGCGGGCGTCCAGCGTTGATGACACCTATCTCTGGGGGGAGGTTCACGATCTTGCTCGGTCTCAGGGCATCAAGCTGACGACGATGATCGGGCCGCGCAGTGCTGATGGGCCGTCGTGGATGACGCAGGCGGCGACGGATCGGGGCATGACGTTGCTCGGTGTGTTCCCGGATCTGCTGCACAGCGATCTGTACCTGTGCGGACCGACCGCATGGCTCAATGCGGTCGAGGCGGATGCGCGTGCGACCGGCATTCCGGAGCACCAGATCCACGCCGAGAGGTTCGACTGGTGAGCGCTCGGTTGGCAGTTCACGCCGGCGCTGAGGGCGCGCATGGTGAGGGCGGTCGGGAGATGGTAACGGCGGTCGGGACATGGTGAAGGCGGTCGGGACATGGTGAGGGCGCGGGCCATGGTGGTCGGCGCTGTCGGGGCGGCGATCGTGTTGGCGGCAGGCTGGCAGTTGGGGGTCGCTTTGGATCCCGGCACAGCCACTCCCGCCGCGACAGCACCGCTCACTCCCGGCGCGTCGGGGTCGCCGGCTGCGTCTCCGTCGGCGGGAGCGGGTGCCGGTGCCAGCGCTGGCACTGCTGTTTCCGGAACCTTCGCCGGATCCTCCGTCAGCACGCGTTACGGCAGCGTTCAGGTGCAGATGGTGGTGGTCGCGGGCAAGATCACCGATGTCGTTGCTCTGCACCTGACCGATCAGGGCGGTCGGTCGGTGCAACTCAGTAACCAGGCTGCGCCGATCCTTCGTTCCGAGGTGCTCAAGGCTCAGTCGGCCAAGGTCAACGGTGTGAGCGGTGCGACGTACACGAGCGTCGCGTATTTGGCCTCCCTTCAGGCGGCGATCGACAAGGCCGGTATTTGACCCCCTGAGGCTGGAGCTGGAGCTGGAGCTGGAGCTGGAGCTGGAGCTGGAGCTGGAGCTGGAGCTGAGGCTGGAGCTGGAGCTGGAGCTGCGGCTGCGGCTGCGGGCGGTGGGTTGGCCGGCGGCGGGATGAATTGTCGTTGGGATGAATCTCGGGTGGGTGGACACCTCGGTATGGCGACAAACTCGGTGCGACGACGCTGTGCCGTGGTCGGTGTCGCGCATCTCATCACGTGCAGAGGAGCATCCGAGTAACCATTCCGGTTTTGGGTGGGGCGAGTATCGGCTGCTGGTCGGGGTCGATCGAGCTCGGCGGGATCAGGAAGTACGTGGCGCCGTCGCGCACGACTCGCCACCCGGTGTCATGAAGCAGCAGATGGTGATGCCTGCACAGAAGGATGCCGTCGGACACATCCGAGCGGCCGCCGTGCTGCCAGTGGGTGATGTGATGAGCTTCAGTCCAGGAGGGTGGTCTGCTGCAGTCGGGGAATCGGCAGCCACCGTCTCGTGCGGCAAGCGCGGTCTTTTGTCGGGATGTGAAGCGGCGCTGGGTGCGGCCGAGGTTGACGACTTGTCCGGCGGGGTCGAACTGGATCGGTAGGGCGCCGCGGTCGCAGATCTGCCGCTCGACTGTCTCGATGCTGATCGGGGTGGTTTGGCCTTCGATTTCTCCATGGCCTGCACGGCGGGCAAGGTCGTGGTCGGTGACCAGCACCCGGACGGCGGGGCGTTGCGCGCCGACGATGTCGGGCGCGGCGGTTGCTCCGAGGCGGACGAGCTCCACAAACGCGTCGGCGGTGAGTTGATCGGTGGTGCGCTCGTCGTGGCTGAGCCGTTCGGCGTAATCGCGCGCGGCCGGATCGACGAAACGGGGGCCACCGCGTCGAGGTGACGTGATCGCGTCGAAGGTTGAGACGATGACTGCAGCGGATTCCGGGTCGAGCAAACCCGAGAGGCGCGTCATTCCATCCGATTGGGGCCTGATCCTGAGATAGCGCGCATCGCGCATCGCGCGTTCCCGGTCGACAACGTGCGCCTCATCCAGGTCGGCGGCGTGTTCGCGCGTTCGGGCAGCGAGCTTCTCCACCGTGAGAGTGGGGGCATCCCGCACCATGGTGTGAACGAGATCGACGACCGTCCGCTCGGGCACCGCCGGGTCGAGGCCAGAAACACCCGCGCGGATCACGTCGGCGGCATCCAACGAGAGTGAGCCGTCGGCGACTGCCGACCCGATGGCGGACAACGAAGATGGCTCCGTGATGAGAGTGCCGACCCGCACCATGGTGTGAGCTTCGCGGAGAGTGGTGCCAGCAAGGTGCTGCACAAGCAGTTCCGGGGTGCGAGCTCCCAACCGGCGGGCCAGCCCGGCATCGCCGAGTGCTCGGCGAGATCGGTAGGCGATTTCGGCCGCGACCGACGCGGACCAGGCGTCGCTTCGACGGCGAAATTCGTCCAGCTGGCGTTGCGTTTCCATCAAGGCGGCGTCACTCAACCCCGACGACGCGGGCGCTACGAACCGCGCCGACAAGTCGACCAGGTCAGCAAATGCGGGGGAGTGAGCCATGTGTTCATTGTCTCGGCAATCGAACATATGT
>JABBOD010000045.1 GCA_019351995.1 Acidobacteriota bacterium
CTAGCTCGCGAGCGGAACCCCGGCCCGCTCCGTCGCAGCCGCCAGGCTCGTGTCAAAGGTGGCCAACGCCGAGCCGGTGCGGATGGCGGTGTGCAGCGCGACGGCGTCGGGCATGCGCAAGCGATGGGCGGTGCGCACGCCGGCCAGAGGAGTCGCCTCCGCGGGGTCCAAGCCGAGCACCTGCACGCCGATCTTTGCGAGGGATGCCGCCGCGGCATCCTGACGGCCTACTCGCGTCGGGTGCACCAGAGCCTCGGCCACGCTCAGCACATTGCTTCCGAACCCGTCGACGAAGTGGCGTTCCAGGAGGTCGAGTGATGCGTCGTGGTGCGGGTCGGTGGCGTCGAGAAAGCCGATCAGCACGTTGGCGTCGAGGACGATCACTCCGGCCACTCATCCAGGAGTGTGGCGCGGGCATCGCGAGGATAGGCGCCGGTTGCGGCGCCGGCCGCACCGGCGAGTAGCTCGCGAACCCCACCGTCGACGTGCACCGACGCGTGACCGGCCTCCACCAACTTTCGAAGAAGTGCGCCGCGGTCACCGCGAAACTCGGGCCAGGCCAGGGCCGCATCGTCGAGAGCCCGCGCGATCTCGTCCGTCTCCGTCAGCGTGTGGCGGGGTCGTGTGGTCGGCATGGGCTAAGTGTAGCACCGAGGCATCAGTGCTGCACCGAGCGTCCAGCCCCCGCCGGGGCTCAGGCCCGGTCGTGGAGCGTGATCCGGTACCCGTCTGGGTCGGCGAACGTGAAGGTGCGCCCGAACGGCCCGTCGATCGGCGCGGACACGATGGTCTTGCCATCCGAGACCAGGGCGTCGTGGATGCTTTGGACGTTGTCGGCGTGCATCCAGATTGCCGCTCCGATGCCGGGGTGTGCAGCGGCATCCAGGTCTGTGCCCGCGACCACCTCGCGCAGCGCGAAGGCTGCCGACGTGGTGTCGAAGACGACGGCGTGCGGGGGGCCGGTCGTGGCGCGGACGAGCCCGAGGTACTGCTCGTAGAACGCGGCGGACAGTTCGAGGTCGCGGGCCTGCAGGGAGAGGAAGTCTGGTCCGGTGACAGCCATGGGAATGTTCCAATCGTTTCGTGTCAGTTATCTGACACCGTGAAGTCTATGTCAGACTACTGACATGAATGACCTGCAGCAGGGAATCGACCTCGAGACCTCGCTCGGCTATCTGCTGAAGGAGGCCTCGAGCGCGCTGCGTACCGCCATGGAGGCCGTGCTGCGACCGCTCGGCATGACGGTGACGCACTACTCATGCCTGGAATTGTTGGCTCAGCGTCCGGGTCTCTCGAACTCCGAGCTGGCGCGCGGAACGTTCGTGTCTCGGCAGTCCATGAACGTGCTGCTGCAGTCCCTGGAGCACGACGGGATCGTCACCCGACCGGTCGAGGCCAGGGTGGGCAAGACCCTCCCGACGCAGCTCACTCCGCGCGGCCGCCGCGAGCTGGCGAAGGCGACGGCGGCCGTGAAAGCGGTGGAAGACAGGATGCTGGCCGAGCTCGATGCGACATCGCGGCAGCAGGCGCGCAGCATCCTGCGCAGCATGGTGACGTCACTTGGTTAGGGGTCGAACCGCGGGAATATCTACAATTCGCTATAGTCATTTTATGGTTCACAGCGCTGCTTCCACTCTTCGGAGCGCACGCGCACGCGCCGGGATGACGCAGACCGAGTTGGCCGCACGGGCGAGGATCGCTCAGAGCGTGGTGAGCGCCTACGAGTCTTCCCGGCGAGAGCCCAGCGTCGAGACGCTGAAGAAGCTGGTTGCCGCGACCGGATTCGACTTGGATCTCGTGCTCGTTCCCGCCGCGACTGCTTCTGCGCGACGGCAGGCAATCGATCTGAACAGCGCCCGATTGCAGCGCACGCTAACGAAGTTGGGCGCGCGCAACATCCGGGTGTTCGGCAGCGTTGCTCGCGGAAACGATGGGCCACAGAGCGACATCGATCTGCTCGTCGATATCGAACCAGACGTGGGCCTGTTCACCCTCGGCAGGATGCGCAGCGAGGCTGAGCGCATCCTCGGCACGACGGTGGACGTGGTGCCAGCGAACAGCCTGAAGCCGGATGTCGCCGAGCGGGTGCTCGCGGAGGCGATCTCACTGTGAGTCGACCCGACCGCGAAAGACTGGGTGACATCCAAGCAGCGTGCGACGCGATTACGAGCTACATGGTGCGAGCGGACGTCGACGAGGACATCGTGTTTGATGCAATTCGAGCGCGCCTGATCGAGATCGGTGAGGCTGTCAAAGACATCGACCCGGATCTGCTTGCTGCTGAGCCGACCATCCCCTGGGCAGAGATCTCGCGTATGCGCGATCAGCTCGCTCATCGCTATTTTGACACCGCCCACTCAATCGTGCGTGCGACGGCTGTCAATGACGTTCCGCCGCTCGCTGCGGCGGTGACGCGACTCTGTGAGCGACTCCTGAGCGACTGATGTGGATGCGCCGGTCGCGCGGTCTCGACAGTGGCCCACCTCGTTGCGCACCGCAGTACTCGTGTGCAACCATTCCCGTGACCCACGGCCCCAGGAGGTGACACCCATGCACGCAACATCCGTCACGGGTGCTCTCCTGCAGGGCACGGTCTCGCGACTGTCCTAGTCGCCGGGGGAGCGCCCGCCTGCATTCGCGAAAGGCACTCCCATGAACACCACTTCTTCGAACAAGCCCACGCGCTCCCTGGTTCTCGCCGGGGCCGGCGCGGCCGGCAACGCCTGGCAGACCGGGCTCGTCGCCGGGCTCGCTGAGGCCGGCGTGGATCTCACCCAGGCCGAGCTCGTCATCGGCACCTCCGCCGGCTCGACGGCCGCCGCGATGATCACCAGCGGAACGCGTCCGGCCGAGTTGTATGCCGCGACCCAGGCCGAAGTCACCCCGCATCGTCCGCAGCCCGCGCGACCGGGCAGGAGCCCTCAGTCCAGCGCTGATCCCGCCCGCGCAGCGATGTCGGCATCCGAGTATCTGGCGTGGTCGGACCAGATCATCGCCGCCTCCACCGATGCCGCTGACTGGCGCCGCCGCATGTCCTCCGCGATCCTCGACCTGGATGCCGCCGACGACGAGACCTCGCGCCACTGGCACGACATCGTCGCGGCTCGGCTCCCCAGCCAGGATTGGCCGCGGCAGCGGGTGCTGATCACGGCGGTCGATGCGCGCACGGCGCAACCGCTCGTGTTCGACCGCGGCAGCGGCATCCAACTGGCGGATGCCGTGGCCGCGAGCACCAGCAACGGCAGCGCGGGCGCGTACCACCTGGGCGACGACCGCTACCTCAACGGCGCATACCGACGCAGCTCCAACGCGGACCTGGCGGCGGGATGCGACCGGGTGCTGGTGCTGGATCCCTTCGGCGGCCGGTCACGGACACCGCTCGACTGGGGCATGGACCTTGCCACGCAGGTGGCGGAGCTGCGCGCGGCGGGCAGCAGGGTCGAGGCCGTCTTCCCAGATGCCCGCGCCAACGAGGTGTTCAACGCCAGTGCGGCGGATTCGTCGACACGTCCCCTGGCGGCTCGTGGTGGTTACGAGCAGGGCCGAGGGCTCGCGGGGTCGCTCGCCGAGCTCTGGGGATGAGTGGGATGCCCGATGCGCTGGTCCGCTCACGCCCGCGACCCGTGCGCATTGACCGAGATCAAGGTCATGCCCAGGTCGCCGACCCGGCGAAGCAGGCCGTGCAGTGCCGCCTGATCGGCTACCGATCCAACCAGAGTCGTGGTGCCATCGTCGTGCGGTAAAAGTGTCATTCCGTCGAACCAGTCGGCCCATCGTGCGTCCAGCTGTCCGTCAAGCCGGATTTCGACCATCGAATCCACGTGCTCTTCCCCTCGCGATAAACGGCGAAAGGTGGGAGTCCAACATCCGGACCCCCACCTTGCTGTCGAGCTACGCGGACACCGTCTCGAGGCGACGCTCGTTCAGCGCCGTCGTCGAGCCGCGCTGCTGCACGAACTGCGCGACGCCGAGGGCGATTAGCGCCAGGCCCATCGGCACCGCCGCGTAGCGGGCCAGTTCATGCGGCAGGACGGCGGCCGAGAGGGATGCGAGAGCGGCAACGATCAGCAGGATGCCGGTCCAGCGCGGCAGCACGTTCGCCCGGATGACCGCGACGCCGAAGATCACTCCGCCGCCGAGGTAGAGCACGGCGCCGATCGAGCCGACGATCGCGAGCGGGCCGACATCGGTCTGCAGCACGTAGCCGCTGACGAACAGGCTGGCGACGTCCTCGGTGAGCTTGGGTGTTCCGGCAGCGCTGAGCGGCAGGATGAACGCCTCGGCGAAGTTCACGCAGGCCTGCGTGATGAAGAACAACGAGAACACCAGGTAGGCGAGCAGGCCCAGCACGCCGAACTTCTTCACCTGCGTGAGGTAGATCGCCGACACGCCGGCCAGACCGAGCACGGCCATGGTCCAGCTCATGAGGTGCACGGTCACCCAGATGCTGGTGGTGATTCCGGCGACATCCTCGTGAGGATGCAGCGGCTGGATCAGGATGAAGATGACACCCGCGACGGCGAGGGCGACGGCCCCCGCGCGGGTCAGGCTGGTGGCGGTGATGCTCATGGTGGGGCTCCTCGTTCCGGTCGACCCGGGCGGACGCCTCGGGATCACTCGAAAGCTACGGATGCCCGGGGGCACCTGGCATCACCACATGTGGTGATCGTGGTCAGAGCAGCCCCTGCTCCTGCGCTCGCCGCACGGCGGCGGGACGTCCACTCACGCCGAGCTTGTCGAAGATGTGCTTCGTGTGAGTGCGAAGCGTGTTGACCGAGATGTAGAGCTCACCGGCTATTTGCGGCCCGGTGAGCTCGGTCGCCAAGAGACGCAGCACGGTCACCTCGCGGTCACTGAGAGCCTCGACAAGCGCATCGACCGTCGGCGTCGCGATCCCTAGGGCGCGCCGCAGCCGACGCACGTAGTCGGGCATGATCGCGCGGCGCCCGGCCTCATCCAGCAGCGCGGCCATCGGTGCCCCTTCGTCGGTGAAGAGACGCAGATATCCCTCCGGTTCCGCCAGCATGAGCGCTCGGCGCAGCGGGGCCATGGCGTCGAGCAGTCGACCCTGTGCGTGGAGGGCGAGCGATTGCAGTACCAGGATCTCGTTCACGCTCCCCCCTCGGCCGCCTGCCTCCGCGGCACCGAGCAGCCGGTCGAGCAGGCGTGTGGCGCCTGTTGCGTCGGTGGCACGGACGTCGGTTGCGTCGGGGGCATCTCTCCCGTCGCCTCCCGACCGCGAGCGCGCGATCAGGAGGCGCGCGAGCGTCACATGCTCGAACTCGTGCAGGTACTCCACGTCGTCATCGGCCGACACCGAGCGCTCGGCGGCCCACGCCACGGCGTCGGCGAATCGACCCTGTTTGATCCAGATCCGCGCCCGCATGGCGGAGATCGGGCGGGTGTCGGGGAAGAAGCCCCGCAGGTAGAACCGTTCGGCCTCGTCGAGCAGTTCTGCCGCCTCATCCAGGTGTTCCTGCGCTTCTCGGACCCGGGACATGGCGACGAACCAGCGGTAGCGGTTCTCGGGTACGCCCGCATGGGCGCCGCTTGGGGGTTCGGCGGTGAGTCTCGCGAGGGCACCGTCGAGGTCGTCCTCTTCGCGGGCCAGCTCGCTCATTCCGGGGTGCAGGTCGACGGCCCACCCGTCACCGGCCGTTGCGGCGAGCACGGTTGCTCGTTCGAACGCTTCCCGCGCGGCGAGGCGACGGCCCTGTACCGCGAGCATGTCTGCCATGAAGACGGTGCCCGAGATCGCATCGGTCAGGTGTCCGGCCACCTCCAGGCTCGACATGGCGTCCCGGAAGGCGGGAACGGCAGCTCCGACATCACCCTGCGCCCACAGCGCGAGCGCGAGCAGGCCTCCTCCGGCTCCTCGGCCCAGGTGGTCGTCGGCGGGACTCAGCTCGAGCGCGCGGCGAGCGTGCACCTCGGTGGCGTGGATGTCGCCGCGGGCCTGGGCGATCGCGGCCCGATACGCGGCGATCGTCACCGGCAGCTTGCTCAGCTCTTCGCCGGCGAGCGAGTCGTGGCCGTCGGCCGATCGCAGCGACTCCTCGATCTCGCCGAAGCGACGGTCGGCGCCGTCGAGGTCTCCGGCGATGAACATCGACCAGGCCGAGAAGGTGCGCAAGACCGGCAGGCGACGGGTGGTGTCGTCGGGCAGCAGCTTCAGCCACGCGAGCAAGGTCATGTCGTGCCGACGCCGTCGCATCTCGGGCAGCGATCGTTCGATCAGGTGCGCGGCGCGCTCGAAGTGTTTGCCGGCGAGCGCGTAGCTGATCGCGGGCTCGAGCAACTCGTGCTGCTCGTGCCACATGCTGGCGAGCCGATGCAGCTCTGCGACCCGGTCACGGTCTTCGCGCCTCGATCGCGCGCGCAGCACGTCGGCGAAGAGGTTGTGGTACCGGTACCACTGACGCTGCTCATCGAGTGGCACGAGAAACAGGTTGTCGCGCTCGAGTGCGTCGAGCATCTCGTGGCCGTCCGTGCGTCCGGTGAGTGCATCGCAGAGGGAGGCGGTAAGCCGGTCGAGGAAGGCCGTCTGCAGCAGGAAGCTGCGCAGTGCATCCGGTTGTCGCTGCAGCACCTCCTCGGCGAGGTAGTCGACGACGAAGCGGTTGCTGCCGGTGAAGGCCTCGATGAACCCGGCGACGTCCTCGTGTTCGCGCATCGAGAGTGCGGCGAGTTGGAGTCCCGCGATCCAGCCCTCGGTGCGCGACTCCAGTGCGGCGATGTCGCCGGCGGACAGCTCGAGGCCCATCACCTCGTTCAGAAAGGTGCGCGATTCCTCCGGGGTGAAGCGCAGTTCCGCCGCCCGCAGCTCGGTGAGGTCTCCGGCGGCGCGAAGGCGACCGAGTGGCAGCGGCGGGTCGGATCGGCTCGCAATGACGAGGTGCAGCTTCGCCGGCTGGTGCGCGAGAAGAGACACCACCGCCTCACGAACCGCGACAGAGTCGATGACCTGAAAGTCATCCAGGATCAAGAGCGCGGGGGCCGAGTCACGCTCGACGAGGTTGATCAGCTCGGCGATGACCGGCTCCGGGGCTCCGTCCCTCGGCGGGTACTTCAGCGCTGCGAACACGTAGTCGAGAAAACGCGCGGGGTCGTTGTCGCCCTCGTCGAGTGAGACCCAGCCGATTCGAGTGTCTGGCTCCTTGCTCGCGATGTCGGCGATCCATTCGCTCAGAATGGTCGTCTTGCCGAACCCCGCCGGTGCGGAGATGAGCGTGACCTTCCGATGGCGCGCGCGGCCCTCGGTCAGCCGGTCGAGCAGGCGGGAGCGGGCGACGAAGTGCGCGCGCTGCGGCGGGACGAAGAACTTGGTCGAGAGGACCGGAGTCGCCATGCGTCATCATGGCACCGATCACCACATGTGGTGATGTCCCGCCGCGGCCATCGCTCCTACCTTTCAGGCATGGTCACTGCATCCACTCAGCTCGAACACTCCCGCGGAGTCTGGCTCATCCCCTTCGGCTTGATCCTGCTCACCCTGATCCCGATCGTCTCCGGCTCGCTGCGGCTCACGCAGCTGGGTGGCGGCCCCGCGCTTATTCCGGAAGCGGCGCGGTTCACGGGATCGCCGATCCCGGTCATCCTGCACATCGTCGCCGCGACCGTGTTCAGCGTCGTCGGCGCCTTCCAGTTTCTTCCGGCACTCCGTCGCGGAAGGCGAAGCTGGCACAGCTTGGCCGGGCGGGTGCTCGTCCCTGCAGGGTTCGTCGTCGCTCTTTCTGGCCTGTGGATGGCTACCCTGTCTGCGCATCCCGTCGGCGACGGACCGGCCTTGATCGTCATCCGGGTCGTGTTCGGCTCGTACATGGTCGTCTCTCTCGTGCTCGCCGTCCGCGCTCTGTTTCGCCGCAGCTTCGTGGCCCATGGGGCGTGGATGACGCGCGCCTACGCGCTCGGCGTCGCCGCAGGCACACAGGCTCTCTCGCTCATCCCGGGCTCGATCCTCTTCGGCTCGACCAATGAGATCGCCCGGGCCGTCGCCATGGGAGCTGCCTGGGCTATCAACCTCGCCGTCGCCGAGTTCGTCATCTACCGGCGCGCTGTCCGCGCCGCGGCACGGCGCCAGGCCACGGTGTTCGCATGATCCAGAATCTCGGCGCGATCGCGCTCATCGCTCTGCTGTCGGTTTTGACCGTCCTGGCGGTGTTCCAGGTCGCGCTCGCAGCGGGCGCCCCTCTCGGCCGTTTCGCCTGGGGTGGGACACATCGTGTGCTTCCGCGAAAATTGCGGATCGGGAGCGCGGTTTCGGTTGCCATCTACGCCGTCGTGGCGGTCGTTGCTCTCGACCGGGGCGGCTGGATCGACGTAGTCGCGGAGCCCATCTCTCGGGTCGGGATGTGGATCTTGTTCGCATATTTCGTGCTCAGCATCGTCCCCAACCTCTTGAGCCGAAGCCCGCGAGAGCGTGCCGTCATGGTTCCCGTGTCGGTTCTGCTGGCGCTGCTCTCGCTGCCGGTCGCGCTCAGCTAGTCGCGTGCTCCACGGGCAACCGCAGGTTCCGCGTCGCCCAGAGCCCGAGCTGCGCGATCGTCGGTACCAGTTCGGCGCCGGCTGTCGTCAGCTCGTAGCGCACGGTGACGGGTGGTCCGTCGGTCACGGCCCGGCTGATGAGTCCCACGTCGGCCAGCTCGAGCAACCGCTCGGCGAGCACGGTGTCGCTGATGCCGCTGACCGCTTTGCGCAGGCCGACGAAGGTGGTGACGCCGGAACCCAGCACGCTCAGGATCATCCCGTTCCACCGCTTGCCGAGCACCGAGAAGGCGAGCGTGATCGCGGAGTCGCAGACCGGGGCGGCCTCGGGGGCGGCTTCAGGCGCAACGTGCTCGGACATCCACTTATGGTAGCGGTGCTACGCTCTCCCTAGTCACTTTGCTTTTATTAGTCACTCAGTCATCCAGGAGATCCCATGTCGCTCTACCGTCTCGACGCCAGCATCAACCCCGCGACCTCGCAGAGCCGTGCGCTGGCCGACCTCGTCGAAACCGAGTGGACGTCGCAGCATCCGGATTCCGTGGTCACCCGCCGCGACATCGGCACCGAGCCGCTGCCCGCGGCCGCCTGGCGCGACATCCTCACGAGCGGTCAGACCGCCGCGGCCGACCTCAGCGAGCGGCAGCGCGACGCCCGCGCGCTCGCCACGACGCTCGCCGACGAGCTGATCGATGCCGACGCGATCCTGCTGGCGATCCCGTTCTACAACTGGGGGATCGCCGCCCACGTGAAGAGCTGGTTCGACATCACCTACACGGATGCGCGCATCAAGTCGGGCGCCCTGGCCGGCAAGCCGGTGGTGCTGGCCACGGTGCTCGGCGGCGACTACAGCGCCGAGTCGGGCAAGGCCGACTGGGACCACTCCACCCCGTGGTTGCGTCACGTGATCGAGAACATCTGGAAGGCCGACCTGCTCGTCGTGCAGCGTCAGCTGACCCTCGTGGGCGTCAACCCGGCGATGGATGCCCTGAAGGACCAGGCCGCGGAAGTCCACGCCGCCGCGCAGCAGCTCGCGATCGAGCACGGGCGGACGCTCGCCTCCAAGCGCGCGGGCAGCGCCGCGGCATAGCGCCGCGTCGCTCCCGCGCGGTACGCCTTCCCGTCGAGCATGCCGGTTCTGCGGTCACGCACCCGGGTGTGTGTTTGTGTCTGTGACCTGACACGGGCGGGCGCCCGTAATTCAGACCGCGACGTCGACTCCGGTGAGCTCGACCGACGCATCCCAGATACGGCGGGCATCCGCCTCGCTGCGGAGCCGACTGTAGAGCGCCTGCTCGGCCGGGGGACCGCCGAGGTGACCGGGCCCGCTCGGCCCGTAGAAGTGCGGACCCCGCGCGTCGGATCCCGTCGCGGCGAGGAGCGCGGGGAGGCCGGCGCTCGTCGCGGTGCCGAACAGGATGCCGCGGGCCGACAGCGCACCGATCAGGCTGCGTCCGCTGCTGGCACGGCCACGGCCGAGCTCTGGACGGGCCGACAGCAGACTGGTCGGCGCCACGCCCGGATGCGCGAGGTTGCTCGTGATACCCCACCCGCCTGCCCGGCTACGGCGATCGAGTTCCAGCCCGAGGAGGCCGAGCGCGATCTTCGACTGTGAGTAGGCTCGCATGCCGTTGTAGGAGTGCTGCCAGTTCAGGTCATCCCAGTTGATCTTGCCCTGATTGGCGGCGAGGCTGAGCTGCGAGGTAACGCGGGCGCGACCCGCGACGAGCAGGGGGAGGACGTGGCCCACCATCGCCATGTGGCCCAGATGGTTGGTGCCGAACTGCAGCTCGAACCCGTCGGCGGTGGTCTGGCGCTGGGGAGGCGTCATCACGCCAGCGTTGTTGATCAGCAGGTGGATCGGTTCACCCGCCGACCGCAGCGCGTCTCCGAGCCGCGCGATCGACTCGAGCGATGACAGGTCGAGCGGGTGCAGCGTGATGCGCGCATCCGGGACCGTCTCTCGGATCGTCGCGACCGCGGCAGCGCCTTTCGCCTGGTTGCGGACGGGGAGCAGCACCTCGGCGCCCGCCGCGGCGAGGTGCGTCGCGATGCCGAGGCCGATTCCGTCGCTGCCGCCGGTGAGGAGCGCGCGGGTTCCGGCGAGGTCGGGGAGGGCGAAGTCGGAGTTGCGGGGGGTCACGGCTCCATCGTGAGGGGGGGGCGCCGGCGGCATCCAGGGTCCCTGCGTCCCTGGTTCCGTGATCCGTGTCGAGTCAGACTGGGCACGTGACCATCGACCGCCCCGGCCTCGCCGACTTCCTGCGCAGCAGACGCACGGCGTTACTCCCCGACGACGTCGGACTCCCGCGCGGACAGCGCCGGCGCACCGCAGGACTGCGACGTGAGGAGGTTGCCGCGCTCTGCCACATGTCCACCGACTATTACTCGCGCCTCGAACAGGAGCGCGGAGCCCAGCCGTCCGAGCAGATGATCGGCTCGATCGCGCAGGGTCTGCACCTCTCGCTGGACGAACGCGACCATCTCTACCGCCTGGCTGGTCACCAGCCGCCATCACGCGGAATCGGCAGCAAGCACATCAACCCCGGGCTGCTGCGCATCTTCGATCGGCTGGTCGACACCCCCGCGGAGATCGTCACCGAACTGGGCGAGACCCTCCGCCAGACGCCGCTCGGTGTCGCGCTCACCGGCGACACAACCCGCTTCACCGGATCGGCCCGCAGCGTCGGCTATCGCTGGTTCACCGATCCCGCCACGCGAGCCCTCTACGCGCCCGAGGACCAGGCATTCCTGACCCGGATGTTCGCCTCGGGCCTGCGCGAGCTGTCGACCCTCCGTGGTCCTGGCTCGCTCGCCGCCCACATCGCCGACGAACTGCTCCGGGACAGTGGCGAGTTCCGCGCCGCGTGGGAGCTCCATGAGATCGGCATCCGCCCGGCGGAGGTGAAGCACTTCGTGCACCCCGAGCTCGGGACGCTCGAACTCACCTGCCAGCGACTGATCGACCCCGACCAGGGTCATTCGCTGCTCGTCTACACCGCGATCCCCGGAAGCGAGAGCCACGACAAGCTCGAGCTGCTGGCCGTGATCGGCTCGCAGCTCCTGCACTGACGTTCGCCTCGGCCCAGCTCGCGCGGTAAAGAACAGGCATTCGCGGTCGACCTGTCAGTCGTCAAGCGGGGAGGTTTGCCGATGCCAGCGCGGGCTAGGACTTTGCCAGGTTATGAATGGCTCTCGCATCCCGGACGAGGATTCCAAATCGGCAGGAACGGATGCACCGATCGAGCAGACTGAGGGCATGCGCATCATCATCACCGGGGCGAGCTCCGGCATCGGACGGGCGGCCGCCATCGAGCTGGCGAAACGCGGTCACGACATCGCCGTCGTGGGTCGCACCGTCGATCGGGTTCGCGAGGTCGCGGCCGAGGTGGGCGGGGATCCCTTCATCGCCGACTTCGACAGCCTGGCCGCCGTGCGCGAGCTGGGAGCGGAGCTTCTGGCGGCGTACCCGAAGATCGACGGGCTCGCCAACAACGCCGGAGGGGTGATCGCCACGCGCGCGCTCACCAACGACCGCCACGAGCGCACCTGGCAGAGCAACGTGCTCGCGCCGTTTGTGCTCACGCAGGTGCTCCTGCCGCGGCTGCTCGCAAGCGACGCTCGCATCGTGTTCACGAGCAGCAGCGGCAACAAGCTCGAAAACGTGGATGTCGCCGACCCGAACCACGACCGCGGTCGCTGGATGCGTGGCTTCCCTGCGTACGGGCAGGCGAAGCGCGCTGACCTCATGCTCGCCAAGGAATATGCGCGTCGCACCCCGCTCCACGTCTACTCGTTCCATCCCGGCGCGGTCGCCACTCGCTTCGGCGGATTCGACTCGACGCCGCTCGCTCCACTGATCCGGCGCGTCATTCGCACGCCAGAGCAGGGTGCCGCGCTGCTGGTGGGCTTGCTGACCGAGACCCCGGATGCCCCATCCGGCTCGTATTTCACCGCCTGGGACAAGCCCGACCGCGGCGCCGCGAAGCAGGCGCTCGACCCGGCCGAGGGCGCGAAGCTCTGGGAGCTGCTGGAGCAACAGCGTTCGGTCTTCGCATGGCGGGCGATGAAACGGGTCGACGAGTACTTCTCCCGCGAGGAGCGGTTCTCGCTCGGTGTCGACGATGCGAGCGGCCAGCACTACCTCTCGTTCCCGGTGACCATCGGCGTCGCCGACTACGAGGAGTTCTACGCGCTGGATGACGCGAGGTACCGCGACTACCTGGAGGATCCGTCGCGAGCCCTCCCCTTCCTCGCCGAGTGCCGCAACCGCGAGCACGACGAACTGCTGCTGCAGAAGCCGGGGTGGAACCGCGGCATCCCGATGTGACGCGAGGGCGCGAGTCGCAGCCATGACGGACGCGCCCCGGATTCGTTCCCCGCGCAACACGACGCGCCCACTGCTCAGACGGGATCGGTGAACGAGACCGGCTTGCCCGTGGCGTGGGAATAGGCGATCTCCCTCCTCGTTGAGTCGCCGAGATACCGGCCGGGGTTGACGACCAGCACGCGGTCCGCCAGGTTGATCTTGCGCAGGTGGAGGGCGTCCAGCGCGGTCTTCTGCTCGTCGGTGACTACCTCCTCGGCTTCGCCGGGCGCGACGACGATGACACCCGCGAAGGTCAGCTCACGGTTCGCCGCGCGCATCTCGTCGATGAAGCGCGTCGAGCCGCAGATGCAGACAATCTCGGGTCGCTCGGGCACGGCTCAGTCCGAGGACGGCTCGGCCGACCGAGCGGTCGCACCCGCGCGGCTCGTGCGTTCCGCGAGCCAGAAGTTCGCCAACGCGGCGACCCCGAATGCGATGCCGATCGCGATGACGACGATTCCGGCCTTGCTCCCCCGGGCGAGCACCAGGAGCCCGACGATGAGCAACACAAACGCTCCAAATCCCTGGAAGATGCCGCGGATGTAGCGTGACAGCTTCGACACGGTGCGAGGGGGTCTCGATCGCTTGGTCATGGGCGCGCCTGTGGCGGCAGGAGGTCGCCACCTCTTGAGCGCGACGGCGAGCACCACGAAGCTCGCCGCAGAGAACGCCGCCAGAAGCTCAGCAAGCAAGACGAGCGACTCGCCGACCGAGTTGCCAGCTTGCTGAAGGACGAGCCCGCCGGTCACGCTCGCGGCGGCCAACAGTGCCAGCGCCGACCCGATGGAGATCCACTGGATCCGGAGCGTCCGCCGTGACATGTTCGGAGCCTACGACACCTGGTGGCGGCGCCAGACCCGTGATTGGATGCCCGCAGCAAGTCGGGCGCCCTGGCCGCCAGTTCTAGGCTGTTGCGCAGCTATCCGAGATCGGGAAGACGGGCCCAGTGAGTCTCTTCCCGCCGACGTCACGCCTCCTGAGAGTTCACCAGTTCGACGGCGCGTAGTCCTTCAGGAACACCCCGAACACGTCCTCGCCGGCTTCGCCGCGCACGACGGGGTCGTACACGCGAGCAGCCCCATCTACGAGGTCCAGCGGCGCGTGGAACCCCTCTTCGGCCAGTCGCACCTTCGTCGGGTGAGGACGCTCGTCGGTGATCCAGCCGGTGTCAACGCTGGTCATGAGGATGCCGTCGGTCTCGAACATCTCGCGGGCGCTGGTGCGGGTGAGCATGTTCACGGCGGCCTTGGCCATGTTGGTGTGCGGGTGGCCGGGGCCCTTGTAGCCGCGGGCGAAGACGCCCTCCATCGCCGAGACGTTCACGATGTAGGTACGGCGGGCGGGCGACGCCGCGAGCGAAGCGCGCAGCCGCGAGATCAGGATGAACGGAGCCGTCGTGTTGGCCAGCTGCACCTCGAGCATCTCGAGCGGGTCCACCTCGTGCACGGCCTGCGTCCACGAGTTCTGGTGGTGCAGGTCGGGCAGCAGGCCGCCGGCGTCGATCGCGGTTCCGGCCGCCAGGCGTGCGAGCGAACTCGACCCCGCCGCCATCGCCGCCCCGGTCAGCTCGTCGGCCTTCTGTGCCGTCAGAGACTCCGCAGCGGATGCCGCGGCAGCCAGGATCGGATGCGCGGCCACCGAGCGCTGAAGCGCCAGCGGGTGGGCGTCGTTCGTGTGGCCGAAGGTGACCAGCTCGGGGAGCGGGCCGTCCGGAAGCGGGGCGAGCTCGGCATCCACCAGCGGCTGGTAGGCACCGGGGGAGCGGCGCACGGTCTGGGTGGCGTTGTTGATCAGGATGTCGAGGGGCCCGGCCTCGGCGACCGACTCGGCGAGGGCGATCACCTGGGCGGGGTCGCGCAGGTCGATTCCGACGACGCGCAGACGGTGGATCCACTCGCCCGAGTCAGGCAGGCCCGTGAACCGGCGCACGGCATCCCGCGGGAATCTGGTGGTGATCGTGGTGTGCGCGCCATCCCGCAGCAGGCGCAGCGCGATGTACATGCCGATCTTGGCGCGGCCGCCGGTGAGCAGGGCGCGCTTGCCGCTGAGGTCGGTGCGGGCGTCGCGCTTGGCGTGGCTGAGGGCGGCGCAGCTCGGGCAGAGCTGGTGATAGAAGGCGTCGACGACCGTGTAGTCCTGCTTGCAGATATAGCAGGGGCGCGGTTTGCGCAGGGTGCCGGCGGTCGTCGCCGTCGCGCCGCCCTTCGCCGAGATCGGGATGCCGCGGGTCTCGTCATCGATGCGGTCGGGGGCGCCGGTGGCGGTGGCGGCGACGACCGCGCGGTCGGCCGCGGCGTCCCGTTCGCGGGCGTCGACGCGACGTGACTGCTTCACGGCCTTGAACATCTTCGCGGTGGCCTGGCGCACGGCCAAGAAGTCGGGGTCCGACTCGTCGAGCTCGGTCAGCTGGGCGAGCACGCGGAGGGTGGCGGCGAGGTCGGCGGGGTCGAGTCCACCGGATGTCGGGGCCGGGTCGGCCGGCGCGGCGGCGGGCGGATCGGACTCGGAGGGCACACGAGAGTTTATGGCGGCGGAGAGTCCGCGACATCGCGTGACGCTGTGTAACGTCGCGTGACGTGCCGGCTCGACAGGCCGCGGCATCCACCCGTACCGTCGCCGCATGACCATCACCGACACCACCATCACCTCCGTCAGCGCGCCGTCCGTCACCTCCGAGGAGCGCGCCGCACGCCTGCTCGAGGCGGGCACCGCGTGGAACACCCGTATCGCCGCCGACCCCACGAATGCCCAGCTCACCTACAGGGTCACCGGCGAGGGGGAGGGCGCGGTGGCGTCCATCATCCGGGCCGGGAAGCACCGATTCCTGGTGGATGAGCCGGGCGCGCTCGCCGGAGACGACCTGGGTGCCAGCCCGGTCGAGTTCGCCCTCGGGGCGCTCATCTCGTGCCAGGTCGTCGTCTACCGGCTGTACGCGAATGCGCTCGGCATCCAGGTGGATGACATCGACATCACGGCAGAGGGCGACCTGGATGCGCGGCGCCTGTTCGGCATCGACGAAAGCGTCCGCGCCGGGTTCAGCGAGGTGCGCCTCGACATCCGGCTGAGCGGCCCCGAGTCGGACGAGCGCTACCAGCAGCTGCGCGACGTCGTCGACGCGCACTGCCCGGTGCTCGACCTGTTCGCCAACGCGACGCCCGTGAAGGTGTCCGTCTCGAAGGGGTAAACGGCCAGCCGCTCGGGTTACGCTCGCCCGGGAGGCGCGCCATGGCCGAATCGACGGGGCTGTTCAGCCGGCTGTTCCTGCGGCTGGGCGCGCAGATGGATGACCGCGGCGCGCGCGAATCGCGGCGCGAGCTGGTGGCGTCGGCGGCGGGCACGCTCGTCGAGATCGGGGCCGGGTACGGCGCCACCTTCGAGCTCTACGGCGACGGGGTGACGAGCGTTCTGGCCTTCGAGCCGCACGCGGCACTCCGAGCCGCCGCGAGCGAGGCCGCACGGACGGCCGCGGCCCGCTCCGGCATCCCGATCACCGTCGTCGAAGGCGTCGGCGAGGCAATCCCGGTCGCCGACGCCTCCATCGACACGGTCGTGTCGAGCCTGGTGCTCTGCAGCGTCGGCAGCCAGGCGGAGGTGCTCGCCGAGATCCGCCGCGTGCTGAAGCCCGGCGGACGCTTCCTGTTCTACGAGCACGTGCGCTCCACGAACCGGGTGCTCGCCGCACTCGAAGACGCCGCCACCCCGCTGTGGAGCCGCCTCGCGGGCGGATGCCACCCCAACCGCGACACGGTCGGCGCGATCGAAGCATCCGGATTTCGCGTCGAGCAGTCGCGCACCTTCGGCTTCTCGGTGCTGGCGGGCATCCCACCCGTCGACCACGTGATCGGAATCGCCGTCAACGGATCGCGCGGAAATGGGTAGCGGCCGGGCACCCAAGGGGCGGAGAATGCCCGCATGACCGGGTCAGCGTTGCTCCCCAGCTTTCGCGATTTCCTCGACGCGTGCAATGCGCGGGATTGGGATGTGGCGCTCGCGTTCGTGCATGATCCGGTGCGCGTGCAGGGGGTCCCGACCGCGGCCGCCGACTATGTGGCCGGGATCGCGCGGCTGACGGCGGAGCATCCGGGATTCGTGTGGACCGTCGGCGAGACCATCGTCGAGGGTGGGCGGCTCGCCGTGCGGCTGCGCACCCCGGCCGGGCACGAGTTCGCCACCTACAGCTGGCGCGACGGGCAGATCATCGAATACTGGGGACACAGCGAACTGGTCACGCGGCCGCTCGAAGTTGTCGGTCCCTCGGCGCAACTGAAGGGGTGAGGGCTACCCTCGGCGACATGTCGAACTCGATGTTCATCCGTCCGATCAGGGGTCGCGTCTTCGCCGGGGTGTGTGCGGCGATCGCCACCCACTACGGCTGGAACGTCAACAGCGTGCGCCTCGCGATGGCGTTGCTGGTGTTCTGCACCGGCGTCGGCGCCGTGCTCTACCTCGCGCTGTGGATCGCGATCCCGTCGGAATGGTGACCCGCCGCTAGAAGCGAGGGATGTCGGCCGGGCCGCTGCCCGCGCCGCCGGGTGTGCCGCCGCCGGGTGCACCGCCATCCGGGCTCGCTGTCGAGTTCACCCGGAACCCCCAGCGCCCCAACTCGTTGCCATTGACGAGGAGCTGGGCGGAGTAGTGGCCGGGCGCCTGGAAGACGAAGCCGTTGGCGTTGGCCGCGATCGGCATCAGGAACGGCTCGCCGACCGGTGCGCCCTGAGCGGGAGTGATCTGGAACTCGCCGCTGAACGCTCCGTCGAACGGGTGGCCGTCGGCATCCGTGAAGATGACCTCGAACTTGTGCAACTGGTTGTGCGCCTGCCACGGCACGTTGATCACCCCGACGATCGAGAACGTGGCGGTCGCCGGGAAGGTGGCGAACTGCATCTGGTTCCAGAACCCGCCGTTCATGTAGATCTTGCCGTTCTCGACGGAGGCGTGATCGGCCAGGAAGAAGGCGGCAGCGTAGAGGTCCGTTTCGGGGATCATGTGTCGAGGCTACGCGGCGGTGTTGTTCGACCTCCTTTTTCGGATGACACACCGGCGGATTCCGCTGGGTCGCGGCGTGTCATCCGAAAAAGTTGTTCGAGCACGCGGGGTGCCCGCGCCTGCCCCTCACCGCGGTGCCCGCCTCGGCCCCCACCGGCGGCGCCGGCGAACTACGCTCGGCACATGGCCACGCACGACGTGTTCAACCAGCCGCCCGCCCGCGTCGACGTCGACGAGTTCGGCAGCAACACCGCCCTGCGCGAGGGCGTCGAGCGCTACGACGCGGAATGGGCGCTGCCCGCGCTCGCCGAGCTCGGGCGGTATGTCGGCACCGCCGAGTTCCAGCACGACGCCGAACGGGCGAATCGCGTGGAGCCCGAGCTGCGCGCCTTCGACCCGTACGGGCATCGGATCGACGAGGTCGACTACGACTCCTCGTATCACCGGATCATCGGAGCCGCCGTGGCGGCGGGCGCGCACACCTCGGCCTGGGCGGACCCGAAACCGGGGGCGAACGTCGCTCGCGCCGCCACCTTCATGCTCTTCGCGCAAATCGAACCCGGGCATGCCTGCCCGATCTCGATGACGCACGCGGCCGTCCCCGTTGTCACGCAGAATCGCATGCTCGCAGAGGCATGGATGCCGCGGCTCCTGTCGCGCGACTACGACGGCTCGCTCGGCGGACCGAGCAAGCGGAGCGCCCTCTTCGGCATGGCGATGACCGAGAAGCAGGGCGGGTCCGACGTGCGGTCCAACACCACGCGGGCCGTGGCATCCGGCGAGGGGGACGGCGCATACCGGCTGACCGGTCACAAGTGGTTCTGCAGCGCCCCGATGAGCGACGGCTTCCTCATGCTCGCGCAGACCGACGCGGGGCTCGGCTGCTTTCTGGTGCCGCGGGTTCTGGGCGGCGCATCGGGTGGCGGCGAACGCAACGTCTTCCGCATCCAGCGTCTGAAAGACAAGCTCGGCAACCGGGCGAACGCCTCCAGCGAGATCGAGCTCGACGGCACCGTCGGCGTTCTCGTGGGGGAGGAGGGCCGCGGCGTCCGCACGATCATCGAGATGGTCGCGCGCACGCGGCTCGACTGCATCCTCGGCACAGCGGCCGGGATGCGGCAGTCCACCGCCGAGGCGCTCTGGCAGGTGCGCCACCGCTCGGCGTTCGGTGCCCGACTCGTCGACCAGCCCGCGATGACGGCGGTCGTGGCGGATCTCGCCCTCGAAACCGAGGCCGCCACCGCGACCGCGCTGCGGCTCGCCCGCGCGCACGACGAGGACGTGTCCGACGCCGAACTCGCCTTCCGCCGGGTCGCCACCGCGGTCGCCAAGTACTGGATCTGCAAGCGCGGACCCGGCCACGCCTACGAAGCGCTCGAGTGCCTCGGCGGGAACGGCTACACCGAGGCGTTCCCACTGGCGCGGCGGTATCGCGAGCAGCCGGTGCTGGCGGTGTGGGAGGGATCCGGCAACGTGATCGCGCTCGACGTGCTGCGGGCGCTTTCCGGCGGACCGGGAGGCGGGTCGGGCGGCCGGTCGGGCGGCGGCCGCTCGCTCACCTTCGAGGCGTTCGACGCCGAGGTGGCGCTGGCGGCGGGGGAGCATCCGGTGTTCGACACGCACCTGGCGCGGATCAGGCGGCGCGTTGCGGAGGTTGCGGCGATGGGAGCACCGGATGCCGCGGCATCCGCCCGTTCGCTGGTCGCCGATCTGGCGCTCGCCCTGCAGGCCTCGCTGCTGCTGCGCACCACGCCGAGCGAGGTCTCGCACACCTTCGTCGAGTCCCGGCTCGGGGAGTCGCGCGGGCACCTCTACGGCGAACTGCCGGTCGGTGCGCCGCTCGCGGCGATCATCACGCGATCCTGACGCCGACCGCAGCCGCCTAGGCTCGGAAGATGATCATCGTCATCACCGGAGCCAGTTCGGGCATCGGTCGCGCCGCCGCCCACGCCCTCGCCGATCAGGGCCACGAGCTCGCGATCGTCGGTCGCAACCCGTTTCGCACGAACGAGGTGGCGCGCGAGACCGGCGGCACGGCGTTCCTGGCGGACTTCGACAAGCTCAGCGATGTGCGCCAGCTCGCCCGCGAGTTGATCGCGCACTACCCGCGCATCGACGGCCTCGGCAACAACGCCGGCGGGGTGATCGCGACGCGCGGAATGTCCACCAACGGTGTCGAACGCACCTGGCAGCACAACGTGCTCGCCCCCTTCGTGCTCACCCAGGAGCTTCTGCCGCGGCTGCTCGAGTCGCCGGCGCACGTGGTGTTCACCAGCAGTGTCGCGAACCGCTTCGGAAACGTGGATATCACCAACCCCAACCGTGACGGCAAGGCCTGGCTGCGTGGTTTCCCCGCCTACGGTGCGGCGAAGCGCGCCGACGCGATGATCGCCCGCGAACTCGTCCGCCGCGAGCCGACGCTGAAGGTGAACTCGTTCCACCCCGGCGGCGTCGCCACCCGATTCGCCGGGCTCGACGAAAGCGCGTTCGCCGGGATCGCCGCGCGCGTCATGCGCACGCCGGCGCAGGGTGCCGCGCAGCTCGTGGGGCTCCTCAGTGGCGAGCTGGATGCCCCGAACGGCAGTTACGTCGACGGCACCGGCCGTGACAAGCGCCTTGCCGCGCAGGCGCTGGACCCGGCCGAGTGCGCGAAGCTCTGGGCCGCGCTGGAGAAGCAGGCGGCCTCGCTGAGCTGACGGGTGGTGCCCGGGGGGCTCGGGGCTATTTGTCCTCTCCTCCACAGCCACGGCAGCCCCGAGATCTTCAACTTTCGAATATGTGTTCGAAAGAGGAAAATGGGTGCATGGCCTCCCCGGTACCCTGCTCGACGAAGCGACGCGTGCGCTCGACGCGGTCCGGCTCGACGGTGTCGATCGTGTTTCCGACAGCGAGTTGCTTGAGCTGATCGCACAGTCGGCGCAGCACGTGCGGTGCGCTCGGGCGCATTCGGCGGCTCTAGCCGGTGAGTTGGCGCGGCGTTCGGCACCCGAGCTCGGCCACGACGGGCTCGCGCAGAAGTTGGGGCACCGCACACCGCAGAAGCTGATCCAGGCGACAACGGGTGCCACCTCGCGTGAGGCCGCACAGGCCGTCCGCATCGGAGAACTCGCTCACTCGCATCCGTGGCTGGAATCCGTTTCAGTGGGCGTCGCCGACGGGTGCGTGTCGACCGATGCGGCGGATGCCATCCGGGCGGGGCTGAGCGCACCGGGGGAGGGCGTTCCCGCGCAGGCGTTGGCCGAAGCGGCCACGCAACTCAGCGCGGAAGCAGGCACGGTGGATGCGGATCGCCTCTTCGTCCTTGCCCGCGAACTCCGCGACGGGCTGGATGCTGCGGGGATCGTCGACCGGGAGCGAGCAGCTCGCGCGGCACGCGAGTTCCGGCTGCAGCGACTGCGTGACGGTTCGGTGCGGATCGTGTGGACCCTCGACCCGATTGAGGGATCCGTGGTCACCGAGGTGTACGACCGGGCGACGTCGCCCCGACGGGGCGGCCCGCGCTTCATCCGCGAGGAGGAACACGCTCAACGCATTGCGGATGATCCACGAACTACCGAACAACTCGCCTCCGACGTCTTCTTCGGGCTGGTCACCGCCGGTGCCGAGGTGAACCCAGCTCAGCTCCTCGGGCGAGGGGCCCCCGCGGTCCGCGTCACGATCACCGAACAGGATCTGATTTCCCGCACGGGTCACGGTCGACTCCAGGGCAACCAGATGCCTATATCGATCGAGACCGTGGAACGACTCGTCTGCACCCAGGGCACCATTCCTGTCGTGTTCGACACGCACGGTCAGCCGCTCGATGTCGGCCGGGAGCAGCGACTCTTCACCCCTCGGCAGCGCATCGCACTCGCCGAGCGCGACGGCGGATGTCGCTGGCCCGACTGCGAACGCCCGCCCTCCTGGTCGGAGGCTCACCACATTCAGCACTGGGCACGGGATGACGGCCGCACCGACGTAGCTGGCGGAATCTTGCTGTGTAAACACCACCACCTGCTCCTGCACGACCAGCATTGGGAAATCGAACGACGCGGCCCCACGCACGCCGAATACTGGCTCATCCCGCCACCCGCGCATCCCAACCCCGCGCCCCGAAGGCTGGAGAGCAAAAGCCTCGCGCTCACCGAACTGCTCGCCCGTGCGCAGTCGCCGGCCGGTGTGCACGGCTAG
>JABBOD010000010.1 GCA_019351995.1 Acidobacteriota bacterium
CAGCACCGTTCCGGCACCATTCCAGCACCACCGGGTAGCTTCCCTGCGCGTTGTCAGCGTTTACTTGTGCTCATCAGGCACCATTTCAGTCGGGAGGAGACCCGATGAAACGCTTTCTGCTCGGCGTGACCGCCCTGTTCGTGGTCGGCTCCGCCGTGGTCGGCGGCGCCCTGTTCGTCGCGCAGCGGATCGCCGCGAACAGTTCCGCGCCGGCGGCGATGGCTCTCCCGATCACCTGCCCTCCGGCCGCTCCCGTGAAAGTGGGCAGCGTCTCCGTGCCTGCCGGACCGATCGCCGGCTTCTGTCAGGATCGGCTCGTCAACGCCGCCCACATCATCAACGCGGCCCGGGCGCTCGGGATCGGGGAACACACCCAGGCCATCGGCGTGATGACCGCGATGGGGGAGTCCGGACTGGTCAATCTCGCCCACGGCGATGCGGCCGGAGCCGACAGCCGCGGCCTGTTCCAGCAGCGCGCCAATGGCGCGTGGGGTTCCCTCACCGACCGGATGACGCCGTACACCGCCGCCTACAACTTCTTCACCACTCTGGTCACCATTCCCTCCTGGAAGACGCTGACCCCCACCGAGGCCGCACATGCCGTTCAACACAACGCCGACCCCGGCTACTACACGAAGTACTGGAATGACGCCGTCACCATCGTGACCGCTCTGACCCGCTGAACCGGCGGCCGAAGCCGGGAGCGGGATGCGGCGGAGTTCAGCGACGCAGCGACGCGGTCTTCGCCTGAAGGTGTGCGCGCTCGGCTCTCGTCGGCGCGAGTGCGGCGGCACGGGCGTAGAAACCGCGGGCCTCCTCGTCCCGTCCCAGGCGCTGCAACAGGTCAGCCCTCGCCGCCGGGAGCAGGTAATAGCCGTCGAGCGAGCCGGATGCGGCGATCGCCTCGACGAGCCGAAGCCCCGGCTCTGGCCCGTCGGCCATCGCGACGGCGACCGCTCGATTCAGCTCCACCATCGGTGACGGCATCACGGCGGCCAGCTGACCGTAGAGCCGGGCGATCTGCGCGAAATCGGTGTCATCCGCGGATCCCGCCACCCCGTGCTGGGCGGCGATCCTCGCCTGCAGGTAATAGCGGCCGGCCGGTTCGCCGCGATCTGCCAGCTCTGACGTGACCCCGTTCAACAGGCTCACCGCCTCGGCGATCGCGTCGTGATCCCACCGCGAACGGTCCTGGACATCCAGCGGAACGATCATCCCCTCCCCGTCGACACGTGCGCGATCGCGGGAGCTGTTCAGCAGCATGAGCGCGAGAAGCGCCACGCTCTCCGAACGGTCACCGGCGGCATCGACCACCCCGTCGGCGTCCACCAGGTGCACGAGCAGCCGCGTGAGCCGGACAGCCTCCGCTTCCAGTGCCGTGTCGATCAGCCCCTCCGGCCGCGCGCTCGAATACCCCGCGTTGAACAGCAGGTACAGCACGGCGAGCACCCCCGTCATCCGCTCGTGCAGCAGTTCGCGCGGGGGAACGCGATACGGGATGCCGGCATCCGCGATCTTGGCGCGCGCCCGAACCAGTCGCTTCGCCATCGTGGGCTCGCTCACCACGAAGGAGCGCGCGATCGTCTCCACGCTCATGCCCGCGACGGTACGCAAGGTCAGCGCGACACGGGCATCCATCGAGAGCGCGGGATGACAGCAGGTGAAGATGAGGCTGAGGCGGTCATCGACCCGCCCATCATCGAACCGCCCGTCTTTGACCTGTCGGTCGTCGAACATCGACTCCTCCTCCCTCGCAACGTCGCCCGCCGGTGCCGAATCCCCCGCACCCGGTTCGTGGGCGATGCGCAGCACAGCACGACGTTCAGCGGCAGAACGCCGCAGCAGGTCGATGGCACGGTTCTTCGCCACCGTCGTCAACCATGCGCCGGGATTGCGGGGCACGCCCTCGGTCGGCCACGCTCGGAGAGCGCGGACCGCCGCATCCTGCAGGCTGTCCTCGGCCAGTTGCCAGTCGCCGGTGACGCGCACGATGGCGGAGACGATACGAGCCGACTCCGCCGCGAACACGGCGTCGACCGTCGCCGCGATGTCGGCGGCGTCCGTCACAGATTCAGCGGCCATATCGGTCGGATCTCGATCGCGCCGTGACGCGCCATCGTGTGTCGGGAGGCGATGTCGATGGCCTCGTCGAGGTTGTCGCACTCCAGGATGTCGTAGCCGGCGATCCATTCCTTCGTCTCGAGGTATGGCCCGTCGGTGAGGCTCAGCTCGCCGTCCCGGACCCGGACCGTTGTCGAATCGGCGGGTGGACGCAGGCGGTCGCCCCCTCGAGTGACACCGCGGCGCTCGATCTCGGCGACCCAGTCGACGATGCTCCTGTCATCGTCTGGCAGTTCGGGCGCGGTCGCGTCGGTGTAGATCAGCAGCATGTACTGCATGGTGTGTCCTCTCGTCAGGCTCAATCGGGACCTCTCGGTCACTGTCACCGCTTCGACGAACGCGCTACCGTCAGCAGGACACCGCGTGGACTGTCCACCTCGATGTCCTCACCGGTGGCGCTGGATCGTCGCATGATGAGACCACAGAACGAGACAGACCACCACCCCGAAAGGCGCTCCCGCATGAAGATGAGGCTCGAACTCGTGCCCCTGCCCGTCGTCGACGTCGAGCGGAGCAAGCTCTTCTACACCGAGGTGATCGGCTTCGAACTCGACCACGATGTGCAGCCCGGCAACGGAATGCGGATCGTGCAACTCACCCCGCCGGGGTCGGCCTGCTCCGTCGTGATCGGAACGGGGATGGGGGGAGACCCGGCCGACGGAACGGTGAACGGGCTGCATCTGGTGGTGGATGACCTGATCGCCGCCCGCGAGGAGCTTCGCGGCCGAGGGGCGGACGTCAGCCCGATTCAGGACATGGGTGGTGTCTTCTATGCCTACTTCAGCGACCCGGACGGGAACTCCTGGGCGCTCCAACAGCTGCCCGTCAGGTCGTGAACTCGACGCCCGTTCGCCTCGACTGGTCCCGCTCCGCCCGCTCCATCCGCTCCGACCGCTCCGCCATCATCGCCGTCAACGTCTCCAGCTGAGCGTTGACCTGCGACAGCTGTGCGCGCAGGTCCACCTCGGACTTCTCTTCGACGGCCTCAACGCGGTTGCCGAGAGCCTCGATCATCCACGCGGCGAGCGAACCGGCGACAACCGCGATGAGCGCGATGCCGCCGATCATCAACCCGACGCCCACCAGGCGGCCGACCCAGGTGATCGGGTAGTAGTCGCCGTACCCGACTCCCGCAATCGTCACCGCCGCCCACCAGAGGGCATCGCCGATGTTCCTGATGTTCGCGTGCGCCTGGTTCTGTTCGGCATCCAGCACGGCAAGCGCGGCGGAATAGCAGAGCAGGATGGTGCCGCCGAACGCGTAGCTCAGCACGCGACCGCGCAGGGCCCGGCCGGCAACCCGGTGCGTGAGTTTGAGCACCGAGAGCAGCCGCATCAAGCGCAACGGCCGCAGCATCGGCAGCGCCAGGATCGCCAACTCGTGCAGGTTGCGCACGAACCAGCTCCCGCGCCGCTCGGCCAACAGCAGGCTCACCAGGTAGTCGACGACGAAGCAGCCCCACGTGATCCAGATGATCAGGTCGTAGATTCCGGCCCGCGAGTCCGGGACGTCCTGGATCACCTGCATCGAGAACGTGACCAGGAACACCACCGCCGCGGCAGCGAGCGGCCACTCGCTGTACTTGTGCCAGGTCTGCGCCGTCATGGCGACACGGTAGTACGTGACGCATTTCGTGCGTGTGACGAGTCTCGACAGGCGCGCGGAGGCTGCTCGACCCGAATCGGGGCTGGGAGCGAGTAGTAGCTAGTAGTAGATGGGGCCGGGCACGCCGCCGCCGGCCGCGATCGCGTCGCCGGTGATCGCGATGCTGCGCGGCGATGCCAGGAAGACCACCACATCCGCCACCTCGCTCGCGTCGATGACGCGGTGGATCGAGTTGGTCGCCATCCCCTCCTCGAGCGCCTCGACGGTGGTGCCCTGTGCCGCGGCGGTCGCCGCGAGCCGCTCGGTCAGCGCCGCGGTGCGGGTGAGCGCGGGATGCACGACCGTCACGTTGATGCCCTGCGGTCCGAGTTCGTCGGCAAGGTTCTTCGTCAGGGCGGAGACCCCCACGTTGCGGATCGTCTGCGTCACCGAACCCGCGTTGCGTGCACCGAGCCCGCTGACGTTGATGATGCGACCCCAGCCGTTCTCGATCATGTGCGGGGCGGCGGCGCGCGCCGTGCGCAGGTAGCCGAGCACCTTGGTCTCAAAATGACCGCGGACCAGCTCATCGGTGGTCTCGAGGCCGGTCTTGTTCATGTCGGCGGTCCAGGCTGTCGCCGCGGTGTTCACCAGGATGTCCACCCCGCCGAGCCGGGCGACCGCCTCCGCGACCATGGCTCGCACCGAGTCGTCGTCGCCGGTATCCGCCTGGATGCCGATCACCTGCCGGCCGGTCTCTGCCGCCAGCTGCGCGGCCGTCTCGACGATGCCGGCACGGCGTCCGGAGATCGCGACATCCGCGCCCTCGCGAGCGAGCCCCCGCGCGACGGCCAGGCCGATGCCCGCGCCACCCCCCGAGACGATGGCGCGCTTACCCGCGAGCTGCAGATCCATCGGCCGCGATCAGGCCGGCGGAGCGTAGAGGTAGTACGCGTCGCCCGGGTTGATGACGCGGGTGCTGTAGGCGTGGGGCGTCCAGTTGTACTCCTCGATGAGCACCTGTCCGTTGTCGAGAATCCCGTTGACGTAGGCGACATGGTTCGTGCCGAACCAGGCGACGGATCCGGGTTTCGGCGTTGTCCCGGTCGGCCAGCCGTGGGCCAGCCATGCGGCCTTCCACTGCGAGCCGTCGCCGCCGTTGGGCGTGAGCTTGCTCCACGTCCACTTGAACGGAGCGTGCGTGGTGCCGGCGTCGCGGTTGAGACGCCACGCGACGAAGTCCACGCACTCGCGGTAGTAGTAGCCGAGCGGGGAGAGACCGCCACCCTGGTTGCGCGACAGCTCCGCGTACCAGGGGTAGTCGTCGCCCTTCTGCATCGCCCCGGACTGCAGGTACGCCGCGATGTTCTGTTGGCGCATCGCAGTCGCATACAGCGACTTGAGAGCCGTCGCGCTGGTGGCGGTGTAGCCGTCCCGCGAGATCGAGGCGGTCGTCGTGGTCGCGGCGGCGGCGCTCACCGCGAGCTTCTGCGTGCGCACGGCGGCCGTCTCCGTCAGCGACGACGCGTTGTTGTCGGCGTACGCCGGCAGGGCGAGCACGGTGAACAGTCCAGCGACCAGCACCATCACGCCAGCGCCGGTGATGCGCTGCCGCAGCGACTTGCGCTGGGATGCCGACCTGGCGGTCCTGGGGGCCACCGCGGTGCGTTCGCGGACGGGCCGACTCTCGCGTGGCAGACCGCTCACGGCATCCCGGCGAGCTCGACGCGCATCGACGCGCGCGACGGTCGGGTTCACACTGCCCAGTGGAACACTCTGGGAGGCTCCGAACCCGAACAACGAGGCGACGTCGAACTGCTGGGTCGCTGCCCCGCCCACCGTCGACATGGCCGGGGCGGATGACCCGGGCGCAACGGTCACGGCGCGCGCGGAACTCGACCCCGGTGCGGCCGGTGCCGCCGAGGCGGCCAGTTCGGCGACGATGTCGGCAACCGCCATCGCCTGGGTCGCTTCGAGCGAACCCGGGCGCGGTGCGGGAGCCGCGGGCTCCACCAAAGCGGGAATCACCGCCCGGTCCAGCGTGGAACTCGCCGAGCCCTGGATGGCGGAGGCCTGCGCCGCGTACCCGCCCGCCGCCCTCATCTCCCGCCGGGACAGATACACCGGGGCGGAGGCCGCCGAGGAGTCGGCGAAGTCGGGAGTCGAGGTCATGAGAAAATCGGGTTCACCGACGACCGACGGTGCGAACGCTGGTTCTGAGTCGTTCGTCTGACCGCCGAAGAGAAATGCCACACCATCTGGCATCTCGCGTTCCGTCATAAAGCCTCCGGGTGTGCGACCCGACCGAGCCTAAAGCAGAATTCGGCAATTGTCACGTTGGGATAACGGACCGCAACACAGCGGTCACACGGGCCATCGAGCCGAGAAATGGTCATTCCCAAAACGATTACGCCAACCGGATCCGCACATCCCCGCGTCGGCGTGATGGCTCGTCGGGATGGCCCGCGGGACGGCACGACGGGACGGCTCCCGCGAAATCCGCGGAAGACGCGGAAGACGGGGAACCCGCTGAACCCGCCCGCGTCAGGCAGCCGGCGCCAGGAACTCTTCCCACTGCGGCTGCGTCCGTTCGACGCCGCGCACCAACCAGGCCGTGCCGTGCGGCGCGCGCGGGACGTACCGCAGCGACCATCCCATCTCCTGCGGCGTGCGGTCGCCCTTCACGTTGTTGCAACGCAGGCAGCAGGCGACCAAGTTCTCCCAGCTGTCGGCGCCGCCACGGGAGCGCGGGATGACGTGATCGATCGTGGATGCCGAACCTCCGCAATACGCGCAGCGCTGGGAATCACGGCGCAGAACCCCGCGGCGCGACACCGGGACGGCACGGCCATTCGGAATCCGCACGTAGCGCCGCAGCAGGATCACCGACGGACGATCCCACTCCCCCGACGCGCTCAGCACAGGATGCTCCTCATCGCTCGCGACGATCGACGCCTTGCCGTCGAGCACCAGCACGATGGCCCGTTTGAAAGACACGACGGCGAGCGGCTCGTAGCCGGCATTGAGTACCAGGGTTCGCACAGGGGCTCCTCTCGAGTCGCCCGCACGGCTTGCGGGCTGTCGATTCCCCGGTGTCAGCGGGATGTCAGGAGGAGCAGACCAAAAAAGGCGCCGTCGCGAACGACAGCGCCTTACTCACCCGGAGCGTGACAGTGCACGACCGGCCGAATGCTGTGCCGTATGAAGACGATCGCGCGCGCATCCGTGGTGGGGATGCTGCTCGAGTTCCACATGGGCTCTCCCGAAATCCGTTGATACCGAGAGTCCCAGACTAACCCCGAGCAAATAACAACGGTGTTACATCGCGGTGAACCCTCGGTGCGAGCACCAAGAAGCTCACCGCAACCGCGGCAAGGTGTGCCAACGAGCGAGACCTCAGATGCCGTAGCGAACGAACCAGTGCGCCGGGGTGTAGATCGGGCGGATCTGCACCACCATGCCCGGCGCGGGGGCATCGATCATCATGTTGCCCCCGAGGTAGATGCCGATGTGACCGCCGCCATCCATCACGACCAGGTCGCCGGGGAGCGCATCGGCGGGCGAAATCTGCGCTCCGCCCGATCCTTGACGACCCGCGGAGTGCGGAAGCGCGACGCCGAACTGGGCGTAGACGAACTGGGTGAACCCCGAGCAGTCGAAACCGGCCGGTGATGCGCCACCGAACACGTAGCGCACGCCCTGGTACTGCTCGGCGACCGCGACCACCTGAGCGAGGCTGAAGCGCGGGTACGGCGGGTTCGCGAGATAGTCGCGCACGCTCGGGCCGGAGTAGCGGACCGCCGCGAGAGTCGCCTTAGCCGCTGCACGCGCCAACTCGGCCTGAGAGGTCGCGGTGAAGGTGTCCCGCGAGATCGCCAGGTCGGCGGTGCCATCGGCGAGGGCCATCTGCGAGTCGGTCGCCTTCAGATGCTGGATCTGAGCCGTGGCATCCGCGCCCTCGCTGGACGTGGAGCGCGCGGCGTAGGCCGGGAGGGCAACGGTGGCGAAGATGGCCGGGACGACGAGCGCCACGACGGCCAGGCTCACGGCCGGGGACATCCTGCGTTGATTCGAATTACCTGAGAACAAAGAGAAGATCTCCTGCGCCTCGGCCGGCCTCGGGTGCCGCCCCATCCCTGTCGTATGTCACGACGCGCGGCAGAGGATGGGTGAACGAGACGCCCTGCCGTGCGGCCTCCGGTCGGGTTATCTGATCGAGAGGACTCCGCCACCATACGCGAGGGTTAGTGCTTCCGCCAGTTGGCCACCCCCAGATGTGGGAATCTGCTACGCCGCCACATAGACGTGGATGGCGACCTCGCTCGGCAGCTCGAGCCCTTCGCCGTGGCCATCCACCTGGATCAGCACGTAGGAACCCGCGGCCGAGATGGTGGCTTCCGCCCCCGGGATCACGCCCGCCGCGAGAAGCTGCTGCAGAAGTTCCGGCTCGAACTGCACCGGTTCGCCGAGCCTCCTGATCGTGCCATGCACCGGCCCGGACTCGCCGCGAACCCGGTTGACGAGGTTGATCACGCCCTCGAGAAAGGGGCGAGCCAGCGGATCGCCGAGCTCATCGAGCGCCGGGATCGGGTTTCCGTACGGCGACTCCGTCGGGTGGTCGAGCAACTCGAGAAGTCGGCGCTCCACCTGCTCGCTCATGACATGCTCCCAGCGGCATGCTTCGTCGTGCACGTAGGCCCAGTCGAGTCCGATCACGTCGGCGAGCAGACGCTCGGCGAGGCGATGCTTGCGCATGACGTGCAGTGCACGGGTCCGCCCATCGGTCGTGAGCGCGAGGTGCCGATCGCCTTCAACGGTCACCAGCCCGTCGCGCTCCATCCGGCCGATGGTCTGCGACACGGTGGGACCGGAGTGACCGAGCCGCTCCGAGATGCGAGCACGCAGCGGAGTGATGCCCTCTTCTTCGAGGTCGAGGATGGTCCGCAGGTACATTTCCGTCGTGTCGACGAGATCGGTCATCGTTCACTCCCAGGTGGCCATCGGACTGCGCCAGCCTACCGGGACGGGGATGCGGCAGCCCGATCCGGTCACCCGTAGAATCGGCGCGTGAGCCTGCAGATTCCCGCTGACCTCCTTCCCGTCGATGGTCGCTTCGGATGCGGCCCCTCCCGGGTGCGGCCCGAGCAGCTCGCGCACCTTCAGCAGCACGCCGCGGTGCTCGGCACCTCCCATCGCCAGGCGCCGGTGAAGAACCTCGTCGGCCGGGTCCGGGCCGGTCTCGCCGAACTGTTCCACCTTCCGGACGGCTACGAGGTGGTGCTCGGCAACGGCGGCTCGACCGCGTTCTGGGACGCCGCCGCCTTCTCGCTCATCGAACGCCGCAGCGAGCACCTCACCTTCGGCGAGTTCGGCGCGAAGTTCGGGCAGGCAGCGGCGGCACCGTTCCTCGAGGCACCGCACATCATCTCGGCCCCCGGCGGATCGCGCAGCGAGGTCGAGGTGCTGGCCGGCATCGACGTCTACGCCTGGCCGCACAACGAGACCTCGACCGGCGTCATGGCACCGGTCGCGCGAGTGCACGGCGACGCCGGGGCGCTCACCGTGATCGACGCGACCAGCGCCGCGGGGGGCGTGGACTTCGACCCGGCGGAGACGGACCTCTACTACTTTGCGCCGCAGAAGAACTTCGCCAGCGACGGCGGGCTGTGGTTCGCGCTGGCTTCGCCGGCCGCGATCGAGCGGATCGAGCGGATCGCCGCATCCGATCGCTGGATCCCCGAGTTCCTGAGCCTGAAGAATGCCGTCGACAACTCCCGCCTCGAGCAGACGCTGAACACCCCGGCGCTGGCGACCCTGCTGCTGATGGAGAGCCAGATCGACTGGATGCTGGGCAGCGGCGGTCTCGCCTGGTGCGACACCCGCACCAGGGAGTCCTCGAACATCCTCTACTCCTGGGCGGAAGCGTCGTCGTTCGCGACCCCGTTCGTGGCGAACCCGGACCACCGCTCACAGGTCGTCGTCACCATCGACTTCGACGAGACCGTCGACGCGGCCGCGGTCGCGGCGACGCTGCGCGCCAACGGCATCGTCGACACCGAGCCGTATCGCAAGCTGGGCCGCAACCAACTGCGCGTTGCGACCTTCGTCGCCATCGACCCGGACGACCTGCGCCAGTTGACCCGCGCCATCGACTTCGTGGTCAGCAACTCCTAGCCGATCGGGTACCCACGAAGCCACCGGATATGCTCAGCCCATGCGGTTGTGGCTGAAGGACTCGGAGCGTCGTCCCGACCCGACGCCGGTGACCACCGATGACCGCAAAGCCGTTCTCGTCGGCCTCGTGCTCTGGCTGATCGCCCTCGGCGGTCTACTGCTGTTTCTTCGCCCGCTGCTTGCGGACGGGCGCGGCTGGTGGCTCTGGGCTGCCCTCATCGGCCTCGGCCTCGGGCTCGTCCTGCTCGTCTACGTGCACCGGCGCCGAAACAGCTAGCGAAGCCGCCGCGAGCGCCTCATCGGACTCGAAGTCGATGCCGTCGTCCGGATCGTCTCCGAGGTCGTCGTCTCCGAGCTCGTCATCGTCGAGGTCGTCGTCGTCGAGGTCGTCATCCTCGAGGTCGTCATCGTCGGGCTCGTCATCCGAGTCGTCGTCGCTGTCATCGTCATCGGCGTCGTCATCCGCGTCGTCGTCGATGTCTTCGTCATCGGCGTCTTCGCCCGCGGCCAACTCGCCCGCCGCGATCGCGGCTTGGGCGGCCTTGTAGTCCTCCAGCCGATCCGCCCACGGCACCCAGTCCGGCGCCAGCAGGGAGCCATCGCCCGGCATCAGCTCGGCCTCCAGCACGGTCGGCTCCTCGCCGGGCAGCGTCGCGAGGCTGACCGTCCAGTTCCAGTCCGGATAGCCGGGCATCGCGGAGGCGAAAAGGACGGTGCTGATGCCGTCATCGCCCGAGGACTCCGAGACCAACTCGCCCACATTCGCGGCCACGGTGATCTCGAGGAGCGCGGCGTGTGCCAGAGCGGCGAGAGCAGACGGACTCGTGCCTGTCATCGGCACGACCTCAGGCATCCAGATCGTCGGCGACCTTGCGAAGAACGGCAGCGATCTTGCCGCCGTGCGACTTGTCGGGATAGCGGCCGTGGCGCAAACCCGCACCGATCCCGTCAAGCAGCTTCACCAGGTCTTCGACGACGATCGCCATGTCGTCGGCGGAGCGTCGCGACATCTTGCTGAGACTGGGAGGAGCATCCAGAACCCGCACCGACAGGGCCTGCGCGCCCTTCTTGCCGTCGGCGATGCCGAACTCGAGCCGGCTGCCGGCACGCACGACGGTGCCCGCCGGGAGCGCGGAGGCGTGCAGAAAGACCTCCTGGCCATCATCGCCAGCGATGAAGCCGAAGCCTTTGTCTTCGTCGTAGAACTTGACCTTGCCGGTGGGCATGGGGACCTCTCGTCATGGTGCCGGGCGCATCGAGCCAGCTTCCTGGCCCTATCCTGGTGCTGTGGCTGACAACACACGCGTTCCCTTCAATCGTATCGAACGCGCCGCCGCCTTCGCCCTCGCTTCGGTCGGCGGCCTCTCGATCGCCGCGATCCTCGTCGTTTTGGTCGCCCGCATCTCCGGTGTGCGCGACATGACCGGTGGCGCATGGCCCGCCGTCGTGTTCATCCCGTTCATCGGACTGCCGATCACCCTCGTCGGAATCATCGCCTTCATCGTCATGCTCGGAGTCCGCCGCTCGCGGCTCGCGCGAGATGCCGGCGAGTAGCGGCTCCGCCCTCGCGCTCGCGGCCAGGCTGCGTGCGCTCGACGACACCGCGCTCGCGCGCCTCGTGACGGATCGCGGCATCCGTCAGCAGGGCATCCGCGATTTCTTCGATCTGGCTGAGGCGCTGCTCGACCGTGCCTCCGTGCAGTCCGCGCTGCAGCGCCTTGACCGCCCCACGCTCGCCATGCTGTCCGTCGCGGGGGAACTCGCGAGTTCGGCGGGGGCACCCACCACGGCACAGCTCGCCGACGCTCTCGGTGCCACGGCCGAGGAGGTCACCGCCCGCACCCGGGTCGGGGTCGCCGCGGGGTTGCTCGGCGAGGAATCCGGCCGCTTCGCGCCGTGGGATGCCGTCGTGGAGCAACTGGACGCCTGGCCGGCCTTCGGGTTGCCATCGCGTGCCGAGCTGATCGGGGTCACCCCCCCGGCGGCGCTCGAGCCGGTCAGCGAGGCCGACGCCCGGTTCGTGGACCGCGGGGCGGGCGATCGCGCGTTCGGCACCCTGACCGCGGTGACGGAGCTGGTGCTCGCGCTGGCCGAGGAACCGGCGCGCCAGCTCGCGAAAGGCGGGGTCGCTCTGCCGGACGGTCGGCGGTTGGCCGCAGTCACCGGGGCCGAGATCGAGCAGATCGATCTGCTGCTGGACATCGCCGCGCGCGCCGGGCTTGTCACGCTCGAGGGCGCCACCTGGTCACCCAGCGCATCCTCCCCCGCGTGGCTCGCGACCGACAATGTCGAGCGCTGGGCTGCCCTCGCTGCCGCGTGGCTGGAACTGCTGCCGGATGACCTGCTCGAGGTGCTGAGTCAGCGCGCGCGCGCCGTGTGGGGCGATGGGCTGAGCGACTACATCGCGTGGCTCTATCCGGCCGGAGGCGACTGGATCCGCGAGCGGCTCACCGCCATCGCGCGCGAAGCCGAGCTGCTCGGACTCACCGGTGGATCCACGCCGTCGACCCCGGGCGCCGCGCTGCTGACGGCGGGATCGACCGCCAACGGGGTCGCTGCCGCGCGCGCCGCGATGGGCGAGCTGTTCCCACCAGAGGTGTCCCAGGTGTACGTGCAGCACGACCTCTCGGTGATCGCCCCCGGACCGCTGGCCGCCGCGATCGACGCGCGGCTGCGCGGCTTCAGCATCGTCGAGGCACGCGGGCTGGCGTTCACCTACCGGGTGACCGGCGCGAGCATCACCCGCGCGATGATCGCCGGCGAAACGGCGGACGGCATCCGGGAGTTCCTGCGCGGGATCTCGCTCACCGGCATCCCGCAACCGCTCGACTACCTGCTGAGCGACACCGCCGCCCGATTCGGCACACTGCGCGTCGGAACACTCGACCCGGGTGCGGCTCCCGCCGAGTCGCGCGCTTTCGGAATGAGCGCGTACGTGCGCTCGGATGACAGCGCGATCCTGCGTCAGGTCGCCGTCGACCAGGCTCTTGCCCCGCTGGGCCTGAAAGCCGACGACCTCGGAGCGGACGGGACCCATCGTCTGCTCGCCCGCTTCGACGCCGGCGTCGTGTACTGGACGCTCGCCGATGCGCGCTACCCGGTCGTCGCCGAGGACGCGGACGGACGGGTCGTCGAGCTGCGCCGCGAACGCCGCGTGGGCGCCGGCGGGGCGCTCGCCGATGACGCCGCCGCGATCCTGGTGGCGCGCGTTCGCGCGATTGCGACCACCACCCCCGAGGACACCGGGCAGGCGTGGCTGACGCGTCAACTGGAATCCGCGGTCAAGAACAAGGCGTCGGTGTTCGTGGATGTGCGTCTCCCCGATGGCAGCGACGTGGAGTACTTCCTGGAGCCGGCCGCCATCGCCAACGGCCGACTGCGCGCCCGCGACCGTCGCGCCGACATCGAACGCACCCTGCCGCTGTCGTCCATCACGGCGGTGCGCGGAGCCTGAGGCGTCCGTCGGTCACCTCCGGAACCGTCGGGGTGCGACGGGCAGGCTCTCGGCGCGCTCGACCAGCGGCGGCTGATGCCGAGCACGTAGGCTCGAAGGTTGTGAACGGACCCCTGATCGTCCAAAGCGACCGCACTGTGCTCCTCGAAGTCGCGCACCCGCAGGCCGAGGAGGCACGGCACGAGTTGGCGGTCTTCGCCGAACTCGAGCGGGCCCCCGAGTTCGTGCACACCTACCGCATCACGCGGCTCGGACTGTGGAACGCGCGGGCGGCCGGGCACACCGCCGAGGCGATGCTCAAGACCCTCGACGACTACGCCAAGTTCCCGGTGCCCCAGTCGGTGTCCATCGATCTCACCGAGACGGTCGGCCGCTACGGGCGGCTCGTCATCGAACGGGATGCCGACGGCGAACTCATCATCACGGCGACGGATCCCGCGGTGCTCGCCGAGATCACCCGCAGCCCCAAGGTCGGCCAGTTCCTGGGCGTGAAACGCACCTCCACCGAGTGGACGCTCCTCCCCTGGGCCCGCGGCCAGGTCAAGCAGGAACTGCTGAAGCTCGGCTGGCCCGCCGAGGACCACGCCGGCTACACCCCCGGCACCCCGCACGAGATCGACCTCAACTCGGCGGGCGGCTGGTCGCTGCGCCCCTACCAGGAGCAGGCGATCGACAACTTCTTCACCGGCGGCTCTGGAGTCGTCGTGCTCCCGTGCGGCGCGGGCAAGACGCTGGTCGGCGCCGGGGCGATGGCGCGGGCGGACACCACCACCCTCATCCTGGTGACCAACACCGTGTCGGCGCGCCAGTGGCGGGCCGAGTTGCTGAAGCGCACCTCGCTGACCGAGGACGAAGTCGGCGAATACTCGGGCCAGGTCAAAGAGATCAAGCCGGTGACGATCGCGACGTATCAGATCCTCACCGCCAAGCGGAAAGGCGACTACGCCCACCTAGCTCTGCTCGATGCCCTCGACTGGGGCCTGATCATCTACGACGAGGTGCACCTGCTGCCCGCCCCCGTCTTCAAGCTGACCGCGGAGCTCCAGGCTCGCCGCCGCCTCGGCCTGACGGCGACGCTGGTGCGCGAGGACGGCCGGGAGTCCGACGTCTTCTCGCTGATCGGCCCGAAGCGTTTCGATGCCCCGTGGAAGGAGATCGAGGCACAGGGTTTCATCTCCCCCGCATCCTGCTACGAGGTGCGGATCGATCTGCCGCAGCAGGAGCGCCTGGAGTACGCGGCATCCGCCGACGACGAGCGCTACCGACTCGCCGCGACCGCTCCGGCCAAACTCGGCGTCGTCAAGGAGCTGGTGGCGAAGCACGACGGCGAGCGCATCCTGGTGATCGGGCAGTATCTCGACCAGATCGACGAGCTCGCCGTGGCGCTGAACGCGCCCAAACTGACCGGGGCGACCCCGATCGACGAGCGGGAACGGCTGTACCAGGCGTTCCGCGACGGCACCACGAAGGTTCTCGTCGTCTCGAAGGTGGCCAACTTCTCGGTCGACCTCCCGGAGGCGACGGTCGCGATCCAGGTGTCCGGGTCGTTCGGGTCACGCCAGGAGGAGGCCCAGCGCCTCGGTCGCCTGCTGCGACCGAAGGAGAGCGGCCTGCCCGCCAACTTCTACACGCTGGTCGCCCGCGACACCGTGGACCAGGATTTCGCCCAAAACCGCCAGCGTTTCCTCGCCGAGCAGGGTTACAGCTACACGATCCTCGACGCCCACGCGCTCGCGGTCGCCTGAGAGTTCAGCCGCGAGCGCGGGGTGCGCCGACGAGCGCGGGGTGCACGCGACCCGCACTCGAGCGCGAACCCCGCGCTCGCCACACGTGGAGGCGAGCACCTAACGTGGAGCGCATGACGGGCAGAGGTGATGACGCGCCGCGTCGCCTGCGCCGTCCGATCGAGCTGCTCGTCGTCACGGCACTCGGGGTCATCGCCGGTGGCGTCGAGATCGTGATCGGGGTGCTGGTGATTTTCGCCCGCTACCTGCCGAGCGTGGCTCAACTGCACGCGCGGGAAGTGGTCACGCTGCTGGGATCCGGGCTCGTGCTCGTCGGGCTGCTGACCGCGGCGGTGTCCTGGGGCCTCACTCGGGGAGACCGCTCCGCCCGTGTCATCGTCACCGTTCTGCTCGGCATCGGCATCGTCTTCAACGTCGCCGCGATCGTGGCGGACCGAGACGATCTGCTCGTGGGGCTCGTCCCGCTCGTCCTGGCCGTGACGGCGGCCATCGTCATGTGGACGGGACGAACCGCACGCTACTTTGCGCGCCAAGCCGCTTGAGCACACGTCGATGCACGAAACGCACCACCTCGATCGCGAGCACGCTCCCGACCGACGTCACCAGCACGAGTTGCGCGGCCGCGACCCCCACATCCACGAACTGCAGGAAGTCGCGCACGACAGGAATCGCGTAGACCGTGATCAGGCCGATCATCATCAGCCCAATCACCGCCGTTTTCACCGCGGTCAGCGGTCGCGACAGCACCACGAGCACCCAGATCCCCACCAGGGTGAGCACCAGAGTCGTCGTCGTTCGCAGCTCCTGCGGCCCGATCCCCTCCGCGAGGGCGACACGCGCGGAGATCGACAGGGCCGTCGTGACGACCACCCCGGCGGGCACGGCGAAACTGAGCGAACGGCGCAGGAAACCCGGCTCGTAACGGCTCGCGTTCGGAAGCAGCGCCAGGAAGAAAGCAGGAAGTCCGATCGTCAACCCATCGGTGACCGAAAGCTGGCGCGGCAGGAACGGGAACTCCAGCACCAGCACCCCGAAGACGATCGCGAGCCCGATCGCGTAGACGGTCTTGGTGAGGAAGAGCATGGAAACGCGCTCGACGTTCGCGATCACCTGGCGGCCCTCGGCGACCACCCCGGGAAGACGCGAAAACTGGCCGTCGAGCAGGATCATCCGGGCGACCGCCTTCGTCGCCGCCGCTCCGCTGTTCATCGCGATGCCGACGTCGGCCTCCTTGATGGCGAGAGCGTCGTTCACCCCGTCGCCGGTCATCGCCACGGTGTAGCCCATCGACTTCAGGGCGATCACCATGCGCTTCTTCTGTTCGGGGGTGACGCGACCAAAGACGAGATTCTGCTCCAGCACGCTCGTGAGCTGCACGTCATCCTCCGGCAGCTCTCGGGCGTCATAGCCGCTCGGAGCATCCAGGCCCACCTCCCGGGCGATCGCGGCGACGGTCTCCGGGTTGTCACCGGAGAGGATCCGCACGGCGACGCCCTGTCGACGGAAGTAGGCGAGTGTCGCACGGGCGTCGGGCCGAACCCTCTCGCGGAAGGTCAGCACAGCCACGGCAGTCAGTCCCGATGCCAGTACGGCATCGTCGGCCAGGGAGCCATCGGCCCCCGCGGGAGTGTGCGCGAGCACCAGGGTGCGAAGACCCGACCTCGCCAACTCCTCGGCCTTGGCCGTCATCTCGGGGGCCGCTCCGGGGCGGAACACCACCTCCGGGGCACCGAGCACCCAGCTTCCTTCCGGCGAGCCACGGCCCTCCGCGAAGCTGACCGCGCTCCACTTGAGCGCCGAGGTGAACGGAATAGTGCCCGTGGGCACGAGCTCACTCTCCGGGTGATACCGCTCGGCAAGGCAGCTGGCCGTCGCGTTGGCGTCCGGCTGGGCCCCGTACCAGGCGAGTACCTGCTGCCAGCCCGTGGCGGCATCCAGGGCAAGCGGATACGTCTCGTCGAAGACGATGTCGCCGAGGGTCAGGGTTCCCGTCTTATCGAGGCAGATGAGGTCGACGCGGGCGAGACCCTCGACGGCGGCAAGCTCCTGCATCAACACCTGCGCACGAGCGAGCCTCACCGCCCCCACGGCGAAGGTGATGCTCGTAATCAGCACGAGTCCCAGCGGGACCATCGCGACGACGGCCGCAACGGTGCCGACAGCGGCCTGCACCCAGTGCCCCGAGCTGACGGCAACGGCCCAGCCGCCCGCGACGAACATCTGCGAGTTGAGGATGAGGGCGGCGAGCGGCAGAATCAGCCACGAAATCCAGCGCAGCAAGCGGTTGATCGACGTGCGCAGTTCCGAACTCACCAGAGAGAACTTGCGCGCCTCCTGGGCGAAGCGGTTCGAGAACGAGTCGGCGCCGACGCGCGTCGCCGAGGCGATCCCCGAGCCGCCGACCACGATCGAGCCCGACAGAAGCTGCGCGTCGACGGTCTTCTCGACTGCTCGGGATTCGCCGGTCAACATCGACTCGTCGACCTGCAGCCCGGTGCTCTCCAACACCAGCGCGTCCGCCGCGATCTGATCTCCGGTGCGGAGCACCAGAACGTCGTCGAGCACCACCGACTCGACCGCGACCTCCTGGGTCGTTCCACCGCGGACCACCCGGACACGGGGCGCATTCACCAGTGCGAGTCGGTCGAGAGACCGCTTGGCGCGGAACTCCTGGGCCGAGCCGATGATCGCATTCGCGACGGCCGTGAACCCGAACAGGGCATCCTGCCAGCGCCCGATCACCATGAGGACCGCGAAACACACCACGATGATCGCATTGAAGCGGGTCAACAGATTGGCCCTCAGGATGCTGCCGATCGACCGGCTGGACGCCGGAACGAAGGCATTCGACCGACCGTCGGCGAGCCTCTCCACGACGGCGGACTCGCTCAGTCCGTCGAGCGTCGTCGCGACCATGGGTCCACCCTAGCCAGCGCGCTCGGGCCGCCAGCGGGACAGTGCGGGGCGCTGCTGCGGCCGGTCCCATCCTCCCGTGCTCCTCGCCGCGCGATGACTCTCAGGAAGCCCTCAGTGGACGCGCAGACAATGGTCCCATGACCGACGGCCCGAAGATCCTCATCGTCGATGACGAACCCAACATCCGCGACCTCCTCACCACCAGCCTGCGATTCGCCGGCTTCGCGGTGCGTGCCGTCGGCAATGGCGCCCAGGCGATCTCCGCCGTGCTCGAGGAGGAGCCGGACCTGATCATCCTCGACGTCATGCTCCCCGACATGAACGGCTTCGGCGTGACCAAGCGGCTTCGGGCATCCGGCTATACCGCCCCCATCCTCTTCCTGACGGCGAAAGACGACACCGAGGACAAGATCACCGGCCTCACCGTCGGGGGCGACGACTACGTCACCAAGCCGTTCAGCCTCGACGAGATCGTGGCGCGCATCAAGGCGATCCTCCGCCGCACGATGCACGACGAAGAGGATGCCGTCATCCGCGCCGGCGAGCTCACCATGGACCAGGACACCCACGAGGTCTCCGTCGGTGCCGAGTCGGTGGAACTCAGCCCGACCGAGTTCAAGCTGCTGCGCTACCTCATGCTGAACCCGAACCGAGTGCTCAGTAAGGCGCAAATCCTCGACCACGTCTGGGAGTACGACTTCAACGGAGACGCGGGTATCGTCGAGAGCTACATCTCGTACCTGCGCCGCAAGCTCGACCAGCACTCCACGGAGCCGATGATCCAGACCAAGCGCGGATTCGGCTACATGCTCAAGGCCTCCAAGGTCTGACGCGCACCACCCGGAAGGTCCATCCCGTGGCGACAGTGCCCGCCTCCTTCGACCGGTGGTGGAACGGCATCTCCCTGCGCGCCAAGATCACCGGCGTGACGGTGCTGCTGCTCACCTTCGGGCTCGCGGTCGCGGGTGCCGGCACGGTGAGCGTGCTGCGTGGGTACCTGATGGACCAGCGCGACAACCTGGTCAACAACTTCTACGCGAACGCGCAGAGTTACCCGGAGGCGAACGTCGCGAGCTGCAAGGTGGCATATCAGCCCAACGGAACCCTGTTCGCCGTCCTGGACGCCAACGGGAAAGTGCTGTGCTCCAATATCCCCGCCGGCACCGCCTCCCCCGACACCAAGGCGATCACCCTCCCGTGGGTGATCGCCCGCGACGCCAACGCCACCACCGAGTTGCCGAAGACGACCATCGCCGACGCAACCGGGAAGTCGCACTGGCGAGTGATCGCGGCCCCGCTGACGGATAACACCGTCTATACGACGCTGGTCGTGGGGCTGAGCGTTGACGACGTCGATTCGACGGTGGCCCGCTTCATCCTGATCTTCTTCGGATTCGCGCTCGCGGTCGTCGTCTTCGGAGCCGCGACCACGCAACTGCTGGTCACCAGCACGTTCGCGCCACTCCGCGATGTGGAGGCAACGGCCGCCCGCTTCGCTGCCGGCGACTACAGCCAACGCCTCGGTGGCGCGACGCCCAACACCGAGGTCGGGCGCCTCAACAGGTCGCTCAACACGATGCTCGCTCGCATCGACCGCGCCTTCGCCGACCGCCAGAGAACTCTCGAACAGATGCGTCGCTTCGTCGGGGATGCCAGCCACGAACTGCGCACCCCCCTGGTCAGCTTGCGGGGCTACGCCGAGCTGTACCGGATGGGCGCCATCACCAACCCCGAGGACGTCGCGCAGGCGATGGACCGCATCGAGCGCGAGGCGATCCGGATGGGCACCCTCGTCCAGGACCTCCTCGAGCTCGCTCGTCTCGATGAGGCGAAACCGCTTCGCTTGGAGCCCGTCGACCTTCTGCCGATCGCCCAGGATGCAGCGCTGGACGCGACGGCGGGCAACCCGGGTCGGCGCATCACGGTGGTTGTCGCGCCGTCGGCCCAGGGACCGGGTGACTCGGCGGCGAGCGCCGAGTCGAGAACCGACACGAGTACCCACGCGACCGCCGCCGACGGCGAGGCCGGCACGGGCACGGGCACGGGGGCAGTCGTTGAGCCCGCGGCGGTCACCGGATCGCTCCTCCTCACCGGCGCGATCGCCCGCCTCCGCCGACGTCGACCCCCGCGCGCGGGAGCTGGTTCTGCCGCCAGCCCCCTCCCGGCGACGGTGCCGATCCCGGATGTCGGGCCGATCGTGCTCGCCGAAGGAGACAAGGTCCGGCAGGTGGTCACGAACCTGATGGGCAACGCGATGCGCTTCACTCCGTCGGACTCCCCGATCGAGCTCGTCGTCGAGGTGGATCGCGAGGGCGGATACGGGCAGCTGTCGATCGTCGATCACGGAGAGGGCATCCCCCCGCAACTGCGCGAGAAGATCTTCCAGCGCTTCTGGCGCGCCGACACCTCGCGCACGCGGGACACGGGCGGGAGCGGGCTCGGACTCGCCATCGTCGCGGGGATCGTGGCGAACCACAACGGGCACGTCGAGATGGTGGAGACTCCGGGAGGCGGAGCCACGTTCCGCGTCAGCCTTCCTCTCCTCCCCAGCGAACCGGAGACCGAACCACTCTCGGGCGCCGCCGCCGGCCCCACGGAGACGTCATCCGCCTCGTAACGTCCCGTGCATGACGAGATATCAGGTGGACAGCGAAGCGGTCGTCGCGGCGACCGGAAACGTACGCGCGGCCGTGAGCCGCATCCAAGCCGAGGTGAGTGGCCTGCACGGGCAACTCGTGAACCTGCAGTCGTCCTGGAGCGGCCCGGCGGCATCCGCATTCCAGAGTGTGGTCAGCGACTGGAGAGCCACACAGCAGCGAGTCGAGGAGAGTCTGGGGGGCATCAACGCCGGCCTCGCCCGGGCTGGCCAGCTGTACGCGGACGTCGAGCAGCAGAACGCACGGTTGTTCCTCCGCTGAGGCACCGCCGTGGCGATGCACGGATAGCATCGCGTCATGACCACTGGCAGCATCGATGGGCGCACGGGCCAGCGCCCCTCCTGGCACGCCGGCGTCCGCATCGTCGCGACGTTGATCGACCTGGCGTGCATGCTGCCGTGGATCGGGGTCGTCGCGGCAGCGGGCGCGGTGCTGTACACGACGGGTGTGACGCGCGCGGTCGATGACGTCACCGGCAACATCGTCGGGTTCTTCACCGTGATCGTCCCCATTACGATCGCCGCTGCAGGATTCGATGAGTCGGCCCGCCACGCGACCCCCGGGAAACGAGTGCTGCGATTGCGCGTACTCTCGACCCCTGACGGCCCCGGATTCTCTCGCGCACTGCTACGCAATGGAATCAAGTACGCCTTCGCCTGGGAACTCGCGCACACCGCGGTCTTCGCCTTGGTCGGCACGACCACCACGACGCCGGTGTGGGTGATCATCGTGCTGGTGGCCGCGTACGCCATCCCGCTCGTCTCCCTGGGGCTCCTCCTCACAACGGGCCGACCATTGCACGACCGGATCGCGCGAACCTCCGTCGCGGAGATCGCCCCCGAGGCCGAGCCCAGCACTCAGCCAGAGCGCACACCCTTCTCCGGTTCCGCTTCGGCCTGACACGGGCGCTCCGGCACGGCACCTGGGGAGCTCCACGACAACACAACGAAGCGGGCGGCCCCTCCAGAGGAGGAACCGCCCGCTGATCGTGGTCTTCGAATCAGAAGTCCATGCCACCGCTCGGGTCGCCGGCCGGGACCGGGTTGCGCTCCGGCTTGTCGGCGACGACGGCCTCGGTGGTGAGGAACAGCCCGGCGATCGACGCGGCGTTGAGCAGCGCGGAGCGGGTGACCTTCACCGGGTCGTTGATGCCGGCAGCCAGCATGTCGACGTACTCGCCGGTCGCGGCGTTGAGGCCCTGACCGACGGGAAGGTGACGCACCTTGTCGACGACGACGCCCGGCTCGAGACCGGCGTTGAGCGCGATCTGCTTGAGCGGCGCATCGATGGCCACCTTGACGATGTTCGCACCGGTCGCCTCGTCGCCCGTGAGCTCCGTGACGGCCGTGCTCTCGAACGCGGTCTTGCCGGCCTGGATGAGCGCGACGCCACCACCGGCGACGATGCCCTCCTCGACGGCGGCCTTCGCGTTGCGAACGGCGTCCTCGATGCGGTGCTTGCGCTCCTTGAGCTCGACCTCGGTCGCGGCACCGGCCTTGATGACCGCGACTCCACCGGCGAGCTTCGCGAGGCGCTCCTGGAGCTTCTCACGGTCGTAGTCGCTGTCGGTGTTCTCGATCTCGGCACGGATCTGCTTGACGCGTCCGGCGATGGCGTCAGCCTCACCAGCGCCCTCGATGATCGTGGTCTCGTCCTTGGTGACGATGACCTTGCGGGCCTGGCCCAGCAGGTCGAGAGTCGCGTTCTCCAGCTTGAGACCGACCTCCTCGCTGATGACCTGGCCGCCGGTCAGGATCGCGATGTCCTGCAGCTGCGCCTTACGACGGTCTCCGAAGCCGGGGGCCTTGACGGCGACCGACTTGAAGATGCCGCGGATCTTGTTGACGACCAGGGTCGCGAGAGCCTCGCCATCCACGTCCTCGGCGATGATGAGCAGCTGCTTGCCGCTCTGGATCACCTTGTCGACGACGGGCAGCAGGTCCTTGATGTTCGAGATCTTGGAGTTGACGATCAGGATGTACGGGTCTTCGAAGACCGCTTCCTGACGCTCCGGGTCGGTGACGAAGTACTGCGACAGGTAGCCCTTGTCGAAGCGCATGCCCTCGGTCAGCTCGAGCGTGGTGCCGAAGGTGTTCGACTCCTCGACGGTGACCACACCCTCCTTGCCGACCTTGTCGATCGCCTCGGCGATGAGCGCACCGATCTCGGTGTCGCCGGCCGAGATGGAGGCGGTGGCCGCGATCTCTTCCTTGGTCTCGATGTCCTTCGCGTTGACGATCAGCTCGGCGATGACGGCTGCGACGGCCTTCTCGATACCCTTCTTGAGGCTGATCGGGTCGGCGCCGGCCGCGACGTTGCGCAGACCCTCGCGAACGAGCGCCTGGGCGAGCACGACCGAGGTGGTCGTTCCGTCACCGGCGACGTCATCCGTCTTCTTGGCGACCTCTTTGACGAGCTCCGCACCGATCTTCTCGTACGGGTCGTCGAGCTCGATCTCCTTGGCGATGGAAACACCGTCGTTGGTGATCGTGGGGGCGCCCCACTTCTTCTCCAGCACGACGTTGCGGCCGCGCGGGCCGAGCGTGACGCGAACAGCGTCGGCCAGGATGTTCAGGCCGCGCTCGAGGCCGCGGCGGGCCTCTTCGTCGAAAGCAATGATCTTTGCCATAAGTGTGTGTCGTCCCTCCCGGACGTGAACCAGATGTCGAACGTGCGGCAGCCGACCAGCGCCGGGGCCGCGCACTCTTAGCACTCACAACGCGTGAGTGCCAGGTTTCATTCTGGCACTCGACATGAGGGAGTGCAAGCTGCGCGCGCGGCGGGCGAGGGTCTCGCACCGCCCGCGCAGCACCAGGCGAGCGATCAGGAAGGTGACGGCCGTGCGATCCCTCTCCGAGGGGGCCGCGGCCCGGCATCCGTCGAGCGCAATAATCGGATGCCACGGGCCGCGGCCATGACGTCGTTCCGCCCCGCCCAACGGGCCGTCGAAGACCGAGATTACTGGGATGCGGCTCGCGCAACGCGGAGACTCGCGGTACCGCGCGGTCGATCCGAGTGCACGAATGCCACTCGCGCGCGGGCTACTTCGGCGTGTAGTCGGCGCCGAGCACGATGGTGACCGGTGCTCCGGGGAAGGCGTCGGACAGCTGTACGTCCGCGCCGACCCCGAGCAGGGCCGCAAGACCGCGGGCCACACCCTCGTAGGCGGCGGAGCTGTAATAGATGACCGTCGTCTTCTCGGTGCGAGTGGTCGAGTTGGCACGCCCCGGATCCGGCCATCCCGCCGCCTTGATGGCATCGCCCGCCTTGTCCTGCAGGCCTTGGGTGGCGGTGCCGTTCAGGACCGAAATCGTCAGTTTGAGGGACGCCGGCACGGAAGCCGGGTTGGTGATCGCCTGAGCGGTCGGCGTGGTGGACGGGCTCGGCGTGACCGTCGCGGTGCTTCCGCCCAGGTTCGGCAGCGCGAGTTTGAAGTGCGTGTCGAATCGGGACAGCCCGAAAAGCCCAGCGGCCACCAGCACGCCGGTCGCGAGCGCCGCCCAGGCGAAACGGATCCAGCCGCGCCCGCGACGTGGCGGGGCTCGGTGAGCGCCGACGCGGGCGAGGTCGGCGGGAAGGTCGTCGAACTGATCGTGAGGGAAGCTGGCCATTTAGTCGGTCATGTCCTGAGTGGTTGGGGCCGGGGCACGGAAGGTGCGCGCGGCACGAGATCGCGTGCGCGCATCACGCAGACGCTGCAGGCGACGGACGAGCAGAGGATCGTGCCGAAGCGCGTCAGGAGAATCAATCAGCGCGTACAGCATCTGATAGTAGCGGGCGGCGGGAAGGCCGAACTCCGAGCGGATCGCCGCCTCCTTGGCGCCCATCCGGTCCGCCCAGTCGCGCTCGAAGGCGAGCAACCGCAGCTCGAGGTCGGCGAGGGGGGCTGTTCCCCGCTGCACATCCGTCATCCGCCACCTCCTGCGTGCACTCAGCGTGATACTAGGTGCCGGCCCCTGGGAGTTCTGGTTGCCTCGCGGCGCCCACACCGAGATGCGCTCAGTCGCTCGCCGAGAGCCACGACACTCGATCGCCGTGCGCGGACGCGTAGGCGAGGGGTTCGCCGTCGAGCGAGAGCACGAAGGGAGTCGGCTCGGGCGCGCTCATCGCCGTCAGTCGATCCGGGATGCCGGGCACACTCGCCGCGGACTCGAACGCGAGCAGGTGGCCCCCCAGTGCGGCGACCGCACCCGGCAGCGCGGCGCGGTCGGGCGGAGGGAGATAGACGGCTGTCCCCAGGCAGGCGACCACGAGCGTGAGCCCCGGCGGAACGTCGGCGGCGACCGCGGCGAGCGTCGGAATCGCGTCGCCGGCGACGAGCCGCGGCGGATCGGTGGCGAGAGTCGAGATCGCCGCGTGCAGGCGCTCGTGACGGGCCGGGCGGTCGGGCGGAAGAAGGGCATCGAGCCAGCGAACGTGCGCTGCGTCGCGCACGTCGAGGGGCGCCAGGTCGATGCCGGCACGCCAGGCGATGTTCGGCATCCTCGTCGGGGTCCGCCCCTCGCCGGTTGTCGTCGCCGTCAACAGCGGTGCCCCCTCGCCGAGAATCGTTCCGCCATCGAAGGAGTATGAGTAGCGATCCACACCGAGGCAGAGACCGGCCGCGGCGCCCAGCTCGAGAAGCGCGATCGGCGCGACGGCGCTGGCCGTCACCCGATCCAGGCCGAGCAGCAAGGGAATGCAGCGGCCTACCTCGTTGGTCTGCGTGCGACGGGTCGCCGCTGCCGCCGCGACCGACTCCGCATGGGCGAGCACCCACGCGCGCCAGATCGGGTAAGCCGCGGGCGGAGCCCCGCACCAGGTCGCGGCACTGAACAGCAGAGAAGGCTGGCGGTGCTCGCGGGGGAGCCCCTCGATCAGCGCGAGCAGTTCGGGGTCCGTCGCCATCCCGCGGGCCCACTCGGTCTGCAGTTCGGAGGTGCCCGCCAACTCGATCGCGGCGCGGGCGTACCAGTCAGCGGTCTGGGTCACAGGTCCATTCTGCGCATGGCGGGAACGTTCGTGGCTCGCGTCCGGTTGAATGGGCGACGAGAAGCTTCCTCCCCCGAACGGAGACGATCATGACCGAACCCACCGAAGCCGCGAAGTACCCGGTCGAGAAGACCGAGGAACAGTGGAAGGCCGAGCTCGACCCCGAGCGCTACGCCGTGCTGCGCGAGGCCGCGACCGAGCGCGCCTGGACGGGTCAGCTGCTGGACGAAAGCCGCTCCGGCCTCTATACCTGCGCGGCCTGCAACGCGGAGCTGTTCAAGAGCGGGACGAAGTTCGACTCCGGCTGTGGCTGGCCGAGCTTCTACGACTCGGTGAACCCGGATGCTGTTGAACTCATCGAGGACACCTCGCTGGGCGTCGTCCGCACCGAGGTGCGTTGCGCTGCCTGCGGGTCTCACCTCGGTCACGTCTTCGACGACGGATTCGGCACCCCTACCGGCTTGCGGTACTGCATGAACTCGCTGTCGCTCGGCTTCCACGCCGAGCCCTCCGCGGCAGCCACCGCGGAGTGAACCGAGCCACTGCCCCTGTCGCCGAGGCGATGCGGCACCGACACTCGTTTCCGGCCGTCGGCTCGACGGCCCCCACCACCCGCGAGTTGCTGTCGCTGATCGAAGCGGCGGGGTCCGTCGCCGACCACGGTTCGCTGAAGCCGTGGCGGATCATCGCCCTGCGCGGCGCCGCCCGCGACCGGGTCGGTGCCGCGATGGCGCGTGCAGCGGGGCTCGAGGGCCCGCCCGCCGAGAGGATGGCGGCCAAGATGCGGCGTGCCCCGCTGGTGCTCGCCATCGTCGTGTCACCGAAGCCGAGCATCAAAGTCACGGAGTGGGAGCAGGAGGCCGTGGCATCCGGTGTCGCACATGCTCTGAGCCTGGTGCTCGACGAGGCCGGATGGGGTGTGATGTGGCGGACCGGGGTGCCGGCCCGCTCGCCGGACGTGCACCGAGCACACGAGTTGGCTCCGACCGAGCGGCTGCTGGGATGGCTCCACGTCGGCGCACGACCGGCGTCGATGCCCTCGTCGAAGCGCGGTCGCCGTCGGCCGTTCGGCGCGAAGGACTACCTGAGCACGCTCTGACGGCGCCGCGGAACGGACGCGATCACCACCGCCACCAGCGTCAGCGCCGATCCGAGAACCGTGAGCGGCGCGATCGGGTGCGACTGGACCGGCAGGACCAGATCGAAAAGCACCGCGGTCACGAGTTGGCCAGACAGGACCGCCAATCCCATGAGCAGCACGCCGGTGCTGCGCACGATCGCGGCCTGCCCGGCGATGAAGATGGTGCCAACCATCCCGCCCAGATAAAGCCACGGCGAACTCGGGAACTGGGTCGGCCATCCAGAGATCATGGTGTGGATGACGGCCGCAACGAGCAGCAGGCCCGCCCCGATCGCGAAGTTGCCGAAGGTGGCGGTGAAAGCGGACTGGGCGATCGCCTTGACCTGTCCGTTGACGGCCTGCTGCCAACCGACCCCGAGTCCGGCGGCGAACGGCACGAGCAGCACCCAGAGCGGAATGCCGGGTCGCAGCTCACTCGAGGCCGCGAGAGCGACCGCGGCGAGCGCAAGTCCGGCTCCGATGACACGCTGCGGGGTTACCGCCTTGGCCCGCATGGACCCGAGCCCGCGCCGGTCGATCAGGAGCGAACTGATCGTCTGCCCCGCAACGACGCCGACCGTGAAGAGGGCGACACCGACCAACCCGACGACCAACGACTGGCCGAGGACGAAAAGCGCCCCCGCCGAACCGCCGACGACAAACCACCAGGGGATTCGCCGGGTTCGGACCGCGGATGCCACCCGCACGACCCCGCGGCGCCCCGGTCGCCAGAACAGGCTGGCAATCGCCAGGATCACGAACCCGGAGCCGAACGAGATCAGCGCCGCGAGAAACCCGTCACCGAGCTGGGAGCCGAGCTGCCCGTTGATCCGGGACTGGAGCGCAACGAGCACGCCGGTGCCGAAAGCCGCGAGCAGCAGCAGCGCGAGGCGAAGCGGATGCGCGGCGGCCTCTGGCGGGATCGGTGGCGGCTCCTGGGCGGTGGACATCTCGCCAACGCTAGCGGCTGGCCGAGCATCGGGAGACTGAGCGTCGTTTCGCCCTGTTAGCCATCGACATCTCCGTCAGCCGCCCGATTCCGCCGACCTCTCCCGCACCGTGCACATCCTCTTCGACGCCATCCGCCACTCAGCCGCACCCCGCTGAACCGGGCGTACGACGAGGGAGGTCGATGCAGACGCGGTCGCCGTCAGATTCCGAGTGTCAACAGCTCTGCCGCGGATGGCTCGCCGGCCGCCAGCGCTAGCGTCTCAAGCCCTCGTTGGACGTCTTGGCGTTGCGAGGAGTTGAGTACGCCGAGAATCTTCGCGAGTTCGTGCTGACGACGTTGTGTCACCTGGTCGACGAGTTGCGCGCCACGGGGTGTGAGGTCGATGAGGACCTCCCGGCGGCTCTGAGGGTGGGAGGTCCTTCCCAGCCAGCCGCGCTCCACCATTCGGTCGACGAAGCGGCTGAACGTCGACGGGTTGATGTTCATCCGCTCGGCAAGGACGCCCATCCGCAACGGACCTGCGGTGCGGAGCATGACCAGCACACGGAATTGCGGAAGCGTCACCACATCAAGCGCTTCGGCGATCGATCGTGCGACGACCCCGAGCAACGCACGCGACGCGACCAGTGCGGCCTCGACTGCCGCGTCGTTGGAGTGCAGCTCGCCTGAAGGTGCTGTCGTCATTGACGCCCTCCGCTCATCGTGCGCGACGATTCCAGCCTATGGCCGCCAACGCTCGGCACGGTCGAGCACGACGATCGGCATGTCGGGGTTCGCCTTCCCGTGGGCGATCGCCATGGCTCCGCGAAGGTGGCGCCATGGCGAAGGATGTCGCGCCCCCATAGGCGATGAGGTGGCGCTGCGAATCCTCCTCGTTGAGGAGAGTCGCCACCGCTCGTCGGGCCCGAAGTCGCCTGACCGTGACATAGGCGACGCCGTTCGCTTCGAGGTTGCGGGACCACTGGGCTGATCGACCGAATCCCGAGGCGACGATGACCCGATCCGGCGCGGGTCGATCGACGACCTCGAGCACCGCGAAACGCCGTCGGCTGGACGTCCGCCCACGGTGCTCGAGCAGCAGAAGCCGCCATGTTGCTCAATCGCGTGCACTCATGCAACTATTGCAGAGACGCAGTAGGCGGCACAGACTTCCCACCGCGGGTCTCGACGTCGAACTGCCACCCGCCTCGTAGCCCGGCCGCCGCCCGCCCGTGCGAACCGTCGCACCACGGTGAACTGCCGCTACCGATCCCCTTGCCTAAGCCCAGGCGCACCACTCCCCGCATCACGACGACAGAGGAACAACATTGACGAACAGCCACGCACAACCTCGAGCACGGTGGATTCTCTCGATCACCGACCGGGTTGCCGGCGGCCTGCGAGGCTCCCGCTTCGGACTGTTCGGAATCGCCGTCGTCGTCGGCGTCGCGTCCGGCATCGGAGCGGTGATCTTCAGAAACCTGATTTCCTTCTTCACATGGCTCGTGACCGGTGAATCCGAGTTCGGACAGGACGGATACGTCGGCAGTTCGCACTTGCCATGGCTCGGTCTCGGCTTCTTCGTGCTCATTCCTATCGTCGGCGGCCTGATCTACGGCCCGCTGGTCTACCGCTTCGCGCGCGAAGCACGGGGGCACGGTGTGCCCGAGGTGATGATCGCGGTCGCCGAGAACGGCGGGCGCATCCGACCCCAGGTTGCTGCCGTCAAAGCGCTGGCTTCCGCCGTGACCATCGCCACCGGCGGATCGGTTGGCCGGGAAGGCCCGATCGTGCAAATCGGGTCAGCACTGGCCTCCGGCCTGGGCCAATGGATTCGGATGCCCGAGAACCGTATGCGCATCCTCGTCGCCTGCGGCGCGGGGGGAGGAATCGCCGCCACCTTCAACGCCCCCGTCACCGGCGTCTTCTTCGGCGCCGAGATCATCCTGCGCGAACTCTCCGTCGAAGCGATGTTCGCGGTCATGCTCTCGGCGATGGTCGCCGATGCGGTGGCCATCCCTTTTCTGGGAGATCACGCATTCCTCACCGGGTTCCCCTCGGGAATTGCCCTCCACAACCCGAGCAACTACCTGCTGATCACTGTCCTCGCTGTGCTCGCCGCACTGATCGGTCTCCTGTTCAAGACCGTTCTCTACACGATGGAAGACCTCTGGGATCGGATATGGAAGGGCCGCCCCGAATGGGCTCGTCCTGCCGTCGGAGGTCTTGTTCTCGGCCTCCTCCTCTTGGCGCTGCCACAGATGTATGGAGTCGGCTACCCGGTCATGTTCACCGCCATCAGCGGCGGCTACACGCTCTGGTTCCTCCTGATCTTGATGGTGGGCAAGATGCTGGCAACCAGCCTCACCCTCGGCATCGGCGGATCAGGAGGGATCTTCGCGCCGTCCCTGTTCATCGGAGTCACCGCCGGAATGGCATTCGGCATCACGGTCGACAGGGTGTTCGGACCCGCAGCGGGCAGCCCCGCGCTCTACGCTGCCGTCGCCATGGGTGCCGTATTCACCTCGGCCGCACGGGCACCACTGACTTCCCTGGCCAGCGTCGTTGAAATGACTGGCGACTTCACCCTCACCCTGCCGGTGATGCTGGCCGTTGCGATCGCCACCGCGGTCTCCCGAGGTCTGAGTTATGGCACGATCTACACCACGAAGCTGTTGCGCCGCGGGCAAGACATCGATCGCGCGGCACCCTGGCGAGCGTTCGCCGATCTGAAAGCCTCGGAAGCGATGAGGCCTCTTGGCATCCGACTGGACCTCAACACCGCGCATCGAGGCGAGACCACCGAGCCGGTTACACTCCAGGGTCACGTCAAGGTCAATCACGACCCCCAAGCGGTATTCACCACAGAACCGCTGGTCGACGTCCTCCGTCAGGTCCGCGAGTATGGACGCGATGGACTTCCCGTCCTGTCCGAGGACGGCCGCCACATCGAGGGCTGGATCACCAACCAGTCCGTGCTGGAGAAGGTGACGGAAGAACTCGGGGCACCCGGGCCACAGCTCGAGAACGATGAGACAAGCAAAGTCAACGCGCCAGGATCATCGCGGAGCCAGCGCCCCTCCACGCCGCTCACGGGCTACCTCATCGCCGAGGTGACGCTGGCGACGGATTCACCCGAGGTCGGCCAGAAGCTCGGCGCCGTGGCGTGGCCGGATGACTACATTCCGGTGTCATTCGTCCGCAGCGGTCGAGTTGGTGACCCGCAACCTGGCACCGTATTGAAGGCCGGCGACCGGGTCAACCTACTCGCCCGCAGCGGCGACTGAAGGGCACCGCGCGCTGGTGCTCGCAACTTGGCAGTCGAGCGAGGCGCGCGAGCAAGAGACCGGTGTACTGTTGCAACAGTTGCTGTATTGCATCTAATCCATCAACGAGGAGAGACTCCCGATGCCCCCGACCCCAGACGGCACCGTCCCTCACGCCCAACGCGTTGCCCGGAGGTTCGGGACGGCGGAGACGATCACGGCGTCGCGTGCACTCCTCGCAATCGTGGCTCGTTCGATGTCCGAGGCGCTCGAGCAGGTGACCCTCCCGCAGTTTCGCGTGTTGGTCGTGCTGAGCGGATCAGACCCCGTGCGCATGGGCGCGCTCGCCGCGGAGATGGGAGCCCTGCCCTCGACTTTCAGCCGCGTCATCGACCGAATGGTCGAGGGCGGCTGGGTCGAGCGGGTGCCGAGTCCCGAGAGCCGCCGGGAGGTGCTGATCAGACCGACCGCAGCCGGGCAGCAATTGGTACGGCGCGTCACGGAGAGGCGCCGAGACGAGATCGGGCGCGTCCTCGACACGCTTTCGGAAGCGGAGCAGCTGGCCGTCGGGGAGGCGTTCGCTCTCTTCGCCGATGCCTCAGGCGAACCGCCCCGTCAGGACCTCCTCGCTCTCGGCCTGTAGCACCGGTGTTCTGACCACCAACGGAAGGGAACGTTCCATTGTGACCACGAACTCGAGGTTCCCACTCTTCGTCCTCCGCGACTACGCTGTCGCCGCAGACGGCGAGCGCGGCATGCTCGTCGGGCCTCGCGGTGATATCGCCTGGCTCTGTGCTCCCCGTTGGGAGTCGGACGCGATCTTCTCCAACCTCATCGGCGGCGGCGGAACCTACGCGGTGACACCGGTCGCGGAGTCCTTCGTCTGGGGCGGCGTCTACGAACCCGGTTCGCTGATCTGGCGAAATCGCTGGACCACTCCAGACCAACAGATCGAGTGCCGCGACGCTCTTGCCTACCCAGGGCGCGCTCGCACCGCGATCATCCTGCGCAAGGTCACCTCCCAGGCGAGAGCGGCCGTGCGCATCGTGCTGGATCCCCGGGCCTGCTTCGGGGAGCACGGTTTGCGCGATGTGACGAAGCGGAACGGCGTGTGGATCGCTCGCTGCGGTGACCTCTATCTGCGCTGGACCGGCGCCGCTGAGGCGCGACGTCAGGCCGACGGTTCGCTCGCTTTCACTCTGACAGTGGAGGCCGGAACACCCCGCGACCTGGTGCTCGAAATCTCGGAGGAGCCTCTCGAAGGCGAGCTGGACGCCGATGAGCTCTGGCGCACGACCGAGATGGCCTGGGATGCCGTGGTTCCGGCCGTCTCAGGCACCCTGGCCGACGACGACGTGCGACACTCGCTCGCCATCCTGCACGGGCTCACCACGCACGGGGGAGGAATGGTCGCCGGAGCGACAACGTCGTTGCCGGAGCGGTTCGGCGGCGCGAAGAATTATGACTACCGCTACGCCTGGATCCGGGACCAGTGCTACGTCGGTCAGGCCGCCGCGCTGGTCGGCGATCTCCGGCTGTTGGATGACGCGGTCGCGTTCGTCTCCTCCAGAATCCTGGCCGACGGCGCCGATCTGAAACCGGCATACACGACCGACGGGGGCCCTGTTCCCGATGAGCGACATCTCGATCTGCCCGGATATCCCGGAGGAGCCGACAAGGTCGGCAACTGGGTCAACCAGCAGTTCCAGCTCGACTCCCTCGGGGAGGCGCTTCTCCTCTTTGCAGCTGCCGCCCGACAAGAGCGACTGGATGAGACGGGCTCGGCGGCGGTGGCGGCGGCTGTCGACGTCATCCGGGAGCGCTATCGCACACCCGACGCCGGGATCTGGGAGCTCGAGGACGAGTTATGGACCCATTCGCGACTGTCGTGTGTCGCCGGGTTGCGGAAGATCGCGAGCATCTCGACATCATCAGATGCCTCGGGGTGGTCGGTTCTCGCCGACGAGATCCTCGCCGACATTGGCACGACGAGCCTCCATCCCACCGGCCGCTGGAAGCGAGCGGTGTCGGATGACCGGGTCGATTCCGCCCTACTGATTCCGGCCGTGCGAGGAGCACTGCCGCCGTCGGATCCGCGTACGATCGCCACGCTTGAGTCGGCTCTGGCGGAGCTCGGCGATTCCGGTTACATGTATCGATTCCGAATGGACGGAGACGCTCCCTCCCAGGAGGAGGGCGCCTTCCTGCTCAGCGGATTCATGACCAGTCTGGCGCTCCATCAGCAGGGGCGTCACGTCGAGGCCGCCAGGTGGTTCGAACGCAACAGGGCCGCACGAGGCACGCCCGGGGTCTTCTCCGAGGAGTATGACGTCGGGCAGCGACAGATGCGCGGCAATCTTCCTCAGGCGTTCGTGCACGCACTGTTCATCGAGGCCGCCGCGACACTTGCGGGAAAGGAAGCGAGCCCCGTCGCCGGCTGAACCGTTCCGCCGCCTCCGACTCACGTGGCGTGAGGAACTCCAGGATCGTCGGCCACGCCTCGACGATGCTCGTCGATGGATCCGACCAAGCCGAAGAGGTCCGGCTATGGCTGATCCGGTGCCGATACCACCTGGCATCCTCGGTATCTCCCGAACTGATGACGAGGGTCGAGGCGTCAACGTCGCCGAGGAGCGCGTGCCAGCCGGAGTCGGCGAGCGCGCGGTGGTCGAACTCGAGACCTGCCGCGTCGCCGAGTGCCACCCCGTCGAGCATTCGGCCCATTCGATCTGCCGCTCCCGGATGGTCGTCCAATTCTTCGAGGGGACGCAGGCGCTCGAGGCGTGCGTCGAGGGATCCCCCAGGCGCGGCGAGGCGCTCCCTGGTCGGCGCTGTCGGTTCGACCAACACGAGGCCCTCGACCAGGTGCGGGTACCGGCCCGCGAGAGCTGTGGCGTAGAGGGCGCCGACTCCCCAGCCGACGACCCCGATTCGTCCGAAATCGATGGATGACACGGTGCTCGCGTTCGCCTCGATAGAACGCAGGTACTCATCGATGTCCGAGATCCAGCTCTCGACAGCATCGCCCTCGGGCATCGGATCGCTCCCGCCGTAGCCGGGACGGTCCAGCACGATCACACGGACCCCGATTGTGGCCGTCACCGTCGGATCCGGATCGAAACCGCCAACACCGGGGCTCGGATGGCAGAACAGCACCAGGCGCGTCGCATCGGGATCGCCGAGGCCGGTGACACCCAGACGGCGTCCGTCCCTCAGTTCATGCTGGTGGTGCGTCATGACCGTGCCCGCGCCGTCGTCCCGATGAGCAGGACCGCGGCGACGAGGCCGGAGAGCGCGGCGACCGCGCCTCGGCGATGCTGGATGGCCCAGGTCTGAGGAGTAATGCTCCACGCCCGGCCGTCGAAATCGCCGTGCGCCCCGTGGTCTCCGGGCACCGGCTCATACAGGTTCGGACCGAGCATCGGCGACTTGTCGGACGTGTCCTGCTGCCCGGAGAATCCCGTCCGGGCCGAGACAAGATCGGAGATCCGGCTCGCGAATCGGTTGCCCAGAATCGTCATCACCGTCGACTCCCCGACCCAGGTGCGCCGTCGCGGACGCTGCGCCACGTCGGCGACGATCCTCGCGCAGACCTCCGGCTGGTAGATCGGAGGCACGGGCTGCGGATGCGCCGGGAGCGCCGACTTGACCCAGTCGAACTGCATCGTGTTCATGGCAGGCATATCCACCTGCGAGATTCGCACGCCCGATCGGTCGTGCATCAACTCGCCGAGAACGGACTCGGTGAATCCGGTGATGGCGTGTTTTGAGGCGCAGTACGCCGCTTGCAAGGGGATCCCGCGGTGTGCCAGAGCCGATCCGACCTGAACGATGTGTCCTCGATCCCGTGGGGCCATCCGGGTCAGCGCGGCCCGGGTCCCGTTGACGAATCCGATGAAGTCCACGGAGACGGCTCGTTCGAAATCATCGGCGTTCGTCTTCGCGAACTCGCCGAAGACTCCGACCATCGCGTTGTTGACCCAGAGATCGATCTCGCCAAGTTCGAACTCGATCTCGTCGGCCGCGCCCTCCACCTGGTTGCGGTCCGCAACATCCGTCGAGATTCCCAGTCCGCGCACGCCAGCAGCCTCGACATCGGCCACAGCCCCGTCCAGCCCGTCCTTCCCGCGCGCGAGGATGGCCACGTCGTAGCCCCTCCCCGCCAACTCGCGCACGATCGCGCGACCCAGTCCCGCCGTTCCTCCCGTCACCACTGCGACTTTGTTTGACATCCGATCCTTCACTTCTCCTGCGAACCTCGAGGAGGCTCGTCCCAATGATTGCTCTTACGCAAAGATTGCACACATGCATAGATTGTCGAAGAGCTCTCAGCAGACCCACAAGCGAAGACTGAGCACACCCCTAAGTACCGGCCTCGAGACGGCGAGACTCCTCTACGGAGCCGCCCAACTGGTCGCGCCGCGCACCGTTGCCCGAACCGCCCGCACCGAGACCGATCAAGAGTCGCTTCTGGTGCGCCGAGTCCTCGGAGCCCGGCATCTGGCGCAGGCCGCTCTCCTCATCCGTGGCGATTCGACGGCGCATCGCAAAGGCGCCGTCGTGGATGCCGCGCACGCGAGCTCGATGATCGCCTGGGCGATCACTCACCGGCGACGTCGTCGGGCTGCGCTCTTGAATGCACTCAGCGCGACATCCTTCGCCCTCGGCGAGCTTCTGGTGAGCCGTTAGATCCAGCACCTACGGGTCCGTCCTGCGTGACTGCCAAATCCTCCAAGTATCCTGCGAACCCCGGCGAGCACGTGGACCTATAGTTGCTAACTCGCAAAACTTGCATGGCTGCATATTTTGATTTGTTTCGGTGCAGGCAAAGACGTGCGAAAAGGCACTGTCCAGGAGCGTCCATGAAGCTGTGCACCTTCCCGCCGCGGTTGCGGCCACAGGGATCCTTTAAGCGACGTTGCACAACATGACGCCGACTCTCCTGGGCGTGGGTGGTTTCCCGGCCGCACTGACTGCGGTATCCGCCGCCTCGATTGTGATCGGTTTTGCCTGCGCCGTCGGCCTCGCCGTCGACGTAGGTCACCGCCCACAACCCATGCGCGTCATGTCCGTGGTGTGGCCGCTGACCGCGCTTTTCGGCGGTGTCCCATGGACCGCTTTCTACTACCGCTGGGCCCGTGCGCCCCGACGGGGATCGAAGGGACCCGAGAGCACCCACCCGCGGATTGTCGCTGTCGCGATCTCGACCAGTCACTGCGGGGCCGGATGCGCGCTCGCAGATCTCGTCGTCGAATGGCTCGTGTTCGCGGTGCCAGCCCTCGCAGTGGCAGGGGGTCTCGGTCTGATCTTCGATCAGCGGATCTTCGCGAGTTGGGTGCTCGACTTTGTCGCGGCTTTCCTGATCGGCATTGCCTTCCAGTACGCCGCGATCGCGCCCAGCCGCGGCATCCGTGGCTGGGCGGCCTGGAAAGCAGCCATCCGCGCCGATGCCGCGTCGATCGCCGCCTGGCAGATCGGCATGTACGGGGCCATGGCGATCGCACAGTTCGCTGTCTTCGGCGTCCTTTTCGGGGGTCAGGCCTCGGTCGCCAGCCCCGAGTTCTGGTTCGCCATGCAATGGGCGATGATCATCGGCTTCCTGACGGCATTTCCGGTGAACGCCCTGCTCATCCGTCGTGGGACCAAGGAGGCAATGTGAGGAAGCGCACGATCCGTCGGCCGGTCCGCGGAATCGATCGGATCATCCGCAATGTCCGGCATGGGCGCTTCGAGCGTCTACTGTCCGGCATCACGGCGGCGGGAGCCGCAGTGACTACCGCCGAGATCTTCTTCGAGCACGATAAGGCCAGCTTCGGCAATCGGTGGATGTGGGCCCCCATCGCGATCGGACCACTCGGAGCTCTCGCCGGTCTGGCCGGGTACCGCAATCACCGGATGGCGAAGACTCTTCTGCCGGCGGCGTCGCTGGTGATCGTTGCGAACGGGGTGCAGGGCACCGTGCTGCACGCCCGCGGGATCGGGCAGAAGCCGGGTGGGTGGCGCAACTTCCGTTTCAACATGGAGATGGGGCCGCCGTTGATGGCGCCGCTGCTGGTGACGATGGTCGGCGGGATGGGGCTGCTCGCCGCGATCCTCAGGCGCGAGCCGTGACGCGAGCCGTGCGGTTCCCGGGCTTCAACGTGCGCTCACAGTCGGATCATTGGGACGACGCGACACGCGCCGTGATCGTCGGTCGGGTGAACGCCCTCCCCGCCGTGCGATTCTTCACGCCAGCTGAGGAGGCCGCGGCGAAGTGCCTGCTCGACCAGCTGGTGGATCAGCGAACTGAGCCGGGTTCCCCACGCGTCGACCTGGTGCGCATGGTGGACGCGCGGCTGGCCGAGAAGCAAACCGATGGCTGGCGCTACGACACGATGCCGCCGGACGGCGCTGCCTGGCAGCAGACCCTGGCAGCCCTCGACGAGGATTCGCAGCGCGATCACGGAGTCGGCTTCGCGCGTTGCACGTGGGAGGAGCAGCACGCGATGCTCGAAGCGTTTCGCGACGCGGACGACCCGAACTGGCACGGTCTTCCGCGATCGCAGGTCTGGAACCTCTGGACCCGGTACGCGGCGACGGCGTTCTACTCGCATCCGGAGCTCTGGAACGAGATCGGCTTCTCCGGGCCCGCCTATCCGCGTGGGTACAAGAACCTCGGCATCGACCGGCTCGAGTCCTACGAGGTGCACGACGCCGAACCGGGCGACGATCCGATGGCGGGGGGCACCGAGTGAGCGACGTCCGGGACCGCAACGAGTCCGCGTGGTTGCTGACGAAGGACGGGTCGCGGATGCAGCACGGGCTGCGGGAGGACATGCGTCGTTTCGACGACACCGACGAGGTGGATGCCGTCATCATCGGGGCAGGCGCCGGTGGGGGCACCATGACGCAGCGCCTTGCTCGGCTGGGCTGGAAGATCGTCACCTTCGACGCGGGCCCGTTCTGGGTCCCGGAGGCCGACTGGGTCAGCGACGAGGCCGGATCACACAATCTGTACTGGACAGAGCCGCGTCAAATCGGCGGCGGCGATCCTGTTCCGCTCGGCTCGAACAACTCCGGCCGCGGCGTCGGCGGATCGATGGTGCACTACGCCGGGTACACGCCGCGCTTCCATCCGAGCGACTTCCGCACGATGACCCTCGACGGGGTCGGAGCGGACTGGCCAATCGCCTACCCGGACCTCAAGCCGTACTACGAGCTGATCGAAGGCGAGCTCCCCGTCTCCGGAGAGCACTGGCCGTGGGGAGATCCGCACGATTACCCGTACCGACCCCAGCCGGTCGGCGGCAACGGCGAGCTGTTCCTGCGCGGTGCCCTTGCAGCCGGCATCGAGGCGCACGTCGGCCCAGTCGCCATCTCCAACGGACGCTTCGGCAACCGCCCGCACTGCATCTATCGCGGCTTCTGCTTGCAGGGCTGCAAGGTCAATGCGAAGGCCTCCCCGCTCATCACCCATATCCCGGACGCGCTCGCTCACGGAGCCGAGATCCGTCCGGACTCGATGGTCACCCGAATCGGTATCGACGAGTTGACAGGTCGCGCCACCGGGGTGCATTACATCCGTGACGGGCTCGAGCGCTTCCAGCGCGCGCGAACTGTGATCGTGGCGGGCTACTCCATCGAGACCCCGCGTCTCCTCCTCAACTCGACGTCGGCGCGCTTCCCGAACGGGCTCGCGAACGACTTCGACCAGGTGGGCCGCTACCTCATGGTTCAAGGCGCACCCCAGACCGCGGGACGGTTCGAGGCCGAAGTGCGCATGTTCAAAGCGCCGCCCCCGGAGGTCAGCAGCGAGCAGTTCTACGAGACCGACCCCCACAAGCCGTACAAGCGCGGATTCTCGATCCAGACCGTTTCACCGCTGCCGATTACCTGGGCCGAACATGTGATGGCCCAAGGCCGCTGGGGCGGAGAGTTCCGTGACTACATGTCGGACTACGTGCACTGGGCGTGCCTCGGAGCACTGTGCGAGTTCCTCCCGCAGCCCGACAACCGCGTCACGCTCGCCGACGAGAAGGACCGCCACGGCATGCCGGTCGCGCACTTCTCCTACACCCGGTGCGACAACGACCGTCAGCTGATGTCCGCCGCCACCGAGGTGATGGAACGGATCCTGAAAGCGGCGGGCGCGGACGAGGTCATGACGATCAACCGCAACGCGCATCTGGTGGGCGGAGCCCGAATGGCCGCAGACGAGCAGCACGGAGTCGTCGATCGCGACTGCCGGTCGTTCGCCGTGCCGAATCTGATGATCACCGACGGCAGTGTGCTGCCGACTCAGGGCAGCGCAAATCCGGCCCTCACCATCATGGCCGTAGCGGCCCGCGCCGCGGACCGCCTGATCGACCGACCGATCGACTGAAGAAAGAGCGGGAGAACAAATGACTACTGTCAGCAAGTTCGTCATCGAACGGATTCAGGAGTGGGGCGTCACCCGAGTGTTCGGATTCCCCGGTGATGGCATCGGAGAGTTCGACGGAGCCTTGGGAGCCGCCGACCGCGCCGGTCATGGTTTCGAATACATCCGTCCGACGCACGAGGAGATCTGCTCCCTGATGGCGACCGCCCACGCGAAGTTCACCGGTGAGGTCGGAGTCTGCTTCGCAACATCGAGTCCCGGTGCCTTCCACATGCTCAACGGACTGTACGACGCGAAGATGGACAATCAACCCGTCGTCGCCGTCGTCGGACAGCAGGGCCTCGCAGCACTGGGCACCTTCACTCAACAGGAAAGCAACCTCGAGCGCACCTTCGCCGACGTCGCCGCCTATGTGCAGACCATCGTCACCCCCGATCAGGCTCAAGCCGTCGTCGATACGGCATTCCGCACCGCGATCGCTCTGCGCCAACCGACGGTGATCGTACTGCCGCATGACGTCCAGGGGATGGATGTCGAATCACTCAGCCCCAAGAACTGGGTCTCCCGGTCGAGCGCTGTGCCGCCGTCGACGGCGATCACGCCCCCGCTCGCTGAGCTGCAGAAGGCAGCAGATCTCATCAACGCCGGAAGGCGGGTAAGCCTGCTTGTGGGCGCCGGAGCGGAAGGAGCGGGCGACGAGGTCCTCGCCCTGGCCACGCGAATCGGAGCGGGCATCATCACCGCCCTTCGCGGCAAGCAGGTCATCTCCTCGGATGTGCCCTTCCACACGCAGCAACTCGGACTTCTGGGGTCCCTCCCGAGCCTGCACCAGATGCAGCGCTGCGACACGTTGGTGATGCTTGGGACCAACTATCCGTACGGGCAGTTCCTCCCTGCCAGCGGGCAGGCACGCGCTGTCCAGGTGGATCTGAACCCCCAGCAGATGGGGCTCCGCTATCCGACCGAGGTGAACCTGTGGGGCGACGTCAAGGCCACCCTCACCGCGTTGCTTCCCCTCATCCACGAGACCACCGATCGTTCCTGGCAAGACGACATCGCGGAGGAAATGGTCGGATGGGAGCGCGAGATGGAAGCTCAGGCGCTGCTGGAGTATCCGGAAGGCGCCAACCCGCGGCGGGTGTTCCACGAACTCAACCTGCGGCTTCCGGACGACGCAATCGTGACGGCGGACGCCGGGACGACCGCCGACTGGTACGGCCACCACATCCGGCTCCGGAAGCAGATGAAAGGCGATCTCTCCGGTCGGCTGGCCACCATGCTCGCGTCGATGCCCTACGCCGTCGCCGCCAAGTTCGCCTACCCGGAGCGACCAGTCATCTGCACCATTGGCGATGGCGCATTCCAGATGCTCGGCATGAACGAACTGATCACGATCAAGAAGTACCTCACGCAGTGGCAGGATCCGCAGTTCATCATCATGGTGCTACACAACGATGACCTTGCCCAGGTTTCATGGGAGATGCGCACCGAGGATGGAAACCCGGTGTGGCGCGGATCTCAAGACATCGAATCGATCGACTACGCAGGCTGGGCCGAGCTCGTGGGATTCCAAGCGATCCGAGTCAGGACCGACGACGAGATCGGGCGGGCATGGGATGCCGCATTCGCCCATCACGGGGTCACGCTCATCGATGCGTACGTCAGCAAAGACGTTCCCCCCCTGCCGGCTCACATCACGGCCGAGTACGCGAAAAACATGGCCCTGGCACTGCTGAAAGGCGACCGCTCCGAGTTCCAGGTGATCCGTGACTCGGCGGAGGCGCTCGCGTCCGAGACCGTCGAACGGGTCAAGGGTGCCCTGCACCTCGGCCACGACGACCCGCAGAACGACTGAAACGCCCATGCGGATCGAATCGATCGAACTGCGTTTCTACCAGATCCCAACCAGCACCGAGGGCGAACCGCAGCCGGAAAGCGACGGAACGGCCGAATGGGACAACACGGGCGTGCTGGTCGTGCACGTCCGTGCCGGCGGCGTGGAAGGCCTCGGGTATGCCTACACTTCCCCCGCCGCGCTGACCGTCGCACGTGAGACCCTCGCTGGCCTCATCGTGGGCTCGGACCACCTCGCCACGACCAAGAACTTCTGGCAGATGGTCGCGGCGGTGCGGAACATCGGATGGCCGGGAGTCAGCGCGAGCGCGATCTCGGCGATCGACGTCGCCCTGCACGACCTCAAAGCCCGCACTCTCGAGGTCTCGTTGCTGGACCTCGAGGGCGCGGCGCGTGATCGTGTCATGGCCTACGGAAGCGGTGGATTCACCAGCTACTCGGTCCCCCAACTGCAGCGCCAACTTGCCGCCTGGGCCGCTGAGGGACTGCGGGCCGTGAAAATGAAGGTCGGCACCCATCCCGCCGACGACCCCGCGCGCGTCACCGACGCCCGCGCCGCCATCCCGGACACTGTGGAGCTATTCGTCGATGCCAACGGTGCCTACTCGCGGAAGCAAGCGCTCGGCTTGGCGGAACGCTTCGCCCCCTCGAGGGTGACGTGGTTCGAAGAGCCGGTCTCGAGCGATGATCTGACGGGGCTCCGGATGCTCCGCGATCGCGGTCCCGCGGGGATGCAGATCGCCGCAGGCGAATATGGCTACCTCCCTGCCTCGTTCCACCGACTACTCGCGACGGGTGCCGTCGACACCCTCCAAGCGGATGCCACGCGATGCGGCGGAGTCACCGGCTTTCGTCTCGCCGCCGCCATGGCGACCGGCGCCGGCGTCCCCCTCAGCGCGCACACGGCTCCGGCCATCCACGCATCGCTTGCATCGGCTTTACCGAACGTGGTGCACGTGGAGTACTTCCACGACCATGTGCTCGTCGAAGGCATCCTGTTTGACGGAGTCCCTCGTCTTGACGCTGGCGATCTGGTTCCCGACCGCACGGTGCCCGGCCATGGGCTCACCCTCAAAGACGTCGATGCAGAGCCGTACCTGGTCGCCTCCTGGCGAGCGAACTGAACACCCTGCGCCCCGGGCAGGTCAAGTCGGACGCAGGAAACCTGGGACAGCCGGGAAGGCATTCGCCTCGCGATCGTTTACTGGATAGAAGCCCGCTACCACCGGCGTCGAGGTCAACGTCGACTCGGCAGGTTGACCCCCATCGAGTTCGAGACCATCATGAAAGACCCCGCCAGTCTGGCGGCATGAGGAAACGAGTCAACCAAAGGCTCAGCATTCCCGAAAGCCCCGAACGGTGCCACTCCTCGACGATGCGGGGAAGGTCGTCCAACCGCTCTCAGATCGAGGACCGGACGAGATCCTGTTCTCGAACGCTTCGGACGGCATGCGGTTGCTGTCGAACTGGCGTCGAGCCACCAACTGGCCTCGATACGGCCGGGGCCGCCGCGTGCACGACCTCCGCCACACTGCGGCGACGATGTGGATCCAGAACGGTGTCGACATCAAGACCGTTCAGAACTGGCTCGGGCACGCTTCCGCGAAGCTGACGCTCGACACCTACGCGCATGACATGGGAACGAACGCCGACATCGCCTCGATCACCCTGATGAACACCGCTCTCAGTCCAAACGGGGTACGCGGGGTAAGCGCACAGAAAGCTGGGAATGACAAAGTAGTCTGAAAGCCCGGGAATCCGGGGCGCGCCCTGTTAGCTCAGTTGGCCAGAGCACCGCTCTTGTAAAGCGGGGGTCGTCGGTTCGAATCCGACACGGGGCTCTTTGAAAATAGCCGGTCAGAGGCCGGTTTCAGCCTTGGAGCTGCGCACCCGAGTAGTTCTTCGTCGCGCCGCCCGTGGTCGTCACGGTGACGTGACCCGTGATGGCCCCGTTGGGGTTGGTGGTGGGTCACCAGGCGGTCCAGGTCCCGTCCTCGACGGTCGCGACGAAAGTCTTGCCCGAGTCCGCAATCGACACGGACGCGACGTCGGCGCCAGCCGGTCCCTCGACGTAGGTCAATCCGCTGGCGCCATCGCCAAGGCTGCCGGCGCTGTCGACGGCGATCTCGTCGAGTCCGACCGGCTTCGGCGAGGTCGCCGGGTCGCCGATGGTCTCCGACAGCCCCTTCGCGTCGGAACCGTCGAGGCCATGCACCAGGTCTGCCCGGCAGACGCCGTACGAGTCCTGCCGATGGCGGTCAGGGTCCCCGCCCAGCTGGCCAGAGAAGCTGCCGACAGCGGACCGGTTGCCGACAGCGACCCGCAGCGGGTGGTGAGCACAGCTCCTGCAGTCGCAACGCCGAGCGCCAGGACTGCCGCCGCGATCCCCACGAGTTGCCGGGGGGACGGGGGCGGTGCAACGGTGCGGGATGAACGAGCGTCGACGTTTCACCCGGGTGAGGCGCATGGCGCAGCGAGCTCGGGTGACCCCGAGGACGATGGCGGCATCGGGCGCGCTGAGATCGTCCCAGACATGGAGAGCGAGCACTTCCTGATCCACAGGACCGAGTGCCCGCCACGCGGCCGACAGGTCGATCAGCTGCACTGCGGCAGCGAAGTCGTCGATTTCCGAGGGGGCTGGGACCCAACCCCTGCCGCCACGTTCTGCTGCCGCTGCACGCCTCGGCGACGATGTCATCCGCAACGAGCGGATGAGCGCGACGGCGCACGAAGCGCAGCACGTCCGGATACGTCGCTTCGTACATCGCGGTGAAGCCGGCTGACGATTGGAGGGACATCGAACCTCTCTCTGCTCGCGGAAACACTCATACATGTCCGGCCGCTCCGCGACTGCAACACCATCACCCGATGACTTCTCTCCTTTCAGAGGCCCGTCGTCTCCCTCCGTCCTCCGACGCAGAGCGCCCGAGCATCCTCATCAGAAACTGCCGTGTCCCACCGCCACGTCGCTCGTTCCGACCTCCGGCGCGGCTCCTTCATGGCATTCTCCTGTGAGCTCCAGATCTTTCAATGTGGATATGCAACAGTTGCACGAGTGCGATTGTTTGCATGTCGGTTGCACATGATCTTTGTATGTTGGTTGAGCATGACTCGCGGGAGTGATCCGCGCGAGAGTCGGAGGAACCCTTGACAGGTCCGATCGGGTCGCTGGAGAGCTCGGGTCGGCCTGACCTGAGTCAGCCCATCTCGCGTAGCGCGCGTCCTCTGGGCAATGTGGTCGTCCGGTGGATCACCACGACCGACCACAAGACGATCGGGTACCTGTACCTGATCACCTCGTTCCTCTATTTCTGCATCGGCGGCGTGCTCGCGCTTGTCATGCGTGCCGAGTTGTTCACCCCCGGCCTCGACGTGGTGCAGTCGAACGAGCAGTACAACCAGCTGTTCACGATGCACGGCACGATCATGCTGCTGCTGTTCGCGACACCGCTCTTCGCCGCCTTCGCGAATGTGGCGATGCCACTGCAGATCGGCGCCCCCGACGTCGCGTTCCCGCGCCTGAACGCTTTTGCGTACTGGCTCTACCTGTTCGGCTCGATCATCACGGTGAGCGGGTTCTTCACGGCGGGAGGAGCGGCAGCGTTCGGCTGGACGGCGTATGCGCCGCTGTCTGACACGACCTTCACGCCCGGCCTCGGCGGCAACCTCTGGGTCTTCGGCCTGGCGCTGACCGGGTTCGGCACGATCCTGGGTGCGGTGAACTTCATCACCACGATCATCACGATGCGCGCACCCGGGATGACGATGTTCCGGATGCCGATCTTCACCTGGAACATCCTGGTCACCTCGATCCTGGTTCTCGTCGCGTTCCCGGTGCTGGCCGCCGCGCTGTTCGCGTTGGGCGCCGACCGGGTCTTCGGCTCGCATCTGCTGGATCCTGCCAACGGTGGCACGATCCTGTGGCAGCACCTGTTCTGGTTCTTCGGGCACCCCGAGGTGTACATCATCGCGCTGCCGTTCTTCGGCATCATCTCCGAAGTGCTGCCGGTGTTCAGCCGCAAGCCGATCTTCGGCTACAAGACCCTCATCTACGCCACCATCGCCATTGCGGCGCTGTCGGTCACGGTGTGGGCGCACCACATGTACGTCACCGGTGCGGTGCTGCTGCCGTTCTTCTCCCTCATGACGATGCTGATCGCGGTGCCGACCGGGGTGAAGATCTTCAACTGGATCGGCACGATGTGGCGAGGGTCCGTGACCTTCGAAACCCCGATGCTGTGGGCGATCGGCTTCCTGGTCACCTTCACCTTCGGCGGTCTGACCGGTGTCATCCTCGCCTCCCCACCGCTGGACTTCCACCTCTCCGACAGCTACTTCGTCGTGGCGCACTTCCACTACGTCGTGTTCGGCACGGTGGTGTTCTCGATGTTCTCCGGCTTCTACTTCTGGTGGCCCAAATGGACCGGCAAGATGCTGAACGAGCGACTGGGCAAGATCCACTTCTGGTTGCTGTTCATCGGCTTCCACACCACCTTCCTGATTCAGCACTGGCTCGGCGTGATCGGCATGCCGCGCCGCTACGCGAGCTACCTGCCCACCGACGGCTTCACCTGGATGAATCAGCTCTCCACCTTCGGAGCCGCGATCCTCGGTGTGTCGATGCTGCCGTTCCTGGCCAACGTCTACGTCACCGCACGTCGCGGAGTGAAGGTCACCGTCGACGACCCGTGGGGCAACGGACGCTCGCTCGAGTGGGCGACATCCTGCCCGCCACCGCGCCACAACTTCACCTCGATCCCGCGCATCCGTTCCGAATCGCCGGCATTCGACCTCCACCACCCCGAGCTCGGCGTCCCCATCGGGACCGGTCCGTTCACGGACATACCCGCCACGCGGGTCGTCAAGGTCGGCGATGGAGGCTCACCGAGCAGCTAGCGCCGCCGGACGGGACCTTCGGCCCTTCGGCTGAGCCCCTGCTGCGGAGAGGATGGTCAACGGCGAGGAGAGCAGATGACCGACAACGCCATGATCGTCCAGCTGAGCGACGAGGAATGCTGGCGCTTGCTGGCGAGTGAGCGGATCGGGCGGGTCGCGATCAGTTCGGGCCGTGGTCCTCAGATCTTTCCGGTCAATCACGTGGTTCAGGATCGCCTGATCATCTTCCGCAGCGGACCCGGGGAGAAGGTCGCCGAGTCGTGGTCGCATCCCCGCGTGGCGTTCGAGGTCGACGGTCGGGACGGCAACGAGTTCTGGAGCGTCGTCGTCGACGGCCCCACGGAGATCCGCGCGGAGGACGATCCGGTCGTGCGCGATGCTCTGCAGTCGTTGGTGTCGTTCCACCCCTCCGAGAAGCACATGGCGATCACCATCGCCGCCGACCAAATCAGCGGACGTCGGTTCCAGCCGAAGACCCCCGCCGGCCTCTGGGGAAGCTGACCACGGAAGCCGAGCTCGCGCGGCCAACCGTCGGGGGGCGCGACCGCCGGACGTGACGGGCTCCCCCGAACCGGTCACCCCGCTACCGGAGGGCGACGAAGGCCTCGAGTCCGATCGCGAGGAAGCAGAACACGGTCGCGGGGAGCACCCACGGGGTGAAGGCATGCCCCGCGCGTCGCAGACGCGCGCCGAACACCCCGTCGGCGGCGTTCCGGGCGGTGACCAGCAGGAACAGCGGGATGACCATCGACCAGGTGAGCATGCACCAGGGGCAGAGGGCCCGAAGCACCCAGATGCTCTCGACCGAGAGCCAGATGGTGAAGACCATCGCCCCCGCGACACCCAGGTTGAAGAGAATCCAGTACCAGCGGGCGAATCTCGCACCCGCGAGCAGGGAGACTCCGACGGCGATCGGGGCGACCCAGACGGCAAGACCGAAGATCGAGTTCGGGAATCCGAGGATGGACCCCTGCCAGGAATCAAGCCCCTTTCCGCACTGCACAAGGACGCTGATGTTGCAGTTCAAAACCGCGTTGGGATGCCGGTACAGCTCGATCTTGTCCAGGGTCAGCGCGAAGGCCGCCCACCAACCGACGGCGCCCGAGACGATGAGGGCAATGGCGAAGCCGAGGGGAGCACGGACAGCGGGGGGCCTGCTCGACTCGGTGGTGGGACCCCGGTCCGACGCGACGGACGCCGTCATCGGTGCTCCGTTCGATGCGGGGCGTCGGGGATGACGGACGCGGCGGGCCCGAGTTGCCCGACTTCGTCAAACGGCCGCACGCGGATGTCATTGTGAACGGATCCGAGGCCGCCGAGCGACTCGGCAACTTCGGAGCACATCAACCGCTCCGAGTGAGTCTCGACCCAACCGGTCAGACGAATGCGTCCATGGTCCACGGCGACGGTCACATCGTCGATGGCCATGAGGGTTGTCCCGGCGAGCCGACGAGCGATGCTTCGCTCGAGTCGCCGATCCGATGACGACGGCTCCGCTCGCGAGGTCCGCGCAGGGTTGATCGGCATCAGGCCGACTCGTGAACGCGGTCATTGTCGGCAACAGCCAGGTGACGGTCTGCGCGGCCGACGAGGCACACCGGTGTCGACGAGTGGTGCAGCACTCCCATCGAGGTCGACCCGACGACCATCGCTCCGACGGGTCCACGACCGTGGGTGCCGACCACGATCATCGATGCGGTGCGACCGACCTGCACGAGTGCGGCGGCGGGCAGAGATTCGGTCAGCTGTTCGACGATCTCGAGTTCCGGGAACCGGGTCGCGACGTCGCGACCCGCGTGTGCCAGAAGCTCCCGATGCCACGCGCGATCTCGAGGACGCCCGACCACGAGCGCCTGGAGCGCATCGAGGGATGCGGGAGGCAACCGCCACGCGTGCAGCATCCGCAACTCGCGCCGGCCACTCGCCGCCTCGCGCGCGGCGAACTCGATCGCTGCCGCCGAACTGCCATCCGCTTCCATCCCGACGAGCACAGGTCCCGCCAGGTGGAGCCCCTCCCACTCGACCGGAATCACCACCGTCGGGCATGCGGCCCCGGCGGCGATCCGGACAGGGAGGGAACCGGTCAATGCCGCTCGGAGGGGCCGAGCACGGTGTGATCCGATCACGAGCAGATCCGCGCTCTCCGACCAGTGCTGCAGCAGAGGCGCAATCGGTCCTTCGGGAACCGTCACCCGAACGTCGGTCTCCGGCGCGGCGGCAAGGATCACCGAACGCAACGAGCCGAGGCGGTCGTGGGCCGAGTCCGGGTTCGACCCCAGCGCGTCCAGGACGGTCACGAGGTCGACGGACACCTCTCGGGACCGCGCTCGAATCGCGACCCAGGCGACGGCTGTCGCGCTTGCCGCCTCCGCGTCGACACCGACGACGATCTTCTCCATCAGATTCTCCTTGCGATCCCCGCCCATCCGGAGGGGGCACGACGGCGCTAACGATCCTGCGTTCAGCGTGCCCGTGGGTGGATCGGGATCCCAGGGCCGAAGGTCCCGCGGCACGGCCGACCGGAGTGCCGGCCCATTCCCCTGCGCCGGCCCGGGAGTGGCATCACCGTCACCTGGCGCGCGCCTCGGTGCGAGATCGCAACTCGATCACGTCGTCATCCGGATGGCGATCCGTGAGGCGGTGCGTGACGAGAACCACGAAGCGATCGGATGCTGCGGCCCGAAGGTCGGCCATCATGGCGGCAGCCGTTGCCTCATCCAGATGTGCGGTCGGCTCGTCGAGCAGGAGGATCTCCGCCCGACCGAGAAGAGCCCGTGCGACGGCGAGCCGCTGCCGCTCCCCGCCAGACAGGGAGCCTCCTGACACCCCGACACGGGTGTCGAGCCCCTCGGCCGATCTCGCCAGAAGCGGGCCGAGCCCGACTCGGTCGAGAACGGCCAGCAGCTCGGAATCCTCTGGCCGGTCATCGTGGTCTCGAGCCAGAAGGAGATTGCCCCGAATCGTCGAGTCGAAGACATGGGCTTCCTGCGGCGCCCAGGCGATCCGGCGCCGCCAGTCCGATTTCGTGACGGTGGTCAGGGACATGCCATCCACGAGGATGTGGCCGGAGCTCGGCCGCAGTGCCCCGAGCAACAGAGTCAGGAGCGTGGTCTTTCCCGAGCCCGACGGGCCGTCGACGATCAGCCAGCGGCCTCTCGGGATCTCCCCGGTGACGTCGTGGAAGACGGGCAAAGGTGCATCCGGCCACTGCGCGGCCAGGGAGTCCAAGTGGACGGAGTCGATCCGGTCGGAGATCGACCGGTCGGCCGACTCGGCCGGCGCTGCGACCAGGAACGGTCGAAGGTGAGCGAGGACCGCCCGGAGCGCCGGTGCTCGCTGGATCCCGCCGAACAGTTCGGTGAGCGGGTCGAGGGACGCGAGCACGAGCAGCGAGACGACGGCAACCGTCTCCGCCGAGGCGGACGCTGACGCCCCGGCGCTCATGCTCCATGCCGGGAGCAGAATGGCCAACCCCGCGGTTCCCCACGACATCACCGCGGCGCCCAGACCGGCGGACCAACTCGCCCGACGGTCGAGTTCCGCGAGCCGATGGTCTGCAGCGCCGAACTCCCGCAACACCCTCGGTCCGAGTCCGTTCGAGCGCAGATCGGAGGCGGCATCCGCGAGCGACGCGGTGACCACGACGAGCTGGCCCCGTGCCGCGATACGCTCGGCGCCCGCCGCGCGCTCCGCACGCCGAGAGAGGAGAACCGCGCTGATCGCCACCCCGGTGAGCACGACCGCGACGAGCGGAGCGGCGGCAGGATCGACGAGGGCGACCGTCACGATCACGCCCACCATCGACAGCGCTCCGACGAGGATCGACACGACAACGCGCGGCAGCAGCTCGCGGAGCGTGTCGAGGGAGGTGACCAGGTAGTCGATGGCTCCGCCACCTTCGCGAAGCCGTCGTGCTCCCGCACCGCGGGCCGCGATCGCCGCCCAGACCCGCAACCGAATCGCGTCGGAGGCGGCGAACACGGCGCTGTGAGTGACCAGCCGTTCCGCGTAGCGCGCCACCGATCGACCCAGTCCGAAGAAGCGCACACCGACGATGGCGACGAGCAGGTACATGATCGCCGGGTGTTCGGCGGCCCGGACGATGAGCCACGCCGACACCGAGGTCAGCGCCAAACCGAGCGCGGTCGCGATCACGCCGAGTCCGATCGCCAACGCCCACCGCCAGGCGGCGGCACGGAACAGGGCGACGAGCGTCGGGGCGGCGGCGGTCGGAGTCATCTCGGGGGCGCGCGTGTTCGCCGGCGCGGGCGGTTCCGGCGCTGCCGGAGCCACGGGGCGAGCAGCGGATGCCCGCTCGTTCACGGGCGCGGGGATCGCGACAATCCGGTCGGCCAGCTCGATCACGGCGGGATCGTGGGTGACGACGATGGTGACAACCGCTGGGGGAAGCGAGCGGAGCGCCTCGATCACCCTCGCGACGTTCTCCTCGTCCAGGTGCGCGGTGGGCTCGTCGAGCAGGAGGGTTGTCGCCCCCGCGTCGACCCGGAGCAGCGCACGGGCGATCGCGAGCCGTCTCGCCTCACCGGGGCTCAGTTCGGAGGGCCGGGACTCGGCCAGTGCACCCAAGCCCAGCGACGCCATCGCCGCATCCACATCGCTGTCGAGACCGGCCGCGAGTTCCAACTCGGTCCGCACCGTCGTGCCGAAGAAGGCGGGGGCCTGCGCGGCGACGGCCATGCGCAGGGGATCGACACCGCGGATTCGGCCTGACACCCTCGACCCCGAGCCGAGGTCGTCGGCGATCGCCGCCAACAGAGTGGACTTCCCGGCACCGCTCGCTCCCACGACGGCCGTCACCGCTCCGCGGGGGAACGTGGCGCTGAGCTGTCGAAGCGCGGGTTCGGAGCGGTCGTCGTAGCTGACGGCGAGATCGCTGACGACCACCTGGTCGGCGAATGTTCCACCCAGCCGGGCCGGCACATCCATCACCAGCTGCTTCACGCGACGCAGGGCCGCGGTTCCGTCCTGCGCGGCATGGAACGCCGTGCCGACCTCGCGAAGCGCTCCGAAGCAGTCCGGTGCGAGCAACAGCACGAGCAGCGCGGTGCCGAGATCGACATTTCCCGACAACAGCCGGATCCCGAGCGTGACCGCCACCAGAGCGACCGAGAGCGTGGCGATGAGCTCGAGGGCGAGGGCGGAGAGGAACGCCACTCGCAGCGCCGTCGAGGTGCGCCGACGGAGCTCGCGTTGGATGCCGTCGAGCGCCCGGCTCTGCTCCTCGACGCGGCCGAGCCCGACGATCACGGGAAGGCCTCTGGCCAGCTCGACCAGATAGTTCGCCAGGCGGCTGAGTTCGCCCGCCGCGGCATCCGTGCGATCTCGGGTGTGCATCCCGATCAGGATCATGAACAGGGGGACCAGCGGCAGCGCCAGCGCCACGATCAGCGCGCTCAGCCAATCGACCGAGAGGATCCTGGCCCCCAGCACCACGGGCACCACCACCGCGGAGATCGCGGCCGGGATGACCGAGCCGAAGTAGTCGTCGAGATCGTCCAAGCCGGTGGTTGCGAGAACGGCCACCTCGCCGGAATCCGCTCCCCCGCGCAGAGCTCGTTCTGCCACCTGCGTCCGAAGGCGGGACTTCTCCCGGATCGCGTGTCGCACCGAGATCGTTCCGATCGCCCAGCTCGACCCGGCCCGAAGCAGCACACCGACGGCCCCGATGACCGTCGCCTCCCGCCACCCGCCGGTTCCGTTGGCGATGGCGGCGATGGACCCGGCGAGCGACTCGGCGATCAGAACAAAGGCGACGGCTCTGATGACGCTGAGAGCACCGATGACGGCGAGGGTGCGGATGCCTCCCGGGCCGAAGCCTGCTTCGAACAGTCGACCGCCGAGGCGCCGAAGCGCGGTCACCGCTTGATCGCGGGCTCGAAGTCGTGTGCCGCCGGCAGGGAGGCAGGACTCACGCGCTTGCGGAAGATCCAGTAACTCCAGGCCTGATACACGAGGACGACGGGAAGCGCGCAGCAGGCCACGATGGTCATCACTCCCAGCGTGTAGTCGCTGCTCGAGGCATTGCTCACGGTCAGGTCGAATGCGGGGTTGATCGTGGAGGGAAGAACCACCGGATACACCGCCGCGAAGATCGCCGCGGCACCGAGCGCCAGGAAGACGGCGAATCCGATGAACGCTCGACCCTCCTGCCCTCGACGAGCGGCAAGCCAGCCGAGAACGACGGCGACGACCGCCGCAGCGACCAGGCTCCACGACACGACACCACCGGTCTGGAACTGCACCAGAAGAACCCAGCCGACGATCGGCAGCAGCGCGATCGGAGCCCAGGTGACCACGATGCGTCCGGCACGTGCCCGCACGGGCCCGTCGGTCTTGAGCGCGAGGAAGGTCGCCGCGTGGATGAGGCAGAACCCCACGACGGCGAGTCCACCCAGAACGGCGGCCGGGGTCAGCCAGACGAACGGGCCGCCGACGCGGTTGCCCGCCGCATCCAGTGGCAGTCCGGTGGTCGTCAGGGCGAGCGCCGCGCCGATCCCGAACGCGACCACGAACGATCCGAGCCCGAGCGCCAGATCCCAGGCGCGGCGCCACCGATCGCTGTCACGCTTGCCGCGGTACTCGATCGCCACGGCGCGGAAGATGAGCCCGAGCAGAACGAGCACCAGGGGCACGTACAGCGTCGAGAACAGTGAGGCGTACCAGAACGGGAACGCGGCGAAGATGGCAGCGCCGGCCGTGATCAGCCAGACCTCATTGCCGTCCCACACCGGGCCGATGGTGTTGAGCATGACGCGTTTGCTCGGCTCGTCTTTGGCGGTGATCAGCATGTGCATGCCGACGCCGAGATCGAAACCTTCGAGCAGCAGGTAGCCGATCCAGAGCAGAGCGATCGCGATGAACCAGATGTTGGAGAGCATGTGCGGGTCCTTGTCCTGTGTCGTCGGGGAAACTCAGTAGGCGAACGCGAGCACGTCGTGGCCGCTGGAGTCGTCGGCGTCCGGTTCATCGGGTGCACCGAGCTCCGGCATCGCCGAGGCGATTCCTCCTCGCACGTACTTCACGAGGAGCGCCACCTCGACCACGAGAAGGGCCAGGTAGACCAGTCCGAGCGAGATCAGCGAGAAGAGCAACTCACCCGAGGTGGTGCCCGGCGAGACGGCCGCCGCCGTGAACATGAAGACACCATCGATGCCCCCCGGCGTCGGGTTCGGTGCCACGACGAACGGCTGCCTGCCGAGTTCGGTGAACACCCATCCGGTGGCGCTTGCCGCGAAGGGAGAGAGGATGCCCAGCAGCGCCAAGCGCATGATCCACTTCGATCGCGGGACGGTTCCCTTGCGGGTGAGCCAGAGCGCGACCACGGCGGCGAACGCGGCGAGGGCGCCGAACAAGATCATCAGCCGGAACGCCCAGTATGTGACCGCCATGATCGGCACGTACTGGATCGGGGTGCCGGCGGCCGCCCCGTAGATCGCCGTGTCGTTGGGGACCGTGGTGCCGTACTTCTGCTGGTACTGCGGGAGCAGATCGTTCACCCCGGTGACGGTGGTGGTGAAGTTGCCGTTCGCCAGGAACGAGAGCAGGCCGGGGATCTCGATCACGCCGACAACGTTCTTGCAGTCACGGGATCCGACGTCGCCGATCGACAGCACCGAGAAGCCCGTGCCTGTCTGGCAGGCGGCCTCGGCGGCGGCCATCTTCATGGGCTGCTGCTGGAACATCAACTTGCCCTGCAGGTCTCCGGTGACCGCGACGAGCCCGAAGCCGACGATCGCGACCACCGCGCCGATGCGCAACGAGGTCAGCCAGACACGGTGGTCCGCTGCGTCGCGGCCACGGATCGCGGGCGCTTCGCCGACGATGACGCGCTTGTCGGCGCCCACCGTGTCGATCCCGTCATGCCGGCGACGCCACAGGTGGTACCACGAGATCCCGAGCAGGAAACCGCCGGCGACCGAGAGGGAGCCGACGAGGGTGTGCGAGTAGGCGGCGAGCGCCGTGTTATTGGTCAGCACCGCCCAGATGTCGACAAGCTGCGGCCGGCCGTTGACCAGCTTGACCCCGACCGGATGCTGCATCCACGAGTTCGCCACGATGATGAAGAAGGCGGAGAGCCATGATCCGATCACCGCGGCGTAGAGAGTGGCCAGGTGGATGCGCTTAGGCAACCGTCCCCAGCCGAAGATCCACAGACCGAGGAAGGTCGACTCGACGAAGAACGCCAGCAGCCCCTCCATCGCGAGCGGAGCGCCGAAGACGTCGCCGACGAACCGGGAATATGCACTCCAGGCCATCCCGAACTGGAACTCCTGCACGAGGCCGGTTGCCACTCCCAGGATGAAGTTGACGAGGAAGAGCTTCCCCCAGAACTTGGTCATCCGCAGGTAGCGCTCATTGCCTGTGCGCACGTACATCGTCTGGAAGAGCACAACCACCGGGCCGAGCCCGAGGGTGAGTGGCACCAGGAGGAAGTGATAGACGGTCGTGATGCCGAACTGCCAGCGGGCGATGTCGAGTGGATCCAAGGTGGTACTGCTCCTTCGTCAGGGTGCGTGGGGCGTCTTCCCCTTACGGTTCCGGAGCGAGGGCGACGACGGCAGAGCCGAAAGTCCTACGCGTCGTCGCCGAGCGGGACTTTCGCCCTTGTCGTTCGCCTGCACGGCGGGCAATCCTGATGCGATGAGCGCTGTCGCCCCGGATGCGGGCACCACGAAGCCGGTCCGGTTCGCCACCTCAGACGCCGGCACGACGGCGACAGCAGCGAGTTGGGCGGCACGATGGATTCCCGACTCGGGGATCACCGATCTCCTCATCGTCTGCGCGCCGACGGTCGACGACGCGCTCCACGCAGCCGAACAGGCTGGTGGGACGGTGGTCGTCGTCCCCGCGGACTGGGTCGAGAACAACGGACCGATCGTCGTCGCCACGGGACATGACCTGGACTCGGATGCCGCGATCACCCCCGCCATCGCGCTCGCTCGTCGCCACGCGGTGCCGCTCGTCCTCCTGCATGTGTGGGGGATGCCGGGGACCGGCACCGTGACGATGCCGCCGGACCCGTACGGCGTCGGCTCGATCCCCGTCGGGCAGGCCGCCGCGCTGGAACTGCTCACCGAACGGCAACGTCACCTGCATCCGGGGCTGGTGTTCACCAGCGAGGTCCGGCAGAGCACTCATGTCGCCCCGGAAATCGTCGCCGCGGCATCCACGGCCTCCGCGATCGTGGTCGGTCGAGGTGGCCGCCACGCCCGGCATCCGCAGCTCGGACACACCGCGCGCGAACTCATCACGCGGAGCCCCTGTCCCGTCGTGATCGCGCCGAACCCGACGACGCGCCGCTGAACATCAGGACTTTCGACCCTCCCGTCGGTCGATCGGGCACCGTACGCTGTGGTGCATGAGCGCGTCAGGATCGCCAGAGGCCCACTCAGCCGACACCGAGATCCTCGATGATGCCGGCTGCTGGCGACTGCTCGGGGCCGAGGGAATCGGCCGCCTGGCGATCTCCACCGAGAGCGGGGTGGACATCTTCCCCATCAACTACCTGACGTCCAACGGAGTTGTCTTCTTCCGATCGGCACCCGGCACCAAGATCATCGAACTCACGCGAGACCCTCGCGTGGCCTTCGAGGCGGACGGACAGACGTTTCTCGCCCGCTGGAGCGTCGTCATCCGGGGGAAAGCTCGGCGGCTCGCCTCGGACGACGAGATCGAGGGATCCGGCGTCAGCCTGCTGACTGCCTGGCAACCGGGCGACAAGTTCAACTACTTCGAGATCCGTCCCGACGTGATCAGCGGGCGATTCATCCGACCCCGGACCTGAGTCGCCGTCGCGGAGCAATCGCTAAGACTGCTCGCGTTCGGGAGTGAGCGTCGGAACGGGGCCGACCAGCGCGTTGCTTTCGACGGGTCGAGCGACCAAGACCGGAGCATTCACGTTCAGGAGCACCTCATGCGTCACAGAGCCGAACGGCGAACGGCTCGCCTCGAGCGAGCCCGGCCCCAGCACCAGGAGCGCTCGATCGCGCGCGCTGTCGAGCAGTGCCTCGGCGGGGGGGCGACCCGTCACACGAGATCTGATCTCGAGTTGCGGGCAGCGGGATCGCGCGTGCTCCATCGCGAACGTCACCGCGAGTCCTGATCGTCCCGGTCCGGACGCGGCGACCTCAGTGGGGCTCGCCGACTGCACCAGCAAGAGCTCCTCGCCGCGGACGGAGGCCTCAGCCGCCGCGGTGTGCGCAACGGCGCCAGCGGTCTGCACGCGATCGATGCCGGCCACCACCCCGCGGCGGAACCGCAGGTCGATGTCGGGAATGACCGCGACGGTGCACTGGGCCGCGAGCGCGATCTGAACGCTTCGGGATCCGAGCACTCTCCCGCGCAAGAATCCTGTCTTTCCGGTTCCGATCACCAGGACATCGCCGCGACGGACGAACCTCGCGAGCGACCACGCGACGCCACCGTTCAGAAGAGCGACAGAGACGGGGATCTCCGGAAGAGCCTCCGTGACCCGGGCAAGAGCCTCCGCGACGAGGTGCGCACCGCGTCGCGACTCGAACTCCTTGTCGTCGTCGCCGCTGACTCCCGCTTCCTCCTCGTCGTCGACATGGGCGAGAACGACGGGGGCAGGAGTTTGTCGAGCCCGTGCGATCGTCCATCGCAGGGCGGCCGCACTCGGCGCCGATCCGTCGATTCCCACCACATAGCGCTCCGTCACGTCGACCATGCCTTCCCTCGGAAGTAAGTCTCGGATGCCGCTCGAGCATCCGGGGAGGGCCATTGGTCCCATGGGCGGCGATACACTCGCCATTAACAGACCCCGATGAGGAGCGACGTCGTGGCCGAATCGCCCGCCCCCGATGAGTACTTGGACGCGCCACGATCCGAGTTCGAACGCACCATCGAAGATCTCGTCGAGAGCGCTCAGAAGGTGCTCGCGACTCAGGGTCGGTTGCGCAATCTGCTTCAGGCAAACCGAATCGTCGTCGAAGAACTCGAAATCGAGCAGGTGCTGCGGCGGATTGCTCACGCGGCGGTCTCGCTGGTCAATGCCGATTACGGAGCCCTCGGCGTGATCGCCCCCGACGGGCATCTCGAGCAGTTCATCCACGTCGGGATTTCCGAGGAGGACGCGGTCGCCATCGGACATCTCCCCGAGGGTCACGGACTGCTCGGAGCGGTGATCGAGGAGGGGGCGGCGATTCGGCTCGAGCACCTCGATGACGACCCCCGGTCGGTGGGATTCCCGGCACACCATCCCCAGATGGACGGATTCCTCGGGGTGCCGATCCGCGTCCGCGGCGAGGTCTTCGGAGACCTCTACCTGACCAATCGCGGGGGTGGGAGATTCACGCGGGAAGACGAGGAACTCGTCACCGCGCTCGCCGCAACCGCGGGGATCGCCATCGAGAATGCGCGACTCTTCGATGAATCCCGGCGCCGACAGCGCTGGAGTGCCGCCCTCGCCGACGTCACCTCGGCCTTGCTGTCCGGCGAATCGGACAACGTTCTCGGGATTGTCGCTGATCGGGTCGCCTCCGTGATCGACTCGGACCTGGTGTGCGTCGTCGTCCCGGATGGCAATGACGACCTCGTCATCGAGGCCGCTCGTGGTGAGGGCTCACTCGAGTTGCTCGGCCAGCGCTATCACGCGGAATCGAGCCTGGTCGGGAAGGCCCTGGACAGCGGCCAGGTCGCATCGACACTCCGGCAATCAACCCGCCCCGAGCTTCACCATGAGCCCGACCTCGGGCCGACCGTCGCCATCCCGCTGGTCGCGTTCGGGCGCCCACTCGGCGCACTGACGATCTCGCGCAAGGACTTCAGCGCCCGGTTCACGGCCGCCGACCTGGAGATGGCGGCAGACTTCGCGGTGCAGGCCAGCGTGGCGATCGAACTGGCGCGCGGCCGAGCCGATCGCCAGAAGCTCGAACTCGTCGAAGACCGCAACCGGATCGCGCGCGACCTGCACGACCACGTGATCCAACGGCTGTTCGGTTCCGGCCTCAGTCTGCAGGCCATCGCGTCCGCGTCGCCCGACCCGATCCAGCTCAGAATCGGCGAACAGGTGGACGCCATCGACGCCGCGATCTCGGAGATCCGCACCGCGGTGTTCACCCTGACCTCGCGATCCTCCGACGCACCGGCACTGCGTCACCGGATTCTCGACATCGTCGCCGACGCGTCCCCCGGCTTGGCTCGCGCACCTCGCCTGAGTTTCGGGGGTCCTGTCGATCTCCTCATCGACGGTGAGCTCGCCGACGATGTGGTCGCGGTCGTGCGCGAAGGGCTCGCGAACGTGATCCGCCACTCCGGGGCCGAGACCACGGATGTCTCGATCACGGTGGATGACGAGCTGGTCGCCGTCATGATCGACGACGATGGGCGCGGTCTCCCCTCGGGCTCACGTCGAGCCAGCGGGACGAAGAACCTCGCGGACCGGGCCACCGTCCGCGGCGGCAAACTCACGCTCTCCACCCGCGGCAGCGGCGGCACCCACCTCCACTGGACGGCTCGGTTACCTCAGAAGGAATCTTCATGACAACACGGGTCTTCCTCGTCGACGACCACGAGATCGTCCGCCGAGGCATCGCCGAGATCATCGACGCCGAGAGCGACCTCGAAGTGGTCGGCGAATCCTCCACGGTCCACCACACACTCGGCAGGGTCGCCGCGACGCTGCCCGACGTGGTCGTGCTCGATGTGCGCCTGCCCGACGGCAACGGCATCGACCTGTGCCGCAGCATCCTGTCGGCCTACCCCGAGATCCGCTGCATCATGCTGACCGCCTACGACGATGACCAGGCCAGCTATGCCGCCGTGCTGGCGGGTGCGGCTGGCTACGTGCTGAAAGACATCCGGGGCCAGAAGCTCATCGAGGGAATCCGAGCGGTCGCCTCGGGGCGGCGCCTGATCACGCGCGCCGTGAGTGAAAAGGTCATCGACTCGCTCGCGAGCCCCTCGACGCCGACCCAGGACCCGGAGCTCACCCTGCGTGAACGACAGGTGCTGCAACTCATCGCCGACGGACTCACGAATCGCCAGATCGGCGAGCGACTCGAACTCGCCGAGAAGACGGTGAAGAACTACGTATCCGGGTTGCTCGCCAAGCTCGGAATGGAACGGCGAACCCAGGCAGCGGTCTACGGCGCCAAGCTCGACACGTCGGTGGGGAAGACCGCACACGACGTTCGGGAATGAATCGCTGGCCGCGGAACTAGTTCGTCGGAGTCGGAGTCGGAATCGGAGACGGCGACGCTGTCGCGTTCTGGGTGAAGCTGTTGCCGGCGATCTGCTGCACGAACTGCGCGAACTCGTTCGGGTCGAAGCCGGTCGTGTACGTGAACTGGTTGCCGTTGACGATCACGGTCGGCGTGACGGTGATCGATTTGACGTTCGAGTTCGGAATCGGCCCGTTCAACGCGCGTGTGGTGGCCGCCTCGACCCAACTCCGGAATCGTCGGTCCTTGATGCAGGTGGCGACCTGACCGAGGTCGCCGACGCCGGCTTTGCCCGCCCGAGCGACGAGTTGCGCATCGGTGAGCCCCGGCGAGCCCTCCTTGGGCTGATCCACAAAGAGGGCGTCGTTGAAGTCGAAGAACGCGTTCGGCGAAAACTCGGCAACGCAGGCTGCGGCGTTCGCGGCACGAAGCGAGTACTGGGTCCCCTCCGACTTCGTCGTGAGGATGGCGATCGGATGGATCTCGACCGTCGCCGCCCCTGACTTGATCCAGGCCCGCAGTTGGTCGCTGTTATTGCGCTCGAACGTGCCACAGTTCGGGCACAGATAGTCGACGTAGATCTTGATATCGAGCACCGCGGCGGGATTCGTCTGCGAGGGGATCGGCTTCGCGTTAGGCGGGATCGCCGTGGTCGGGACCGCCTTGAAGCCCTGGCCGATCTTGATGCCGTCGCTGAGCATGTTGAGCGGACCACGCGTCGTTGGAGTCACGAAACTGAGGATGATCAAGGTCACCGCGACCACGACGACCGCAATCCCGCCCACGATCGAACCACGCAGCGCCCAGCGGCGACGACGATCCTGCTTGCGGTGCAGATTGCGCAGCTCGCGGGCACGCTCGCGGGCGCCTTCGCGCACCTCGCTCCGGCCAGTTGGTGTGTCTTCGGGTATCCCGGCGGGAGGAAGGCCGCTCATCGGGCCGTCACTCATCGATCCTCGTTCTCAGTGGGTCAAGCGGCGCAAAACTATCTCATCGCCCGCGCAGGATGCGAATCGAGCGCCACGTGAACGCTACTCAGACAGCCTGAGAGGGTCCCGGACGCGGAGCGCGGACCCCTTTGGGGGGACAACTCAGGTGCGCTTCGTGACCCCCGGTGCCATACTGACAAGTGGCCGTCGGTGTCCCCCACCAATGGCCTTCCATTCACTACGGATCGTCCGGCACGTACCTGCCGGTGAAGGAGTTCTCGAACCATGGCATCTGTCACTTTCGACAAAGCAACCCGTCTCTACCCCGGGTCGACCAAGCCCGCCGTCGATTCGATCGACCTCTCGGTCGCCGACGGCGAGTTCCTCGTGCTCGTCGGCCCGTCCGGCTGCGGCAAGTCGACCACCCTGCGCATGCTCGCCGGCCTCGAAGAGGTCAACAGCGGTCGCATCATGATCGGCGATCGCGATGTCACCGACATGGCGCCCAAGGACCGCGACATCGCGATGGTCTTCCAGAACTACGCGCTGTACCCGCACATGACGGTCGCCGAGAACATGGGCTTCGCGCTCAAGATCGCCGGAGTCAACAAGGAAGAGCGCGCCTCCCGCGTCCTCGAAGCCGCGAAGCTCCTCGACCTGGAGCCCTACCTCGGCCGCAAGCCGAAGGCGCTCTCCGGTGGCCAGCGTCAGCGCGTCGCGATGGGCCGCGCCATCGTGCGACAGCCCCAGGTGTTCCTCATGGACGAGCCGCTGTCGAACCTCGACGCCAAGCTGCGTGTGCAGACTCGCACCCAGATCGCGTCGCTGCAGCGCCGCCTCGGCGTCACCACCGTCTACGTCACGCACGACCAGACCGAGGCGCTCACCATGGGTGACCGCATCGCTGTTCTGAAGGATGGCGTGCTGCAGCAGGTTGGCACCCCGCGCGACCTGTACGAGGCCCCGAAGAACGTGTTCGTCGCAGGCTTCATCGGCAGCCCCGCGATGAACCTCTTCACGGCCGACCTCACCGAGGCGGGCATCAAGTTCGGGACCGCGATCGCGAAGGTCGACCGCGAGGTCATCCACGGCGCAACCGGCAGCAAGGTCACCATCGGCGTGCGCCCCGAGGACGTCAAGATCGCCACGTCCGGCGATGGCCTCGAGGTCGAGGTCGACGTCGTCGAGGAGTTGGGAGCCGACGGCTACCTCTACGGTCACGCCGAGTACGACGGCCAGCGCGTCGACATCGTGGCCCGCGTCGACGGCCGTATGCACCCGAACGCCGGCGACAAGGTGATGATCACTCCTGTCGAGGAGCACGTGCACGCCTTCGACGCTGAGACCGGTGAGCGCCTGTCGAAGGCCGTCACCGCCACGAAGGTCACCGCGTAGCACTCACACCACACCACGCTGCCGCGGCATCCCCTCCCGGATGTCGCGGCAGTGCTGTGTTGCGCCCCCTCCACCCCCGCGATAGCTCCAGCTACCGCAGGGGGGAGCGGCGGGAGCTAGAGCAGCAGCGAAACGGGATGCTCGACCCGACGCACGAAGGCGGCCATCCACTCGGCGGCAACAGCGCCGTCGATCACACGATGGTCGGCCGACAGCGTGACGGTCATCACGTTGCCGACGGCCAGCTGACCGTCGTCGACGACCGGCCGCTGCTTCGCGGCACTGACCGCGAGGATGCCAGCCTGCGGCGGATTGAGGATCGCCGAGAACTCGTCGACCCCGTACATGCCGAGGTTGGAGATCGAGAAGCTGCCCCCCTCGAGCTCCTCCTGGCGGAGTTTGCCCGCGCGAGCACGCTCGGCCAGTTCCGCGATGGAGGCGCTGAGGGCGGTCAGGCTCGCGGTCTCGACCGAGCGCAGCACCGGCGTGAGCAGACCGCCTTCGACCGCGACCGCGACCGCCAGATCGACGGCGTCGAAGCGACGGATGTGGTCGCCTCCCCAGATCGCATTGGCCGCCGGCACGTCGGTGAGCGCGCCGGCCACCGCCTTGATCACGAAGTCGTTGACCGAGACCTTGCGGCCGGCCGCCTCGTTGACCTCGGTGCGCAACGCGAACAGACGATCCACTCGGACATGGGCGGTGACGTAGAAGTGCGGCACCGTCGTTTTGCTTTCGGTGAGCCGGCGGGCGATGGCTCGGCGCATCGCCGTGAGGGGGACGTCGGTGAAGTCGGCCCCACCCGAGACCGGTGGCTGAGCAGTGACCGCCGACGGCGCAGCGGGGCGCGCGTTCTCCAGGTCGCGGCGCACGATCCGTCCGCCTGGTCCTGTCCCGGTCATACCACTGAGCTCGAGTCCGCGCTCACGCGCCAGACGGCGAACGATCGGGCTCGCGAACAGCCGCCCGCTCTGCGCAGCCGGAGGGTGAGATGCGCGCTCCGCCGGCGAACTCGCGAGCGGCGCGTCGGTCCGCGGAGCCGAAGGATCCGGAGCCGAAGGGGCAGCCACCGACGCAGCAGCAGGAGCAGATGCCGAAGAGGCCGCGCCCTCGGCGATGCCCGCCGCGATCAGCGCGGGTCCGACAGCTTCTGGGCCTTCACCCTCCGCCAGGATGATGGCGATCGGCTCGCCAACGGCCAGATTGTCGCCCGCCTGCGCGATCAGCTTGCCGACCGTTCCTGCGATCTCGGCGGCGTACTCCACGACGGCCTTCTCGGTCTCGATATCGGCGAGGGGTTCGCCGACCGCGACGGTCTGCCCCTCGCTGACCGACCACGCCTGGATCGCGGCCTCCGTTGCCGAGGCCAGCACCGCCGGCATCCGGATGACGGTGGCCATCAGCTCTTCCCCTCGGAGTTGCGGCCCATCGCCGCACGAACGGCCTCCAGCCCCACGACGACCTCCTCGGTCTTCGCGATCGCGGCCCGCTCGAGCACCTTCGAGATGCTCGGCGACGCCTCCCCGCCGGTGACGCGCTGGATCGGCTGATCGAGCCAGTCGAAGAAGCGGCGCTGCAGTTCGTCGGACAGCCACGCGCCGTACGACGTGCCGCGAGCGCCCTGCTCGACGATCAGCACCGCATTGGTCTTCTTGATGCTCGCGCCGATCGTGCCCCAGTCGATGGAGGCTCGATCCAGCCAGCGCAGGTCGATCAGTTCGCCGTCGATGCCGGTCTGTTCGATCGCCTCCAGGGAGTGGTGGACCATCGAGAGATAGCTGATCACCGTCACCTCGGAACCGGCGCGGCGGATCGCCGCCTTTCCCGGCGGCAGGATGTAGTCGAGATCGCCGTCCGGAACGGTGTCGGCCAGCGGATACAGGTCGACGTGCTCGATCACGAGCACCGGATCCTGCAGCGCAAGGGCGGCGTTCATGAGGCCCACGTAGTCGGCCGCGCTCGAGGGAGCCACGATCCGCCAGCCGGCGCTCGTGGCGAAGATGCCCGCCGGGTCCATCAGATGCTGCGATCCGTAGCCGGACCCCATCGCCACCTTCGTGCGCAAGACGAGCGGCATGTCGTTATCACCGCCGAACATGTGACGCGCTTTCGCGATCTGGTTGAACACCTGGTCGGCGGCAACCCACATGAAGTCGGGATACATGAACTCGACGACGGGACGGTAGCGTCCGTCGAGCGCCATCCCGCCGGCCAGGCCGACGAAGGCGTTCTCGCTGATGGGGGTGCCGATCACCCGGTCGGGGCCGTACTTCGCGGCGAGCCCCTTGGTGGCACCGTTCGTTCCGCCGTTCAGTCGGTGCACGTCTTCCCCCATCACGACGATGCGGGGGTCGGTTGCCATGCGGCGGTCCATCACCGCGGCAACGGCATCCACGAACTTGATGGCACGCGTGCCTCCGGCGAGCGTGAGCGGCTCGGCGACGGTCGCCTGCTCGAGTTCGTGCCCGTCGCTGCGGATGCCGACGTCGACGAAGCCCGGCTCCGGCCACAGCTCCGGACGGATGCGACGCGTGGTCGCGGCCGCCGGATCGGTCTCGACGAGGGCGGCCACCGCGACCGCCATCGCCGCCTGTGCCTGCGCGCGAACCGCGTCGACCCCCGCGGGATCGATGAGACCGAGCTTGATCATCTCGTTGGCGACGCGCACGAGCGGGTCGCGGCCACGCCACTGGCCCTCTTCCTCCTTGGTCCGATAGCCGAAGGCACTGCCCGGGTACGGGCCGTTCTGGTGGAAGAAGCGATACACCTCCGCTTCGACGATCGCCGAGCCCTGTCCACTGCGCAGCCGTTCTGCGGCCTCCTCGGTCGCCAGGTGCACCGCGAGCGGGTCCATCCCGTCCACCTTCCAGCCCGGGATGCTGAACCCCTGCCCTCGCACGGACAGCCGGGTGTCGGCCGTCACCTCGCTCACATTCGTGGAGACGGCGTAGAGGTTGTTCTCGACGAAGAACAGCAGGGGCAGCTTCCACGCGGAGGCGAGGTTCATCGACTCCAGCACCGAGCCGATCTGGCTGGAGCCGTCGCCGTAGTAGCTGATGGTCATGGCGGTCGATGCTCCGTCGTCGGCTCCGTGCTTCTGCGCCCAGGCGTTGCCGGCAGCGAAGGGCACGCCGCCTCCGACGATCGCGTTGGTGCCGAGGGCGCCGGCCTCCAGCCACTGCAGGTGCATCGATCCGCCGCGGCCGCCCGAGAAGCCCTGCGCCAGTCCGAGGATCTCGGCAAGGGTGCGCTGCAGCACGGCCTGCACGCCATCCGGAACCAGCGCCGTCAGGTCGACCGTGCCGCCGGTCACGTGGGTCAGCGCCTTAGCCAGGAATTGGTGATGCCCGCGGTGCGAGCCGGTCACGCCGTCGGCGCTGCCGAGGCCGATGATCGATCCGACCGCGCCACCCTCCTGCCCGATGCTCGAGTGCGCGGGGCCGTGCACCAGGCCCTCCCCGGCGAGTTCGAGCACCGATTCCTCGAAAGCACGGATGAGGTGGAGCTGGCCGAGCATGCCCGCCAGCAGCGCGGGGTCGGCATCTTTCCAGTCCTGTGCGGTGGTCGAGAGCTCGACCCAGTCCGCTCCGGTCTCCAAACGTCGTCGTTTCGGCATGATGGGGACAGTAGCGCTGATTGAATCCAATCACAAGGCATCTTCGGCAATCTGCTTGCGCTGGGGCCGATTTACGAGTGATGATGTATCCAATCATCGACAAGGAGGTCGCTCGTGGCGCACGGAATCCCGGGAATGCGCGGCACGGACCACATCGGCTTCACCGTGCCGGATCTGGACGAGGCCGAGCGATTCCTGGTCGAGGTGCTGGGTGCAGAACCGATCTACACCCTGGGCGCGAAGCAGTCAGATGACGACTGGATGGCCACGCACATCGGCGTGGATCCCCGCACCGTGATCCGCGAAATCCGCTTCTACCGACTCGGCAACGGCTCCAACCTCGAGGTGTTTCAGTACGAGCCCGCCGGCACCGACATCCCCCAGCGAGCGCAACCCCGCAATAGCGATCTCGGCGGTCATCACCTGGCGATCTACGTCGATGACATGGATGCCGCCATCGCCCACCTGCGCGCCCATCGGGTTGAGCTCATGGGCGAGCCGACCGCGAGCAAGGGTGCAGCGGAGGGACAGCGCTGGCTGTACTTCCGGAGCCCGTGGGGAATGCAGTTCGAGCTGGTGAGCTACCCGACGGGGAAGGCGTACGAGCACCACGCGGAACGAAAGCTGTGGCATCCGTCGAGGCCATCCGAGTGAGTGCCTTGCAGAATGGAGAGGTGACCACTCGTCCCAGCACCGACGCCACCGCCCGCAACGGTGCCGGCGCACGCATCGCGGCCGAGTTGCGCCAGGCGATCCTGGACGGTCACTACGTTCCCGGCGCCCGGGTGCGCCAGGAAGACTTGGCCGACCGGCATGGTGCGAGCCGACTCCCCGTCCGCGAGGCGCTTCGGATGCTCGAATCCGAAGGCCTGGTGACTCTCGTCGCCAATACCGGTGCCTGGGTCTCCCAGTTGAGCCTCGCCGAGTGCCAGGAGATGTACCAGATCCGGGAACGGATCGAGCCGCTGCTCCTGCGGTACAGCATCCCGAATCTGGCTCCCGCGGACATCGACCGACTCGAGCGGCTCGCCGAGGCCATGGAACGCTCGAGCGACGTCGAGCAGTTCCTCAGCCTCGACCGCGAGTTCCACCTCACGAGTTACGCGGCCGCCGAGACCAGCCTGCTCGGCGACACGGTGGAGCAACTGTGGAACCGCACGCAGCACTACCGTCGCGCCTTCACGCGGGTCTTCCGCTCGGAGGGCGACCTCAGCGCGCACTACGATCACCACCTGATGGTTCACGCCATTCGCCGCGACGACCTCGACGAGGCCGAACGCGTGCTGCATGGACACATCCGTCGCACCCGGCTCGAGTTGGTGCGGCATCCCGACGTCTTCGAGAACTGATCACTAAGGAGCATCACATGGCCATCGCGACCGTCAACCCCGCCACCGGCGAGACCGTCCGGGAGTTCGAGGCGCACGACGCCGCTGAGGTCGATCGACGCATCGGCGAGGCGCAATCGGCGTTCGAGGCGCTGCACGACACCGACTTCGCCACCCGAGCCGGATGGATGCGCGCCACCGCCCAGATCATGGACGCCGAGGCCGACGAGGTCGCGGCGATCCTGACCCTCGAGATGGGCAAGCCCCTGAGCCAAGCCAAGGCCGAGGTGCTCAAGTGCGCCAAGAACATGCGCTTCTACGCGGAACACGCCGAAGGATTCCTCGCCGACGAACCCCTTGACGACCCGTCGAGCGTGGGCGCCAGCCGCGCGTATGCGCGCTACCAGCCACTCGGCGTCGTCCTCGCCGTCATGCCGTGGAACTACCCGCTGTGGCAGGTCGTGCGCTTCGCCGCCCCCGCGTTGATGGCCGGCAACACCGGCGTCCTCAAGCACGCCTCGAACGTGCCGCAGGCCGCGCTCTACCTGGACACGATCTTCGAGCGCGGAGGCTTCCCGCTCGGCTCCTTCCGGACGCTCCTCATCGGATCGCGTGAGGTCAAGGCCGTCATCGAGGACGCCCGCGTGAAGGCCGTCACGTTGACCGGCTCCGAGCCCGCTGGGCGCTCGGTCGCGTCCATCGCCGGTGAGCAGATCAAGAAGAGCGTCTTGGAACTCGGCGGCTCAGACCCCTTCATCGTGATGCCGAGCGCCGACCTGGAGGCGGCGGCCACCACGGCCGTCAAGGCGCGCGTGCAGAACAACGGTCAGTCCTGCATCGCCGCCAAGCGGTTCCTGGTGCACACCGCGATCTATGACGAGTTCGCAGCCCTGTTCGCCGCCAAGATGAGGGCGCTCGTCGTGGGTGACCCGATGGATGCCGCGACGGACGTCGGCCCGGTGGCGACCGCGTCCGGCCTCGCGGACCTCGCCGAGCTCGTCGACGATGCCGTGGCCAAGGGTGCGACGGTGTTGGCGGGAGGGGCAGCCATCGACGGCCCCGGCTGGTTCTACCAGCCGACCGTGCTGAGCGAACTCACCGACGACATGCGCATCATCATGGAGGAGACCTTCGGGCCCGTTGCCTCTCTCTACCGCGTCGCCGACCGCGAGGAGGCGATCCGGATCGCGAACCAGACGACTTTCGGGCTGAGTTCTGCGGTGTGGACGAACGATTCCGCGGAGGAGGACTACTTCGCGCGGGAACTCGACGCCGGCGCCGTCTTCATCAACGGCATGACGGTCTCGTACCCTGAGCTGCCCTTCGGAGGGATCAAGGCCTCCGGCTTCGGTCGTGAGCTGGCGGCGGAAGGCATCCGCGAGTTCTGCAACATCAAGTCGGTCTGGCGCGGTTGATGGCCGAGATCGGATTCATCGGGCTGGGGACGATGGGCTCCGCCATGGCGCGACGGCTCGTCGGTGCGGGCCACACGGTGCGGGTGTGGAACCGCAATCCGGATGCCGCAACGCCCCTTGTCGAGGCCGGCGCTGTCCGGGCGTCATCGGCCGCCGATGCACTCGCGAGCGGAATCGTCTTCTCGATGCTCGCGAACGATGCCGCCGTTGAGGAGGTGTTCAGCGAGGACGCCGTGGCCGGCGCGTCCGGAAGCCTCCACGTGAACATGGCGTCGATCAGCCCGGTCACCGCCCGTGCTCTCGCCGTTCGGCACGCCGCCGCGGGCGTCGGCTACGTCGCCGCACCCGTAGTGGGCCGGCCGCCGGTCGCTGCCGCCGGACAGCTCAACATCCTCGCCGGCGGCTCCGACGCCGACATCGATCGCCTGTCGGAGTATTTCGACGTGCTCGGCGCGCGAACCTGGCGCATCGGCACCGAACCGGCTCAGGCGAATGTGGCGAAGATCGCCGTGAACTTCACCATCATCCACGCCATCGAGGCGCTCGGTGAGTCGATCGCGCTCGTCGAGAATCACGGGATCGACGCCGCCGACTTCGTCGAACTGCTCACCAGCACCCTGTTCGGCGGGGTCGCGTACAGCGGCTATGGCGACATCATCGTGAACCGTCGTTACGAGCCGGCCGGGTTCACGGCCAGACTCGGGCTGAAAGACCTCGGCCTCGCGGAGACCGCCGCCGAGCAGGTCGGGGTCAGCTTGCCGACGGCCTCCGCGCTGCGCTCGGTGTTCGAGCAGACCCTCGCCGAGCCGGGCGCCGAGAAACTGGACTGGGCGGCCATCGCCGAGATCAGTCGCATGTCTGCCTCTGCCTCTGCCCCGTGACTTGTTCCGGTTGTCAAGGACCGTCCTTGACAACCGGAACACGCCAGGGGTGAGCGCCAGCCCTGATCGCTAGGCTCGTTCCATGGCTTCCGCGCTCTCGATCACCTCGGCGATGCCGGATCCCGCCCTGCTCGACCTGCCATGGAACCTGCCACTCGAGCTCTGGCCGGACGAGACCATCGCCGCGCTGCCGAAAGGCATCTCACGCCATCTCGTGCGCTTCGTGCACCTCGGCGGCTACGTACTCGCCATCAAGGAGACCTCGGCCGAGCTCGCCAAACGCGAGTACGAGCTGCTGCGCACGCTGCAACGGCTCGACATCCCGGGGGTTGAGCCGGTTGCCGTGATCACCGACCGGGTCAGCTCAGAGGGCGAGCATCTGGCGCCGGCGCTGGTCACGCGCCACCTGCGCTTCTCCCTGCCATACCGCGCACTGTATTCGCAGGCGCTTCGACCCGACACGGCAACTCGGCTTGTCGACGCGCTCGCCGTGCTGCTCGCGCGCCTGCACGTTGTCGGCTTCTTCTGGGGGGACGTGTCGCTGTCGAACACGCTGTTCCGACGCGACGCGGGCTCCTTCGCCGCCTACCTGGTGGATGCCGAGACCGGCAAGCTCTACGACGGTGGCCTCAGCAACGGCCAGCGCGAGAACGACCTCGAGATCGGGCGGGTGAACATCGCCGGAGAACTGCTGGACCTGCAGGCGGGCGGACGCCTCGACGACGACATCGATCCGGTGGAGGTGGCAGACGGGATCGTCGCGGCGTACCGCAGCCTGTGGACGGAACTCACCGCATCCGAGTCGTTCCCGAGTGAGGAGCGATGGAGGATCAACCGACGGGTCGAGCGCCTCAACGACCTCGGCTTCGACATCGAGGAGCTCTCGATCAAGCAGGACGAGACCGGGACGCAGGTGCGAATCCAGCCCAAAGTGGTGGATGCCGGCCACCACTCCCGGCGACTCCTGCGCCTCACGGGGATCGATGCCGGTGAGAACCAGGCCCGCCGCCTGCTGAACGATCTGGACGCATACCGAGCCACCGGCGACCGCAAGGACCTCGACGAGGAGATGGTCGCGCATGACTGGGTTTCGCGAGTATTCGAACCCGTCATCCGTGCGATTCCCAAGGAGCTGCGCGGCAAGCTCGAGCCCGCTGAGGCCTTCCACCAATTGCTCGAGCACCGCTGGTACCGCTCGCAGAACGAGGCGCGCAGCATCCCGCTCGCCGAAGCGCTCAGCTCATACATCGACACCGTTCTGCGCCACCGCCGCGACGAGATGACAGTGGTCGCCCCGGCGACCACCTCGATCACCCTGCCGGTCGACGTCATCGAGGCGGACGGGCCAGAAGCCGCCGCCGAGGACGACGAGGACTGGCGAACCAAGGTATGAGCGGCCACCCGCTCGGTCGCCTCGGCGTTCTGGTGGGACGGCATCCTCTCGTGACGCTGCTCTGCTGGGCGGTGCTGGTGGCGATCGCGGTGGCGACCGCACTGGCCGGTGCGGGTGGCCAGACCCTCTTCGATCGGCTGAAGGGTGGAGCGCCGAGTGTCAGCGGCGAAGCGAGCGCGGCGAACAGCTTCCTCGCCGGGAACGGTCCGGCGACCACGTCCGTGACCCTGCTGCTGCACGGCGTCGACCTCACGGATCCGGCGGTCGCGCGCTGGGCGAACAGCCTGGGGGCGACGCTTCAGACCCTTCCGCACACGCGGTTCGTGGATCCCCTGCTGGTCCCGACCAAAGGGGACGGCACCCGCGCTCCCGCCGTCGCCGCCGCCTTCTCGTCCGACGGAACCGGGGTGTTGCTGAGCGCAACGGTCACCGGGGTCGGCAGATCCGCTCCCGATCCGGCAACCGTCGCCCGAGTGACGTCCGCGCTGCGCACTTCGGCGGCAACGGCCGTCGCCGACTTCCCGCACGCCACGGCGCTGGTCGGCGGGGGATCGCTGCTCGTCGACTCGATTCTGAAGGTCTCGGCCAGCGACCTCGAGCGCGGTGAAGCGGTCGCTCTTCCGATTGCGCTGCTGGTCATGCTGCTCGTGTTCGGGGGTTTCCTGGCCGCGGGCATCCCCCTCCTCGGTGCTGTCGTGTCGATCCTCGGCTCGCTCGGCGTTCTGTTCGGCATCACCTACCTGATGGACATCGACAGCACCGTCCTCAATGTGATCACGGCGGTGGGCCTCGGCCTGTCGATCGACTACGGACTGCTGGTGGTGAGCCGGTTCCGCGAGGAGTACCGCACCAACCTGACGGCGATGGGCGAACCCTGGCGCCTCACCGCGGAGGATCGCACGGCCATCCGGCTGCTCTCGATCTCGCGCACCGCGGATCGCGCGGGACGCACCGTGCTCTTCTCGGGGACCACTTTCGCGATCGCGGCTGCGGGGCTGCTGGTCTTCCAGCCCGGGATCGTTCGCGCGATCGGGATCGGCGCCCTCTCGGTCACCGCCATTGCGATTCTCACCGCGCTCACCCTCGTGCCGGCGCTGCTCGCCCTCACCGGCGATCGCCTTCTCAGGCCGGGGGCGCTCACGCACCTGCCGGGCCTCGGCGCGCTGATCCGCCGCTTCGGTGACGTGGCCCCCGCCGAGGGGTTCTTCTCGCGCCTGACGCGTCACGTGCAGAAGCATCCCGCCCTGGTCACGATGGCGTGCGTGCTCGCCCTCGTCGCGGTCGGCAGCCCCCTCCTCACCCTGCGCCTCGCCAACACCAGTGTCGATGCGGTCCCCCGCTCCTCCTCGCAGTACGCGTTCACGACCGCGCTGGCCAGCTTCTTTCCGGATGCCACCAGCCCGCGCATCGAACTGGTCACGTCGAGCGAGGCCGACGCCCTCTCCTGGTCGACGACCGTGCGATCCATTCCCCGGGTGGAGTCGGTGGCGAGCCCGCACCGCGTCGGTGACGGCTGGGCCACCGTGGTGCGGGCGAACCCGGCCGACGGACTCGCGGTGGTGGCCGCCATCCGCGCCGACCGCCCCACTTTCGACCATCCCGGCGCGGTGGCGAAAGTGACCGGGATCGACGCGAGCACCCTCGACCTGTCGGACTCGCTGCGGGGCAGCGCGCCGTGGGCGATCCTGATCATCGCGCTCGGGACGATCCTGCTCCTGTTCCTGATGACCGGCTCTCTCATCGTGCCGCTGAAGGCGCTGGTCGCCAGCGCCCTCTCACTGGGAGCCTCGATCGGTGTGCTGGTCTGGGGCTTCCAGAACGGCAACTTCGCGGGGTTGCTGAACTTCGACGCGGCGAACGTGCACGGCGTCGATGTGCTGGTGCTGCTGCTGACGTTCACCTTCGGGTTCGGCCTGGCGATGGATTACGAGATGTTCATCCTCTCGCGCATCAAGGAACAGGTGGATGCCGGCGTCGACGCCCGAGAGTCCATCGCGCTGGGCCTGCAGCGCTCCGGTCGCATCATCACCTCGGCGGCGCTGATCATCATCGTGGTCTTCGCCGGTTTCGCCAGCGGCGACCTCCTGGTGATCAAGCAGCTCGGCACGGCCCTCGCGGTGGCGGTGCTGCTGGACGCGACCCTCGTACGATGCCTGCTCGTGCCCGCATTCATGACCTGGCAGCAGCGGATCATGTGGTGGGCGCCGCGCTGGATGACGCGCGTCCACGCGCGGATCGGCTTC
>JABBOD010000087.1 GCA_019351995.1 Acidobacteriota bacterium
CAGCTAGCGTGGCCTCACACGGCACGCAGAGGAGAGACCGATGACCGATGCACCCGCCGCGATTCCCGCGGGATGGTACCCGGACGCCGCAACCGCCGGAGTGCTCCGTTGGTGGGATGGCGCGGCCTGGACCGCGCACACCGCGCCGGCCGGAGGCAGTCCGGAGCGGCCGCTGCTCCCCGCCGACCGGCCGATCTACAGCCCGTTCATCTGGGTGATCGCGCTGCTCCCGCTCGCGTCGGCTTTCGCGTTGGCAGCGTGGACTCCCGATGTCAGCTCCATCGGCGCAGGTGTGTACGGGACCGGGCAGATCACTGTCCCGTCGATCTACACCCCCGGGTACTTCGTCATCCTGGGTCTGGGCTGGGTCGTCTACGGTCTCGGCGTCTTGTTCGCCTTCCGGGATTGGCTCTGGCTGAAGCGCCAGGGCGTGGTTCGTCCCTTCCACTGGGCCTGGTCGTTCCTCGGCGCTGCCACCGTCTATGTCATCGGTCGCTCGGTGATCGTCCGACGGGTCGCGGCTCCTCGCGGTCTCGCGCCCATCTGGGTCTCGCTCGGTGTCGTCATTGCGAGCGTCATCGTCACGGTGGTGTGGGTGGTCAACCTCACCGTCAGCATCCTGGACCAGCTGCGGCCCAGTATCGGCGCGTAGCCAGGTCCTCCGTCTACCCGCTGCTCACTACCCTGAGTGGATGCCAGATCTCCTCATCCGCGACGTGCAGAGCTCCGACCGCGACGAGTGGGCGACCCTCTACGCGGGTTATCGCGAGTTCTATCGCCTCGACCCTGATTCCGCGATCGTGGACACGGTGTGGACGTGGATCGCCACCGGAGAGCACACGATGCGCGGTCTCGTCGCCGTCGATGCCAGGGGAGCTGTCGTCGCCCTCGCGAACCTGCACACCGTGGCGCGGCCCAGCATGGGCGTGACCGCGCTCTACCTCGATGACCTGTTCACGGCTCCGACAGCTCGCGGCCGGGGCGCCGGCGCGGCACTGCTTGCCCGCGCGGCCGAACTGGCTGCCGAGGGGGGACACGCGCTGGTCCGCTGGATCACGGCATCCGACAATGCGACCGCCCGCCGCCTCTACGACCAGCACGCCACCGCGACGTCGTGGGTCACCTACGACATGCCGCCGGTGAGGCGCTGAGGCGAGTCGGTCGTGGCGCGAGCTGAGCGGATTCGCGTCCAGCCTCCCCGCCAGCGGTTCCGGTCCCGCAGCACCGTGACCAGGAGAATGCCGAGCGCGGCGACGAGCAGGCTGCCGCGGAACACCGGAGCGCCGCCGATCACCGCGTGGATGGCGAAGGCCAGCGGGATGAGCATCCATTCGACGCGGCCGCTCATGGCGATGAACGGCAGCAGCAACAGTGCGTACCACGGGTAGTTCGGGCTCACGATCAGCAGCGTCACGCCGATCATGGCCAGCTCTCCGAGCCATGGACGCGTCGGGTCGGACTTCCAGATCACCAGCACGGTCGTGATCAGCAGCAGCGCGACCGCGACCGGAAGCGCGTCGCGGTCTCGGAGCACGGTCGTCAGGAGCACGAAGCGACTGCCGTTGTCGTAGCCCTCCTGTCCGAGGTACCCCGGCAGGTAGCCGAGCACGGCCAACCCGGTGGTCGCGACGTACGGCACGTACAGCACGAGGAACGTCGCGATGGCGGCCAGGATGACCTTCCCGGGCTGGCGCCGCAGCATCGCGGGGGCGGCCAGGACGGGAATCAGTTTCACCGCGATGGCCGCCCCGAGCAGGATGCCGCCCCGCCAGCGCGCGCCGCTCGAGACCAGGAAGACGGCGGCCAGTGCGAGCAGCGCCCCCAGCACGTCGATGTGCGAGTTTGTGATCGCCTCGGATGCCACCAGCGGACTCAACGCCCAGAGCGCGGCGAAGCGAGGGTCGAGGCCGCGACGGCGCAGGCCGAGCAGCAGCATGACGGTGATGCCGAGGCTCATCAACAGACCCACCAGTTGGAACGGCCAGTACTCGGCGCTCGGCGGCACGACGGCGCGCACCGCTGCGAACAGCAGTTCGCTGGTGGGCGGGTAGATCGTCGGGACCTCTGCGCGGTTGATCGCCGTGCAGAGCACCGTGGTCGACGGGCTGGTGACGATCAGGTGCGTTCGAGGAAGCGGACAGTGCAGCCCCGTCGCGTCGGTCACCGGCTGGGAAAAGAGCCAGTTCGTGCGTTCCGGCGCGAGCGCGTCGTTGAGGGGAACGTACCGGTACGGCGAGATGCCCGCGTTCTGCACGATGCCGTCCCAGGCATACCGCGCCGAGTCGGTGCTGGTGTCGGGGGGACCGGCCATGGCAGCACCGCCCAGCGCGAGTGAACCCACGATGATCACCACCACGGCGGCGCGAACCGGTGCGCGTCGCAGCAGAAGGAACGCGATCCCGAAAAGCGCCCACAGCAGCGCGATGCAGCCGATGAAGCTGGCGCGGTTGAGGTCGTTCAGGTAACCGAGGGTGCCGACCATGATCGCGGTGATGACCACCATCGCCGTCACGGCGACGCCGGATCCGACGATTTTCAGGGTGCCCAGCTGTCGCCTCACCTGGCCATGATCCCCGATCCGACTGTTCACGACGCGTTGTTCGGAGCGGCAAGCGTTCGCGGTGGCTGCTCCGAACTGCCTCCAACAGTGATGGGGTGCGGCTTGTGCGACGGTTGATGTTCGACATCAGGGCGACTCTCGCGAGCCCATCACGGCATCCGCGGATGGCCGTGGTTCTGGGCCGATTGCTCGGCAGCGCGTTCCTGATCTGCTTCTTCACGGGCCTGTTCAGCCACTTCAGCCAGAACCCGCTGCCCGGGATGCGCTTCCCCACCTTCCTCCCGAACCTGTACGCGATCACCCAGGGCCTGCACATCGCGGCCGGGATCGCCTGCTTCCCGCTGATCCTGGGCAAGCTCTACACGATCTACCCGCGCCTGTTCGTCTACCCGCCGATCACCGGATTCCTGAACCTGCTGGAGCGCGCATCCATCGCCCTCTTCGTGGCGGCTTCCCTGGTCGAGATCACGATCGGGATGATCAACACCGCGGACTGGTACCCGTTTCCCTTTCCGTTCCGGCAGACCCACTTCGCTCTCGCCTTCGTGGTGGTCGGCTCGCTGGCGATCCACATCGGCGTGAAGCTCCCGATCATCACGAGGTACTGGACGGCGACGCGCAGCTACGACGCCGATGGGGCGCTGATTCCGTTGCCAGACGAGGAGGAACCGGGAATCGAACGCGACTCCGTGGTTCCGGCGCGCCCGCCCGCAAGCCGGATCCCGGCCGTCGAGACGGCCAGGGGTCTGACCGCGAAGATCATCGCCTGGATCGACGACACCCCGAACGCC
>JABBOD010000011.1 GCA_019351995.1 Acidobacteriota bacterium
ACACCATGGCCAGGTGGGCGGTGCGTCTTCGCGAAGTGCGGGCGGTGGGGCCGAGCTGAGTCAAGACTGGCCGCGGACACGTGCACGGCACGCTCGACGAGGAACGGGATCGGATGAGCACCGTCATCGAGCAGGTCCGCGCAGGCGATCTTCTGCTGCGCGAGGAGTCCCTTTCCTTCCAGAAGCGGGGCCGCGGGCTCGGAGATCGCCTTGGAGTTCTCGCGCGCGCTCCGCCACGCATGTGCAGCTTCGCGTCGTAACACACCTGTACGACTTCGACCACGAGCTGGAACGTACCGCCTCACCCGCGTCGGTGTTCCTCCGCGCGCTGCATGTCGATGTTGACACGCGGACTTAGCAGCTCGAGCGCGGACGACCGCTGTCGATGAGCTACGGGTGGAGGTCTTCGACCGGATGTTCAAATCGGCCATGCTCGTGCCATCCGTTGAATAGGCGGCGATGTCCGACTACAGCCAAACCCGCCGCATTGTGACCCAAAGTTCGACCGAGAACATCGACAGACCTGCTCATGGTCCGCGGGTGTATCGGTGCGCGCCAGTTCACCAACGCGGTGGTGCTGATGCGTGTATCCGGAGAAAACACTCGTGATGCTGCGGCCGCGGTAGACGGTCCTACAGAATCTGTAGGACCGTCGGACGAAGTCGGGGCCTCAACGATCGATCGAACAGCGGTCACCCATCGGCACGACCGATCGCATCGTCGAGGATCACCGCGGTGACCGGGTCGACTTGTTCCGGGGTGACCACGTAGTTGGCGCGGGTGACGGCTTCGCTGGAGTGGCCCAGCAGACGGGAGGCGAGGGTGATGCCGCCCGCTTGTTCGACGAGGGTGGCTGCGGTGCGGCGGAAGATGTGGGTGGTGAACTCGTCCACCACGATGTTCGCTTGATGTAACGCGTTCTCGTTGTCGTGAACAAAGCTGCGCAGGAGGCGTTCAAAGTTGCTGACGCTGTACGGCCGGCCCGTGCTGGTGGTGAACAGATACGCGTCGGGCTCGACCCCGGTGGAGGCCAGTCTTCTCCGGATGGCAGCTGCGGCGAAGCTGGGCAGGGTGACGCGGCGCGTCTGTCGGGCGCGTTTCGGGGTCGGTTTGCGCCTCATACCGTCCTGCCGGGTGGTGACGAGGGTGGCGGCGATCAGGAGGGTGGGCGCGCTGCCGGTGATCTCGACGTCACTGCGGCGCAGGGCGAGGATTTCCCCGATCCGGGCGCTGGTGCCGATCATGATGTCCATGCCGTCCTCAAGTTTTCGGGCGTCCGGGCGCGGGCCGTCCGTGGGGGCTGTGCGCCACGCGTGCATGAGGGCGCGAGCGATACCGATCTGGACGGGAGAAAGGTAGGACTGTCGTTTGGGGCTGGAAGGCAGGCGTTGCACGTCCCGGATCGGGTTGAAGTCCAGGACGTCCTGGCGCACGGCGGTACCGCAGACCATGCTGAGGGCGGCCCGGGCCTTGCGGGCCGCGGAGATCGACCGGGTGGCAAGGATACGTTGCAGGATCCGGTCGGCGCGGCCCACGCTCAGCTCGCGGAGCCTGATGGCGCCGCAGGCGGGGACGACGACTGTGCGCACGCTGTCCTGATAACCCTCCAAGGTGGACACCTCGACGCGGCCGGAAGTTCGGACCTCCGCGAGCCACACGTCGCAGGCCTCGGCGATGGTGGAGTCAAGGCTCAGGAGCTGTTCGAATCCGGTGCTCAGCACCGCGGCGCGCCGCTGCAACAGTTCCAGGGCTGCGTCTGGGGTGGCCGCGAGGGTCTTCAGCGGGTGGATGACCCCGGCGTCGTCGCGGATCCGACTGCGCGCCCGTATACGGCCGTCGGCCAGGGTGGTGAACTGGATAGTGCCGAGTTGTCCGGCCGGGGTCCGAGGCCTAGGCATGGTCGCGCTGCCTACGGAACCACTCCATCACCTCGATCAACTCGTACCGCACATGCCGGCCGATCTTCCGGTACGGAGGTCCGGTGCGGGTCAACCGCCAGTCCTCCAAGGTCCGTGGCGGGACCTTCAGGAGCCTCGCGAGCTCGTCCTGGGTGAGGATGACCGGAAGAGGCGGTGCTGCTGTGTCGACCATGCACCTCAGGTGCGCACCGCGTTCCGGAACGACCCGGTGGTCTTCGGAGGCAGTCGGTATCCGATTCGGCGCGAAGACCGAAGAAGGTCGCTGGGACAGGTTTTTTGTCCCGTATTTTGTCCCTGGCCCAACGGCGGTGAAGCGTGACATCAAGGAACCCCTGATTTCCGCTTGAAATCAAGGGTTCAAAGCTGGGGTACCTGGACTCGAACCAAGAACAACTGAACCAGAATCAGCCGTGTTGCCAATTACACCATACCCCATCGAAAATCCCTGATCAGAGGGCTTTTTCGAAGTTGGAACGAGCGAGAATCTGCGAGGAGATCCCCGGTCGGGCCGTCGTCCAGCATACGACATCGGGAGCGTCGCCCCGAATCGGACGTCAGAGACTCAGGCGGAACCTCTCCAGGCGCGCCAAGGTGGATTCCTTGTCGAGGATCTGCATGGACTCGAACAGGGGCGGACTGATCCGCCTCCCGCTCAACGCGGTGCGCAGCGGGCCGAAGGCCACGCGCGGTTTGAGACCCGCCCCCTCGATGAGAGCACCGCGCAGGGCCGACTCGACGGCCGCGGTCGAAAAGTCCTCAAGCGGCTTGAGGGCAGCCTGTGCGGCATCCAGAACGAGCTTCGCCTCGTCCACATTCGCCGGCAGCGCGTCGGCCTCGTAGACGATCGCGTCGTCGTCGAGGAAGAAGAACTCCAGCAGGCCGCGCACCTCGCCGAGCACGGCGATACGCTCCTGCACGAGAGGCGCAGCCTCGCGCAGAATGGCCTTCTCGGTGGGAGTCGGCGGGTCGCTCACCACACCGGAGAGGTAGGGCAGGATGCGCTCGCCGAAGTCGTCGGCAGCCAGCATCCGGATGTGATCGCCGTTGATCGAGTCGGCCTTCTTCTGGTCGAATGATGCCGGATTCGGGTTCACGTCGACGATGTCGAAGGCGGCGACGAACTCCTCGCGGGTGAAGATGTCCCGATCCGGTGCGATGCTCCAGCCGAGCAGCGCGAGGTAGTTGAGCAGGCCCTCCGGGATGAAACCACGGTCGCGATGATGGAAGAGGTTCGATTCCGGATCGCGCTTGGAGAGCTTCTTCGTCCCCTCGCCGCGGACGAGCGGAAGATGCCCGAAACGCGGCACGAAATCCGTCACGCCGAGCTCGATCAAGGCCAGATAGAGGGCGATCTGACGCGGCGTACTCGACAGCAGGTCCTCACCGCGGAGCACATGCGTGACACCCATCAGGGCATCATCGACAGGGTTCACGAAGGTGTACAGCGGGGCGCCGTTCGGCCGGACCACGACGAAGTCGGTGAAGCTCCCCGCCGGGAAGACGATCGGTCCGCGAACCAGATCGTCGAAGCCCAAATCGGCGTCGGGGACACGCAGGCGCATGGCCGGCTCGCGACCTTCGGCGCGGTACGCGGCGCGCTGCTGGGCCGTCAGCTCGCGCTCGAAGTTGTCGTACCCCTGCTTCGGATCGCGACCGTTCGCGACGTTCCGCGCCTCCATCTCGTCCGGGGTGACATAGCTCTCGTAGAGCAGTCCGGCATCCACCATGCGGGCGATCAGGTCCCGGTAGATCTGGGTGCGCTGCGACTGCCGGTACGGCTCGTTCGGGCCGCCCTTGTCGACGCCCTCGTCCCAGTCGAGTCCGAGCCAGCCGAGAGCGTCGAGCAGCTGCAGATAGCTTTCTTCGCTGTCCCGCGCGGCGTCGGTGTCTTCGATGCGGAAGATCATCTTGCCGCCCGTGTGCCGGGCGTACGCCCAGTTGAACATGGCGGTCCGCACCAACCCGACGTGGGGCGTGCCGGTCGGGGACGGGCAGAAACGAACGCGGACATCGGTGCCGGTGGCGGTGCTGAAGGGGATGGACATCGGTGTCGAGCCTACCGGCGCGATGGTCGCCGGTTCAGACCAGCGCAAGCACGGCCGACGCCCCCAGGGCGAGCGCGACGCCGACGATCTGCAGCCAGCTCAGCCGCTCCTTCACAATCACGAACGCGAGGATGACGGTGCCAAGCGGGTAGAGGGCGTTGAGCACACCCATCACGGCGAGCTCCCCCAGATGCAGTCCGATCACCAACAGGACGTTGCCGCCGGCGAGAAGTACGCCGGCGAGGATCGACTGCACCACGGCCGTGCGGTCACGGAACCCGCGGAGCTCCCCCGTGCCTCGGCGCACCCGGTTGACCAGCAGCGCGACCGTGTAGATGAGTGAGGCGACGATCAGGTCGATCCAGAGCGGCACGAGCCCCGAGTCACGGGGGGTGCGACCGATCGCGATGATGTAGCCCGCGTAGCCGAGCCCTGCGATCGAACCGTAGACGATCGCCCGCGGCGTCAGGCGCGCGGCATCGCGCTGGCGCGGAATCGCGAGCAGCACCGCCGCCACGACGACGGCGACCAGCGCCAGGTACCCGGGCGGTGCGATCCGCTCCCCCAGGGCGATGCCGACGATGGCGGGAACAACGGCGTAGATCATCGCGACACCGGGCGACACAACACTCATCGGACCGATCGCGAGGCTGGTGAAGAACGCCCAGGTGCCGATCCCGCCCCCGACACCCGCCACGAGTCCCAGAACGACCGCCGAGGTCGACCAGTGCTGCTGGCTCGAGAGCGTGGCGATGGTCGCGATGATCAGCGCGGCGATCTGGCTGATGAAGCTGACGACCAGAGCGGTGATGCGCCGTGATGCGAGCCCGCCGAAGAAATCGGAGGCCCCGTAGATGAGCGCGCTGGTCAGCCCGAGAAACGCGATCATGCTCCTAGTGAACCGGATGCCGGCGACCACCGGTGACCGGAACCACCGACTCGAGTCACCGACCCAGGGATCGGCCCCGTCGGCATCCGGGGGCAGCACGGCAACGGTCTCGGGCGAGCCCTCAGCGAGGAAGCGAGATCAGGAGCGCCAACGCCACGATGATCGTCCAACTCAGGGCGCCGGCGAGCAGCGCGCGCGGTCCCGAACGGAGGAGCCGCTCGAGCCGGAGCGACGCGCCGATCGCGAACAGCGCTGCCGCCAAGAGGGCCGACTGGATGCCGTCAGCGATCGTGAGGACGGCATCCGGAACCGGGAGGAGAGTGCGGACCAGGACCAACCCGAGAAAGCCGAGGATGAAGAGGGGCACGATCGGCGGACGAGACGTTGCCACGGCATCACCGGCCGGCATTCGCGCAGCGCGCCGACGCGTCGAGATCGAGGTGATCGCCACCATGGGCGCGAGCATGAGCACTCGGGTCAGCTTGACCACGATCGCCACCGACAGGGCGGCAGTACCAGCGGTTCCCGCCGTCGCCACGACCTGGCCGACATCGTGCACGCTGGCCCCCACCCAGTGCCCGAATGTCGCTGTCGAGAGACCCAGCGGCACGGCCAGAGCGGGCAAGATGGCGATCGCCGCCGTGCCGTACAGCGTGACGAGCGCGGTCGGAGTGCCGGTGTCCCGCGGGTCCGTGCCGCGTGCCGCGCTCATCGCGCCCACCGCACTCACCCCGCAGATCGAGAAGCCGGCGGCGAGCATCACGGGCTCGTCACCTGGCAATTTGAGCGCGGTCGCGATCCCCCAGGTGATCACGAAGCTGACGCCCACCAGTGCGATGATCTCGAGCACCGACAGCCATCCGAGATGCGCGATGTCGGTCAGGCTCAGCTTGAGACCCAGCACGACGATCCCGAGGCGAAGCAGACGTCGGGATGCCTGCGCGAGTCCGGGCTTGAGCACCCCGTCGAGCGCCGCACGCGCGGGCTTCACGGAACCGACAACCACCCCGAGCACGATCGACGCGGTCAACCAGGGCACCACCGGAAACAGCGCGTGGATGCCGAACCCCGCCGCCGCTCCGATCGCCGCAACCGTAATCCCCGGCAGCCACCCGAATCGGCGACCGCTCACCGCGCCGACACCGGGACTGCACGCACCGCACGCAACCGCACCGCCGCGACGATCACTCCGCGCCGTCTCGGTGACGCGCCGGGTTGCTCAGCGTCCCGATGCCCTCGATGGTGCACTCGATGGTCTGCCCGTGCACGAATCCGCCAAGACCCGATGGGGTTCCCGTGAAGATCACATCGCCGGGAAGCATCGTCCAGACGTCGCTCACGTAGGCGATCAGTTCGGGAATGCCGTGAATCAGGTCCTTGGTGTTGCCGTGTCGGCGCGGCTCCCCGTCCACCGTGCTCGAGATCTCGAGGTTGCTCGGGTCGAGTTCGGTCTCGATCCACGGGCCGAGTGGTGCGAAGGTGTCATAGCCCTTGGCCCGCGCCCACTGGCCGTCGGCGAACATCTGGTCCCGAGCCGAGACGTCGTTTCCGATGGTGTAGCCGAAGATGTAGTCGGCCCACCGCTCGGCCGGCACCTGCTTGGCGATCTTGCCGATGACGATGACCAGCTCGGACTCGTGGGTGATGCGCCCCTCGACCGGCGGGATCTGGATGAAGTCGCCGGGGCCGACGACCGCCGTGTTCGGTTTCAGGAAGATCAACGGGTTGGCGGGGGCATCGACATTCGCGGCCATGTCCTTGGCGTGCTCGGCGTAGTTGAGGCCCACGCAGACCACCTTCGAACGCGGGATGACGGGTGCGAGCAACTTCGCGCTCGCGAGGGGAACGCGCTCCCCCGTCGGCTGGTATCCGGCGAACATCGGATCTCCGGCGAGAACGACGAGCTGCTGCTCGCCCGTCTCCTCGTCGAGGTCGACGATGGCGAACCGGGGGTCGTCACCTGGCGTGCTGAACCGGGCTACCTTCACAGCTTCGAGCCTAGTCGGGCTTGATCGTGCCGTCGCGCCGCGGACCTCAGGCGTCGAGCCGAGTCAACCAGCCGTGACGGTCCTCGATGCGGCCGTACTGGATGCCGGTGAGCTCATCGCGCAGAGACAACGCAACGCGGTCCGAGGCGTCGATCTCGGGCATCCAGATGCCGAACTCTGCTGACTTGATCTCCGAGATCGGTGTGATCACCGCGGCCGTGCCACAGGCGAACGCCTCGATGATGTCCCCGGAGTCCACACCCTGCCGCCACTCGTCGATCGTCACGGGACGCTGCTCGACGGTGTAGCCACGGTCGCGCGCGAGTCGAAGCACCGAATCCAGAGTGATTCCCTCGAGGATCGAGTCGCTGTCGGGAGTGATGAGCCGCTTGTCTCGGGTGACGAGCACGACGTTCATGCCGCCGAGCTCTTCGAGGTACTTTCCCTCCTGCGCATCGAGGAACAGCACCTGGGCACAGCCGTTCTCGTACGCCTCCTGCTGGGCGACGAGTGACGCCGCATAGTTGCCACCCGTCTTCGCCGAGCCCATGCCGCCGTGGCCCGCACGCGTGTATGTCGTCGAGAGCCAGATGGAGACCGGGGCAACGCCTCCCGTGAAGTAGGCCCCCGCGGGGCTGGCGATCACGTAGTAGTTGACCTTGGCCGCGGGACGCACGCCGAGGAAGGCCTCTTTGGCGAACATGAATGGCCGCAGGTAGAGCGAGGTCTCGGGAGCGGTCGGAACCCAGGCTCCGTCGACGGCGATGAGCTGCTTGATCGACTCGAGGAAGTACTCGGTGGGCAGCTCCGGCAGCGCGAGGCGGCGGGCGGAACGCTGCATCCGCGCCGCGTTCTGCTCGGGCCGGAAGGTCCAGATCGAGCCATCGGCGTGTCGGTAGGCCTTCAGCCCCTCGAACACCTCCTGCGCATAATGCAGCACGGCGGCGGCCGGATCCAGCGCGATCGGTCCGTATGGCTGCACGCGCGGGCGATGCCAGCCACCGCGCTCCGACCAGCAGATGTCGACCATGTGATCGGTGAAGATCTTGCCGAAGCCGAGCTCTCCGCTGTTCAGGAGCTCCTGGCGCTCCTCATCCGTCTTGGCGGCGTCGTTGCGGATGACCTGCCAGAGCAGGCTCTGGGTGGCCATGGGGAGGAGGTTGATCGCCATGCTGTCTCCGATGTCGAGGTCGTGATGTCTAGTGTGAACCCAATTGCGCCCGGATCGCCGCGCCGACGGCGCCGGTGGTGCGGGGGGTCGACCCGCGAGAGGCGAGATCCGCCGTCACCGCCGCCTCGACGCGCCGTGCCGCCTCCGGCATCCCGAGGTGGTCGAGGAGCAGTGCGGTGGACAGGATCGCGGCGGTGGGGTCAGCCTTCTGCTGCCCGGCGATGTCAGGAGCCGAACCGTGCACGGGCTCGAACATGCTGGGGAACGCGCCATCCGGGTTGATATTGCCGGAGGCCGCCAGCCCGATGCCGCCGCTGATCGCGCCCGCCAGGTCGGTCAGAATGTCGCCGAAGAGGTTGTCCGTGACGATCACGTCGAATCGTGCGGGGTCGGTGACGAAGAAGATGGTCGCCGCATCCACGTGCAGGTAGTCCCAGACGACATCCGGATGGCGCGCGGCCTCCGCCTGCACGCTGCGAGCCCACAGTGAGCCGGAGTGGGTGAGCACGTTGGTCTTGTGCACGAGCGTCAGCCGATTGCGGCGCTTCTCGGCCAGTTCGAAGGCGTACTTGACGACGCGCTGCACACCGTATGCGGTGTTGACGCTGACCTCGTTGGCGATCTCCTGCGGGGTCCCGACGCGGATGCTGCCGCCGTTTCCGACGTACGGACCCTCTGTGCCCTCCCGCACCACCACGAAATCGACAACTCCGGGCGCCGACAGCGGGCTCACCACCCCGGGGAACAGCACCGTCGGCCGCAGGTTGACATAGTGGTCGAACGCGAAGCGGAGCTTGAGCAGCAGCCCGCGCTCGATGATGCCGCCAGCGAGCTTCGGGTCCCTCGGGTCGCCGCCCACCGCTCCGAGCAGCATGACCTCATGCTTCGCCAGCGCCGCCAGGTCATCGTCGCTCAGGATCTCGCCGGTCTCGAGGTAGTGCCGCGCCGAGAACGGGTACTCGGTGACGTGCAACGAGACCTCGTCACCCACCGCCGCCGCGAGCGTCGCCACCGCCTCGGCGATCACTTCTGGGCCGATTCCGTCGCCGGGGATAGTGGCGAGGTCGATGGTGCGTGTCACGGGTTTCTCCTGCGATCTGGGGCCGAAAGCGCCCGTAAATCGAGCTATCAAAGAACTGTCAGGCGGCTCCCAGTCGAGCGCGTTGTGGCGCGGGAATCCGGGATCACGGCTTCACAGAAACCCTAGCGCCCCGCCCTCCAGAGCCCGTTCGACCCCCGTTTGGGGGACAGAGCGTGAGTATGGTCGGCCTTATGAGTATCGGACTGGGAATCTTTCTGTTTGTCGTCGGCGCGATCATGCGCTTCGCCCTGAGGGTCCAGCTGAGCTGGATCGACCTGCAACTGGTGGGCAACCTGCTGATGGGTGCGGGCGTCATCGTCGCGATCATCGGCATCGTGCTGCTGATGCGCAAGCGCAGCAGCGTCACCACGGTGCGCAGCACCGTCGACCCGCAAAGCGGCGAAAGGGTGGCGTCCCGCGAGACGAAGACCACCCCACCGCCGGTGGAGTAGCCCTGATCGCGCTCGGCTACTCGTCGACGACGTCGATCTCGCGCAGCGAGTCGGCGGCGATTGCCGCGCGCACGGCCTCGAGAAGACCCTCGGGAACCGGCGAGTCGACGGTGAGCACGCTCAGCGCCTGACCGCCCGCCCCCTTGCGCGCGATCTGCATGCCCGCGATGTTGATGCCCGCATCGCCGAACTCCTTGCCGTAGATCGCCACGATGCCGGGACGATCCGTGTAGAGCATCACGATCAGGTGCTCGGCGAATGGCACCTCCACGTCGAATCCGTTGATCTCGACGATCTTCTGCTGTTGCTTGGGCCCGGTGAGAGTGCCGCTGACCGACAGTTGGGTACCGTCGCTCGTCGCCCCGCGAATCGTGAGCACGTTGCGGTAGTCGGCGCTGGTGGCATCCGTCATCAACCGCACGGCGATGCCGCGCTGCTCGGCCAACAGCGGGGCGTTGACGTAGCTGACCTGCTCGCTGACCGTGTTCGAGAACAGACCCTTGAGAGCAGCGAGCCGTAACACGCTGACGTCGAACTCGACGATCTCGCCGCGCACCTCGATGTCGATGCTGGCCAGCGGGGCCTCCGCAAGCCCGGCGAGTACCTGGCCGAGCTTCTCCATCAGCGGGATGCCGGGCCGCACCGTCGGGTCGATGACACCACCGGCGACGTTAACGGCATCCGGAACCAGTTCGCCGCTGAGCGCGAGTCGAACGGACTTCGCCACCGACACGCCGGCCTTCTCCTGCGCCTCCTCGGTCGATGCCCCGAGGTGCGGGGTGACCACGATGTTCGGCAGGCCGAGCAGCTTCGAGTCGGGCGAAACCGGCTCGCTGACGAAGACATCGAGACCCGCGCCCGCAATCACGTTGTTCGCCAAGGCCTCGGCAAGCGCATCCTCGTCGATCAGGCCACCGCGGGCGACGTTGACGATGTATGCCGTCTTCTTCATCTTCGCCAGCTGTGCCGTACCGATCATCCCGGTGGTCTCCGGCGTCTTCGGCATGTGGATCGTGATGAAGTCGGCGGTCGCGAGCAGATCGTCGAGCGAGAGCAGTTGCACACCCATCTGCTGTGCGCGCGCGGTCGTGACGTAGGGGTCGTAGGCGACGACGTTCATGCCGAACGCCTGCAGACGCGTGGTGATGAGCGCACCGATCCGGCCGAGGCCGATGATCCCGACGGTCTTCTCGAACAGTTCGGCACCGGTGTATTTCGAGCGCTTCCACTCCCCCGCGGCCAACGAGGCATTCGCGGCCGGGATGTGGCGGGCGATGCTCAGCAGGTGGCCGATGGTGAGTTCCGCGGCACTGACGATATTGGAGGTCGGGGCGTTCACCACCATGATCCCGGCCTCGGTGGCGGCCTTGATATCCACGTTGTCGAGGCCGACCCCGGCGCGCGCGACGACCTTCAGCTGCGGCGCCGCAGCGATCGCTTCGGCGTCCACCTGGGTCGCTGAACGAATCAGGACGGCGTTGGCCTCGGCGAGCGCGGACAGCAGGGCGGTCCGGTCGGTGCCGTCGACGTTGCGGACGTCGAAGTCGGGCCCGAGGGCCTCGACGGTGGCGGGCGAGAGTTCTTCGGCGATCACGACGATCGGCTTGGCCACGAGAGTGTTCCTTCGGGGTCGGAGATCTGCCTCACGATGGTGGTGCAGGCAGCGCCCCCGAGTTTAGTGCGTGCAACGATGGGCTCATGACCCCGCTGGACGTCGTGCAGCTCGTGCTGCGGATCCTGCTCGCCGTTGCGCTGCTCGTCATGGGGGTGAACCATTTCCTGCCGAAGCCTCGGCGGGGCATGCGGGCGATGATTCCTCCGGCGATGCGGCGACCGGGGCTCCCCTCTCCCGCCTTCCTCGTGGCCTTCACCGGGGTCTGTGAGCTTGCCGGGGCGGGCGGTCTGCTCACCCCCTGGCCGGTGCTCCGCCTCGTGACGGGGATTGCGCTCGCGGTGTTCTTCGTGGCGGTCTTTCCCGCCAACGCGTACGCGGCGGCCCACCGGGACAGGTTCGGTGCGGTGGCGGTCCCGTTCTGGCCGCGGCTCATCGCGCAGGGAGTGCTGATCGCGGTGGTGCTGTTCGCGACGATCCCGTTCTGATTCCTACTTGATGGCCGGCTGCACGGCCTGTGCCCACTGGACAACGCTCAGGGCGAGCGCGTTGGTGGCGGCGAGGCCCACCGCCAGGATCAGCGCGCGAGCAAAGATCTCACGGCCCCGGCCGAGGAGGAGCGCGCCGACGTAGAGCACCGGCGGCGCGAGCACCCCGATGACGAGCAGGTACCAGGGAACCGCGCCGCCGATCCCGAGTTGCCGGTAGTAGGGGGGAAGAGCGACGAAGTTCGAGATGCCCTGGAACAGCGGGTAGGCATACAGGACCGCGAAGACGACCGTCAGAACGATCAGCACGACGAGCGAGGAGCGCGAAGCCCCCTCGCGATCAGGAGTGGCGGGACCGAGAACGTCGGGGGTGTCGCCCATCACAGCACCACCAGCAGAATCGGCCACGGCACGAGCACTCCGATCCCAAGCGCAAACCAGCCAACGCGAACTCGGGTTCGCGCATCGGGCGTGAGGGTCAGCACGGCGAGGAACCACAGAGCCCCCGAGATGATCGCGACGAACTCCCCGAACTGCCAGGCCACCTGCGAGAAGAGGTCGCTCGCGGTCGAGCCCGTGATCTGAGCCGAGAGGATCCACCCCACCACGACGGCGAGGAAGAGGGCGGCGAACAGGACGGTGACAGCGGTGCGTGCCACGCTCGATGAGGTCCCGGGAGCGGCATCCGCGTCGTCGAACACCTCGTCGCCGGCGGGTGGGAGCAGCCGGTTGCGCGTCAACGGGTCGATGCCGCCGCGGAGATCGTCTCCCGCCCAACTCAGGGCCTCGTCGTCATCCTCGAAGTCGGCGGCTGTCACACCCCCATTCTCTCGTGTCCCGCTGAGACTTCCTGCGCGCGCCGCACGAACGAGCGATCGGTAAGTCAGACTCGAGCTATGGATCTGATCGGTGTTCGCGAGGTGCGAATGGCTTCGTCACGCGCTGAGCTGCGATTCGCCGACGACGAGGTCCCGCTCGGAGGCGGAACGTGGCTTTTCTCCGAGGAGCAGCCGGGTATCGGCGGCATGGTCGATCTGACCGGTCTGGGGTGGGAACCGCTGGTCGAGCAGGCGGATGGTGGGCTCACGATCGCGGCGACATGCACTCTCGCCGAGTTGCGCGCGCATCCCGAACGCGCGGGGCGAGGTGCTCACCCCCTTTTCGCTCTGGCGGTCGACGCGCTCCTCGGCTCGTGGAAGATCCACCGTTTCGCCACCGTGGGTGGCAACATCTGCCTGGCTCTGCCTGCCGGTCCGATGACGACACTGACCGCGGCACTGGACGGCGTCGGGCTGATCTGGACGCCGGACGGCACCGAGCGCCGCGTGCCGATCGTCGAACTGGTGACGGGCGTGCGCCAGACCGTGCTCCGCCACGGCGAGGTGCTGCGGGCGATCGAATTGCCGGCTTTGCCGCTCGCCGCGCGGGTGGCCGTTCGACGGATCTCGCTCGCCGAACTCGGGCGCTCCGGCGCGTTCGTGATCGCGCGCCGGGATGTCGACGGGACGTTCGTCCTTACGATCACGGCAGCGACATCCCGCCCTCACCAGCTGAGGTTCGCGTCGATCCCCTCCGCGACAGCCCTCGCGAACGCGATCGACGAGACAGTTGCCGACTGGTACGACGACCCGCACGGGGCCCCCGATTGGCGGCGTGCGACGAGCCTGCTCTTCGCCGAGGAGTGTCGGGTCGAACTCGATTCAGCGGACGGCGGCGTGGCATGAGCATTCGGATCACCGTCGACGGCGAACCCTTCGAGGTGACACCGCGCCCCGGGCAGGTGCTGCGCACCGTGCTCCGCAAGGCCGGCAACACCGCGGTAAAGAAGGGCTGCGATGCCGGGGACTGCGGTGCCTGCTCGGTTCTCGTTGACGGTGAGGCGGTGCACTCCTGCATCTACCCAGCGCATCGACTCGACGGCACAGCGGTGACGACGGTGGCGGGTCTCGGCTCGCCGGAGGCGCCGCACCCGATCCAGAGCGCGTTCGTCGAGGCGGCCGCGTTCCAGTGCGGGTATTGCACGGCGGGCATGATCGTCACCGCATCGGCTCTCGACGAGACCGAGCTCGAGGAGCTGCCGCGGATGCTGAAAGGCAACCTCTGCCGCTGCACCGGGTACCGCAGCATCCACGACGCGCTTCACTCGGTGCGGAACATCGAGACCCCGGAAGCCGGCGCAGCGGCCACCCGTTCGGTTCGCGCCCCCGCGGCCTGGCGCGTGGTGACCGGGCGCGAGGAATACACCCTCGACGGGCCGGTCACCGAAACCGGCGGGACGTCTCTGCTGCACCTCGCCGTGCTGGGCAGCCCGCACGCGCACGCCAGGATCATCGCGATCGACACACGGGCCGCCGAAGCGATGCCGGGGGTGCACGGCGTGCTGACGCACCGCGACTCCCCCGCGACGGCCTTTTCCACCGGACGCCACCAGGACCGGCTCGAGGACCCGGATGACACGCACGTACTCGACGACGTGATGCGCTTCCGCGGGCAGCGCGTGGCGGCCGTGGTGGCCGACACGATCGCGGAGGCGCAGCGTGCCCTCGAGGCGATCGTGGTCGAGTACGAGGTGCTCCCCGCCGTCTTCGACCCGGAGTCGGCTCGGCTTCCCGGCGCTCCGCTGGTGCACCCCGAGCTGGGGGCGGTCGCCCGCGCGGCGGCACCCGAGCGCAACACCGTCGCCGAGGAACACGGTGAGCGGGGAGACGTCTCGGCCGCGCTGGCGTCGTCGGCGGCGACCGTCAGCGGCACCTGGAGCACCGCACGGGTGACGCACGCCGCGCTCGAGACCCACGCCGCGCGCGGCTGGCTCGATGCGGAAGGCCGCCTCGTCATCCGCACCTCCAGTCAGGTGCCGTACCTGGTGCGTGACGAGATCGCCCGCGTCTTCGAGCTGCCCGTCGAGAGGGTGCGCGTCTTCGCGGCGCGGGTCGGCGGCGGCTTCGGTGGCAAACAGGAGCTGCTCACCGAAGACCTGGTCGCGCTCGCCGTGCTGAGAACCGGACGCGCGGTGCAGTACGAGTTCACGCGGGGCGACGAGTTCACGATCGCGCCGTTACGGCATCCGATGACCGTCTCGGTCACGCTCGGGGCGAACGCGGACGGCGTGCTGACCGCGATCGCCGTCGACCAGCTCATGGACACCGGCGCATACGGGAACCACGGAATCGGCGTGATGTACCACTCGGTGCACGAGTCGATCGCGGTCTATCGCTGCGCCAACGTGCGAGTGGATGCTCAGTCCGTCTACACGAACAACCCCCCGGCCGGCGCCTTCCGCGGCTATGGGCTGGGGCAGGTGATCTTCGCCGTCGAATCGGCGATGGACGAACTGGCTCGCGAGCTCGGTATCGACCCGTTCGAACTGCGACGTCGCAACGTCGTGGTGCCCGGGGATCCCCTGCTGACGATCCACGAGGACGAAGACGAGACGCTCGCGTACCGTGGCGCGCATGGCGCCGGGCAGTGCCTGGATCTCGTCGAGCGCGCCCTGGCGGTGCCGGGCGGGCTGTCGGCGCCCGCGGGGTGGTCGATCGGGACCGGGATGGCCTTGTCGATGATCGCGACCGTGCCGCCGCGCGGGCATTTCGCGGATGCGACGATCCGCGCGCTGGACGGCGACCCATCCGACGGCGCCCTCTTTGAACTCGAGGTCGGCACCGCCGAGTTCGGCAACGGCTCCACCACGGTGCACGTGCAGCTCGCCGCACAGGTGCTGGGCACGACGCCGGAGCGGATCCGCATCCGTCAGTCGGATACCGACGTGGCCGGCTACGACACGGGCGCATACGGCTCGACCGGCACGGTCGTGGCGGGAATGGCGGTCTTCCGGGCGGCGACGACGCTGGCCGCCCAACTCGCGTCGGGTGGCTCACGAGAGGCGCAGGGGCACTCCGACGGCACGCCACGTTCGGTGGCGTTCAACGTGCACGGGGTGCGGGTGGCCGTGCGAGCCGAAACCGGCGAGGTGCTCGTGTTGCGCAGCATCCAGGCCGCGGATGCCGGCACGGTGCTCAACCCCGAGCAACTGCGCGGGCAGGTGGAGGGCGGCACCGCGCAGGCGATCGGGAGCGCGCTCTACGAAGAGGTGGGCGTCGACGGTTCCGGGGAGATCACGACGGTGGCATTCCGCAACTACCGGGTGCCGAAGTTCGGTGATGTGCCGGTGACCGAGGTGCTGTTCGCCGACACCCACGACCCGCTCGGGCCCCTCGGGGCGAAGTCGATGAGCGAGGCCCCGTACAACCCGGTCGCCCCGGCCCTGGCGAACGCGATCCGGGATGCCATCGGTGCGCGTCCGTACGCACTGCCGATGACACGCGACCGGGTCTGGCGCCTCACGGAGCCGCCCCTCGCCCCTCGCCCCCGCTGAGAGTACGCATATCTGCGTACTCTCAGCGTTGAGAGACGGTGCGGACGCGTACTCTCAGCGTCGAAATCAGAGTGGATCGCGCTGCCAGCTCTGAGGGGAGACCGCTCAGTGCGGATGCCCATACCGCGCGGCGAGCGGTTCGAGTGCCTCGCGCACCTTCGCCGAGGCCTCCCCGGCAAGCGGATTCGTCGAGACGCCGTTCTCGCTGACCAGTTCGCCGCCCACATAGACGCGCTTCAGGTTGCGCAGGCTGCAGGCCAACACGTAGCTGCGCACCGGATGCCAGAGCGGCCCGATGTCGGGAGCACTCGGATCGACGACCACGAAGTCGGCGTACTTGCCGACTTCCAGCGAGCCGATCCGGTCATCCACTCCGAGCAGTTTCGCGGAGCCGAGCGTGTGCAGCCGCAGCACCGTCTCGGGCATCATCGACAGCGGATCGCCGGTCTTCGCTCGCAGCATGAACATGCCCATCCGCATGTTCTGCCACGGGTCGGCGACGTCGGTGCACGCCTGGTCGTCGAGCCCCATCCCGACCGTCATCCCGAGGGCGAGCATCTCGGGGATCTCGGCCACGCCGCTCGCGAGGCGGCCGTTGCTCCCCGGCTGCCATGACATCCCGGCGCCGCTTTCGGCGGTCTCGCGGATGATCTGCGGCGTGGTCTGGATGAAGTGGCCGAAGATCATCCCCGGCCTCAGGGCTCCAGCGTCCCGGTAGAGCGCGAACTTGGAGCGCTGCAACTCCGTCGCTTCGCGGGTCTCGAGGAAGTGCGCCTGGTTGATCAGCCCGAAACGGTTCATCGCCTCGACCTCGAGCTCAGCCGCGTTGGCGCGGTTCGACCACTGCACGCTCCCCGTGACCGCCCCGCCGAGGGACAGGGTCGGATCCCGCGTTGCGCTGTGCGCGAGGATGACCGCCAGACGCTCCAGGACCTCGTCGTCGGTGCCGACCGCGTCATCCATCGGCGTGGAGTTGACGAAGCGTAAACCGGCGTCGACCTTCGCATCGATTTGCCGGGTCTGGTACTCGGGCGGTCGCAACTCCCCCACCACCTGACGCTGGCCATCGACCATCTCCTCCCACGGGATGCGGGGGTCCGTGAAGTCGTATGCCGCGGTCACACCGGCGCCGAGGAAGTCGAGCGAGCCGTGCAGGGTCGTCCAGTAGATGTCGTGGGGGGTGGCGTGCCGGATCAGCCCGAGCATCGAATCGCACCAGCCGTAGAGAGTCTCGGCGACCCCGAGACCGCGGCTGCCGCTGGTGAACAGGTGGCTGTGCGCCGAGATGAAGCCAGGGGCCACGAAGGCGCCGCCGACATCGAGGGTCTCGCCCCCTGACGCCTGCGCGAAGACCGCTGCGGACGGGTCTCCGGCGGCGAGCGCGGCGATCACCCCCTCGACCACCAGCATCCACCCGTGGTCGATGTATCCGGGGTCATCGGTGCCGGCGGGCACGGTGATCAGACGGGCATTGGTGACGAGGAGAGATGCCATGGCTGCTTTCGGGGTTCAGAGATGTAGGACGAGGCGGGGGGAGGCCGCTCGGGAGCGCTGCCGGGTCTCGCTCCCCACGATCGCGAGAGGTCGCTCCAGGGGGTGTTGGCGGAGTGATGACCCCCTTGAACGACCCCTCGGTCAGAGCTATGAGCCGCGGTAGGTGCTGTAGCCGAACGCGCTCAGCAGCAGCGGCACGTGAAAGTGCTCGTCGGGGTCGACGATCTCGAAGTCAATCGTGACGCGCGGGTAGAAGGTCTCGAGTTCGATCAGCTCGTAGTAGCGAGCGGTGTCGAAGACGAGCGTGTAGACGCCGGCGGGCAGCTCCTCCGGGCCGAGCTCCGTGACCCGGCCGTCAGCACCCGTGGCCTTCTGGGCGAGGATGATGCCGTCGGCATCGCGCAACGACACCGGGATGCCGGCGGCTGGCATCCCGTGCGCGGTATCGAGAACGTGCGTGGTGACCTTGCTCACAGCGAGTCCTCCTTCGAGCCGAACGTGGTCGCCAGACGCAACATCGCGATCTCGCGCAACTGCTCCCCCACGATTTCGAGCTCCGTGGCGTCGTCGAGGGCGAGCCGACGGGAGAGTTCGTCGAGGATCTCAGCGCGCGTCCGACCGGCGGCACGGATCAGGAAGACCCGCCCGAACCGCGCCTCATATGCCGCATTGCCCGCAGCCAGCGCCTCACTGAGCTCCGCGTCGCCCGCGTCGGCCTCGCGGTCATCGCCGATCGCGGCCTGTTCCCGGCGGCTGTGCGCGGCGGCGGCGCCCTCGCCGGACGCCCGCTCGCCAATCCGTGGATGGTGGGCAAGCGCCTCGTCGATCTCGCTCGGCCGAAGCGGCGTCGCGGCCGTGCGAGCGGCGTGCAGCAGCTCATCCAGACTTTCGAATGGAGCGATCCCGGCGACCTCGATCACCCAGCGACGAACCCCGAGCGCGGCCTCGAGACCGGCGCGCAACTGACTGTCGGTGACCTCCATCATGTGCTCAACTGTAGCCATGACAGCAGTGGTGCCCGGGCTGGTGGGAGTGGTCCTCGCGGCCGGATCCGGCTCGCGAGCTGGCGGACCGAAGGGACTCCGCGAAGGCGCGGACGGGGTGCCGTGGGTGGTCACCGCGACGGCGACGCTGCGGAATGCCGGCTGCGAACGACTGATCGTCGTGACGGGCGCATGGGCGGCCGCCGTGGCGGCGCTGGTGCCGCACGGCGCCGAGACCGTGGAATGCGTCGACTGGAACACAGGGCTCTCCGCCTCGTTCCGCAGCGGTCTCGAGGCGGCTGCGTCCGCTCCCGAAGCACGCGCGGTGCTGTTGACCCTTGTCGACCTGCCGGGGATGCCGTCCTCCGTCGCGCAGCGCGTCGTCACGGCCGGTGCGGTCGACGTTACGACGCTCCGCCGCGCGACCGTCGCGGGGAGGCCGAACCACCCGGTCCTGCTCGGCCGAGATCACTGGGTCGGTGCCGCGGCGCTGGCGGACGGCGAACGGGGGGCCGGGCCGTACCTGCGCCGCAACGGAGCGGAACTCGTCGAGGTCGGCGATCTGTGGGATGGTGCCGATATCGACGGACCGGAGTAGGCCGCCGCGCGGCTTTCCTTCGCGAGCTCATGCGACCGTTGAGCGCGACGCGCGTCGCGATTCGGCGGTCCCGTTCACGCAGGTCGAGGCTGACGGTCACAACCGAGGGGGTCGGCGTTGATCGGCACGGGGTCAGCAGCTCGACGGGAGGCGCGAGCTCAGGCGAGCTCCGCCGCCAGCTTCTGGCCGAGGGCGATGAGTGCCACGTCACTGCCGCGCGGGCCGACGAGGCAGAGCCCGAGGGGGGCTTCCCCACCGAACGGGCCCGGCACGGCCAGGGCCGGGATGCTGAGGGCCGGCCTCCCCGTCAAGCCGGCGATGCAGCACAGTCGGATGGTGGCGGAGCGCACGCGATCGAGCTCGGCGGAGTCCGCGGTCGCCGACGGCGCGGCGGAGGAGGCCGATGGAAGGAGCAGCACGCGGTCGCCGAGCAGTCCGTCGAGCCGCGCGGCGTGCGCGCGCATCGCGACGCGCGCATCCGCTTCCTGCTCGGGGGTGACGGCCGCGGCAATCGCGAAGCGCGCCGCCGTACCCGAACCCACGGCCCCGGGATGCGCCGTGACCCAGTCACCGTCCGCCCTCCAGGCGTCGGCCGCTTGCACGACGCGAAAGGTCTCGAACAGCTCGTCGATGTCTCCGAGGTCGACGGTCTCCGCGGGCAGTCCAGCGGCCATCGCGGTGAAGGCGTTCCGAACCGGCAGGTCCGCGACGGCGACCAGCCCCGGATCGATCAGGAAGGCGGGCGACGGCTCGATCGAGGCTTCGCCGAGCGTGGCGGTGGCCGCGAGGCGGAGCGTCTCCCCATCCCGCGTCAGCCAGCCCACCGTGTCGAAGGAGTCCGCCAGCGGGAGGAGCCGCTCTCTGCTGACCGCCCCGTAGCTGGTGCGCAGTCCCCACAGGCCGTTATGCGAGGCGGGAACACGCACCGAGCCGGCGGTGTCGGTGCCGAGACCGATGCTCGCCTGACCGGATGCCACCGCCGATGCCGGCCCGCTCGACGAGCCGCCCGGCAGTGCGCCGGGCACGAGCGGGTTGGGCGGGGTCCCGTAGTGCGGGTTCGCGCCGTGGATCGAGTAGGCGAACTCGTCGGTCTGTGCGATCCCACGGATCGCCGCGCCCGCCGCGAGCAGCGCCGCGACAGCCGGAGCGGTCCCGTCGGCGACTGGTGCCTCGGCGAGCCAGCTCGGGTTGCCCGCGCCAACCCGGAAGCCCTCGATATCGAACAGGTCTTTGACGGCGACGGTCTGGCCGACGAGCGTGCCGGATGCCGCCCCCGCGACGAGCGGCGAGCCCACGATCCGCCACACGCGGGCATCGATCGCGGGCGCAGGGGCCGCGACATCGTCGGCCATCAGCGCGGCCTCGGAGGCGAGTACGGCATCCAGGCGAAATCGGCCCTCCGGATGCGGGCGTGCGCCCCGCGGTTCGACGCACGAATCGGCCCGGCACCCGGCTGCAGGACGGCGTAGCTCCTCACGCGCAATCCCTCCCGGAGATGGTCCGATGCTGTCGTCAACACTACCGAGAGGATCGCGATGGCCCGCGACCAGCCCAGTGGCCTCCTGCGCGCATTCTCCGACGGATCTACTCGTCGCGACGCTGGACCAGCCGAGCAACATACGGCGTCGCCGGGGCGGCCATGAGCCCATCCCAGGCGCCTCGCTGAGTGACGGTGCCGCGCTCGAGCACGAGGACGTCGGCCGCGAGCGCCGTGACGTCGGCCGCGCTGTGGGTGACGATCACCGTCGGCCCGGCGAAGTCGCGCAGGTGGCCGGCGAGCTGGCTACGGACCTCGTCGCGGATCTCGACATCCAGCGCCGCCATCGGCTCATCGAGGAGCAGGACGTCGGGTTCGGCAGCCAGAGCGCGGGCGAGCGCCACGCGCTGCGCTTGGCCACCGCTCAACTCGTGCGGGTAGCGCGCCGCGAGCGTGCCGAGCTCGAAGCGTTCCAGCCACGGGAGTGCGGCGACCCGGGCGACCGACCGGCGGGCGCCATGCATCCGGATCCCGTAGGCGACGTTGTCGATGACGCTCAGGTGCGGGAACAGCAGAAAGTCCTGGAACACCACGCCGACCCGCCGCTCCTCGGGCGCGAGTCCGACCAGCTCACGTCTTCCGAGTTGGATGCTGCCACGCTCGGCTTCGACATGCCCGGCGAGCGCATTCAGCACCGTGGTCTTGCCCGCCCCGTTGGGTCCGACGAGCGCGAGTGGACGCCCGGCCAGGACCTCGAACGCCGCCGTCACCACGAACTCGCCACGCAGCACGGTGACGTCGACGGCCAGCCCCGGCGGGTCGAGTGCACGGAGGTCGCTCACCCGCGCACCCCCGGCAACCAACGATCCCGCAGCGACAGCAGCACGACGACCGACACCGCCAGCAGCACGAGCGCCAAGGCGATCGACTGGTTGAGATTGGTCTGCGATGCCAGATAGCTCGCGATCGGGAGCGTCCGGGTGATACCCGGGTAGCTGCCCGCGAAGGTGATGGTCGCGCCGAACTCGCCGAGCGCACGGGCGAAGCAGAGCACGGCACCGGCGGCGATGCCGGGGGCGACCAGCGGGATCGTCACCGTGCGGAACACCCGGAACGGCGAGGCGCCGAGCGACGCGGCAGCGAGTTCGACCCGGCGATCGGCTCCTCGCAGCGCGCCCTCGACAGCGAAGACCAGAAAGGGCATCGCGACGAAGGTCTGGGCGATCACCACCGCACCGGTCGTGAATGGCAGCGTGATTCCGAGCTGGGCGAGGTAACGGCCCAGGATGCCGCTCCGTCCGAGCAGAAGGAGCAGCGCGAGCCCGCCGACCACGGGCGGCAGCACGAGCGGGATCGTCACTGCCGCACGAAGCAGCCGACGCGGCAGGACCGACCACGCCACCGAGCGCGCCATGATCACGGCGAGCGGAACCCCGAGTATCAGGCACAGCAGGGTGGAGATCGCCCCCGTGCCGAGGGAGAGTCCGAGCGCCTGCAGGGTCTCGGGCGCGAGCAACAGCCCGGGCAGCTGCGGCCACGGCGCCGAGAGCAGGATCCCGAGCAGTGGAAGCACCAGGAGCGCGATGGCGAGCCACGCGATCACCCAGAGGATGACCGCGGGGCCACGTCGACGCGCGCTGCTGCGGCGCCTAGGGGGTCCCGAAGCCCGCACGTTTCAGCGCCGCAAGGCCGGTCGTGGAGAGGATGAACTGCTCGAAGGCCCGTGCGGCCGCCTTGTTGCTCGAGTTCTTCAGCAGCGCGATCGGGTACCGATTGATCACATTCGCGGCGTCCGGTATCGCGATCTGTGTGACCTTGTTGCCCGCCGTCGTCGCGTCGGTCACGTAGACCAACCCGGCATCCACCTCGTCCAGCTCGACCTTGGTGAGCACCGCCGTGACGTCCTGCTCCAGCGTGACCGGGGTGACCCTGAGGTGTTCGGCGGCCAGCAACGTGACCGCCGCCGATCCGCACGGCACTGCTTTGTCGCACAGCGCCACTTTCACGGCGGGATTCGCCAAGTCGCCGACCGTGGTCACCTTGGCCGGGTTCGAGGGCGGCACGATCAGGGTCAGCACGTTGGTCGCGTAGACGATCGGGGTCTGGTCGGTGAGGCCCGCATCCGTCACCGGCTTCATGGTCACCTCGTTCGCGGTCGCGAACAGGTCGGCCGGGGCACCCTGCACGATCTGGGTCGCCAGCGCCGAACTGCCGCCGAAGCTCTGGGTGATCGTGACCTTCGGGTGCAGCTTCTCGAACTCGGTCGCGAGTTGGCCGTAGACCTGCGCCAGGGATGCCGCGGCCAGGACCGTCACCGTTCCCTTCAGCGCGTCCTGGCTGCGTGACGGGCTGGGGACGTCGGCACCGCCGACGCCGGAACAGCCCGTGAGCATCAGGGCGGCGGCAACGGTCGCGACGAGCACGGCGGGGCGGCGTGTCCTCATTCGTTCTCCGTACTCGGTGCTGGTGACAGGTGTTTGTCCGGAAGCTCCACGACCACGACGGTGGCCTTCACGCTCGCGACGGCGAGCATCCCGGGCGCGAGCTCGAGTTCATCGGCCGCCTCGCGGCTCATCAGCGAGACGACCCGGAAGGGGCCGGCTTGCAGCTCGACCTGCGCCATCACGGTGTCCTTCGTGACCGCGGTCACGATGCCGGTGAACCGGTTGCGGGCGGATGCGGGAGCGAGCGGGAAGGCGGTGGCGATCGGGGACTCGGTCGCCAGCTCCGTCATCAGCGGGACGAGCTCCACCCCGTCGACGACCTGTCGACCGTTGGCCGCCTTGCGGATGCGGAGCCGACCCGCGTCGCCCCAGCGCCGAACGGTGTCATCGCTGACGCCGAGCATGGCCGCGGCTTCGCTGATACGGAACTCGCTCACGACACTCCTCACCGCAGATGCGTCTTGCGGGTTTGACTATAGACGCAAATGAGGTTCAGCGTCGATTGCGGCACTCCTGAGAGAATGGAACCATGGCCTCCTCGGTCGACCCAGACTCCCCGCGCTTCCTGCGCCAGCGCGTGCTCGCGGGCTTCGGTGCCGACGGTCAGCGCGCGCTTGCCGGTGCCACGGTGCTGGTCATCGGCGCCGGTGGGGTGGGCAGCGCCGTGATCCCCGCGCTCGCGGCCGCGGGCGTCGGCACGATCGCGATCATCGACGACGACACCGTGGAGGCGAGCAACCTGTCACGGCAGACCATCCACGGCGTTGCCGACATCGGGCGGCCGAAAGTCGACTCCGCCGCGGATGCCGTGGCGCGCCTCTCCCCCGACACGGTGGTCGTGCGCCACTCCGTGCGTTTCGCCGAGAAGAACTCCTTCGAGCTCCTGCTCGACGCCAACCTGCTCATCGACTGCTCGGACAACATCGCCACGCGGTACATCGCCAACGATGCGGCCGAGATCCGCGGAATCCCCATGGTCTGGGGCTCGGCGTCCCGGTACAACGGCCAGGTCGGCGTCGCCTGGGACGAGAAGGGCGTCGACTACCGCGACCTCTTCCCCGAGCAGGCAGACGACGACGGGTCGCTCAGCTGTGAGCTCGTCGGCGTGCTGCCGACGGTCTGCGTGGTCATCGGAGCCATGATGGCGAACGAGGCGATCAAACTCATCACCGGCATCGGGGCGCCCCTGATCGGCCGGGTCGTCTCCTTCGACGCTCTCAGCGGGACGACGCGCGAGATCTCCTACGCGCGCAATCCCGACGGCCCGCGCCCCGGTTCGCTCGAGGAGCGCACGGCCATCCGCGAGCCCGACCCCGACCTCGCGGTGACGCCCACCAAACTGGCACAGCTGCTGGCCGGCCCGACGACGGCCGGCATCCACGAGACGCCGCCACTGCTTCTGGATGTTCGCGAGGCATCCGAAGCGTCGTTCGTCTCGCTGCCCGGCTCTGTGCTCATCCCGCTCGGCCAGCTGCCGGACCGCCTCGCCGAGCTCGACTCGCTGCTCCCGAGCCGGAACGCGTCGATTGTCGTCTACTGCCACCACGGCGTGCGCTCCGCGCGAGCGCTTGAGCTGCTCGAAAACGCCGGGTTCACCCGGGTGCGGCACCTGACCGGCGGCATCGACGCGTGGCGGGTGCAGGTCGATCCCGAGATGGCCGCATATTGAGCGTCCCCAGCCGCGCCCACGATGCCACCACCGCCCGCACATCCGTCGACGTTCACGTTGCGCGCGTGCTCGAGTTGCTCGCCCCGCTGACACCGCGGCCAACGATCATCCTGCCCCTCGCTCAGGCTCTGGATCGCGTCACCGCAGCCGAGACGGTGTCGCCGATCGAGCTCCCACCGTTCCGCAACTCGCAGATGGACGGCTTCGCCGTTCGAGCGGCGGACGTCGCCTCGGCCCCGGTGTCGCTCCCGATCGCCGGCGAGGTGGTGGCCGCACCCGGCACGCCCGCCGAGCTGCGCCCGGGCACGGCCGTGCGGATCATGACGGGGGCTCCCGTCCCCGATGGCGCCGACACGATCGTTCCCGTCGAGGACACCCTCGAGGCGAATGACCACGTCTCGATCGCTCGCGGGCGACGCGTCGGCGAGTACATCCGGGAACCCGGCTCGGATCTGCATATCGGCGACGTGCTGCTGCCCGCCGGGCAGCTGCTCGCCTCCCGGCATCTCGGTGCGCTGGCCGCCGCCGGGCTGACGACCGTCGCCGTGCGCTCGGCGGTTCGAGTCGCCGTCATCAGCACCGGAAGCGAACTCGTCGCGCCGGGCGAGCCGCTCGGCCCCGGACAGATTCCGGATGCCAACGGCGTCGCCCTCGCCGCGGCGGCCCGATCGATCGGTGCTGACGTGGTTTTCGAGGGCCGAGTGCGCGACGACGCCGACGGGCTGGAGGCCATGCTCGACGCCGCCGCCGCGCTCGGCGCCGAACTGATCCTCACCAGCGGTGGTGTCTCGATGGGCGACCACGAGGTCGTGCGGGACGTGCTCGAGCCGCGCGGCGCGCACGTCGACGTGCTCGCGATGCAGCCCGGTGGCCCGCAGGCCGTGGCATCCTGGCCCGCGTCCCGTGGCGCTGCGGCCATTCCGATCGTCTGCTTCCCCGGCAACCCGGTGAGCAGTCAGCTCAGCTTCGAGCTGTTCGTCGCCCCGACGCTGCGCGAGCTCGCGGGACGGCTGGCGGCGGCACGGGAGACCCGTGTTCTGGACTCCCCGCTGCGCTCGATCCCGGGACGGCGGCAGTTCCTCCGCGGGCGGCGAACGCCCGGCGGCGGCGTCACCACGGTGGGGGGACCGAGCTCGCATCTCGTCGCGGCGCTCGCGGCATCCGATGTGCTGATCGTCGTTCCCGAGAACGTGACAGAACTGGCGAAGGGCGATTCAGTGGAGACCTGGGAACTATGAGTGATCACCTGTCACATGTCGACGATCACGGCCGCGCCCGCATGATCGATGTCGGTGCGAAGCCGGTCACGCACCGGGTCGCGGTCGCCGGCGGACTGCTGCAGACCACGCAGGAGGTCATCACGCTGGTGCGCGCCGACGACCTGCCGAAGGCCGACGTGCTCGCGACCGCGCGCATCGCCGGCATCGCCGCCGCCAAGAAGACCAGCGAGCTCATCCCGCTCGCCCACCTGCTCCCGCTTGACGGGGTCACCATCGACTTCGAACTCGGCGTGGCAGCCATCGAGATCCGTGCAGCGGTGTCGGTCACCGCCCGCACCGGAGTCGAGATGGAGGCGCTCACCGCGGTCGCCATCGCCGGGCTCACCCTGCACGACATGATCAAGGCCGTCGACCCGGCAGCGATGCTCGGCGACATCAGGCTGCTCTCGAAGTCCGGCGGCAAACACGGCAACTGGACCCGTGACGCGCGACCTTCGCCGGGTGAGCTCGTCGACACCACCCCTTCGGTCCCACGAGGTCGAGCGGTGGTCATCGTCTCCTCCACCGGAGCCGCCAACGGGACGCGCACCGATACGACGGGTCCCCTGCTGAGCGACTGGCTGACGCGCCACGGTTTTGCTCCCGACCCCGTCGTCATCACCCCGGATGCGGCCATCGCCACCGCGATCGCCGCCGGCATCGCCACCCACCCTGCCGTGCTTCTCACCACAGGAGGCACCGGCATCCACCCGCAGGACCGCACTCCCGAAGCCACCCGCGCCGTTCTCGACCAGGAGCTTCCCGGCATCGCCGAGGCCATCCGAACGGCCGGTCGCGCCGTCACCCCGACCGCCGCTCTCAGTCGCGCAACCGCCGGCGTCGCGGAGGGCACCATCGTCGTCAATCTGCCCGGCTCCCCCGGCGGGGTGCGCGACGGGCTGGCCGTGCTCGACGAGCTGCTCCCCCATCTCATCGACCAGCTCGCGGGCGGCGGCCACGAAAATGGCTGACGGGGCCGTCTTCGCTCTGGTGACGGATGCCGTTCTCGATCGAGCAGCGGTCGAAGCGTTCGTGGTGACCGTGGAGGATGGCGCCGTCGTCACCTTCGAGGGCATCATCCGCGACCATGACCACGGCGCGGGCGTTTCAGCCCTCGACTATGAGGCCCATCCGGATGCCGAATCCTTCCTCCGCGATGTCTGCACCGAGGTCGCGGCGGAGACCGGCCTGCGCATCGCCGCCGCCCACCGCATCGGCCACCTGGTCATCGGCGACGTTGCCCTGATCGCAGCGGTCGCCGCTCCGCACCGAGCAGACGCCTTCGCCGCCTGCTCGCGCCTCGTCGACCTCATCAAGGAGCGCACACCGATCTGGAAGCGCCAACACCTGGACGACGGCGTCTCGGAGTGGGTCGGGCTCTAAACCTTCGAGCGTCGAGGCGCCATCGCCCCAGCGCAGCGTCCGTTAGCCGCCGGCGAAGGGCGGAAGCACGTCGACCCGCTCCCCTACCGCGCGGGACGGGTCGCGAGACACCATGCCATCGACCAGGAACGACCCCGTCGAGAGCACCCGCGACATCGGCTCGCCGTAGCGGGCGACCAGCCCGGCACGCAACTCGCCAACCGTCGCCACGGGTTCGTCCCAGATCTCCTCGTCGCAACCGGAGGCCTCGGCCGCTGCCGCGAAATACCTCACAACCGTCATCCGCCGATCCCGCCCATCGACCGCACCGGACGCACGAAGTCAGCCGCGTCGATCCCGTGACCCGCCTGCTTTCCCCACATCGCCGCACGCCAGCGGTCGGCGATGTCGGCATCCGATGCTCCGCTGCGGAGCAGTCCGCGCAGGTCGGTCTCGTCATCGCCGAAGAGGCACGAGCGCACAGTGCCCTCGGCGGTGATGCGCGTTCGATCGCACGCTTCGCAGAAGGATCGCGTGACCGAGGCGATGATGCCGACGGTGGCGGGACCGCCATCCACGAACCATTCTTCGGCGGGAGCGGCCGGGTCATCGCGCCCGGCCGGCGTGAGCGTGAACCGCGAGCCCAGCACCACGAGCAGTTCGGCGGCCGGCACCATGTTGGCGCGCTGCCAGGCCTCGTCGGCATCCAGCGGCATCTGCTCGATGAAGCGCAGCCGTGCGTCGTGCGCGAGCGCCCACGCAAGCAGTTCGGGCGCGTCATCCAACGTCTCGCGCATCAGCACCGCGTTGATCTTCAGCGGCGTGAAGCCGGCAGCGTGCGCCGCCTCGATCCCGCGCAACACGGCGGGAAGCCGGTCTCGGCGGGTCAGTCGGCTGAAGTGCTCGCGGTCCACCGTGTCGAGCGATACATTCACGCGCGAGAGCCCGGCCGCGCGCAGCGCCACCGCCCGCTTATCCAACCCGATCCCGTTCGTGGTCATCGCCAGCGGGATGCCGGGGGCCGCCTGCGCGCTCAACGCCACGATCTCCAGCAGGTCACCTCGCGTGAGCGGCTCTCCGCCGGTGAAGCGAACCTCTTTGACACCCAGCGAGTGCCAGCCGATGCCCACGAGACGGGCGATCTCGGAGGCCGTCAGAACATCCTCCCGCGGGATCGCCGGCAGGCCCTCGGCCGGCATGCAGTATGTGCAGCGCAGCGAGCACTTCTCGGTGATCGAGACGCGCAGGTCTCGGGCAACGCGACCGAAACGGTCGACCAGCCCCGCGACATCTGGACGCCCCTCCGTCGACGGCGCAACGCTCGGATCACGGCGAATCGCCGGCATCCCGAGAGCGAGGGTCATGACGCCAGCCTAGGCGGATCCGGCCCCGAACATGACGAAAGGCCGGGAGGATCGCCCCCGGCCCTTCGTGTCTGAGAGGTCGATGAATCAGCGCGCAGCTGACCCGTCGACGTAGTCGGCGTCCTGCTGCTTCCACGCGAAGAGCGCGCGCAGCTCCTTGCCGGTCGCCTCGATCGGGTGCTGCGCACCCTTCTCGCGCAGGGCCAGGAACTCGGGAGCACCGGCATCCTGGTCCGCGATGAAGCGCGCGGCGAACGCACCGGACTGAATGTCGGCCAGAACGGCCTTCATGTTCTCCTTCACGCTCGGGTCGATGACCCGCGGGCCGGAGACGTAGTCGCCGTACTCGGCCGTGTCGGAGACCGACCAGCGCTGCTTGGCGATGCCGCCCTCCCACATCAGGTCGACGATGAGCTTCAGCTCGTGCAGCACCTCGAAGTAGGCGATCTGCGGCTGGTAGCCCGCCTCGATCAGCGTCTCGAAGCCGTACTGGACGAGCTGCGAGGTGCCGCCGCACAGCACGGCCTGCTCGCCGAACAGGTCGGTCTCGGTCTCCTCGGTGAAGGTGGTCTTGATGCCGCCGGCGCGCAGGCCACCGATCGCCTTCGCGTACGACCAGGTGAGGTCCCATGCGGTCCCGGTGGCATCCTGCTCCACGGCCGCGATGATCGGAACGCCACGACCGGCCTCGTACTCACGGCGCACGGTGTGACCGGGGCCCTTGGGGGCGACCATGATCACGTCGACGCCCTCCGGCGCCTCGATGTACCCGAAGCGGATGTTGAAGCCGTGCCCGAAGAGCAGCGCGTTCCCCGCCTCCAGGTTGTCGCGGATGTCCGCCGCGTACAGGCCGCGCTGGTGCTGGTCGGGCGCCAGGACGACGATGACGTCGGCCCACTTGGCGGCCTCCGCGGAGCTGAGCACCTCGAAGCCGGCCTCGGTGGCCTTGGCAACCGACTTGGAGTCGGGCTTCAGTCCGATCTTGACCTCGACACCCGAGTCGCGAAGGTTCAGCGCGTGAGCGTGGCCCTGGGAGCCGTAGCCGATCACCGCGACCTTCTTGCCCTGGATGATCGACAGGTCGGCGTCCTTGTCGTAGAAGATCTCAGTCAATTGCATTCCTTTTCGTTGGTCGGGCCTGTCGAGACCCGGGGGATGTTGTCAGTTTTTAAAGACTCGTTCGGTGATGCTCTTCCCGCCGCGACCGATCGCAAGAAGGCCGGATTGGGCGATTTCCTTGATCCCGTATGGTTCGAGCACGCGCAACAGCGCCTGCACCTTGCCGCTGTCGCCGGTGACCTCGATCACCAGAGCATCCGTGGCGACGTCGACGACCCGGGCCCGGAACAGCGTGACCGCCTCGAGAATCTGGCTGCGCGTGGTGTTGTCGACGCGCACCTTGATCAGGAGGTGCTCGCGATGCACGGACTGCGTCGGGTCGAGCTCCACGATCTTGATCACGTTGACCAGCTTGTTCAGCTGCTTGGTGACCTGCTCGAGGGGGGCGTCTTCCACATCCACGGCGACCGTGATGCGTGACAGTCCGTCGATCTCGCTCGCACCGACGGCGAGCGACTCGATGTTGAAGCCGCGGCGAGCGAAGAGGCCGGCGACGCGAGTGAGCAGACCCGGCTTGTCCTCGACGAGAAGCGAGAGCACGTGATACGTCATGTCGTCACTCCTCTTCCCACGCGGGGGCGTGGTCGCGCGCGTACTGCACCAAGGAGTTTCCGAGACCTTGCGGAACCATCGGCCACACCATGGCGTCGCGGCTGACCACGAAGTCGATGACGACCGGTCGATCGTTCGTCTCCATGGCCAGCTTGATCGCCGCATCCACTTCGTCGGCCCTGGTCACCCGGATGCCGAGCGCGCCATACGCGTCCGCCATCTTCACGAAGTCGGGGATCATGCGCGTACCGTGCCCGGTGTTCAGGTCGGTGAAGGAATGGCGGCCGTCGTAGAACAAGGACTGCCACTGACGCACCATGCCGAGGCTGGAGTTGTTGATGATCGCGACCTTGATCGGGATGTCGTTGATCGTGCAGGTGGCGAGCTCCTGATTGGTCATCTGGAAGCATCCATCACCGTCAATCGCCCACACCAGGCGGTCGGGTTGCGCCACCTTGGCGCCCATCGCGGCCGGGACCGCGTAGCCCATCGTGCCGGCGCCCCCGGAATTGAGCCAGGCGTGCGGACGCTCGTACTTGATGAACTGGGCCGCCCACATCTGGTGCTGGCCGACGCCGGCGGCGATGATCGCCTCCGGTCCGCTCAACTCCCCGATGCGCGCGATGATCGCCTGTGGCGAGAGCAGTCCGTCATCGGGCTCGGTGTAGCCAAGCGGGTAGTCGGCTCGCAGGGTGTTCAGCCGGACCCACCACTCGGCGAGGTCGGGCTTGTGGCCTTTCGTGGCGTCGGCGTACGCCGAGATCAGGTCGACGATCACATCGTTCGCGTCGCCGACGATCGGCACATCGGCATGACGGATCTTGCCGATCTCGGCTGGGTCGATGTCGACGTGGATGACCTTGGCATGCGGCGCGAAATCCGCCACTTTGCCGGTCACCCGGTCGTCGAAGCGCGCACCGAGGGCGACGATCAGGTCGCTCTCCTGCAGCGCGAGCACAGCCGGAACCGCGCCGTGCATGCCGGGCATCCCGAGCTGCTGCTGATGGGAATCCGGGAATGCACCGCGGGCCATCAGCGTCGTGACGACCGGTGCCTCGGTCTTCTCGGCGAGCTCGAGCAGCACCTTCTCGGCCCCGGAGCGGATGACGCCACCGCCCACGTAGAGCACCGGCCGATCCGCCGCGGCGATCAACTCGGCGGCGGCGATGATCTGCTTGCCGTGCGCCTTCGTGACCGGGCGGTACCCGGGCAGGTCGATCTTGGGCGGCCAGATGAACGGTGCCGAGTTCTGCTGCGCGTCCTTGGTGATGTCCACCAGCACCGGTCCGGGACGACCGGTGGAGGCGATCTGGTACGCCTCGGCGAGCGTCGCCGGGATGTCGGCCGGGTCGGTCACCAGGAAGGAGTGCTTCGTGATCGGCATCGTGATGCCCACGATGTCGATCTCCTGGAACGCGTCAGTGCCCATCACGGTGGAGAAGACCTGACCGGTGATCGCGATGAGCGGCACCGAGTCCATGTGCGCATCCGCGATGGCCGTCACGAGGTTGGTCGCGCCCGGGCCGGAGGTGGCGATGCAGACACCGACCCGACCGGATGCCGCGGCATAGCCTTCCGCCGCGTGCCCGGCGCCCTGCTCATGCCGGGTGAGGATGTGGCGGATCGCCGTCGACGACATCAGTTCGTCGTAGAACGGCATGATGGCGCCGCCCGGGATGCCGAACACATCGGTCACGCCCAGCTTCTCGAGCGTGGCGAGGATCGCACCGGAGCCGGTCAGCATCGGTGGCTCGCCGTCAGAGCCCGAGCGGCCGGGCTTTGTCGCGGGAGGAGCAGTGGTCATGGTGTGGTCCTTGCGTACAGAGACGGTGAGAGGAGGAACTACCCCGTGACCGCGCCCTCCGCGGCGGAGTGCACGAGCTTGGAGTATTTCGCGAGAACGCCACGGGTATAGCGCGGTGGAAGAGGCACCCAGCCAGAACGGCGGTGCTCCAGCTCGGTCTCATCGACAAGTAGGTCGATCGACCGGGCTGCGATATCGACCCGTATGAGATCACCATCGTGCACGAAGGCGATCGGACCTGCGTCCGTCGCCTCGGGAGCGATGTGGCCGATGCACAGGCCGGTTGTGCCGCCTGAGAATCTGCCGTCGGTCAAGAGTAATACATCCTTGCCGAGGCCCGCTCCCTTGATGGCGGCGGTGATCGCGAGCATCTCGCGCATCCCGGGGCCGCCCTTCGGGCCTTCCCAGCGGATGACGACCACGTCGCCGTGGTGGATCTCGCCCGCGGCGAGGGCATCCATCGCGGCGCGCTCGCGCTCGAACACGCGGGCGGGCCCCTCGAACACCTCGGCGTCGAAGCCTGCCGTCTTCACGACCGCGCCGTCAGGAGCCAGCGAGCCCTTCAGGATGGTCAGACCGCCGGTGGCGTGGATCGGGTTGTCGAGGGTGCGCAGCACCTCACCGTCCAGCGGCGGGATGTTCATCTCGGCCAGGTTCTCGGCCATCGTCTTGCCGGTGACGGTCAGGCACTCGCCGTGCAGGAGCCCGGCATCCAGCAGCGCCTTCATCAGCACGGGCAGCCCGCCGCGACGGTCAACGTCGTTCATCACGTACTTGCCGAATGGCTTCAGGTCGCCGACGTGCGGGATCTTCGAGCCGATCCGATTGAAGTCGTCGAGGGTGAGATCGACCTCGGCCTCGCTCGCGATCGCCAGGAGGTGCAGCACGATATTGGTCGAGCCACCCAGAGCCATGCCGACCGCGATGGCGTTCTCGAACGCCTCCTTGGTCAGGATGTCGCGGGACGTGATCCCGAGGTTCAGCATGTTCACGACCGCCTCGCCCGAGCGGTGCGCGTAGTAGTCGCGGCGCGCGTCGGCGCTGGCCGGGCTCGCGCTGCCGGGGAGCGACATGCCGAGTGCCTCGGCGACACTCGCCATGGTGTTCGCCGTGTACATGCCACCGCAGGCTCCCTCGCCAGGGGCGAAGGCGCATTCGATGCGATGCGCGTCCTCGACGCTCATCGTGCCGGCAAGCACGCCGCCGACGGCCTCGAAGGAGTCGATGATCGTGATGTCCTTCTCGGTTCCGTCGCTGAGACGCACCCAGCCCGGCGCGATCGAGCCGGCGTAGAGGAACACGGATGCCAGATCCAGTCGTGCCGCCGCCATCAGCATCCCCGGGATCGACTTGTCGCACCCCGCCAGCAGCACGGAGCCATCGAGCCGCTCGGCCTGCATGACCACCTCGACGGAGTCGGCGATCACCTCACGGCTGACCAGCGAGAAGTGCATGCCCTCGTGGCCCATCGAGATGCCGTCGCTGACGCTCACCGTTCCGAACTGAAGCGGGTAGCCGCCGCCCGAGTGCACGCCCTCTTTGGCTGCCTGCGCGAGCCGCGCGAGGCTCAGGTTGCACGGGGTGATCTCGTTCCACGAACTGGCGATACCGATCTGCGCCTTGTCCCAGTCGGCATCACCCATGCCAACCGCTCGCAGCATGCCGCGACTGGTGGTGGCTTCGATGCCATCGGTGACGGTGCGAGACCTCGGCTTGTGATCGATCTTCGGCGTTGTTTCCGGCATGTGTCGAGGGTATCGCTGCCCCGCTTACGGTGGTGACGCTGCTCGGACGTCCGAGTATCCGGTGAACGGCTGGTCGGCCTCCCCTCTCGGTGCCCGCGAGTTCGAACAGCCGTTTTCCCGGACACACCGCGTCGACCCGGGGCCGAGCGGCGCGGCGAGCAAAAACGTTGTTCGACCGCGCGGCGGAGCGGGTCACTGCTCGTGCACGTCGCCGTCCCGGAAGGTCGCCAGCGTCGAGAGCACGAGGGCGACCTCGGCTGGCCCTGCAACCCGAAACGCCGCCTCGGTGACGCCGAGACCGCTTTTGACGCCCAAGTCGTCCGGCCGGAGGGCCGCGAAGGCATCTTCGTCGGTGACGTCGTCGCCCGCGTAGAACACGGCATCCGCCTTCGTGTACCGCCGCAGATGCTCGACCGCTTCGCCCTTCGTCGTGGAACGCACCGAGAACTCGAGCACATTCTTGCCCTGCCGCACGGTGAGGTTGTCGATTTCGGCGCTCGCCTCGCTCAGCGCGACGAGGTGCGCGACACGGGAGTCATGGTCGGTCGCGAGCCGGGTGTGCAGCGCGAACCCGGCAGGCTTGACCTCCAGCCAGACCTGATCGATCGCATCCGCCACCTCGCCGAGGACCTCGTGGAGCACCTCGACCTGTTCGAGCTCTGCGCTGTCAAGGGCGAACCGGTCGTCGGCGTCGTCCAAACGAATCTCGATGCCGTGGGAACCAACGAGCAGCGTGGTGTCCGGCAGTTGCGCCACCTCGATGAGGCTGTCGAGTGAGCGGCCGCTGACCAGGGCGACGCGGGTGTTCGGCAGGGCGAGAAGACGCAGGACCGCATCCCGGGCCTCGGGCAGCGCCCGCGCCTGCTCGGGTGAGTCGACCTCGGGGGCGAGCGTGCCGTCGAAGTCGAGGGCGACGAGGAGCTGCCGCACCCTGGCGAGCTCACGCAAAGCTCCCACGAGGGAGGAAGACAGAGGTTCGGGCATCATCCTGACGGTCGCGCGTTCGGCGACCGCTCCACCGTCCATTCGAGCTCACCGAGCGCGTCCATGCTGCTGTTCCCGGCGCCGGTGCCGGCGCTTCGCCGCGCCTCCGCCAGCGTTCGCAGGAACGTCTCAGACCAATGCGTCACGTCGTTCTCACGAACCCGCTTGCGGAGAGTCCGCATACGCTTGCGACGCTCGGACCGCGGCATCTCGACAGCGCGCACGATGGCGTCCTTCAGGCCGTCGATGTCGTGCGGGTTGATCAGCAGCGCCGTACGCAGCTCATCGGAGGCACCGGTGAACTCGCTCAAGACGAGCACGCCGTCGTCGTCGAAACGGGCCGCGACGTACTCCTTGGCGACCAGGTTCATGCCGTCGCGCAACGCGGTGACCAACATCACGTCGGCCGCGATGTACAGCGCGGCCATCTCCTCGCGCGGAAAACCGTGGTGCAGGTAGCTGACCGCTTGATGGCTGATGGTGCCGTAGTCGCCGTTGATGCGGCCGACCGTCAACTCGATCTCGTCCCGGAGCTGCCGGTAGGTCTCTACCCGTTCTCGACTGGGGCTCGCGACCTGCACCATCGTGATGTCCTCGACCTTGAGGCGGCCGTCCTCGAGCAGCTCGCCGAACGCCTTCAGACGGTGGCCGATGCCCTTGGTGTAGTCGAGCCGGTCGACGCCGAGCATGATCGTCTTCGGGTTGCCGAGGTCGTGCCGAATCTGCTCAGCGCGAGCCTGCACCGCGGGGCTCCTGGCCAGCGTCTCGAACGCGTCCACGTCGATCGAGATGGGGAATGCCCGCGCGATCACCGAGCGAGCCGGCGCCTCGCCGCGAGCCGGGACGTCGATCACCGGGGTCTTCGTCGAGTAGCCGAGCAGGCGACGCACCGCGCGACTGAAGTTGCCGGCATCCGCCACGCGCTGGAAGCCGATCACGTCCGCGCCGAGCAGGCCCTCGATGATCTGGGATCTCCACGGCAGCTGCGAGAAGATCCCGTATGCGGGGAACGGAATGTGGTTGAAAAATCCGATCGTGAGGTCCGGACGAGCCTGGCGCAGCATCCGAGGGACCAGCTGCAGTTGGTAGTCCTGCACCCAGACCGTCGCGCCCTGGGCCGACACCTTGACGATCGCGTTGGCGAAACGCTGGTTGACGCTGACGTAGCTGTCCCACCAGACCCGGTGGTAGCTGGGCGGAGCGATCACGTCGTGGTATAGCGGCCAGAGGGTGTCGTTGCTGAAACCTTCGTAATAGTTCTCGAGGTCGGCGACGCTGAGTGCGATCGGGACGATACGGATGCCATCCCAGTCGAAGGTCTCCAACTCGAGGTCGGGCTGGCCCGCCCAGCCGACCCACGCGCCGTCCGCTTCCCGCATCACCGGTTCGAGTGCGGTCACCAAGCCACCCGGCGATGGCCGCCAGCTCGGTGCTCCATCGTCGTCGATCACGCGATCAACGGGAAGACGATTCGAGGCGACGACGAAGTCATATCGTTCATCGCTCATTCGGTCACGTTATCAGGGTCGCTTCTCGAGGCCGTGAGAGCAGAGACGCCTCACGTCGAGCTATCGCCGCACCGTTGCGCTCCGAACTGGGGGTGGGCCGGGTGCAGAGTTCCTCAAACTGTCACCCCTCACACACATCGGCACGTTAGGTTTATTGGCAAATGATTCCCATCGGCATGAGCACCACCTGCGTCTTCCCGGCATCGGTTGAGAAGGCCTTCAAGATGGCACGGATGGCAGGATTCGACGGCATGGAGATCATGGTCACGAACGACCCCGTGACCCAGGATGCGATCGCACTTCGAGCCCTCAGCGAGAAGTACAGCCTGCCGATCCTCTCCATCCACGCGCCGACCCTTTTCCTCACCACATTCGTGTGGGGACGGGACCCCGGGGTCAAGCTCCGTCGATCCGCCGAGCTGGCCGCCGCGGTCGGCGCGCCCAGCGTGGTGGTGCATCCGCCGTTCCGCTGGCAGTCCGGCTACGCCGAGAACTTCGTGCGCGTCGTCGCCGAGACACAGGCCGCAACGAGCGTTGAGATCTGCGTCGAGAACATGTTCCCGTGGAAGGTCGGCGGCAAGAACCTGAAGGCATACCTGCCGAGCCCCGACCCGATCGACATGAACCCCGATGCAATGACCCTCGACTTCTCGCACGCGTCGCTCACCGGACGCGACTCTCTCGAGTACGCGATGGCGATGGGCGACCGGCTTCGCCACATCCATCTTTGCGACGGAACGAGGTCAGTCGACGAGGGCAACATGTTCGACGAGCACCTGGTTCCTGGCTATGGCAACCAGCCCGTCGCCGAGACCCTCACCTGGCTTGCTGAGAACGAGTGGACGGGCCAGGTCGTCGCCGAGGTCAGCCTGCACAAGATCCGCGACGAGAAGACCAAGCTCCGGATGCTGAAGGAGACCGTCGCCTTCGCGAAGCTCCACCTCGGGCAGGAGCACGAGGAGCGCGAACCGCTCACCGTCGGATCGGTCAAGCGGCGCCAGCAGCGGAAGGCCTCGCGCCGCAATCTGAAGTCGGCGCGCGACACCGACTAGGCAGGCGCGCTCTGACGAGCACGTGGTGTGCGGGAGCGCACCCTGCGCTGCGCTGCATCCGCTGCGCCGCGTCCGCTGAAAGTACGTGTTCAGCCCCGCTTTCAGCGCTGAGAGTACGGAGTTATCCGCACTCTCAGCGAAAGCGAACAGGGAGGCGCGGAACGCTCAGGCGAGCGCGGGCACCAGCCCCAGCGCCCCCGCTCGGCGCGTGCGACGGATCGCGAGGTTCGCGACGAGCACGCTCGCGAGACCGAACAACAGCAGAGCGACTGCCGAGCCGATGGCGGTGCCCGCGCTTGCGCCGGTCACGATCTGCTGCATGCCGGTCGTCGCCCAGGTCAGCGGAAGGAAGGGACTGATCCACTGGAACGGGGCGGACAGCAGCTGCACCGGGAAGACGCCGATGACCGCGATCTGCAAGGCGAGCAGGAAGAGCGAGATCAGCAGACCCGCGCGACCGAACCCGATCGTGAGCAGATAGTGGAACGCCGTGAGTGCTGCCGCCGTGATGAGCGAGAAGACCAGGGTCGCGGGAAACAGGCTCCAGCTGACCCCGACCCCGGTGTGCAGGAGAAGCACCAAGAGCAGCGCCTGAACGCCCGTGACCGCGCCGGCTCGCAGGAGCACGCTGCCGACCACCCGCGACGACGACGCCGTGGAGGCGAGCACCCGCCGCGAGACCGGACGCATCACCAGGAACACGGCGAGCGCCCCGATCCACAACCCGAGCGGGAGGTAGAGGCTGGAGACCGCCTGCGCCAGCTTCGAAATGCTGTGCGCGGTGGTGACCGAGAGACCAACCGGGTCGGACGCGACGCCCGCGGCTTTCGCCGCGGCTGCGGCGTCGGAGCTCGGGACCTGTTTCGCGCCGTCACTCAGTCCGGACGAGAGGGCGGTGGCGCCCGAGGCGAGCTGGGAGCTCCCACTGCTCAGCGATTGGGCGCCGCCGAGGAGGGATGGGCCGCTGGCGGCCAGGGTCTTGGCTCCCGACGCGCTTTGCGCGATGCCGGACTGGATGCCGCTGATTCCGCTTGCCGTCGACGAACTGAGGGTGCTCCCCTGGCTCGCCGTACTGGCAAGCTGCGCCGCGATCCCCTGCACCCGCGCCATCAGCGCGGCATCGTTCGGTGACGCAGCCAGCGCGGCAGTTGCCGCGGTGAGGGCAGTCGACAACTGCGAGACGCCACCGGTGTACGACGCGACGCCGGAACTCAGCTGGTCAAGGGATGCCGCACCACCACTCAACTTTGTGAGCCCCGAGCTGAGCGTGCTCACCCCGGAGGTGTAGCTCGAGAGACCGCTGCTCAAGCTGGATGCCCCTGACGACAGCGACGCGGCTCCGGAGGCCAAGCCGTTCGCGCCGTCTGCGGCTTTCGACAGGGAGGCGCCGAGAGTCCCGAGACTCGCGTAGACACCCGAGATGTACTGCTTGGTGATCGCGCTGCCGAAGGTGCGCACCATGCCATCGCCGAGCGACTGCGCGACCGAGCCGGCCAGGTAGGAGTGGGCGTCATCCGTGCGGATCGAGAGTTGCGCCTGCGTGGGTGACGTGCCCTGCAGCGACAACACCGACTTCGAGAAGTCCTTCGGGATGGTCAGGATCGCGTAGACCTGTCCCGCAGCCAGGGCCTTTTTGGCGTCGGCGGCATTGCTGAGGCTCCAGTCCATTCCTGGCGACTTCGTGCCCGTCAGCTGGGTCACGAGCTGGCGTCCGGCCAGCACATAGTTGGTCGTGCCGTCGGCATTGTGGGTGATGATCGCCTGGTCGGCGTTCACGATCGCGGCCGGGATGCGGTCGATGCCGGCCTTGGTGTCACCAAGCGACGCGACGTAGAGCCCGACGAAGGCAAGCGGGATCAGCGCAACTGCCGCGATCGCGGCGAGGCGGAGACGGTTCTTCATCGCAGGGTACCTTCCGTGACGAGCGTGACGTCGAGCGTGACGTCGAGAGCATGGATGCGCGGCGGGGTGGCCTCCGCGACCCGGTGGAGGCCGGGCATCCCCACGATGACCGTGGTACCGGAGGGCGCGAGCCGATCCAGCGCGAGCAGGAATGCGCGAGCGTCGAGCGGATCGGAGAACGGATCGAGCGACTCGAGCAGCACGACCGGCGTCCGCTCACTGAGGGCGATGACGGCAACGGCGACCGCGCGTTCGAGTTGGGGAAGCGACTCGATGGCGGTGGATGCGTCGACGGGAACGGTCGAGCGGCCGAGTCCCTGCAGCGCACCGGACACGCGCCCCGCACGGGTTCTGGCGCGTCGTGCGGCGACCGGTGCGAGGTACCACGGCCGAGTGAATCGCAGGTGCTCTTCGAGCAGCTCCCCGACGGTGACCGTCACGCCAGCACGACCTGGGCCGGCGAGGTCGGCGATGGCGACAAGACGCGCGACCTTCGCCGCGTCGGAGGGCAGCGGATGCCCGCCCACCTGCGCGCGCCCACTCCGAGGATCGAGACGGCCGGCCACCGCGGCCGCGACCAGCCGTCGCGCGACCGGATCTCCCTCGATGAGGGCGATCGAGCCGGACGCGAGGTGCAACGAGACGGGCCCGACCGTCACGGCGCTTGCCCCGGAACCAGCGGCGACCACCAGCTCGTCGAGCGAGACCTCCTCGCCGGCCGCTTTGCGATCGAGAGCCCAGGCGGTTGCCTCCTGGTGAGAGCGCAAGCCCTCCCCCTCGATGTCCACGTTCGGCAGGATGCGGTTCAGCCACCGCGGGACATACCAGGCCGCCCGCCCGGCAAGGGCCATCACGGCGGGCACCAGCGTCATCCGGATCAGGAAGGCATCAACGAACACCCCGACCGCGAGACCGAGCGCAATGACCTTGATGACGGCGGCGCCCTCAGGAACGAACGCGCCGAACACGAAGAACATGATCAGGGCGGCGGCGGTGACAACGCGAGCAGCCCCCGAGAATCCGGTCACGATCGAGGCGCGCGCCACCCGGTTGCGTTCGCGAGCGGACGCGCCCGCCGGGAGCTTGGCGACCCCGTGCACGTATGCCTCGCGCATCCCGGAGACCAGGAACACCTCGTAGTCCATGGCGAGGCCGAACAGGATCGCCATCAGAAGGATTGGCATGAAACTCAAAATCGGACCGGGAACGACACCGAGGGCCTGTGCCCCCCACCCCCACTGGAAGACGGCGACCACCGCGCCGAAGGCGGCGAACACCGAGAGCAGATAGCCGAGAGCCGCCTTGACCGGCACCAGGAGCGAGCGGAAGACGACCATCAACAACACGACCGAGAGGCCGACCACGATGAGGCCGAAGGGAAGCAGTGCCGAGTCGAGCTGTGACGACACGTCGATCGCCACCGCCGTCGCCCCGGTCACCGCAATCGGTGTGTGGTACTTCGCGGCGATCGAGGGCTCGAGTGCGCGGATGCGCTCGACGAGTTGGGTCGTCTTCGGATCGCTGGGTCCGGTCGTCGGGATCACCTGGATGATCGCCGTGTCGAGCGTCGCGTTGGGCGTACCCGCGCTCACCGACTTGACGCCCTGCAAGCCGGCGATCTGCTCGCCGATCTTCTTCATGTCGGCGACGAAGGTGGTGGACTGCGTGATGTCGACGGTGATGATCAGCGCGCCGTTGCGGCCAGGGCCGAACTCCTGGCTGACGATGTCGTATGCCTGGCGTGCGGTGGTGTCTTTCGGCTGCGATCCCCCGTCCGGCAGGGCCAGGGCGAGGCTGAACGCCGGGATCGACACCACGCCGAGGATCCCGATGACCGCGATCACGAAGACCACGGGAGCCTTGAGCACGAGGGTGACCCAGCGCTGGCCCAGCGTCGCACGCGCGGCGCGGGGCGCCTTGGCGGTCGCCGCGCGAACCTTCGGGATCAGCCGGGTTCCGAGCATCCCCATCACAGCCGGCAGCAGCGTCGTCGCCGCGAGCATCGCCATGAGCACGGCGATGGCGGCCGCGATTCCCATCAGACCCAGGAAGGGGATGCCGACGATGAGCAGTCCGACCAGAGCGATCATGACGGTCACGCCGGCGAACACGACCGAGCTTCCCGCGGTGGCGACGGCGGTCGCGGCGGATTCTGCCGGATCCATCCCGGCCGCCAGTTGCGATCGATGTCTGCTCAAAATGAAGAGCGCATAGTCGATGCCGACGGCCAGCCCGATCATGACGGCGAGCAGCGGAGCGGTCGATGAAATGGTGACGAAGGACGCCATGGTGAGCACCACGCCCATCGAGACGGCAAGCGCGATGATGGCGGACAGCAGCGGGAGGCCGGCGGCGATCAAGGAGCCCAGCGCGACGATCAGGATGATCGCGGCGAACAGCACTCCGAGCCCTTCGGTCCACGAGATGCCGACCGTCACATTCTGGAAGACCTGGCCGCCGAAGGCGACGGTGAGCCCCGCATCCTTCAACGGTTGGGTGGCGTTCTCGACGGCCGTCAACTGAGCGGCTGTGACCTTCTCGGAGGAGGTCGTGAACTGCACTGTGATGATCGCGGTCGAACCGTTGTCGCTGACCGCGGATACGGCGTACTGGCTGAACGGCGAGATGGCAGCCTCGACGCCGGTCACGTCGCCCACCGCGGTGACGACTTTCTCGATGGTGGCCTTCTGCGTGGCGATGTTGCCGGAGCCGTCCTTCACGACGATCTGCGCGCTCGCCCCCGCGGTCTGCGGGAAGACGGCACCCAGCAGGTCGATCGCCTTCTGCGATTCGGTGCCGGGGATCGCGTAGGAGTCCTGCAGCTGGCCGCCGAGCGCGACACCGCCGGCAAGCGCGCCAGCGGCGATCAGCACCCAGGCGATGAGCACCCGGACGCCATGCCGGAAGGCGAAGCGTCCGAGTCGGTAGAGCAGCGTGGCCATGCGTTCCCCAGAATCAGTCGGAGGTGGTTGGTGCGGATGCGAGCGCGGGAGTGACCGCGAGAAGGTCGCCGAGGACCGTGATGAGGGCGGCGCGCATGGCGTCGAGATCCTGGACGGGCATGGCCAACGGCGCACCCGCGAGGAGGTAGGCGGCACCACCGAGGGCGACGCCGAAGCGAACCTTCTCGTCGAGCGATCCGACGTTCTCCTCCAGGTAGCCGGACACCAGTTGGATTTCGGCGTTCGCCCGCCGAACGATCGGCACGTCTTCGAGGGTGGTCGCCTGGTTCACGAAGATCGACGCGGCCGAGCGGTGCTGCAGGAGAAAATCAACGAACTGGCGGAGAAACTCGGCCCGCTGCTCGCCGCCCGTGCGCAGGGCCGCCAGTCGAGCCTTCCCCAGGATCCCGTCGAGCTGGTCGATGGCGGGTGCGAGCGCGGACTCCAGCAGCACCTCTTTCGACGCGAAGTGGTACAGAACGGTCGCCTTGGAGACACCGGCACGATCGGCGATCTGCTGGATCGAGGTCGCGTGGTAGCCCGCGGAGGCGAACTCCTCGAGGGCGACGCGACGCAGCTCGTCAGCAGTGGTGGTCATAGCTTCGACGGTAGCTGACCGCTCGGTCAGGTGTTGACCGATCGGTCAGATTTCGGGCGGATCCACAGGCTCAGCACCGCCACCGCGCCTGAGCGCCACCCGAGTGAGGCGCACGCGCCCGAAGTCGCGCGGTACCGTGGAGACGACCCCGGGAGGATCCGTGCGCAAGTTCCTGTTCAGCACCAGCGTTCTCAGTGCCGTCTTCAGCGGTGTGAGCGTCGCACGCACCACCAAGAGCGGCCCGCGTGACTGGCGTCTCATCCTGCAGTGGGTCATCTGGGGCGCGTCGGTCGCGATCGCGGTCGGCACGGTAATTGAGAAATCGAACGACGCGGAGGACTACTAGCCGAGGAAGCCGCGGAGCAGCGCGCGCGAGCCGTCCAGGTGCTCGCTCATCGCGGCGGCCGCCGCTTCGGCGTCTCCGGCCAGGATCGCGAGGACGATCGCCTCGTGCTGGCGGTTCGAATGGTTGATGTTGCGCGGAAGGAGCGGGAAACTGTCAAGCAGTTCGTTGACTCGACTGCGATTCTCGGCCATCAGCGTCACGAGTGACGGCACGCCGACGACCTCCGCGATCGTGAGGTGCAATCGCGAGTCGAGCCGTCGATAGTCGGTGGTCGTGGATGCCGCGACCTCGCCGAGTCGTGTCCACAGGGCCGCGCGTTGCGCCGCATCGAGGCTCCGGCTGGCGGCCGATCGTGCCGCACCCACTTCGAGGATGTCGCGCAGCCCCAGAAGGTCGTCGAGCTCCGCTCTGGTGGGCAGCGTTGCGGGCGCGTCGGGGGGAAGCGGAAGCGGGTCGCTCAGGAATGTTCCGCCGTAGCGGCCGCGCCGCGACACGAGGTAGCCGGCATCCGCCAGTTCTTTGATCGCCTCCCGCACGGTGTCACGGCTGACGGAGAAGCGCATGGCGAGTTCCCGCTCGGCCGGCAACGCCTCACCCGGCGCAACAACCCCGAGTCGAATCGTCTGCATCAGGCGCGCCACGGTGTCTTCGAGCGAGTTGCCGGTGCGCACCGGTCGATAGACCGCGGCGTCGACCAAACTCTCCGGCGCCGCACCGGTTTCGACCTGCTCACCCGTCGGAACGGGGGAATCAGAGCGGGGTGACATACGCCGCGCTGATCCCGCCATCCACCAGGAAGGTCGAGGCCGTGATGAAGCTCGCGTCATCACTGGCGAGGAACGCGACGGCGGCGGCGAGTTCCTCCGGCTCGGCGAAACGGCCGACCGGCACGTGAATGAGGCGCCGCGCCGCGCGCTCGGGGTCCTTCGCGAACAGTTCCTTCAGCAGCGGCGTGTTCACCGGACCCGGGCAGAGTGCGTTGACCCGGATGCCTTGACGCGCAAACTGGACCCCCAACTCTCGCGTCATCGCCAGCACGCCGCCCTTGGAGGCCGTATAGGAGATCTGCGAGGTGGCCGAACCGAGCACCGCCACGAACGAGGCGGTGTTGATGATCGAGCCGCGGCCGGCCGGCACCATGTGGCGCAGCGCGGCGCGCGAGCACAGGTAGACGCTCGTCAGGTTGACGAGCTGCACGCGGTCCCAGGCATCGAGCTCGGTGGTCTCGATCGAGTCGTCGTCGGCGGGCGAGATCCCCGCGTTATTGAAGGCGATGTCGACGGAACCGTAGGTGGAGGCCGCGGTGTCGAACAGGGCATCCACCTGTCCCTTATCGGTCACATCCACGTTCAGATAGAGGCCGCCGACTTCGGCAGCCGCCGCCTCACCGCGCTCCGCGTCGACGACGTCAGCGATCACGACCTTCGCGCCTTCGGCCGCGAAGCGTTTCGCGGTGGCGAAGCCGATGCCGCCGGTGCCGCCGGTAATGACAGCGACCTTGCCGGCGAGGCGCTGGGTGAGGTCGATCTTGGTGATGGGCATGGTGCTCCTGAGTTGTGGCTAGCTGGCGAAGAAGACGTTCTTGGTGTCGGTGAAGGCGAGAGCGGCATCCGGACCGAGTTCGCGGCCGAGGCCGCTCTGCTTGGCCCCGCCGAACGGGGTCGTGTAGCGGACAGAGGAGTGCGAGTTGACCGAGAGCGTGCCCGACTCGATCGCCCGGGAGACGCGGATGGCACGGCCGAGATCGCGGGTCCAGATCGACCCGGACAGGCCGTAGACGCTGTCGTTCGCGAGGCGGATGGCGTCGGCCTCGTCGTCGAACGGGAGCACGCTGACCACCGGTCCGAAGATCTCCTCGACCGCGACGCGGTCGGTGCGCGTGGGGAGCAGCACGGTCGGCGGCATCCAATAACCGGGGCCGCTGGGGGCGGAGCCGCGGAACGCCACGGGTGTGCCGTCGTCCAGGAACGACTCCACCGCCTCGAAGTGCGCCCGCGACACGAGCGGACCCATCTCGGTCGACTCCTCCGCCGGCGCCCCGACCTTCACGGCCTTCACGGCCGGCTCAAGCAGCTCAAGAAAACGGTCGAAGACGCGGCGCTCCACGAGGATGCGGCTGCGCGCGCAGCAATCCTGCCCGGCGTTATCGAACACGGCACCCGGAGCCGTGGCGGCGGCGCGCTCGAGATCCGAGTCGGCGAACACGACGTTGGCGCTCTTGCCGCCGAGTTCGAGGGTCACCGGCTTGACCTGCGCCGCGCATCCTGCCGCCACCTGCTTCCCGACCGCCGTCGACCCGGTGAAGACCACCTTGCGCACCCGCTCGTGCGTGACGAACCGCTCCCCGACGACCGCGCCGCGGCCGGGCAGAACCTGAAAGAGACCATCGGGCAGACCGGATTCGAGGGCGAGCTCACCGAGCCGGATCGCGGTCAGCGGGGTCCACTCGGCGGGCTTCAGCAGCACCGCGTTGCCCGCCGCGAGCGCCGGAGCGAATCCCCAACTCGCGATCGTCATCGGGAAGTTCCACGGCACGATGATGCCGACAACGCCGAGCGGCTCGTGGAAGGTGACGTCGATGCCTCCCGCAACGGGGATCTGCTGGCCGATCATGCGCTCGGGCGCTCCCGCGTAGTACTCGAGCACGTCGCGCACGTGGCCCGCTTCCCAGCGAGCCGAGCCGATCGGATGCCCGGAGTTCAGCACCTCCAGCGCGGCGAGTTCCTCGACCGCGCCGTCAACGGCGGCGGCAAATCGGCGCAGTGCCCGCGCGCGATCGGCGGGGGCCAGCGCCGCCCACCTGACCTGTGCCGCGACGGCGCGCTCCACCGCCGTATCGACCTCCTCGAGCGAGGTGTGCGCGACCTCGCGGATGACGGTCTCGTCGGCGGGATTGATCAGGATCGTGGCACTCATTCCCGCACCCCTCGGTAGCTTCTGGCCGCGTCGACCAGGCTGTCAAACAGGCGGACGTCATCGGCGGCATCTTGCTCGGGATGCCACTGCACCCCGACGCCGAATGGCACACCGTCGAGCTCGACCGCCTGCACGATTCCGCCGCTCGAGCGGGCGGTGACGAGCAGCCCGTCACCGAGTGAGTCGATGGCCTGGTGGTGGTAGCTCTGCACCTCATGGGGTCCGGCGCCGATGATCGTGGCGATCTTCGATCCGTCGATCACCTGGATCTCGTTGACCTTGAACACCCCGTTCACGCCCGTATAGCGGTCGTCACCGACCACCTCGGGCAGGTGCTGGTGCAGGGTGCCTCCGCGGTTGACATTGAGCACCTGGATGCCACGGCAGATCGCGAGGAACGGCACCTCGGCGTCGATCGCGGCGGTGAGCAGCGCGTCATCCCAGTCGTCGCGGAGCCGACTCGGAGCATCCGCCATCGGATGCGCGTCCGCCCCGTAGCGGCTCGCTTCGACGTCGAGTCCGCCGGAGATGATCAGCCCGTCGAGCCGGGCCATGACCTGTTCGGCGACCCCGCCCTCCAGCGGCTGCGGTGGGAGCAGGACCGGGATGCCGCCGGCCTTCTCGACCGCCGCGAAGTACACCTCGGGCAGGAATGCGGCCTGCACATCCCACACCCCGGTCTGCGCGCGCTGCAGATAGGTGGTGAGCCCGATCATCGGGCGCGGGCGCCGGGAGTCAGAGTCGCTCGAAGCCACGGATCCGCTCCCAATCGGTCACAACCGCGTCGTACGCCTTCAACTCGACGCGCGCGTTGTTCAGGTAGTGCTCGACGACCGCCGGCCCGAAGGCCTCCTGCGCGACCGCCGAGTTCGCGAAGAGTTCGGCCGCGTCGCGCAGGGTGGTCGGCACCCGCGGCGCGTCGGAGCCGTAGGCGTTGCCCACGAAGATCGGCTCCAGCTTGAGCTCGTTCTCGATGCCGTAGAGGCCACCGGCGATGAGCGCGGCCACGGCGAGGTACTGGTTGACGTCCCCGCCGGGAACCCGGTTCTCGACGCGGAGACCCTGCCCGTGGCCGACCACTCGCAACGCGCACGTGCGGTTGTCGAGCCCCCAGGCGATCGCCGTCGGCGCAAAGCTGCCCTCGACAAAGCGCTTGTATGAGTTGATGTTGGGGGCGAAGAACAGGCTGAGTTCCCGAGTGGTGGCGATCAGGCCGGCGATCCAGTGCTCCATCAGTTTCGAGAATCCGTGCGGGCCATCCCCCGCCATCACCGCGTCACCGTCGGTGCCGCGCAGCGAGAGATGGATGTGGCAGCTGTTGCCTTCGCGTTCGTTGAACTTGGCCATGAAGGTGAGGGCCTGCCCGTGCTGGTCGGCGATCTCCTTGGCACCGTTCTTGTAGATCGCGTGGTTGTCGCAGGTGGCGAGCGCCTCCGTGTAGCGGAACGCGATCTCCTGTTGGCCGAGGTTGCACTCGCCTTTGACAGCCTCGCAGTACATGCCCGCGCCGTCCATACCGTTGCGGATGTCGCGCAGCAGCGGCTCCATCCGCGTGGACGCCAGCAGCGCGTAGTCGATGTTGTAGTCGCTGGCCGGGGTGAGGCCGTCATATTTCTTGGCCCAGGCATCCCGGTAGCTGTTCTCGAACACGATGAACTCGAGTTCGGTGCCGACGAACGGCACGAGTCCCCGCTCGGCCAGGCGCGCGATCTGCGTCTTCAGGATCTCGCGCGGCGACTGCGGCACCAGAGAGCCGTCCATCGTGGTCAGATCGGCCATCACCATCGCCGTACCCGGAAGCCACGGGATCACCCGCAGGGTGTCGAGGTCCGGCTTCAACACCATGTCGCCGTACCCGGTCTCCCAGCTCGAGATGGCGTAGCCGTCGACCGTGTTCATCTCGACGTCGACGGCGAGCAGGTAGTTGCAGGCCTCCGCACCGTGCGCGGCGATGTCCTCCTGGAAGAGGCGGGCGGAGGTGCGTTTGCCGACGAGTCGCCCCTGCATGTCGCAGAACGCGACGATCACCGTGTCGATGTCGCGCTTCTCGATCAGAACACCGAGTTCGTCGATCGTGAGGTTCCCACTCTGGACGGCCATGGTGTCCTCCTTCTGATTCCGACCATTACAACCTAGAGTCCTTCCGCGGAGCCTCAGAACTTTTCACGCGACGGCAACCTCCAAAGGTAGAACCTCGGTACCAATAAGGGCCATTTTCGGACCCGACATCGACAGCACGCCCCCAACCGGAGTTCGTCGGCACAAGGCGGCGGAGATCAGCTCTCCTCCGCATCGGTGAGCCCGAGCTCACGAAGCGCCTCCAGGCCGCCTGCCCGGTAACTCGCCCACTCGCCGCCGCCATCTGCCCTGGGCTGCTGACGCCCCTCCCACGACTCCCGCAGCGTGGTGATCAGCTCCGAGATCCGGCTAGGGGACGGGTCGTCGCGGAGGCCCCGCAACATCTCCCCCAATGCGGCGACACGTCCTTCGTGGAACTTTGCAGCCGGAAACGAGCGCCCGCTCTTCGTCAGAGCGCAGGCCGTCGAGTCGCCGAGGGCATCCGACCAGGCCCGAATCGCCTCAGCGCGAAGTCGAGCGACTCCGGGCGCGTCGATCGCCATTGCATCTCCGCAGTCGGGTCAGGCCAGGGAGAGGAAGAGCTTCTCGAGCTGCGTCTTGTCCAGTTCCGGATCGTCCTGCTTGACGCACTTCTCGAGAGCGCTCGCGATGATGGCGAAGCCGGCACGATCCAGCGCGGTCGACACCGCGGCCAACTGGGTGACGACACTCGTGCAGTCTTTGCCTTCATCGATCATTCGGATGACGGCGGCGAGCTGTCCCTGCGCCCGGCGCAGACGGTTGAGCGCTGGCCTCATTTCGGTGGGATCGAGATCCATTTATTCCTCCGACGTCGACCGCGATAGCTGATGTCCCCATGATACCCCCGCCGTATTTTAAATACCCCTGGGGGTATCTGCTACCATGGGCGAATCCGCGCGAAAGTCGGCGGTGATTCCGAAAGGCAGCCCCGTGGCAACCACCCACCTGACAGCCGATTCCTTCGGCGAGGCGGTCGCGCAGAACGACATCGTCTTCGTCGACTTCTGGGCAGCCTGGTGCCCGCCCTGCCGGGCCTTCGCACCCGTCTTCGAGAAGGCTTCCGAGAGGCACCCCGGCATCGTGTTCGGCAAGGTCGATACCGAGGCCGAGCAGCAGCTCGCCGCCACGGCTCGCATCACCTCGATTCCGACGTTGATGGCATTCCGCGACCACATGCTCGTCTTCTCCCAGCCCGGGGCTCTGAACAGCCAGCAGTTCGAACAACTCATCGGGGTGATCGAACAGCTGGACATGGACGAGTTCCGTCGGGGGCTGGAATCGGAAACCACATCCCGCGCCTGAGGCACCAGCCACAGCTCCCCAACAAATCCACCTCAAACGGACAAGGACACCATGAAGCGCATCACCCGCCTGCTCGCCCCCCTCGCCATCGCCGGTTCCGTGGCTCTCGGACTCTCCGGCTGCGCCCCCGCGGCGGAGTCACCGTCGATCTCGGTCGCCGCCGGGACCGTGGTCATTGACGTACGTACGCCCGCAGAGTATGCCTCCGGGCATCTGGCGGGCGCGATCAACATCGACGTGCAATCGGCATCCTTCGACTCGGTCGCCGGCCGGCTCCCCGCCGATGGGACCTACGTGCTCTACTGCCATTCAGGGTCACGTGCCGCGGCAGCGATCAGCCACCTGGCGACGCTCGGCTTCACGCACCTGACCAACGCCGGAGGGCTCGACGCAGCCTCATCGGCGACCGGTCTGGCAATCGTCCAGTAGCGTCAGCTGTCGGTCGGGAAGGTCCCGTCTCGACACTCCGCTCAGGCCTGGCGCTCGAACGCGGCCAGATGGTTCTGCGAGCCGGCCAGCAGTCGCTGATAGGCGCTGACGACGTCGGCCTGGCCTTCGAGCGCGATGGCACCGTTCAGATCGACGATGTCCTTCTTCTCGATGGTCACACCGACCTGGATCGCCTCGCGATAGCTCGTGCGTCCCTGGGCGATGAGCCGATCGTAAAGCGCCTGCAACTCGGTGTTGGTGAACACTCCGAGCTCGGTCGAGCGGGAATCGACGATGCCGCGGCTCGCGAGCAGCGGCACGAGAAGGTTCTGGTGTGTCGTCTCGCTCGCGGCGATGTTGCCGAAGATGTTCGCACCCCACGTCTCGCCGAGCAGGACATACACGTCGTGGGCCAGCTTCTCTTCCTCGATCATGTAGCTCAAAGACGCTGCGGTGACCGGCGTGGAGTCGACGGCCGTTGCCGTCGGGGCAGGAGCAACGGTGGCCGTACCCTGCGAGCGGGGCGCCTCGGCCGGGGGAACCGTCAGCACGATGGCGGCAGCGCCGACTCCGACGACCACCAGTCCGGCCGCGACGAACGTGATGACGAGGCCGCGTGTCCTCATGAGACGGCGCTCGCAGCTGCGGCGAGCCGCAGTTCGGGGACGAGTCGTCGCTCGGCATTCACACGTGCCGTCATCCCGGCGTTCCAGGTGAGGTAGCCGCCGTCAAGGTTGACAGCATCCCGGCCCAACTGGCTCAGAAGTCGCACCGCGGTGTGACCGCGCTGGCCCACCTTGCAGTGCACGATCAGCCGCCGATCGGGGATCTCGGCGATTCGTGAGCGGATGTCGTCGAGAGGGATGTTGATCGAGCCGGGGATGGCTCCCTCGGCGTGCTCGGACTCGGTGCGCACGTCGACAAGAACCGCGCCGGCTGCCAGCTCGGCATCGAGTTCGTGCCACTGGATCGAGCGAGTGAGCCCGTCGACCGCGTTGAGTGCCACATAGCCGAGCATGTTCACGGGGTCCTTGGCGGAGGAGAACTGCGGGGCGTATGCCAACTCGAGGTCGGCGAGTTCGGAGGCAAGGATGCCTCCGGCCATCGCCGTCGAAATCACATCGATCCGCTTGTCGACTCCGTCGCCGCCGATGCCTTGCGCTCCCAGGATCTCGTCGGTGCGGGCATCGACGACCAGCTTGAGCGACATCGACGTGGCGCCCGGGTAGTACCCGGTGTGCGACGCGGGATGCGTGTGGATGACGCGAATGTCGCGGCCGGTCGCACGCAACAGCTTCTCGTTCCAGCCGGTTGCGGCGATGGTGAGACCCATCAGACCGACGACGGCGGTGCCGAACGCGTCTCGCACCCGGATCGTCTTGCCGCTGATCGCGTCCGCGACGAGACGACCGTGACGATTCGCCAGTCCGGCGAGCGCGACGAGGCGCTGCTCCCCCGAGATCGCATCGGTCTTCTCGACGGCGTCGCCGATGGCATAGATGGACGGGTCGCTGGTGCGCAACTGGCTGTCGACGCGGATGCCGCCGCGCTCACCGAGGGCAAGGCCCGCGGCAACCGCGAGGGAGGTCTCGGGTCGCACGCCGATCGATGCAAGGACGAATTCGGCCGGCACGGTGCTGCCGTCGCTGAGCGTTGCCGTGTCGGGTCCTATCTCGGATACCTGAGTACCGAGCCGCACATCGACCCCTGCCGCGCGAAGTCGGTCGGCGACGGGACCTGCCATCTCGGGGTCGAGGGGTGGGAGCACCTGGTCGCCGAGCTCCACGAGCGTGACGTCGAGGCCACGATGCACGAGGTTCTCGACCACCTCGAGCCCGATGAATCCGGCACCGATCACCAGGGCGGTGCGCGGGGCGGAGTCGAGCTCGCTCATGGCGCGGTCGACGTCCTCGATGTCACGCAGGGTCAACATCCGCTCCCCGCCGGGAAGCGGCGGCCGAACGGGCGTGGCACCCGGGGAGAGCACGAGAGAGTCGTAGCGCTCGACGGACTGCTCGCCGGTGAGCACATTGCGGACGCTGACGGTCTTGGCATCGCGGTCGATCGCTGTCACCTCGCGATGCACGCGCACGTCGAGGCCGAAACGGGAGCCGAGGGATGCGGGCGTCTGAAGCAGCAGGCTCTCACGCTCTTCGATGACACCACCGAGGTAGTACGGAAGTCCGCAGTTGGCGAAGGAGACGTGGCCGCCGCGCTCGAGAACGAGAATCTCGGCGTCTTCGATCAGGCGTCGGAGGCGGGTCGCGGCGGACATGCCGCCCGCGACGCCGCCGATGATGATGATGCGCTGTGTGCTCATGACCCCACTATAGAATACCCCCGGGGGTATATCAAGAGGCGCGATTCCGTTCGCGACCGCTTCGCCGGCGCACGACGATCGGTGGCACGCTCCCGTTGTCAAGGACAGTCCTTGACAACGGGAGCGTGCCAGTCAGAAGAAGGTCTCCACGAAGCCCACGACCGCCGGATCGGCGGCAGCCGCCGACTCGAGCTCGGGAATCAGCCGCCACCTGTCGAACGCCGTGCACGGGTGCGAGACGCCGAGCCGGACGAGGTCGCCCACGGCGATCGAGGACGAGACAGGGACGCTCACGTAGGCGTGCTGGTCGTTGAGCGTCGTCACCACCGCACCGGGATGACCGTGCACCACCGGGAGCCCAAGATCGATCGGCGCATCCCGCTTCCCCGCATCGAGGATCACCAGCGTCGGCTCCGGTCGCGACACCACCCGTGACCACAGCGCGAGCCCGGGACGGAACGCGAGCGACGAGTCGGCGAACGGCGAGATCCCGTCGTAGAACACCTCATCGTGCGCCTGGAATGCTCCCGAGCGCAGCACGACGGTGACGTCGCGGCCGCGAGAATCGGCCAGCAGACCCAGCTCCTCGGCGACGACCTCGAAATACGCGCTGCCGCCCGCCGTGACCAGCGGCTCCAGCAACGCATCCCACGTCAGCAGCGTCGACATCAGCTCACGCAACTCGCTCAGGTAGGTGCGCACGCGAGCCAGCGTCGAAGGGGAGCGGTCGGCCCCATACGAGCCCTCGTAGCCGGCGACTCCGCGCAGGCGGAGGCGCGGCGCGGCCAGCACCTCACGTGCGACCGCGAGCGCGGCCTCCGTGCCGCGCGCACCCGTGCGACCGCCGGGAGCGCCGAACTCGATCAACACGTCAAGCGGGCGGGTGCCTGGCGACTCCGCGAGCAGGCGGACGCCCTCGACCGAGTCGACCCAACATGCGATCTCGGCCCCGGTGTCCACTTCCTCCGACAGCCATGAGATGGCGACGGGATCGACGACCTCGTTCGCGATCAGCAGCCGCTGCACACCCGACGCACGTGCCACCTGGGCCTGCCACACCGTTGCGACGGTGAGACCCCAGGCGCCAGCATCCAGCAAGCGCTGCCACAGCTCGGGAGCCATCGTCGTCTTGCCGTGCGGCGCCACCTCGAGTCCGCGCTCGCGCGCCCAGTCAAGAAGCGTGGTGGTGTTGTGGTCGACGGCGGATCGGTCGAGCGTCAACAACGGCGTCGAGAACTCGCGGAGTAGATGCCGCTCGGTGGCCACCTCCGAGGCCTTCCGCCCCCACAGGCTCGACGGCACCGACTTGTGCCGCACACTCAACACGAGGGACGCATCTGGCACAGCCGGAACAGAGGAGCTCACCCTCGAAACGCTAGCGTGGCCATCATGGACCGGGTCACCCAGAGGCGACGTCGACACGGCGTGCGGATGTTCGGCCTCGCCGCCCTCGCCCTGGGCGTGGTCGGGATCGCGAGCTTCCTCACCTGGGCGTCGACCCCCATGCCCCCGGAGCCCGGCCCCCTGGCGACCGCTCGGGCCGACTCGGCCTTCACACTCAGCGAGACGGCCGACGGCGTCGTGCTCGCGCCGGAGAACCCGAACGGAACCGGGCTTGTCTTCATCTCCGGGGCGCGCGTCGACCCCGCGGCGTACGCGAACAAGCTGTCCGGGATCGCCGATGCGGGCGTCACCGTCGTGATCGCGCGACCGACGCTGAACTTCGCGATCTTCGAGACCCGCCCGCTCAGCACATTTGAGGGCCTGGCCAGCACCTCGCGTGTCGTCACGTGGTACGTGGGCGGGCACTCCCTCGGTGGCGTACGCGCCTGTCAGTATGCGGCGGATGCGCCCCCCGACACGGTTGCGGGCGTCATCCTCTTCGGCTCATACTGCGCCGCCGACCTGTCACACAGCAGCCTGCCCGTGCTGACCCTGTCGGCAGCACGCGACGGCCTCAGCACGCCCGCGAAGATCGCGGATGCCGCAGACCTGCTCCCGACCGACGCTCGACTGGTCACCCTGCCGGGCGCCGACCACGCACAGTTCGGCGACTACGGCGCCCAGCCCGGCGACAATCCGGCCACCGCGAGCGATGCCCAGACACAAGATGAGATCACGTCGGCGGTACTGAAGTTCCTCGGCCAGTAGGCGCGATTTCGCGTCAACTCGGACGCGATTGCGGCGCGCGAGCAGCCGTCTGACCGGGGTCGCTCACCACGACATCCCCGAGCGCCTCGTCGATGCGCGCCATCAACTCCGTCGGGATGACGACCCCAGACGCCTTCACGTTTTCAGCCACCTGCTCCGGCCGTGATGCGCCGATGATCGCCGCCGCGACGTTCGGGTTCTGCAACACCCACGCGACGGCGAGTTGCGCCATCGAGAGATCGAGTTCCGCCGCAATCGGCTGAAGCTCCTGCACGCGGGTGAGCACGTCATCCGTCAAGAAGGCCTTGACGGTGTTGGCGCCACCCTTCTCGTCGGTCGCCCTGCTCCCCTCCGGCAACGGAGCCCCCGGCCTGTACTTGCCCGTCAACACGCCCTGCGCGACCGGCGACCAGACGATCTGCGAGATCCCGAGTTCGATCGAGGTGGGCACGACCTCCGGCTCGATGACCCGCCAGAGCGCGGAGTACTGCGGCTGATTCGAGATCAGCTGGATGCCCAGCTCCTTCGCCAGAGCGTGTCCCGCCCGCAGTTGCTCTGCGGTCCACTCGCTCACACCGATATACAGCGCCTTGCCTTGGCGCACGAGGTCGGCGAAAGCCTGCATGGTCTCCTCAAGCGGCGTCTCGGTGTCGAAACGATGCGCCTGATAGAGGTCGACGTAGTCGGTCTGAAGCCGCGTCAGCGACCCCTCGATCGACTCGAAGATGTGCTTGCGACTCAGCCCGGAATCGTTAGGGCCCTTGGGCCGCTTGGGCCCGGTCGGCCAGTAGACCTTCGTGAAGATCTCGAGGGAGGCGCGACGCTCCCCCTTGAGTGCCTCGCCGAGCACGGTCTCGGCCGCGGTATTCGCGTAGGTGTCTGCGGTGTCGAAGCTGGTGATTCCGGCATCCAGAGCGGCGCGCACGCAGGCGGTCGCCATGTCATTCTCGACCTGTGAGCCGTGGGTCAGCCAGTTGCCGTAGGTGATTTCCGAGATCTTGAGGCCCGATTTTCCGAGGTAGCGAAAGTCCATGGTTCGAGCCTACGACCGAGACGCTGAGGTCACGACCGTTCCCGATGGCTGGGCGCCTGCACCACAACTCGACCCTGCCGCCAGACCCGGACAGCGGCGACCCGCTGGTTGGAAAGATCGTCGCTCGGGAGTCCGAGCGCGTCGTAGAGTCGCGCGAGCATGGTCTCCGCGGCACGGATGTTGGTCCCGCGGTGTTCGGCGATCGCCCGAGTCGACGCGCCGTCGGCGAGCATGCGCAGCACCTCTGCTTGCGCGGCCGTGAGTTGGATCGTGTCGTCGACGACAGACGGCTCGGGGTCCGAGAGACCCGAGATGGAACGGACGACGGCATCCCGCAGATCCTGGAAGCCGTCCAACTGCGTTTTCACCAGGTACACGACGTCGTCCGGGAGAGAGCCAGCGTCTTGAATCGCCAGTTCGGGAGACAGGTGCGAGGTGAGGGCGACGAGGCCGACCCACGGAAACTCCTCGTGCACCCGGTTGAGCAGTTCGCCAGCGGATTCGCCGGGGCCGAAATGCAAATCACTGATCAGCGCGTGCGGCTGTTCCCGCACGACCAAGGTCCAGGCATCCGACGTTGTCGTCGCGGTGACGACCAGGAGCCCGAGGCCACGGAGGCCTTCCGCGACGAGCGAGGTGATGAAGGCATCATCATCGGCGACCACGACCTTCAACCTGGTCGCCGCGCCCCGTTCAGTCGAATCGATCGTCATCCGACGCCTCCGGGGGATGCAGGCTCGCACGCACGGCGCGGAGCAACTCGGTCGTGGTGTACGGCTTGGCGAGAAAGTCGTGAACGCCCGACGACCGCGCTCGGGCAACCCCCCCATTGGCGTTCAACCCGCTCGCGGCGATCACCGGAATCTCCGGATGATGCTGCAGCAGGTAGGCGGCGGTCGCGGCGCCATCCATCACCGGCATCGCCATGTCGGTCAGGACCAGGGCGACAGTGGACACCCCCGACTCGACGTACTCGATCGCCTCCGCGCCGTTGCCCGCGACGGCGGTCGTGTAGCCGTAGGCATCGAGCGTTTGACGGGTCAGGGCTCGAATCGCGGCCTCGTCGTCCACCACGAGGATCAGTTCGCCGTCGCCGCGAGGAAGCTCTTCGACCATGACGCCGGAATCGTCGGCGGGGTCGCGATGACCCGTTGTTGCCGGGAGGTGCAGCCGCAGCACCGAACCGCGACCCGGCTCGCTGTACGCCTGCATGAATCCGCCATGCCCTCGGATGATCGCCAGCGAGGTCGACAGCCCGAGCCCGGTGCCGCTTCCGCTCGGCTTGGTGGTGAAGAATGGGTCGAATATCTTGTCGAGAATCGCCTGCGAGATACCAGATCCGGCGTCTTCGACCTCGATCGAGACATAGTCGCCGGCATCCGCGACGTGGCTGACCGAGGAATAGTCATTCGCGAATGTCGTGTTCCGGGCTCGCACCTCGATCAGGCCGCCGTCCGGCATGGCGTCTTGTGCGTTGCGCACCAGATTCAGGAGGACCTGCATCAGCTGGGTGGCATCTCCGCTGGTCTGCCGCAGCTGCTCATCGACCTGGAAGGTCACCGACATGTTCTCGGGAAGAGTGTCGACGCAGATCGCCTCCAGCTCCCCGAGCAGCTCGGAGAGGTCGACCGGCACGCGTCGGATCGTGGCCCCGCTGGCAAAGGAGAGGACCTGTCGGATCATGTCCGCGCCTCGTTTGACGGCGAGTTCGGTTGACTGCAGGATCTCCCGCCGACGCGGGTCCGTTTCACCGGGCGCGAGCAGCTGAACGGCCATCAGGATCGGCGTGAGCACGTTGTTCAGATCATGCGCGATTCCGCTGGCCAGGGTGCCGAGACTCTCCATCCGCTGCGTGCGGAGCGCTCTGCTTTCGCTCCGGCGCTTCTCGGTGATGTCGGTGTTGACGGAGAAGACGGAGTCCGGCTGTCCGCGCTGGCCCTTCATGAGGGTCCAGCTGCTCTCAACCACCAGCTCGACACCAGACCGGTTGACGTGGATGAGCTCCCCCGACCAGTGCCCATCACGGAGCGTCGCCTGCTGGGCCAGGTCGAACGGAGCCGGGTCCGAATACAACAGCTCTCGCTTCGACCGTCCGATCACCTCCTCCTGCGACCAGCCGTAGATCCGGGAAGCCGCAGCGTTCCAGAAGAGGATGCGGTGATCGAGCCCACGCACCACGATCGCGTCGCGTGCGTTGTCGAGCATGGCGCTCTGGGCCGCCAGGACGGCATCCCGGCGGGTGATCTCCTCGCGGGCGAGTTCTGAGGCCGTCTCGTCACGGAAGTAGATCGCCAATCCGTCGTCGGTCGGGTAGGCGGTCGCCTCCAACCAGGCCTCCAGGGCCACAGAGTAGTTCCGGGTGGTCACCGTTCGCTGTTCTCTCAGCGCCTCGGCGTACGCGATCGAGAACTCACTGCCCAGCGCCTGGGGAAACAGTTCCCAGATCACCCGCCCGAGAACCTCGTTCGCCGAGACCTGGAGGATCTGCTCCGCGCGGGGATTGAGGTAGGTCGTGCGGTAGTCCCGGTCCAGGAACAGCAGGCCGTCGCTGATCGCGCCGAGCACGGCCGCGAGACGCGCCTCCGTGTGACGGGCACCCTCGAGATCGCTGGCGATGTTGCTTTCGAGCGCGGCGAGGTCGGCCGTGAGACCGAGAACGGCGATCGTCTCGCCCTCGTGCTGAAAAGGAATCTGTGTGATCCGACTGCGTACCGTGCTCCCGTCGCGCCGCACCCCCGTCACGACGTACTGTCGCACCTCGCCACGTGCACTGGCGGCGAACGCGGCGAGCGCTGTCTGCCGGTCATCCGGATGGATCACGTCTCCGAAGCTCGAGGATTGGAGTTCATCGAGCGAGTACCCGAACTTGGCGGCCAGAGCGGGATTGGCCGAGACGAATCGCCCGTCAGCGGCGAAGACGAACATCCCGTCCGGGCTCGCCATGAAGAGCGCATCGAACCCCGCGCTCCGAATCAGACCTCGGATCTCTGAGATCGAACCCACGCTGGAGGCCATGGCGACCACTCTAGGTCCGGAGTCCGTTGCAGGGCGCGAGATTTCAGCCATTGCCACGAGGCGAGCATGTTCGTTTTGCGCACGCGGCGCACCCTCCCGCGGAGCAGTGGACGAGTCGGTCTGCCTAGGGTCGAGGGACCGGGTGATCGCTCGGCTGTTCGTGGACGAGGCAGGGGCACAAGATGGTGGGCACAATCATCCGTGTCGCGCTCGCGCCAGTGCTTCGGTTCGCCAAGCTCCGACTCGACCAGGCCGACACCTTCGCTCCCAGCCCTGACGGTCCACCTCGGGCCCACGCGGCCGGAGTCGACGCCTTCCGCATCCTGATCGTGGGAGACGGAGTGGCGCGCGGCCTCGGCGTTCGAAGTCATGAGCTGGCGCTACCGGGCTACCTGGCGCGCACCGTCTCCCGGCGAATGGGGCGCGGAGTCGATATCGATGTGGTCACCGCGCCGCGACTTCCGCTGTCGGGGATCGTGAGCGCGATCCGCCACCACCACCCCGGCCGCTATGACGCCATCGTGATCGCGGCGGGATCCGAGGAGGCGCTGCTGCACGAGCCGGTGCAACGCTGGAGGAGCCGCCTCACCGCGGCGATCACCGAGGTCGTCTCTCTCGTGTCACCGCAGACCACGGTCCTGGTGTGCGGCATCCCCGCGACCCATCGTCGGCAGAGCCTGCCGACCGTCATCGCGCGGTTGGCCGACGCGCACGCGCACTCCTTGGATATGGCGAGTCGAGAGGTCTGTGCGGAACTCCCCGCAACCCGGTTCATCCCCATGATCCCCGGGCGGGTCGAGGTCGGCACGCTGACGCCGGCTGCCTCTCTCTACAGCATGTGGGCGGATGCCATCGCCCAGCGCTTGGCGTCCGGTCGGATCGGCATCCACCACAACGCAGGGCCGGCCGACGATGAAGACGAACGCCAGGCGGCCGTCGACCGTCTGCGTTTCAACACGCAGGCGCTTGATCCGACCCTGCAGAAGATCGTGGCGACGGCGAGACAGGTGTTCGGGACCGAGAGCGCGATGTTCACCGTCCTGGACCGCGATGTGCAGCTGCATGTCGCGCGATCCAATGTCTCGTTGACCGAGCTGCCACGAAGCGAATCGTTCTGCCAGCACGTGATCCTGCAGGAGGGCGGGATGGTGGTCGAAGACGCGAGTCTGGATCGGCGTTTTCACGACAATCTCCTCGTCACCGGCGATGTGCAGCTCCGCTTCTATGCCGGGTTCCCGGTCGACTCGCCCGACGGGGAGCGAGTCGGTGCGCTGTGCATCTTCGATTCGAGCCCGCGTCCCGCCGGCGAGGTCAACCTCGCCCTGTTGCGTGAGTTCGCGGTCCTCGTGCAGAACGAACTGTGGCGCTTCCTCACGGTGACCGTCGACACGACTCCGCGGTTGCGCCGACTCGGCCAGCCGTGGGTCGAGCGAAGCCTCATGAAGGTTCACCCGGGTGTCGACCAGAACAGCGATGCCGTCCGCTGAGGCCTTGAGGGCGTCGGAGGTCCTCCTGGCCTCTGCTCTCGACGTGGAGTCCGAGGCCTCACTGGTGTCAGACGCCCACCGCCAGACGATCTACTGCAACCGCGCATTCACGGTCATGACCGGGTACGGAATCGAGCAGCTGTTCGGGGGGAACTGCGCCATCCTGCAGGGGCCGATGACAGACCGGAACACCATCGTCGACATGCGCCGCGCCCTCGATGCGGGCTGGGCGTACCGAGGACGCCTGCTCAATTATCGGCGCGACGGGACGACGTTTTGGAACGAGCTCACGATCAGCCCCGTCCACGACTCGCGCGGTGATCTCGTCAACTTCGTGAGCGTGCAGCGGGATGTCAGCGATGAGATGGATCGCTGACTCGCTCGGCGAGAAGGACCGGAACGGCGATCAGCGTGTGGCTGCGGGCGGAATGCGATCTCGGTAAAGGTCCAGCGCATCCCGCGCCGGAGAGCTGATCGGGGAGGCCCACGGTGACCGGGCGCCTCCATAGGCTGCAGGACCGATCCGAAAGTGCTGCGCCTGCTCCTCCGTCTCGATGAAGGGCAGATCCATCGGGTAGAGCCGCTCGCCGCGTGGTCTCGGTCCCGCCTTGGAGACGTGACCCCAGAGTTCGTGCCCGACGACGTCCTCGGCAAGGTGGGCCACCTCGATCATGCGGTCGAGGTCGATGCCGGTGTCGATGCCGAGTTCGTTGAGGAGGTCGACGAGGTCCTCGGTCGGAATCATCCGGGTCATGCGGCCGTGGCCGCCATATGGGCATCCGCCCATCCCCCCGACCGAGGAGTCGAGGACCAGTGTGTGCTCGGAGTCGAGGGCCAGGATCGCCTGATAGGCCGAGAGCATGGCGGTCCCCCGCGCGTCGTGCAGGTGCAGATGGAAGGTGCGGATGCTGGGCCACCTGCCCCGGATGGCCGCCAGTTGGGAGGCGACGCGGTCCGGCATGTTCCAGGCCATCGGGTCGCCGATCCACACCCGGTCGACGGGAATCCCCGCCTCTGACCAGAGCTGGTATTGGAGCTCGAGCATGGCCATCCGACTCTCCTCATCGAAGGGCCCGAGCCAGTTGGATCCCCACGCCGCGTTGATGCCGATTCCCGCCGAGGGCGCCCCGGAGGCGACCGCGTCTGCGATGACTCGGGGCAGATCGGCGATCTCTTCGGCCTGGGAACGGTTGGTGTTGCGGCGCACGAACACGTCGCACAGGTGCACCAGGGTTCGGGGGAACTCTGCCGGCTCGCTCAGCGGCGGCGTGTACCGACTCATCCGTTCGCGGCCGCGTTCGTTCAGGGCGAGGCCGGTGTACCGCACTCCGGGCACCGGCGTGAAGCGCGAGACCAGTTCATCCACGTCTTTCATCTGGGGTGTCCATCGGGGACTGACGAAGGACCCGACCACGATCGTGCTGAGCCCCGTCGTCGAGAGCGCGTCGAGCAGGCGCACCTTGGCGTCGACCGAGATGTCGGCGCTCTCGATCTGCATGCCCTCGCGCATCCCCTCTTCGATGATGCGCACCGTGGGAAAACCGTTCTCCATGACTCTCCTTCTCAGATCGCTCGGCTTGCCCGGAGCGTCGCGATTTCGTCGTCCGAATACCCCACGTCACGAAGAAGCTCGTCGGAATGCTCCCCGAGCTGTGGCGGTGGCATCGACGGCGCGAGAACCTGACCATCGACGTGCACGCCGCTACCGAGGATCGTCACCGGGTGCCCAACCGAACTGGTCACGTCCACCTCGTGCAGCAAACCGCGGGCGACAATCTGTTTCTGCGCCAAGGCCTGTCCGACAGACAGCACCCGGCCGGCCGGCACGCTGACCGCGGCGAGCAGCACCTCCCATTCGGCGGCACTCCGCTCGGCGAGCACCGCCTCCAGTTCGTCCCGGAGCTCCGCACGATGGCGCTTGCGGTCGCCGCGCGTCAGAAATCGCGGATCGTCGATCAACTGCTCGCAGCCGCAGACTCGGCAGACGGCCTCGAACTGCACCTGGGTGTTCGCGGCGATGTTGAGGCCCCCGTCGGCGGTCCGAAACGTACCAGAAGGTGCCGACGTGACGTTGTCGTTCCCGATGCGTCCCGACGGCTCACCGATGACGAGCTCATTGGACACCGCCCAGCCCATCGCCGTCATGGATGTCTCGAGCATCGAGACATCCAAGAACACGCCGCGACCGGTGGATGCCCGACCGACCAGCGCGGCGCAGACGGCCATCGCCCCGGCATAACCGCCGACCGTGTCGCAGATCGGGAACCCGACACGTACGGATTCGCCGTCGGGGAATCCGGTGACGGCGGTCATCCCCGCGAGCCCCTGGACGATCTGGTCATATGCGGGCCGGTCGGCGAGCGGACCGTCCTGGCCGAATCCGGTGATCGCGCAATAGATCAGCCGCGGGTTGAACTCCTGCAGCCGCTCCCAGGAAAACCCGAGCCTGCCGAGGACGCCCGGACGCATGTTCTCCACCAGGACGTCGGCCGATTGCACCAACCGCGCAAAAACCCGCTTCCCGTCCTCACTCTTCAGGTCGAGGGTGATCGATCTTTTCCCCGCGTTCTGCGCGAGAAACGACGCTCCCATCATCGGGGTATGGTGCTCGTCGTCGTCGCCGATCTCGCGCGCCAGGTCGCCGGTGCCGGGGATCTCGATCTTCGTGACCTCGGCGCCGAAGAGACTCAGCTGATATGCGGCGAACGGGCCCGAGAGCACGGTCGTGAGGTCGAGCACTCGGATGCCGGAGAGCAGGCCGATCATGTTGCCTTTCGGTGAAATGACGAGGCCCGGCGGCCGATGCACACGTCATCGGCCGCCGGGATGTGGATGATGCTCTACTTCATTACCCCAGCGATCTGCTCCGGAGTGACGTAGGTACCTGCCGTGTTCGTCAGGTCCTGGTTGAAGCCGACAACCGAGAAGCCACTGAACACGTTGTGGTACTTGTTGAAGTTGTCATCTCCACCTGCACCGTTGTAGTCGATCTGCTTACCCGCGTTCAGCAGGGTGACACAGGCCTTGTAATCGGTGCACGCGGTTCCCGGGGGGCTGGACACGTCGGCGACGTGCGTGTGCCAGACCTTCGGATCCGTCGACTTCGCCTCGGTCATGGCCAGCGATGCGATCACGATCGAGTCGTACTCGTTGAACGTGGTCGGCAGCGGCTGGGCGTCCTTGTAGACCGCCTTGTAGTCGGCGAGGAAGTGGTCGTACCCGGCACCGCTCGGCGATGCCGCCACCGCCGCGAACAGGTTCGTCGGCGCCTTCGGGCCGAAGGCCTGCGCATAGGCCTTCGACGACTGCAGGTCGTCCCCGACCCACGGCGTGTCGAGGTAACCGAGCTGGGCGGCGTTCGCCCACAGGGTCGACGCGGTCTGCGTGTCGAACGACGAGAAGATCACGTCGGGGTGACCGGCGAATGCCTTGGACAGCTCCGAACGGTACGAACCCTGGCCGGGCACGATCGTGAGACTCTGCTGAACCGTTCCGCCGAGTGCCTCGAACGCCTTCGTCAACGGCGCCACGAAGCCCTGGGAGTTGGCCGAGTTGTCGAAGATCAGCGACGCGGTCTTGAAGCCCTTCACCTTCGAGGCGAAATAGGCCATCGCGACCGACTCGTTCGAGTCCGACGAGGTGGTGCGGAACACGTACGGGTAGTTCATGTTGTCCAGCTGCGTGGAACCTCCGATCATGAAGTCCACCACGTTGCTGGCGCCGAAGTTGTTGATCACCGCCTCGATCGTCGGCGAGAACGGACCGATCACGGCCACCGGGTTGTCCAGCAACAGCTTGCGGAACGCCGGCAGGGTGTCCACTGAGTCGGCCGCGTCGTCGGCGCTGGCGGAAACCAGTTGGTGCCCCATCACGCCGCCGTTGTGGTTGACCTCGTAGAGGCCCGCCGCCACGCCGTGCACGCCCCAGTCGGAGAGGATCGACTTCGAGCCCGTGAAGGGGAAGATCTCACCGATGGTGAGCTTGGAGGACGAACCGGAGGAGGAGGACGACCCCCCGGATGCGCACCCAGCCAGGGCGAGCGCGGCGACAGCGACGATGCTGACGCCTAGTGCGAGACGACGACTGTGTCGCTCGCGTCCGAGAACTGCTTTCATTGCATTTCCTCGTTTCTGTTATCTGTTGGTGGAAGGGGAGCTGGAATCCGGGGCGTGGTCGCGCCCGAGGAAGATGCTGGCGAGATCGAGCTTCGCGATCTCGGCGACGGTGCCGTGGACATGGTTGGCTCCGGCGACCAGGACATTGACGAACTGGGCGTGAGTCAGCGCCCGCTCGACGTTCTGTTCGATCACGAGAACGGCGGTGCCGCTCTTGGCAATGGACTCGACCTGTCGCCAGACGACATCCGTATACGCGGGCGAGAGGCCGGCCGTCGGTTCATCGAGCAGGATGACGGTCGGCTCGGCCATCAGCGCGCGGGCCATGGCGAGCATGTTCTGCTGGCCGCCGGAGAGGTTTCCTGCCTTCTTCTCCTGGGCCTTCGAGAGGTCGGGGAAGATGTCCAGCACCTCGTTCATGCGCACTCGAGCGTCCTTCTTCGACGCGTAGCCGCCGATCTCGAGGTTCTCCCGCACCGTCAGCGTGCGGAACACGTTGTCGTTCTGCGGAACATACGCGAGGCCGGATCTCGGGATCAGATATCCCGCGACGCGGGTGATGTCGGTGTTGTTCACCGTGATCTTCCCGGTCGTCGGACGCAGGATGCCCGCAAGGGTCTTGGCGAAGGTCGACTTCCCCGCGCCGTTCGGCCCGACGATCGCGGTGACCATTCCGGCCGCGACCGAGATGCTGACGTTCCGGACGATCGGTGAGCGGCCGTAGCCGCTCGAGACGTTCTCAGCGGTCAACGCGTCCATCGAGCACTCCTCCCAGGTAAGCGCGAACCACATCCGTGTTTTCGCGTAGTTCGCTCATCAGCCCGGTCGCGAGGGTTCGGCCCTCGGCCAGCACGATCACGTGATCGCAGATCTTCTCGACGACGCCGAGATTGTGCTCGACCATCAGCACGGTGACTCCGGCGGCCTTGAGTTCATGGATGTGGCCGCCGATCCGGTCGATCAGGGCCGGATTCACCCCGGCCATGGGCTCATCGAGCAGCAGCAGGCTCGGTTCGGCCATCACCGCTCGCGAGATCTCGAGCAGACGCTTCTGCCCACCGGAGAGTTCGCGAGCCCAGTTGTCGCGCAGGTCATACAGCCCGTATTGCTCGAGAATCGAGGCCGCCCGCTCGCGGCTCTCCTTCTCGGCCTGCCGGACGAGTCCGGGACGGAGGTAGACGTTCATGAGCGACTCGCCCGGCTGCACCTTGGCGGCGACCATCAGGTTCTCGAACACCGTGAGCCCGCCGAGTTCCCGCGACAGCTGGAACGTTCGGATGAGTCCGAGTCGTGCCCGCTGATAGCTCGGCAACGCGGTGATGTCGGTGTCCCCCATCATCACGCGACCGGAGTCGCTGCTGAGCGATCCCGACAGGATGTTCACCACGGTCGTCTTACCGGCACCGTTCGGTCCGATCAGCGCGGTGATCGACCCCTTCGGCACGCTGAAGGTTGCGCCGTTGACGGCCTTCGCGCCGCCGAAGGACTTGTGGATGTCGACGCACGAGAGTGCGGAATCCACGCTGATTGCGGTCGGCGCTCCGCCGAGATCGGGGGCGGTCACAGTGTCTCCTCCGTCGTGAGTTGGGCAGAAATCGCGCCGGTCGAACGGTGCCGTTCGCTCAGCGGTGGCAGCTTGCTCAGTCGCTTCTTCTCGGGGATCACGCCCTGCGGACGGAACCAGAGCACGAGCATGAGCAGGACACCGATCGCCATCGCCGCGATGTTGAGGATGAGCCCGGGGTGGCCCGGGATATCGGGGATGAACTTCGGGAGCTGGGTGAACAGCACCGGCACGATCAGCGCGCCGAGGATCATCCCCTTGTTGTTCCCCACTCCCCCGACGATGACCGCCGCGAAGATCAGGAACGTCTCGCCCGGGAGCCACGCGCTGGTGTTGAACGCTCCGGCGAACTCGACGATCAGGCCGCCACCGACACCGGCGTAGAAGGAGCCGATCAGCATCGAGATCAGGCGGAACTTGAAGACGTTCTTGCCGAGGGCGGCCGTGGCTTCATCGTCGTCGCGGCTGGCCCGCAGCGTGCGGCCGAAGGGAGAGTTGGTGATGCGACTCATCACCCACCACATCAGCAGGGCGACCAGCAGCGAGACGCCCGCGAAGAACGGGACGAAGGTGTTGGTGTCGAGACCGAGGGCGTCCGCGAACGGCTCGGGGACGTTCGTCAGGCCATCCGCGCCGCCGAACAGGGGAACGAAGTTGTTGATGAAGTCGTAGAGCACCAGCGACAGCGAGATCAGCACCATGGCGAGGTAGTCGGTCCGCAGCCGGCGGAAGGTCAGCACCGAGACCAGCAAGGCGAACACACAGGCGGCGAGACCTCCCAGGATCAACCCCACCGGGAAGGGCAAGGAGAAACCGAAGATGTAGCTCTGACCGCCCGACGGTTTGCCGAGGCTGAGCGCTCCCGTGACGTAGGCGCCGATCGCGACGAAGCCGATGTAGGCGAAGTTCAGGATGCCGCCGTGACCGAACTGAAGGTTGAGCCCCCAGCCGAGGATGCAGTACGCGAAGACGAAGAACGCGAGGGTGAACAGGTAATAGACGAGGGGCGACATGGTCACGCCTTTCCGGGTCGAGAGAAGAGGCCGCTGGGCCGGAACAGCAGGGCGAGGATCAGAATCGCGAAGGCGATGTCGAGCTTGTACGACGGGTCGATGAACAGGGCCGCCACCTCCGTCGCGAGACCGACGATGACCGCGCCGACCATCGCGCCGTAGATGCTGCCGACGCCTCCGACAATCACCGCGGCGAAGATCACGAAGAGGAACGTCTCGCCGGAACCCGGCGTGATGCTCGCCTGCGTGATGCCGAGCACCGTTCCGCCGATTCCGGCCAGCAGACCGGACAGGAACCATGTCAGCGTCGTGATGAAGCCGGTGTTGATCCCGCTCGTCATGGCGAGCGTCGAGTTGTCTGACATCGCGCGCATCGACTTGCCGATTCGCGTCCGCGTGAGCATGAAGTGGATCGCCAACATGGCGACGATGGCGATGCCGATCACGACCAGCTGGTCCACGGTGAACAGGAACGGACCGATGTGCTGTGGCGCCTGGTTCGAGATGTTGTACCGCTGCACCTCGTCGCCCCAGATCGAGCTGACCAGGTTCAGCAGCACGAGCGAGAGCCCGAAGGTGACGATCAGGATGTAGAAGAGCTTCTGAAAGCGGCGAGCGAACGGCGCGAGAAGGAAGCGGTTCAACAGCACCGCCATCACGCCGACGAGCAGACCACCGATCAGCATCGCGACCCAGATGTTCACGTGCAGCGGTCCGGTATTCAACGTCCAGGACGTGTAGGCGCCGATGGCCATGAAGTCCCCGAAGGCGAAGTTGATGTAGTTGGTGATGCCGAACTGCAGACTCAGCCCGACCGCGGACAGTGCGAGCACTGACGCGACGACCAGGCCGAAGCCGATGGCCAGGAACAACTCCGACATGCGACTCCTTTGTCGTGGGTTCCGTTCGGGTGGACACGGAAGAGGGGATGGAACGGGTGGGTGAAGATGGGATTGCTATCACTCAGTGATAACAACTGTCATGGTGCGACTGACAGTAGGGGGCGTGGGAACGGAAGTCAACGACCTCCATTGACGACCGTGTGCTCTCATGCGGCACCGCAGAGCCGGAGAAGTTCCGTCTCCACCGGCGACCGCTTTGTCGTATGGTGGGTTTCCCAGAGGCCCTCTCACGAGGATCTGAGGCGCTGATCCGACCGCACACACTGCGATCTGACCGGCGTTGCTGAAGACTAAGAGATCGTTCGCGTACGCCGACAGAGTTGTGGGAATTGCGCGCAATCAGCGTTTTGATTGCGGTTTCGTGCATTCTGCTCAACGACGGAGGCAGAGTCGAGATTCGCCATGATGAAGTTCCCGGCCTTTCGCCGCTGGAAGACCTGGCCTCTGGCGACCCAGATTCTGCTGGTCATGATCACGATCCTCGTGTTGACGGTCTCCATCGGCGGAGTCCTGTACTCGAACGACAACAGCCAGACGCTGCAACAGCAGTACGAACTCAGGGCGCTGAGCATCGCCTCTTCCGTCGCCAAGACGCCGAGCATTATCACCGCACTGCAGACCGGTGATCCCAACGGCGAGGTCGCGACGATGGCGGAGCAGTTCATGCAGGCGACGGGAGCCGCCTACGTCGTCATCGCGAACCGGGACGGCATCCGGTTCTCGCACCCGAACCCGGCACTGATCGGAAAGCGGCTGGAAGAGGGGGTCATCGCCCTGGACGGCAAAACCCACGTGCGCGTGAACGAGGGAAGCCTCGGCACCTCGGCGAACGGGATCGCGCCCGTGTTCTCGGACCGTGGCGTGGTCGTCGGCGAGGTCTCCGTCGGCATCATGGAGACGAAACTCGACTCGCAACTCGCACTCGACCTTCGCACGATCGTCGCCTACTCGATTCTCATCCTGCTGTTCAGCGTGCTGGGCTCGATCTTGCTGGCCCGCCGAATCAAGCGCGTCACCTTCGGCCTGGAGCCCGCATCGATCGCCTCGCTGCTCCGGGAGCGCGAGGCTCTCCTGCACGGGATCAAGGAGGGCATGCTCGCGCTCGACACCGATGATCGGGTGACAGTCGTCAACGAGGAGGCGACCCGCCTTCTCGGCCTGGGACCCGACGTCGTCGGGCGAAGGTTGAGCGATATCGTCCCCGATGGCCGCCTGCTCGACGTGCTGTCAGGTGAAATTCGGGGGACAGACGAGGTGATCGTGACCGACGAATATCTCCTCGCCGTCAATCACATGCGCGTCGAACTCGGCGGGCGCAACATCGGCTCGGTCGTCACGGTGCGCGACCGGACCGAGGTCGAGGGATTGGTGCGCGAACTGCACGCGATCAACGGTCTGACCGACGCGTTACGCGCGCAGGAGCACGAGTATGCGAACCAGTTGTATGTGATCACGGGTCTGATCGAGATGGGCGAATACGACGAGGTCTCGGCCTACCTGGCACAGGCATCGAACACGCCATCGTCGATCGCCAGGGGACTCAAGACGAGGATCGAGGCGCCGCGCCTCGCCGCGCTCCTGCTCGCGAAGATCACGGTCGCCGCAGAGCAGCAGATCTCGCTCATCGTCACGGAGGACTCGCACCTGTCGGCGTCACCTGCCCATGAACAGATCCTGCTGACCATCGTCGGAAACCTGATCGACAACGCCATCGATGCGGTCTCCCCGCAGGATGGCATCCGCGAGATCGTGATCGCCCTGCATGACGATCAGGGGGTGCGTCTCGTGGTTCGCGACAATGGCCCCGGCATCCCGGCGAATCGCCTCGACGATGTCCTGCTGGATGGCTACTCGACGAAGCCGAGTCGACCGGGCACGCGTCGGGGGCTCGGTCTCGCCATCGTGAGCCGCCTCGTCTTTCGGGCCGGGGGCACGATCGCGATCACGTCCAACGGTGGGGCGACCTTCGAGGTGCTGCTTCCCGACCGATCGCAGGGCGGCGAACGGAACTCAGCGCGAAGTGTGGAGCACGTCGGATGATCAAAGTGCTCGTCATCGATGACGACTTTCGGGTGGCGCAGATCCACGCCGACCGGGTGGGCAGGGTGCCGGGGTTTGTGTGCATCGGAACCGCCAGGAACACCGCGGAGGCTCGCCGAGCGATCGCCGAGCAGGCGCCGGACCTGCTTCTCCTCGATATCTATCTGCCGGGCGAGGACGGGCTCAGCCTGCTTCGTTCCCTCAGCACCATCGAGAACGGGCCGGATTGCATCGTGGTCACCGCGGCCCGTGACATCGCGACGGTGCGTGCGGCGATGCGAAGCGGCGCGATCTACTACCTGGTCAAGCCGTTCGGATTCGAGCAACTTCGGCAGCAACTCGAGTCGTACCGCAAGTGGCGCAGTCGGCTCTCGGGTGTCGGCGCGGTCGATCAGGCCGGCGTGGACAGCCTGTACGGGCTGCTGCACTCCGCCGCCGGCGACGGGGTGCGCGGCAAGCTGCACCCCACGATGCAGAAGGTGCTCAGCGAGGTGCAGAGCGCGGGGGAACCCATCGGAGCGGCCGAAGTGGCCGCCCACCTGGGGATGAGTCGACCAACCGCACAGCGGTATCTCACCGACCTCGAGCGACGCGGACTCGTCGACCTGAGGTTGGAGTACGGGTCGACCGGGCGACCCGTGAACAGCTACGTGCAGCGCAACACGATGTGATCCGGGATCACGGGGTCCGGCGCGTGATGGATGCGCTGGCGCGCGTCAGTTCCGCGACGTGACGATCCAGCTTCCCCGACTCGAAATCCTCGGCGAGCCCCGAGAGCTGCAGGGCGGCACGCAGCGATCCGTCCCGCGAGTAGACGGGAACCGACACCGATGCGGCTCCGAGCTCGCGCTGACTGACACCCGCCGCGTAGCCCTGGTCGCGGATGAGATCGAGAGCGGCGCGGAACTCCTCGCCGCTGAGCGTCTCGCCGCTCGCCAACCGGATCTCCCCCAGCGAGTCGACCAACTCGGTCAACTCGTCGGCGGCCAAACCCGCCGCGAGAACTCGCGCTCCCCCGAGGTGAAGCGGGAGTTGCTCGCCGACCGGCAGCTGGTATCGCAACGGCTGAGCACCTTCGATTCTGACCAGCAGCACCTGAGACCATCCCACCCGGACGGAGAGAGACGCCGTCAGCCCGCTGGTTGTCGACAACTCGTGAAGCACCGGCGTCGCGATGAGGCTGAGCTCGTCCGAAACGAGAAAGGCATGGGCGTTCAGCAGCGAGGTGATCCCGAGAGTGTATCCCCCCTGCTCTTGCTGGACGTAGCCGGATTGGGTTAGCGCATTGAGGATGCGTTGCGCCGTGGCGAGAGGGAGGTCGGCGTCTCGCGCCACGTCGGTCAGCCGCAGTCGGCGGCGATGACGCCGCAGGACCGCGAGCACGTCGAGGGCACGCTCGAGTGACCGCATCGTGCTCCGCGGAGAAACCCCGCCAGACTCCGACTCCGCGCTCTCCACCTTCGCGATCCTAGAGCAGGGCTCCGGAGTCGACCCTCCCTCGAATCGCTGTCCCTGCTCAGAGGAATCAGAGGTTCGCGACCCTAGGCTCTGTCCAATGAAGCCAGAATGCTCCCGCGCATGAGCGCACCGCTCCCGCGCCCATCTGACGTCGACTCCTCTCGCGGCTCCCGATCGGCAATTCTCCAGCCGGTGCCCCA
>JABBOD010000012.1 GCA_019351995.1 Acidobacteriota bacterium
ACGCGGAGGTGCGATACGCGGAGGTGCGATGGGCGGCGGTGCGATGGGCGCCGAAGGGGGAGCGGGTGAGACCGGTCTGATTGTCGTCGTGGTGCCGCCGCCCGCGCGGTTCGCGGAATACTCGAAGTTGCCGCGTCGTTCCGGTCCAGACGAACGCATGCATGAGGAGTGAAGATGGAAGAGCAACTCGAACCAGCACCCGTGGAACTCGGACTCGACACCTTTGGCGACGTGGAAGTCGACAGTGATGGCAGGGCGCTCTCCTACGCCCAGGTGATCCGCAACGTTGTCGAACAGGCTGTGCTCGCGGACAGGGTGGGCGTCGACTTCTTCGGGATCGGCGAGCATCACCGCGACGACTTCGCCATCTCGGCACCCGAGGTCGTGCTGGGCGCGATCGCCAGCAGGACCGACCGCATCCACCTCGGCACCGCGGTGACCGTCCTCAGTTCGGACGACCCCGTGCGTGTCTACGAGAAGTTCGCGACCCTGGATGCGCTCTCCAACGGCCGGGCGGAGTTGATCCTCGGCCGCGGCTCGTTCACCGAGTCATTCCCCCTGTTCGGCTTCAATCTGCAGGACTACGAGACGCTCTTCGAGGAGAAGCTCGACCTGTTCTCCCATCTACTCGACGAGGCTCCCGTGACCTGGACGGGAACGATCCGGCCTCCGTTGACGCAGCAGGAGGCCTTCCCCAAGACGGAATCGGGACGTCTCAAGACCTGGGTCGGCGTCGGCGGGAGCCCGGAGTCGGTGGTGCGTGCCGCGCGGTACGGACTGCCACTCGTGCTCGCGATCATCGGCGGTCAGCCGGCCCGCTTCGCGCCCTACGTCGACCTCTACCACCGCGCCCTCGCGCAACTCGGCCAGCCGACTCTTCCGGTGGCCGTCCACTCGCCGGGATTCATCGCCGAGACGGATGACGAGGCCGCCGAAATCCTCTGGCCGCACCAACAGGTCATGATGAACCGCATCGGACGGGAACGCGGCTGGCCGCCAACGAGCCGTGACCGTTTCGAGTCCGAGATCCACGAGGGCGCGCTCCATGTCGGCTCGCCCGAGACCGTCGCGCAGAAGATCGCCGACACGGTGCGCACGCTGGGCATCCAGCGCTTCGACCTCAAGTACACGAGCGGAACGGTCCCGCACGAGAAGCTGATGACGGCGATCGAGCTCTACGGCACCGTGGTGATCCCTCGGGTGCGCGAGCTGCTGGCGCAGGATCCGGCCGAGGCACTCGGCCTTGCTGCCCGGTGACGAGGGAACAGAGAATCGTCCTGACCATCGCGATTCTCGCGTCACTGGTCTCCTTTCTTGACGGCACCATCGTCAACGTCGCGCTCCCGGCGATCATGCGCGAGTTGGGTGGCGGCCTGACCGCGCAGCAGTGGATCGTGGATGCGTATCTCATCACCCTCGGATCGCTCATCCTGGTCGCGGGTTCGGTCAGTGATGTCTACGGGCGGATCACCGTGATGCGAGTGGGCTTGATCGCGTTCGGCATCGCCTCGGTCGCGGTCGCGGCATCGCCGGGCGTCGTGTTTCTGATCATCGCGCGTGGCGTCCAGGGAATCGCCGGCGCCCTGTTGGTGCCCAGCTCGCTGGCCTTGATCACCTCCAACTTCCGCGGAGCCGCTCAGGCGAAAGCCATCGGCACCTGGACAGGGTTGACCGGTATTGCGATGATTGCCGGCCCCGTCATCGGGGGTGTTTTCGTCGACCTCGCCTCCTGGCGCTACGCCTTTCTCATCAACGTCGTTCCGATCGCGGTGACACTCGTCTTGCTCGCGGTGCTCGGCCAGAAGGACGTGCGCCGCGCGGGCGCCGGAGTCGACTATCTGGGAGCGGTGCTCTGCACGCTGGGTCTCGGCGGGTCGGTCTTTGCGCTCATCGAGCAGCAGCGTCTCGGCTGGGCGAGCCCGGTGATCCTCCTGCCGCTGGTCGGCGGGATACTCGCGTTCGTCGGTTTCCTGGTGCGGCAACGGTTGCACGCCGATCCGATGCTGCCGCTCGGCCTGTTCCGGGTGCGAAACTTCTGGACCGGCAACGTCGCAACCGCCCTGATCTACGGTGCTCTGTCGCTGAACGGATTCGCGATCGGTGTCTATCTGCAGCAGGGGGCGAAGCTGCCAGCGACCTTCGCCGGGCTGGCGCTCATCCCGGTCACGCTCATCATGATCGGATTCAGCTCGCGCGTCGGCGCCCTCGCCGGTCGATTCGGCCCGCGCCTGTTCATGACGATCGGCCCGATCATCGCCGGCGGTGGTGCACTGCTGATGCTGTTGATCGGCGATCCCTTCGACTACTGGTGGCAGCTCCTCCCCGGTGTTCTCGTCTTCGGCATCGGCCTGACCCTGACGGTGTCGCCGCTCACCTCGGCGATCCTCGGGGCCATCGACACCCGCCGATCCGGAATCGCCTCCGCCGTCAACAACGCGGTGTCGCGTGTCGCCGGACTGATCGTCATTGCGATGCTCGCGGTGATCGTCGGGGGCACCCTGAACCTGACGGGTGTGCACCGCGCGTTGACCGTGACGGCCGTGCTGCTGATCCTGGGCGGGACCGTGTCGTTCCTGGGCATCCGCAACCCGGAACGACCCGCGGAGGGGTCGGCCACCTCGCCAGCGGCGCCCGGGGCGGCGACCGAGCGCTGATCAGGCCAGCAGCCGGGAACCAGCGAGCACGAGCATGGTGACGTCGAGCAACGCCGCGATGATCACGAGGCGGAACAGCCACCGGCCCACTCCGCGCAGCAGAGCGATCACGAGCCCGGTGCCACCGATCGCCAGTGAGATCCCGAAGCCGAGAAGCGCGATCGGCGTGCCACCGAGGCCCACGGCGATCGCCCAAGCGGCCCCGACCAGGGCAAGCCACGTGACCGCAATCGAGGCGCGCAATCCGAGCCGATGAGGCAGCCCCCGGATGCCGGTCACTCGATCGTCGTCGAGGTCGGGCAGAACATTGGCGAAGTGCGCAGCCACACCGAGCAGCGCCCCCGCGGCGGCGGCCCACCAGGCCGGGAATGCTGGTGTCGGTCGGGCGAGGCTCGCGATCGCCGGCAGCAGTCCAAAACTGAGAGCGTACGGAAGCACCGAGACGGCAGAGTTCTTCAGGGCAGCGTTGTACGCCCAGGCGGAGCCGAGAGCGATGGCATGGGCGGCCGTGGCCGCAAGCCCGAGGGGGAGGGTCAGCAGCAGGGCAGCCGCAGCCGCCGCCCACGCGGTGCCACGGACGAGAGCCACTGACACGTCACCCCGGGCGACCGGCTTGTCGGTCCGACCCACCGCTCGATCCCGCGTCGCGTCGATCCAGTCGTTCGAGAGGCCGACCGACGTCTGGTCGAGCAGCATGGTCACCCCCAGGACCGCGACCCGCCAGGGTTCCAGGCCGACGGTCACGCCGAGGAGCGTCGCGACCACCGTGACGGCGAACCCGGGACCCGGATGGGCCGAGCGCACGAGCGAGGACAGTCGGCGGAGCATGCAGTCAGCGTAGAGCCACGCCGAGCGGCGGGATTGTTCCGCGCCATCGGCTCGGGCTCCACTCCGCGCTCAGTGAAGCCGGATACCCTGCACCCATGGCGGAACCCATCGACGTCGACGTGATCCGCGAGCTGCTGCCCGGATCCTGGCATCTGAGTGCGACGAATTTCCCGATGTGGGTGAACGGCTCGCGAAGGAACCCGGAGTTCGAGTACGCGCTCCGGTCGGAGGTTCCACTCGTGCTCACCGATCGGGTGCGCTACACCGACGATCGTGGCCGTCAGCGTGTGGTCACCGGGACGGACCGCTGGGCCGGGGATCACTTCTCCTGGCGTGGCGCCGGTGCGTTGGGGGTGCGCCGCAGCCGCTGGTCGATTTCCTGGCTGTTCGATGACCTGCTCGTCCTGCACTTCGAACAATCTCGCGCAACGCCAGCGGGCACGAATGTGGCGATCCGCGCAGGCTCCGAGCATCCCGAGCTGCGGCGAAGGATCGCGGGAGACGCCGCAGGATTCGGCCTGACGCTCGAACAGTTCGCCAGCCTGAGCTGGCTTGATCACATCCCGTCGCTCTAACGAGGCCCGGTGTGTGGTCGCCGCTCGTCGACGACGCTATTCGGTGGGGAGCTGCATGTCGACGATGCTGTGCGGGGTGGCCGTTGTCACGGCCTGAGCCGATACCGGTGAGAGCGACGCGACCCCGAGGCCCGCGAGCGCCATGACACCGATCGCGAGCGACACGCTCAACGCCCCGCGGGATCGACTCATGTGGCCGGCGCGGTGCTGGCTCACGACCATCATGACGATCGCGACGACGGAGGTGACGCCGCCCGCGAGGATCGCGGCAGCAAGAACGCCGGAGTCGGCAGCAGGCATAGGGGGAGCCTTCGGGTAGACGTCCCGGGGGAGGACATCGTTCGACGCGGGGATGGGACGGGTGAGCGGGCGATGGACCGAGTCCCCACTTAGGAGGACACCGTCGATCTCAACGCACGCTATCAGCCACCGTGGTCGGGGTCAATCGTCGCTGCCCGATTCGGGCGGGCACCCACCGGCGGCTAGGAGTTCGGCGGCAAGAGCCCGAGGTCCTCCAGCTTCGTCATCAGTCCCGCGCCGTCCTGGGAATAGACCCACGGGACACCATCGCCGCCGTGGACCTCCGCCTCGGCACGGCCGCCGGCGAGTACGGCCTCGCCCGAGGTCAGTTGGCGGATCGCCACCGCGGAGACATTCTGCGGATGCGCGGCGGCGAACTCGCCGTAGATGCGTTCGTCGTGTTGTCCGTCGTCGCCGACCAGCAACCATTTCATCGTCGGGAACTCGGCAGCCAGTCGCTCGAGGTTCTCGACCTTGTGGGCAGCGCCGCTGCGGAACCAGCGGTCGATCGTCGGCCCCCAGTCGGTGAGCAACAGGGCGCCACGCGGGTACAGGTTCCGCTCGAGGAAGCGTGTCAGCGCGGGGGCGACATTCCAGGCACCGGTCGACAGGTAGATGATCGGTGTCCCCGGGTGCGCATGCAGCATCCGCGTGTATAGGACCGCCATTCCGGCGACCGGGCGGCGTGCGTGCTCATCGAGCACGAAAGTGTTCCAGGCGGCCAACATCGGCCGGGGGAGTGCGGTCACCATCACGGTGTCGTCCACGTCGGAGACGATTCCGAACCCGAGCGCGTCGTCGACGATGAAGACCGCGGATTCCACCTCGACGTCGCCGATCCCGAGCTGGATGGACCCCCAACCGGGTCGGAGCGTCGCGGCGACGGTGGTGTCGATCACTCCGCCGCGATCGCAGCGGATGGTGCGCGTCGTGCCCCCGGCCGTCACCTGGACCTCGGCCGAGTTGACGGGGATGCTCACGAAGCTGCGCCAGCCTCGGATGCTGGTGAAGCGATCCGCGGGAGTCGCGCCCGGCTTGTGCAGCACCACACGCCCCAGAACCCTCACCCACTCCGGATTTCCGTACCCGATGAAAGGGATCACGGTGGGCACGAGACCGCGACGACGGCCCCGCCGATACCGCAACCCCTGCCAGGTATCTTCGAGACGCGCGAGCCAGTGCCCTCGCCGCGCGTCTCTTGGGGATTCCTTGGCCACTTTCTCAGTGTGTCATGGCCTGACTTATCGTCGCCTAACCAGTTGCCCCCGCTACAATCAAGCGAAACCGACGCCGTCGTCCCCCGCCAGGCGCTCCGGTTAACCCGTTCTGAGGAGAACACCGTGATGGATGCTTCTGTCATCGCCCCCCGCATGGACGCGATCGCGCAGATTCGCAACGAACCCGTCCAGGCGCGGAGCACCGCACGACTCGCCGCCCTGCTCGACGCGGCCGCATTCGTCGTCGACGAGATCGGATATGAGCGGCTCACCACCGCGATGGTCGCCGAGCGCGCCGGTGCCTCGATCGGAACGGTCTACCGGTACTTTCCCGACCGGATCGCCGTGCTGCAGAGCCTCGCGGCACGGAACGCGGAGCGCACCAGCGCGCGCAGGCTCACCGAACTCGAGGATCTCCGCCACGGCGACTGGGTCTCGGCATTCACCGCGGCGCAGGAGGTCTACATCGACGCGTTCCGCACGGAACCCGGATTCGCGTCGCTGCGCTACGGCGACGTCCTCGACTTGCGACCGTTCGTCGGCGCGTCGGCGATCCGCTCGATGTCGGAGCAGTCTGTCGCCGTCCTGGTGAGCCGTTTCGGCATGACCGACTCCGCCGCATCCCGCACCGCGTACGAGTCGGCCATGGTGATCGGCGACGCGATCGCGGCGGATGCCTTCCGGCGCGACCCGAACGGGGATCCCGCCGTGCTGGCGAATGGAATGACGGCGATCACCGCGCTGCTTTCGGAGTTCTTCTCCGCCGGGAGCTGAATCCTCCGAGCTTGCTGAAATAGTTCACGTGCCAAACCACTTTGACGGTGGGGCGGAATAAGCTGCACGCCACGTGTGTTATTTCCGAGTCGCGACTCGGCGGCAGGCAATCGAGGAGGCGAGACGTCGATGATCGAGTTTCGCGACGTCTCGAAGACCTATCCGGATGGCACTCACGCCGTTCGTGATTTTTCGCTCCAGATCCCGGCACGGCAGATCACCGTGCTCGTCGGCTCGAGTGGTTCCGGCAAGACGACGCTCATGCGGATGATCAATCGCATGGTCGATCCCTCCTCCGGTTCGATCGAGATCGACGGCCAGGACATTTCGCAGGTCGAGCCCGTGAAGCTGCGTCGCGGCATCGGCTACGTGATGCAGAACTCCGGACTGCTCCCGCATCGCAAAGTGGTCGACAACATCGCGACTGTTCCGCGCCTCACCGGGGTTCCGAAAGAGCAGGCGCGCACCCGTGCGCTGGAACTGATGGATACCGTGGGTCTGGATCGCGCGCTCGCGGACCGTTACCCGAGCCAGCTCTCGGGGGGCCAGCAGCAACGAGTGGGCGTCGCCCGGGGTCTCGCGGTCGACCCCAACATCCTTCTCATGGACGAGCCCTTCAGCGCCGTCGACCCGATCGTCCGCGACGAGCTTCAGCAGGAAGTGCTGCGGCTGCAGTCCGAGCTTGCCAAGACGATCGTGTTCGTCTCGCACGACATCGACGAGGCATTCTTACTCGGCGACCAGGTCGTCGTGCTCGCCCAGGGCGGCCAGATCGTGCAGCAGGGCACCCCCGAGCAGATCCTGGCCAACCCGGCCAACGACTTCGTCGCCACCTTCATCGGTGCCGACCGCGGCAAGCGCCGGCTCAGCGTCAGCCCCGCCACCTCCCGTGGCGACGACCGGGTGCTCGTGGATGCCGGCGGCTATCCCGTCGGAGTCATCTCCGCGCCCGAGGGCCGGCTGGCGGTCGCGGATGCGGGTCCCAAGTCGCGCAGCGTGTCGAACAAGACGGATCAGGCGGGCGACGCCTGATGAACTGGGTATGGATCGGCAGCAACCTCGGTCTCATCGGGGGGCGGATTCTGGAGCATCTCGCTCTGACTGCCCCACCGATCGTGATCGGGCTGGTGCTCTCCATACCTCTCGGCTACGCGGCCAGCCGCTCGTCGGTGGCCCGTTCGGTCCTGCTGTCGGTGGGTGGCATCCTCTACACCATTCCTTCGATTGCGCTGCTGGTGCTCGTGCCGGTCACGCTCGGTTTGGCGATCCTGGACCCCTTCAACCTGGTCTTCGCGCTCAGCATCTACGCGGTCGCGATCATGGTGCGCTCGGCTGCTGACGCCTTCGCATCCGTGCCGAAAGATGTCGTCTCGTCTGCCACGTCGACGGGATACTCGGGATGGCAACGCTTCTTCGGAGTGGAGTTGCCGCTGGCCATCCCCGTGCTGCTCGCCGGCATCCGCGTCGTCTCGGTGAGCACGGTGAGCCTTGCCAGCGTCGGCGCTCTCATCGGCATCGACCAGCTCGGCTCGTTTTTCACGGATGCCTTCCAGCGGTCGTTCCTGACCGAAGCGATCGTCGGCATTGTGGCGATCCTCCTGCTCGCGGCACTCTACGACGTGCTGCTGGCCCGCATCGGGCACGCCCTCACGCCATGGACGCATCAGCAGTCGGCTCAGACGGCGGTGCTGCGGCTCGCCTCCGCGCCGGTCGGGGGCGACTCGTGAACCTCTTCGCCAGCGCCATCGCCTGGATTCTCGATCCCGCCCATTGGACGAACGGTCCTGACATCTCGGCGCACCTTCTCGAGCACCTTGCGGTCAGCGGACTCTGCGTGCTGATTGCCGTCGTGATCGCTCTGCCCATCGGCATCGCCATCGGCCACACCGGCGCGGGGCGAGGTGCCGCGATCCTGGTCAGCAACGTCGCGCGTGCGCTCCCGACCCTGGGATTGCTGTCGATTCTGATTCTGCTCCTCGGGATCGGGTTGCTGCCGATCACGATCGTGCTGGTGATCCTGGCGATCCCGCCGATGCTCGCGGGAGCGTATGCCGGAGTCGAATCGGTCGACCGGCAGACCGTCGACGCCGCCCGAGCGATGGGCATGACCGAATGGCAGATCATCGCGCGCGTCGAGCTCCCGCTGGCGTTGCCGCTCCTCATCGGCGGCCTGCGGGCGACAGCGCTCCAGGTGATCGCGACGCTCGGCCTCGCCTCGGCGTTCGCCTTCGGCGGTCTGGGCATCTACCTGATCAACGGACTGACCCAGTTCGATTTCACCCAACTGCTTGCGGGCGCAATCCTGATCACCGCGCTCGCTCTCCTCGTCGACGGCCTCCTGGCCGTCGTCCAGCGATTCGTCGTACCGCGCGGAGTCGCGCACGGTCGATCGGATCCGAACACCCCCCCGAAACGCACGCCGGCACGCCGCCGTCGCGCACTCCAGGAAGGTATGCAGTCATGAAGAGGCACCACAGAGGAATCATCGCGGGAGTCGCCGTCGCCGCAGCAGCGGCGTTGGCCCTCACCGGATGCGCGAGCTCCACCTCGCTCAGCGGTGGCAGCGTGAGCAAGACCGCGGTTGTCGTCGGTTCGGCGAACTTCCCCGAGAACGTGACGCTCGCGTACGTCTACGGCGAGGCGCTGGCCGCCAACGGCGTGGCGGTGACCTACAAGGTCAACATCGGGGCCCGTGCGGCCTACATCCCCGCGCTCGAGAAGGGCGAGATCGATGTCATCCCGGAGTACGCGGGCAGCATCCTGTCGTACCTGGACAAGACGGCGAACGCCAAGTCCGGTGCCGACGTGAAGACGGCGCTGGACGCGGCGCTGCCGAAGGGGCTCACGGCCTTGGACTTCTCCCCGGCGGCGGACTCCGACTCCCTCAACGTCACCCCGGCGTTCGCGAAGGCCAACAACCTGACGTCGATCGCTGATTTGGCGAACGTCTCGGGAACGGTGACCGTCGCGGCCAACCCCGAGTTCCAAACCCGCCCAGATGGTCTTCCGGGCCTTCAGAGCATCTACGGTCTGAAGAACCTGACCTTCCAGGCGATCAACGATGGTGGAGGCCCTGCGACGCTGAAGGCGCTGTTGGACAACACGGTGCAGGTTGCCGACATCTACTCGACGACGCCGTCCATTCTCGACAACAAGCTGGTCACGCTGACCGACCCCAAGAACCTGTTCGCGTCGCAGCAGGTGGTGCCGATCGTCTCGTCGAGCAAGGCGAGCGCGATCAGCGCCGTGTTGAACAAGATCTCGGCGAAGCTCACCACGAAGGATCTGCTGCAGTTCAACTCGCGCACCGGGGGCAGCGAGAAGGCCGATCCGAAGACGGTCGCATCCGACTGGTTGAAGGCGAACGGCTTCACCAAGTAGGACCCAGCAGGCGAAGGGGTGGATGCTGCGGCATCCGCCCCTTGTCGCTGGCCGTGCGCGGATCACGCCGGATCGATGCGGCGGTCGCTGGCGCGGGTGGCGTGCTCGGCCGCGTCCGGCGGCTCGGGAAGCGGCTTGCGGAGGGAGTCCAGTCGCGCTCGCCAGCTGTCCAGGCGTCCCGGCAGCTCCGCCGTGGTGGGGCCATCGACCCAGCGCGTGACGATCCGGATGCCGTGCAGCGCATTGAGTGCCCAGATCTCGAGACCTTCGAGCTGGCCGGGCAGCACCGCGTCATGGAGGACATCGACGCCGGTGGCGGTCGCCAATGCCAGCACGCTCCGCATCGTCACCGAGTCGATGCGCGGCACGTCGATGGAGGGGACACACAACGCGTCCCCGCTCCACCAGGCGAGACAGCTCGTCGAGCCCTCGGCCACCCAGCCGGCAGAGCTGAGGATGACGGCCTCGTCGGCATCCCGTTGCTGCGCCTCGGTGCGCAGGCGAGTCATGGCTTCGAGGTCTGGGCCTTTCACCCACGGTTCGGTGCGCGGGTCCGCGCCGTGATGCGTGGCCAGCACGACCCCGCGGTGCCGTTGCGGAGCCTCGCGCAGGCGGAACAGCAGTTCGGCCGCCTGACGGTGCACCCGCAACTCGACCCGCGGGAACCAGGCGCCGTCGCGGGGGATGCGCGCGATGGCGGCGTCCCAGAAGTCTTCGACCGCGAGCGCGTCGACCTCGGCGACCAGTCCGCGGCGCTCTGCCAGTTCGGCGGCCGCATCCAGAAAACGGGTGCGGTGGAGGCCGAGCGCGAGTGCACGACCGTCGCTCACCAGCCACGAGTCGACGGCGAGGATGGTCGCCGGGGCGGTGGTCGGGGCGAGGTCGCCATCGTCGCGAACGTGGAGCCGCCCGCCCGCCGCACCGGCGTGCCAGCGGAAGGTCGTCACCGCACTCATACGCTAAGGCTATGCATCCGAGGCTGCTGAGGTCTTCCCTCGGCGAAGGGTTCGAGCCGGCCGCCGTCTTCGCCGCCCTGTTCGACGGCCGCGACAACGTGTTCTGGCTCGACAGCGGCGACCAGGGGCTGAGCTATCTCGGCGCGGGCGTTCCGCTCGAACTCGACGCCGACACGGTTTGGGATGCGTTGCGTGCGGTTCCGGGCGGACCGCAGCTGGGCGCTGTTGGCTGGCTCGGCTACGAACTTCGGGCGCACACGACCGGGGCTCGCGTCAGCAGGAGGTCTCGGTATCCGGATGTCGCCTTCCTGCGTGTCGACCGTGTGATCGCCATCGACGGCGCAACAGGGTCGGCGGAGGCGATCGCGCTCGGCACGAGTTGGACGGGCGAGCTCGCCCTATGGCGCTCCGAGGTGGAGCGACTCGCCGGCGTTCGCGTGGCCAGACCATCCGATGCGGATCTCGGCGGGGTCGCTCGCCGGGCGGTGTGGCACGAAACCGACGAGCAGTACCTGGACAACGTGGTGGCGTGTCAGTCCGCGATCCGTGACGGCGAGGCCTACCAACTCTGTCTGACGACGGAAGCGGAGTTGGCGGGGGAGTTCGATCCCGGTGCCGTCTATCGGCGGCTGCGAGCGTCCAGTCCGACTCATCACGGCGCCCTGATCCGGATCGGCGGTGTGAGCCTGCTCAGCGCGTCGCCCGAACGATTCCTCGAGATCGACACGAACGGGCTCATCACCACGCGCCCGATGAAAGGAACACGCCCCCGCGGGCTGACGGCCGAGCTCGACGCGGCCAGCGCCGCCGAGCTGCGCGCCAGTGACAAGGAACGCGCCGAGAACCTGATGATCGTCGACCTGATGCGCAACGACCTCGCCCGCGTGTGCGAGCTCGGCTCCGTCGGCGTCACCGAGCTGCTGGAAGTCGAAAGCTACGCGCACGTGCACCAGTTGGTGAGTACCGTCACCGGAGAACTCGAGTCTGGACGCTCGCCGGTGGATGCCATCGCCGCGTGCTTCCCCGGCGGGTCGATGACCGGGGCGCCCAAACGTCGGGCGACCGAGGTGCTCGATGCCCTCGAGCGTCGTGCACGCGGCCTCTACGCCGGAGCATTCGGCTATGTGAGCTTCACCGGTCGCGTGGACCTGGCCATGACCATCCGAAGCATCGTTCTGGATGCCGAAGGCGCGACCGTCGGGACCGGGGGCGGCATCACCTGGCAGTCGGTCCCGGACGACGAGCTCGCCGAGTCGAAGCTCAAGGCGGCGGCGCTCCTGGCGGCTCTGGGCGCGGCCTGACCATCCGGAACACCTCCGGCCCGACGACGGTTGGGTACTGTGGATCATGGCTTGCCGTGCCTGTTCACTCGGCCGCAGCGGCATCCGACACCCCATGCAGCGAATTGAGAGCTTGTGACCTTGCAGGACAGCACCCGACCCGACGCCATCGATGACTCCGCCATCGATGAGGACTCGGTCTACGACATCGACCGTATTCAGCAGAAGTGGCTGGCGCGGTGGGAGGCCGAGAAGCCCTTCGAAGTCGACGCGGCGGGGTCCACGAAGCCCCGCAAGTACATCCTCGACATGTTCCCGTACCCCTCGGGCGATCTGCACATGGGGCACGCCGAGGCCTTCGCCTACGGGGACATCGTGGCGCGCTACTGGCGGCAGCAGGGCTTCAACGTGCTGCACCCGATCGGCTGGGACTCGTTCGGCCTGCCCGCCGAGAACGCGGCGATCAAGCGCGGTACCGACCCGCGTGAGTGGACGTATGCGAACATCGCACAGCAGAAGAGCAGCTTCAAGCTCTACGGAAACAGCTTTGACTGGAGCCGTGAGCTGCACACCAGCGACCCCGAGTATTACCACTGGAACCAGTGGCTGTTCCTCAAGCTGTATGAAAAGGGTCTCGCCTACCGCAAGGACAGCTGGGTCAACTGGGACCCGGTGGATCAGACCGTCCTCGCCAACGAACAGGTGCTGCCCGATGGGACGAGCGAACGCAGCGGCGCCGTCGTCATCAAGAAGAAGCTGACGCAGTGGTATTTCAAAATCACCGACTACGCCGACCGGTTGCTGGATGACCTGAACCAGTTGGAGGGCTCATGGCCGTCCAAGGTGCTGGCGATGCAGCGCAACTGGATCGGGCGCTCGATCGGCGCCGAAGTGGACTTCGTGATCGAGGGCCACCCCGACAAGGTGACCGTCTTCACGACCAGGCCGGACACGCTCTTCGGGGCGACCTTCATGGTCGTCGCGCCGGATTCCGATCTCGCCGCGGAGTTGGCGGCCGGCTCCACCCCCGAGGTGCAGTCCGCGTTTGCCGGGTACCTCGAGCAGGTGCAGAAATCGACGGAGGTCGAGCGCCAGGATGCGGGTCGGATCAAAACCGGCATCCCGCTGGAGCGCTGGGCGATCAACCCCGTCAACGGCGAGCGGATGCCGGTCTGGACGGCCGACTATGTGCTCGCCGACTACGGTCACGGAGCGGTGATGGCCGTGCCGGCCCATGATCAGCGCGACCTCGACTTCGCGCTGAAGTTCGGGCTGCCGGTGAAGGTCGTCGTCGATACCAACGCGCCCGTGACGGGGGCGATCCCGGTGATCACGCCCGAAATGCTGGAGGTGGCGGACGTGCCGGTCCCCAGTCCCGTCGAAACGGGTGTCGCGCTCAGCGGGCCGGGCCGGATGATCAACTCGGGTCCGCTCGACGGGCTCAGCAAGGCGAACGCCATCACCCGGGTCATCGAACTCCTGGAGGCCGCGGGCACCGGTCGCGCCGCGAAGACCTATCGACTCCGCGACTGGCTGATCTCCCGTCAGCGCTACTGGGGAACGCCGATCCCGATCCTCCACGGCGAGGACGGCTCCTTGCATCCGGTCCCGGAGAGCGAACTGCCGGTGCGCCTGCCCGACTCCGCCGGCCTGGACCTGAAGCCCAAGGGGCAGAGCCCGCTGGGGGCGGCATCCGACTGGGTGAACACCACGCTGCCCGACGGACGCCCTGCACGACGGGACGCGGACACGATGGACACCTTCGTCGACAGCTCGTGGTACTTCCTGCGCTTCCTGGCGCCGCGCGACGACACCCGCGCCTTCGACCCGAAGGACGCCGACATGTGGGCGCCGGTCGACCAGTACGTCGGCGGAGTGGAGCACGCGATCCTGCACCTGCTCTACGCGCGTTTCATCACGAAGGTTCTCTTCGATCTGGGGTATCTGAACTTCACCGAGCCGTTCAGCGCGGTGCTCAACCAGGGCATGGTGCTGATGGATGGCTCCAAGATGTCCAAGTCCAAGGGCAACCTGGTCGAGTTCGCCTCGGAGCTGGCGGCGCACGGTGCCGACGCGCTGCGTCTCACGATGGCGTTCGCGGGGCCGCCGGAGGACGACATCGACTGGGCGGATGTCTCGCCGACCGGTTCTGCGAAGTTTCTCGCTCGCGCCTGGCGCATCTCGGGCGAGGTGACCTCCCCTCCCGAGGTCGAGTGGAAGGGCGGGAACGCAGCTCTCCGTCGTCAGACTCACCGGCTGCTGTCTGACGCGCCCGGCCTCCTCGAAGCCTTCAAATTCAACGTGGTTGTCGCGCGCTTGATGGAGCTCGTGAACACGATCCGCAAGACCATCGACTCCGGTCCTGGCGCCGGCGATCCTGCCGTGCGTGAGGCGATCGAAGCGGTCGCCGTGCTGCTGAGCCTGTTCGCGCCGTACACGGCCGAGGACATGTGGGAGCGGCTCGGTTATCCGGAGAGCGTCGCATTCGCCGGACTGCGAAAGCCCGACCCGACGCTCCTCGTTGAGGAGTCGATCACGGCGATCGTGCAGGTCGACGGCAAGGTTCGCGACAGGTTCGAGGTGTCTCCGACGATCCACGCAGAGGAGTTGGAGACGATGGCCCGGTCATCGGCCGCGGTCGTGCGATCGGTCGGCGATCGCGAGATCGTCAACGTCATCGTGCGGGCGCCCCGGCTCGTCAACATCGCGACGCGGGGCTGAGAGGCTGAGCGCCTTCGCGCCCATGTGATGGCTCGGGTGCTCGTCCTCCCGATGTGAGGGTGCGGTCGCCTATCCACCGGTGCGGCGAACACGGATCGCGCGACGCCATCGACCCTTAGCGTCATCCCCATGAGTGCGGTCCCGACCCCCTCCGAGCGACGCGCCCGCGTTCGCGTCGGGCTCGGGGCCGCACTCGTGCTCGTGGTGTTGGGTCTCGCCGTCGCGGTGTTCGTCACCGCGGTCACCCCGCACGGCGCATCGTCCATCGTCGCACCGCCGTCGCCGTCGCCGTCGCCGCCCGCGGCGGCCACCGGATCGGCGGTCAGGTCCGGTTCGCCGGGCGCGGTGATCTACGTCCACATTCTCGGCCAGGTCAGCCGACCGGGCTTGTATCCGCTCCACGATGGCGACCGGGCGGTCGATGTCGTCGCTGCCGCGGGTGGGCTCACCGCCACCGCCGATGCCGCGTCCCTCAACCTCGCGCGATTCCTCAGCGACGGGGAACAGATCGTCGTCCCCGCCGTCGGGGAGCTCCCGACGGCGACATCCGCCCGAAGCGGCACGGCGATTCCCGGCAAGGTGAACATCAACACCGCTGACGAGTCGACCCTGCAAACCCTGCCGCGGGTCGGCCCGGCCATGGCGGCCCGCATCCTGGCCTGGCGGGCGGCCAACGGGCGGTTCACCGCGATCGAAGACCTGATGAGCGTGTCGGGCATCGGCGAAAAGACCTTCGAGGGGCTGAAAGACCTCGTGACGACGTGAGTGCGCGTCTGGCCGCTCGTGCCGTGGCGTCCCGGCCCGTCGTGGCGGATCTGCGATTGCTTCCGCCTGTCGTTGCGGCCTGGCTGGGTGCGGGCATCTCGGTGGCGGCAGCGGAGTCCCGGTGGGTGGTCGCGGCGGCGGGATGCTTCTGGGCGCTCTCCGGGCTGACCGCACTGAGTGTCCTGGCCCGGCCACGGCGTCGTGGGTGGCAGGGGTTGGCGGTCGTGACTCTCGCGGCAGCCGCGGTGGCTGTCACCGCGGTTGTCAGCCACGGGGGATCGCGCACACCCCCGGTCCTCACCGAGGCCGCTCAGGCCGGACGGATGGTGGAACTCACCGTCGCGGTCACCGGCAGGTCGGTGGAGGGCCGCGTCCCGGCGACGGCGATCTCCGCGCGGGTGGCGGACACGGTGACCGAGATCTCCACGCCGGTGCTGCTCTTCGGCGACCGAGCCGACGACACGATCCGGGATGCCCGCATCGGCGGACTCCTGCGCATCACCGGGACGCTCGCCGCCACCGAGCCGGGGGAGGACACCGCCTACCTCGTCTACCTGCGCGGGGAGGCCGCTCGCGCCGGTGCGCCACCTCCGCTGCTCGCCGCGGCCGACACCGTGCGTCGCGACTTCCGGACCGCGGCCGCCGGGCTGCCGGGCGGCGGCGGTGAGCTCCTCCCCGGACTCGCGATCGGCGACACCAGCTCGGTCAGCGCCCCGCTTGACGCCGCCATGAAGACGGCGTCGCTCAGTCATCTGACCGCCGTCTCGGGGGCGAACTGCGCGATCGTGGTCGGGCTGGCACTCGCGATCGGCGGCGCTCTGGGTCTCTCCCGCACCCTCCGGATCGTGGTGGCCGCGGCTGTGCTCGCCGCGTTCGTGGTGCTCGTGACGCCCGAGCCGAGCGTGATCCGTGCGGCGGTGATGGCTGCCGTTGCTCTGGTCGCCCTCGCTGCTGGTCGTCCTGCGCGCGGCCTGCCGTTGCTGTGCGTCGCGGTCATCATCCTTCTCGTCGTCGATCCGTGGCTGTCGCGAAGCTATGGCTTCGCGCTCTCCGTGCTGGCGACGGCTGGATTGCTGCTGCTGGCGCGTCCGCTGGCGGAGGTCATTGCTCGTGTGGTGCCGCGGGGCCTCGCCCTCGTCATCGCGGTTCCCCTCGCCGCGCAACTGAGCTGTCAGCCGGTGCTCCTGCTGCTGAACCCGTCCCTTCCGCTGTACGGGGTGGCCGCCAACCTGCTTGCCGAACCGGCGGCGGCGCCGGTGACCGTGCTCGGGCTCATCGCCTGCGTCTTCGCCCCGGTGTCCCCGCCGCTGGCGTCGGTGATCGCGTGGATCGCGTGGCTCCCCGCCAGCTGGATCGCCGCGGTCGCGACCTTCTTTGCGGCCCTGCCGGGCGCGCGATCCCCGTGGCCCGGCGGGATCGTCGGCGTCCTGCTCCTTGTCGCGGTCACGGTCGCGGGCCTGGTTGCCGTCCTCGGCGGCGTGCGTCCGTCAGTGCGCCGAGGCGCCACGGCGGTGCTCATCGTCTCCTTCGTCGGCTATCTCGCAAGCCTGGCGGGCACCCAGCTCGTGGACAGCGCCACCCGCCCGAGTGACTGGCAGTTCGCCATGTGCGACATCGGGCAAGGCGATGCCACCCTGATCCGCAGTGCTCGTCGTGTCGCGCTGGACGACACCGGGCCGGATCCGAAACGCTTGCAGCACTGCCTCGACGAACTCGGTATCACCCACATTGACCTGCTCGTGCTGACGCACTACGACCTTGACCACGTCGGCGGGGTCTCCGCGGTCTACGGCAAAGTGGATCGGGTGCTCGTCGGGCCCTCGAGCGACCCCGCGGATGCTCGCATCGCCGCCGAGCTGCGGGCCAACGGTGCCCGGGTGGACCAGGTGAGTCGCGGTGAGACGGGCACGCTCGGCGAACTGCGCTGGGACGTGCTGTGGCCCCCGTTGCGCGGCGCGGAGCCGGGAAATCCGGCGAGTGTCACGGTCCAGATCTCCGCGGCGGGTGCGTGTGCGGCGGGCTGCCTCAGCGGCATCCTGCTCGGCGATCTCGGGCAAGAATCACAGGCTCGACTTGTGGGTGCCGGTCAGGTGGGTCCGGTCGACGTGGTGAAGGTCGCACATCACGGCTCCGCTGACCAGTCGAGCCGGCTCTACGAGACGTTGCACGCGACCGTCGGACTCATCGGGGTGGGGGCCGGCAACGACTACGGCCATCCGACGTCCAAACTGCTCGGCATCCTGGCGGCCGTCGGCACCCGAGCCGTTCGCACCGACCTGGACGGCCTGACCCTGATCGCCCCGGGTGCGCAGGCAGGAGAGCTGACGGTCTGGACCGAAAAGCCGGAGAACCCGCAACTCGACCAGACCGTCTCGGGAACCGGCACGGTGGTCACGTCCGGTCCGTCGCCTCGCGCACCCGGCGGGCTCGCGTCCGGCGGCGTCGCCCCTGGCGGCTAGGCTCGCAGCGACGAAAGGACAGCGGATGGCGCGAGCAACCAGCAGGCCACCGTCCACGAGAGCCGCCGCCACGAAGACGGCAATCCCGCAGCTCGCTTGGGACGCGGTGCGTCCGGCACCGATTGTCCTGGTGAGTGGAACGGAGACCGTGCTCGCCGACCGTGCGATCCGCCAACTGCGCGACATCCTGAAGGCCGAAGACCCGTCGCTCGAGATCTCGGACCTGGATGCCGGCTCATATGCTCCTGGCGAGCTCATCACGCTGGCGAGCCCGTCGCTGTTCGGCGAACCGCGTCTCATCCGGGTCGACAACGTCGAGAAGACCAGCGATGCCTTCCTCGAGGAGGCGCTGGCCTACCTCGCGAGTCCGGCCGACGACACCTACCTCGTGCTCCGACACAACGGCGGTGTTCGTGGCAAGAAACTGCTGGATGCGATTCGCGGCGGCCAGGGCGGCGGCATCGAAGTGGTCTGTGCGGAACTGAAGCGCGATGCTGAGAAGTTCGACTTCGTGAGCGCCGAGTTCTCCGCCGCCCGCCGTCGAATCACCGGGGGAGCCCAGCGAGCACTGGTGAGCGCGTTCAGTGATGACCTGGCCGAACTCGCGGCCGCCTGCCAGCAGTTGCTCGCGGACGCCAGTGACGAGATCACCGAGACCGTCGTCGATCGTTATTACGCCGGCCGGGTCGAGACGACGGCCTTCGCGGTCGCGGATGCCGCCATCGCCGGTCGTCACGGCGAAGCTCTCGGGCTGCTTCGGCATGCTCTCAGCTCGGGGGCCGACCCCGTCCCGATGGTCGCCGCCTTCGCCAGTAAGATCCGTACCATGGCCAAGCTCGCTGGCCAGCGCGGCAGCTCGGGCGAGCTCGCCTCGCGATTCGGCCTCGCACCCTGGCAGGTGGATCGCGCACGTCGCGACGTCCAGGGCTGGAGCGACGAAGGCCTTGGGCGCGTCATCGGAGGCCTCGCCGAGACCGACGCGCAGGTGAAGGGTGGCGGCCGTGACCCGGTCTATGCCCTCGAGCGCATCATCGAGACGATCTCGGCCCGCGGCGAACGATAGCCGGGCGGCGCCTTTTCTCGTGCCGGATGCGTCGCCGTCAGGAACGGCGACCGCGTCGCCGCATATCCCCGCACCATGAGTGAAGCCCCTGGCGCTGAGCGTCAGGGGCTTCTTCGTGCGGCTCGCGCCGACGACGGTCTCGCTAGAGCGAAGCGACCGCTTTGCTGATGCTGCTCTTGCGGTTGGCGGCCTGATTGGCGTGGATGACGCCCTTCGAGGATGCTTTGTCGAGCTTCTTGCTGGCGACCTTCAGGGCCGCGTCGGCTTTCGCCTTGTCACCGGTGGCGATCGCGGCGTGCGTCGCCCGGATGGCGGTCTTGAGCTCGCTCTTGACCGCCTTGTTGCGGTCCTGGGCCTTCTTGTTGGTCCCGATGCGCTTGATCTGCGACTTGATGTTCGCCATGAAATATCTGTCTTTCGTTACGTGGAAGGTGGGATGTTGCCGGGATGGGCTGTAGAGGGAGCCTCCGGCCAATCGCGTGGTGGGAAACCACACGCAAACCAACGTGCAACGTTACCAGGACTGCGCGCCCTCGGCAATCGAGAAGGATGCCGCCTCACCGGGCGCGAGCGCCCAACTAATGCGCTTCGCAAATTTCTCCCGCATCGGCGGAAGCTGCCCGAGCGCGAACCACGCGGCATCCACATTCTCGCCGTCCGCGGGTGCCGGTTGCCCGGAGAGGTAGCGGCACACGAAGACAAGGTCGAGATACTGCGCCTGGTCGCCGTTGCCGTAAACGACGGGCTCTGTCACGTGCACCGCTACCAGCCTCTCGACCCGGATGACGACATCCGCCTCCTCGAGAGCCTCGCGAGCGGCGGCGACCGCCGGCTGCTCACCCGGGTCGATGATGCCCGTGACGGGCGTCCACTCCAGCGTGTCGGCACGCTTCACCAGAAGAACCCGCTCGTTCGCCGCATCGAGAACGACAGCCGTGACACCTGACAGCCAGAGCGGATGCGTCCCGATCTTGGCGCGTAAGTCGAGGATGAAATCCGGAGTGGCCATCCGTCCACGTTAGCCTGGAGCGTGCCTTCGCTCGCCGCCCACATCCCCTCGGTGCCGGAGTCCGGCATCCGCCGCATCTACGAGATCGCGGCCCACCTCGACGGCGTCATCTCGCTGGGTGTCGGCGAACCCGACGTGCCCGTCGCCCCCCACATCGCCGCAGCCGCGAAGGCGGCATGGGACCGAGACGACACGAACTACAACCCCAATGGCGGCATCCCGGCGTTTCGGCGCGCCCTCGTCGAGAAGCTGGCCGCCGATAACGGCATCCACGTGGATGTCGAACAGGTCTGGGCCACGATCGGCGGCACCCAAGCCCTCCACCTGGCCATGCAATTGACCCTCGCCGATGGCGACGAACTGCTGATTCCCGACCCCGGCTATACGACCTTCACGATGAGCGCCAAGATGCTCAACGCGCGGCCCATTCCCTACTCCCTGACGCCGGAACGTGGCTTCATGCCGAGCATTGCGGAACTCGAAACCCTCGTCACCCCACGCACTCGGATGCTGGTCGTCAACTCGCCGTCGAACCCGCTGGGGGCGGTCTTCTCACGCGAGGTGCTCGGCGAGCTTCTCGCGTTCGCGCGCCGACATGACCTGTGGATTTTGAGCGACGAGGTCTACGAACACTTCACCTGGGGGTCGCCACACATCAGCATGGCCGCCCTCGACGCGGAGACCCGGATGGATGCCGACGGTGGCATCGAACGAGTTTTTTCCGCATTTTCATTCTCCAAGTCGTATGCCATGACCGGCATTCGGGTCGGTTATCTGGTGACACCCTCCGGCATGGCTGCAACGATGAGGAACATGCAGGAGGCCTCGGTCGGCTGTGTCGCCCAGCCGGATCAGTACGCGGCGCTGGCCGCGCTTCAGGGGCCCCAGGAGCACGTGGCAGAGGCCGCCGCGCATTACCGAGCGAACTACGCGGTCGCGACGGCCGCACTCGACGCTCGTGGCATCCGCTATCTCGAACCCACCGGCGCCTTCTATCTGTGGGTCGACGTCTCGCACGCGACCGACGGCGATGTCGCGAGTTGGGCGGAGCGCTTCCTGCTCGAGGAGCGGGTGGCGGTCGCCCCGGGGAGCGCCTTCGGCCGCTCGGGTGAGGGCTGGATCCGTCTCTGCCTGGCGGCCGCCGAGGCCGACCTGCTGTCGGGAATCGCGAAACTGCCCGCCCCGCGCTGAGTCGCCCTTCTTCCATACCCGCCCCCAGCACGCGCCCCAGCCCCGAAAGTACGTGTTCGCCCAGGCTTTCAGCGCTGAGAGTACGCATAAGCGCGTGCTCTCAGCGGGCGTCAGCACCTCAACCAGCGGGCGTCAGCGCCTCCGCTCAGCGGGCGTCAGCGCCTCGGCCAGCGGGCACGCTCGCGTCAGCACGCCTCCACCGCGCATGGGAGAATGGCCCGTCATGTCTCCGCGCGCGCTGAAATCTCTCGAACCGGCGTCGACCGACCCCGCCAAGATCCGCAACTTCTGCATCATCGCGCACATCGACCATGGCAAGTCGACGCTCGCCGACCGGATGCTCGGCATCACCGGGGTCGTCAGTGACCGCGACATGCGCGCCCAGTACCTCGACCGTATGGACATCGAGCGCGAGCGAGGCATCACCATCAAGAGCCAGGCGGTCAGGATGCCGTGGGCCCTCAACGGTGACACCTTCGCGCTCAACATGATCGACACGCCAGGGCACGTCGACTTCACCTACGAGGTCTCCCGCTCGTTGGCCGCCTGCGAGGGTGCGATCCTGCTCGTGGATGCCGCCCAGGGCATCGAGGCGCAGACCCTCGCCAACCTGTACCTGGCCCTGGACAACGACCTCACGATCATCCCCGTGCTGAACAAGATCGACCTGCCCGCCGCGGATCCCGACAAGTACGCCAAGGAGCTCGCGAGCCTGATCGGCGGGACGCCCGACGACGTTCTGCGGGTCAGCGGCAAGACCGGCATGGGCGTCACCGAGTTGCTCGATCGGGTGGTCGAACTCATCCCGGCGCCGCAGGGCGACCCGAACGGTCCCGCGCGCGCGATGATCTTCGACTCGGTCTACGACACCTATCGTGGCGTCGTCACCTACGTCCGAATGATCGACGGCAAGTTGAGCCCGCGCGAGCGCATCCAGATGATGTCGACGAAGGCCGTGCACGAGCTGCTCGAGATCGGCGTGAGCTCGCCAGAGCCGACGCCCACCAAGGGACTCGGCGTCGGCGAGGTCGGCTACCTGATCACGGGCGTGAAAGACGTTCGGCAGTCCAAAGTCGGCGATACCGTCACCAACGCCGCGAAGCCATCGACCGACGCGCTGCCCGGCTACACCGATCCGAAGCCCATGGTGTTTTCGGGGCTCTACCCGATCGACGGGAGTGACTACCCGATCCTCCGCGAGGCCCTCGACAAGCTGAAGCTGTCGGATGCGTCGCTCAACTACGAGCCGGAGACATCCGTCGCCCTCGGGTTCGGTTTCCGTTGCGGCTTCCTCGGGCTGCTGCACCTCGAGATCGTGACGGAGCGCTTGGAGCGCGAGTTCGGGCTCGACCTGATCGCCACCGCACCCTCCGTGCCGTATGAGGTGACCACCGAGGACAAGAAGCACTTCACCGTGACCAATCCCAGCGAGTTTCCGACGGGCACGAAGATCGCCAGCGTCAGCGAGCCGATGGTGAAGGCCGCGATCCTCGCACCGAAGGATTATGTCGGCACGATCATGGAGCTGTGCCAGAGCAAGCGCGGCAGTCTGCTCGGCATGGAGTATCTCGGCGAAGACCGGGTCGAGATCCGCTACGCGATGCCGCTCGGCGAGATCGTCTTCGACTTCTTCGATCAGCTGAAGAGCAAGACGGCGGGCTACGCGAGTCTCGACTACGAACCCAGTGGCGAACAGGATGCCGACCTGGTCAAGGTCGACATCCTTCTCCAGGGTGAAGCAGTCGACGCCTTCTCGGCGATCGTGCACCGCGACAAGGCGTACGCATACGGACTGCTGATGACCGAACGGCTGAAGAAGCTCATCCCGCGCCAGCAGTTCGAGGTGCCGATCCAGGCTGCCATCGGCGCTCGGATCATCGCGCGCGAGTCGATCTCGGCGATGCGCAAAGACGTGCTCGCCAAGTGCTACGGCGGTGACATCACCCGCAAGCGGAAACTGCTCGAGAAGCAGAAGGAGGGCAAGAAGCGGATGAAGATGGTCGGCCGCGTCGAGGTCCCTCAGGAGGCGTTCATCGCCGCGCTCTCCGGTGACGTCGAGGGCAAGGACCCGAAGAAGAAGTAGCTTCTCGGCCGCGGAGACGTGGGCCGCTTGCTTCGCCAGCCCCGTAAAATCGGGGTGTGGACAACACCGCGGAGCTCTGGAGCGTGCCGGTGACGTACGCGGCGATCGGGGCGACGCAGGCGGATGACCTGCTGCGGTATCCACCGAAGGGTTTCCGGCCGATCGAGCGACGGGTTCGGATCGGACATGGGCCGGAGCGCTGGGAGTACGCCTGGTTGCAGACGCTGAGTTGGGGCATCCAGCGAAAGGCTGGGTTCCACGTCGTCGAACTCGAGCGGCCGGTCGAGGTGGCCGAGGGAACGTATGTCCCGGTTGCTTTCGACAAAGACGGGGTGCCGGTGCGGTCCGCGGCAAGCAGTGTCGGTGACGAAGTCACGTATGCACCTTCTGGTGTTTCGTTGATCCAACCCGGTGATACGGCACTCATGAAATGGCTGTTCTGGCCGGCGACGATCCCGACGCGTGTTGTCTACGTGATCGATGAACCCGATCGCAAGGGTTTCGCCTACGGCACGCTGCCGGGACATCCGGAGCGCGGCGAGGAGGCCTTCGTGGTCGAGCGGCGTGCCGACGACTCGGTGTGGTTGGTGATCCGGGCCTTCTCGCGCCCGGCGAACGCGTTCTTCTGGGCCGCGTATCCCGCCCTCCGAATGATGCAAGCCATCTTCACGGCCCGCTACGGGCGCGCCCTGACGGGGTCGATCCCCGACCTCAGGGCTTAACGTCTGGCTCATGTCTCCCGGATCGCCGAAAGCGAGCGTAAGCTCGCGTTCGTGAGCGACTACCGACCCCCTGTTTCCGATACGGCCTTCATCCTCGAGCACATCGTCGGGTACGACGAGATCGCCGAGTTCCCTGGCTTCGAGCACGCCGACCTGGAGACCGTGACCGGCCTGCTGGGCGAGGCGGGCGCCTTCGCTGCCGAAGTCGTCGCCCCGACCAACCGTGCCGGCGACCTTCACGGCGCTGTGCGCAATCCGGATGCCACTGTCACCACCTCGCCCGGCTTCAAGGAGGCATACTCCAAGCTCGTCGAGGCTGGCTGGGCCTCGCTGCCGTTCCCGGAGGAGTTCGATGGTGGTGGCTTCCCGGCCGTCGTGGGCCTCGCCATCCAGGAGATGCTGCTGGGCGCGAACATGGCTTTCTCCCTGGCGCCGCTGCTGACTCAGGGCGCGATCGACGCCTTGCTGCATTACGGCAGCGATGAGCAGAAGACGCGCTACCTGCCGAACATGGTCTCGGGCAAGTGGTCCGGCACGATGAACCTCACCGAGCCGCAGGCCGGTTCCGACGTCGGCGCGCTCGTGACGAAGGCTGTGCCCCGGGACGACGGCACCTTCGGCATCAGCGGCCAGAAGATCTACATCACCTACGGCGAGCACGACATGGCCGAGCAGATCGTGCACCTCGTGCTCGCCCGCACCCCGGGCGCCCCCGCGGGCACCGCGGGCATCTCCTGCTTCATCGTGCCGAAGTTCCTGATCAACGACGACGAGTCGCTGGGGGAGCGCAACGGCGTTCAGGTGCTCTCCCTCGAGCACAAGATGGGTATTCACGGGTCTCCGACCTGCGTCATGGAGTACGACGACGCGACCGGGTACCTGATCGGAGACCTGAACAAGGGCATGCGGATCATGTTCGTCATGATGAACAGTGCGCGCCTGTCCGTCGGCAACCAGGGTGTCGCACTCAGCGAGCGTGCCTATCAGCAGTCGCTCGAGTACGCCCAGGAGCGCCGTCAGGGCGCGGCCATCGAACCGAGTGGGGTCGTCCCCAACGCGCCGATCATCGATCACCCCGACGTGCGTCGGATGCTGATGACCCAGAAGAGCTACATCACGGCGCTTCGCAGCCTGATTCTCTTCAACGGCGGCCAGACCGACCGCAGCGTGCACCACCCCGACGCGGATGTGCGCGCCCGCGCCGCCGAGGTCGTCGCTCTGCTGACGCCGATCTGCAAGTCGATGGGCACTGACCTCGGCAACGAACTCACCTCGCTCGCGCTGCAGATCCACGGTGGCATGGGCTTCATCGAAGAGACGGGGGCCGCGCAGCATTACCGCGACGTCCGCATCGCCGCCATCTACGAGGGCACCAACGGCATCCAGGCGGCGGACCTGGTCGGGCGCAAGCTCGGCGTCCGGGGCGGCGCCTCGGTGACCGAGTTCCTCGCCACGATGCGCGAGCTGGACGGAGAACTCGCTGCGGCAGGCGACGCGTTCGCCAGCATCCGCTCGAATCTCGCGACCCAACTCGACACGCTTGGCCAGACGACCAACTGGATGCTGCGGAACGGGGCCGCCGACCCCGCCGGCGCTCTCTCTGGCTCGAGCCCGTACCTGCGCCAGTTCGGGCTGGTGGTGCTGGCCTGGCTCCTCGCCAGGGGGGCGCTCGCCGCGGTGCCGCTGGACCCGGAGGTCGCCGAGACCCGTCTGGTCATGGCGCGCTTCTTCGCCGAGCAGTTGCTTCCTGCCGCGGGAGGACTCGCCGGTGCCGCCACCGCCGGTGCCGCCGACCTGTTCGCCCTGGACGCCGGGCAGTTCGCCGACCTGGTTTCGCGCTAGCCGTTCCCCTCGTCCTTCTGGGGCGAGCGCGGGGTTCGCGGGCGAGCGCGGGGCATGCGGGCGACGCGCTCGCCCCGCAACCCCGCGCTCGCGGGCTGGTCGCGGGAGAATGAGAGCACCATGCCATCTGCCCTCCCTCGTGCCGATCCCGCGCCAGCGGATGGATTACTGCCCAGCAGCGTGACCCGGGGATGGGCTGAGCGCGACTTCGGTGTCTATGTGCACGTGCCGTTTTGCCGAGTGCGTTGCGGCTATTGCGACTTCAACACCTACACGGCGGATGAAGTTCGCGGCGTCAAGCAAAGCGACTACGCCGGGCAGGCGGTCGCCGAGATCCAACGCGCCGTCGAGATTCTGGACGCGACGGGGGCGCCCCGCCGCCCGGTGTCGACGGTCTTCTTCGGCGGGGGGACACCGACCCTGCTGCCGGTGACGCAGCTCGCTCAGCTGTTGGGCAGCATCCGTGATGCTTGGGGCCTCGCTTCGGATGCCGAGATCACCACCGAAGCCAACCCCGACTCGGTCACCGCCGAGTCGTTGGCGCAACTCGCCGCGGCCGGCTTCACTCGCGTCAGCTTCGGGATGCAGTCCGCCGTGCCCCACGTGCTTGCCACCCTCGAGCGGACCCATGATCCCGAGCGCGTGCCTCTCGTCGTGGAGTGGGCCCGCGCCGCGGGGCTCCAGGTCAGCCTCGATCTTATTTACGGCACCCCCGGGGAGTCGCTGGATGACTGGCGGAGCTCGCTGGAGCTCGCCTTGGAGCAGCATCCCGACCATGTCAGCGCCTACGCGTTGATCGTCGAAAGCGGCACCAAGTTGGCCCGTCAGATCGCTCGCGGCGAGATCGCTTCGCCCGATGATGATGTGCAGGCCGAGATGTACGAGCTGGCAGACACTGTGCTCGCCGAGCGCGGTTTTTCCTGGTACGAGCTCAGCAACTGGGCCCGGGATGCTGGAACCCGCTCACGCCACAACCTCTCGTACTGGACGGGCCAGGACTGGTGGGGGGTCGGACCGGGCGCGCACTCCCACGTCGGTGGCGTGCGCTGGTGGAACGTGAAGCACCCCGCCGCCTATGCCGAGCGGATCGCGGCGGGGGTGTCGCCTGCCGCGGGGCGGGAGACGCTCGATGAGGAGACCCGCCGCACGGAGACGGTGCTGCTGACCAGCCGAGTTGCAGACGGTCTGTCGATCTCCGAACTCGATCTGCCGGGTCGCGGAGCGATCGCCGGGCTGATCGCCGACGGCCTGATCGACGGGGGAGCCGCGATCCGTGGGCGGGTCGTATTGACGCTGCGCGGCAGGCTTCTCGCCGATGCGGTCGTCCGCCGCCTCCTCGGGAGCTGACCTCGGCCTGCGACGAACGGGGAGCTACTTGACGAACTCGATCGCCAGCGGGATCCGGTAGTACTCACCTCGGCTCGCGGCGACTGCCGCCAGGATGCCGAAGATGATCTGCACGATCCCGGCGGCGATGACGATGAAGTAGCCGACGACGACGAAGACCAGCACGAAGCCGGCGGCGTAGGTGATCACGAGCGTGATGTGGAAGTTGAGCGCCTGACGGGTGTGCCAGCGGACGAACGGCCCGCGGTCCTTGAGCACCAGATAGGCGATCAGCGGAGCGAGCCAATAGAAGAAGATGCTTCCCACGTGGGTCAGGATCGACCACATCCGCTCATCGGCTGGACTCATCGTCGGCTGCGGGACGTAACCCTGCGCGGTCGGGGGCTGTGTCATGCCGCCATTAAACAGGAAAGAGCCGGACCGCGCGGTCCGGCTCTTTCGAGAAGACGTGACTACTTGATCCAGCGGATGTTCACCGGGTAGCGGTACGAGCCGCCGCCGTTGACCTTCACGCCGCCCATGATCGCGAAGATGAGGTTCACGACGACGAGCGCGAAGATGAGGAGTCCCGTAAGGATCTTCAGTGGGAAGAAGGCGATCGCCACGATGGCGTTCAGGACCTGGAGGATGATGAAGCCGGCGGCGACGTTGATTCCCCAGTTGAGGGCTTCTTTGCCCTCGACGTTGGTCTTGGGGCCGCGGTCCTTGAAGATCAGCCAGATGATGAGAGCCGGGACGAGCGAGAGAATGTTTCCGAAGTGGGCGAACGATGCCCACTGCTTGTCTTCCGCTTCGGTCAGCGGCGCCGCGGGACTCGGGGCGGCAGATGCGGGTTCAGTCATGATGTTGCCTTTCGATGTGCGGGGATGAACCCCGGTTTCTGGGAAAGAGCACGGGCTGGCACCTTCGCGGCCCGATTGGGCCAGGCACACGCACAAGCACAAGGTAGTGCTTCGCAATTCCCGCGTGCAACAGCTTGGGGCGGGTGTGTCGCGCTATTATTGGCAGTCAGTCGGCGTGAGTGCTAACCGTGTCGGCGCCGGATCGCGCGACGGAAGGCGGTGCTCTCATGGTTTCGGATCGCGGCCTCGAAGTGCTCCGTGTGATCGTGCAGGACTATGTCGCCTCGCGGGAGCCGGTCGGCTCGAAAACCATCGTTGAGCGACACTCATTCGGGGTGTCCGCCGCCACCATCCGCAACGACATGGCGCAGCTCGAAGAGGAGGAGCTGATCGCGGCTCCGCACACCTCATCCGGGCGCATCCCGACCGACAAGGGCTACCGCGTCTTCGTCGATCAACTGACGGAGCTCCGTCCACTCACTGCGGCGCAGCGCACCGCCATCGAGGCCTTTCTGGGCCAGGCCGTCGATTTGGATGACGTGCTCTCGCGCACGACGCGCCTTCTGTCTCAGCTCACCAACCAGGTCGCGCTGGCACAGTATCCGTCGTTCGGGAGCGCCCGTGTTCGGCATATCGAGCTCGTCGCGCTGGGTCCGACGCGACTCATGACGGTGCTGATCACTGACACCGGACGCGTCGACCAGCGGCTTCTGGATATCGTCGTACCGGATGAGACGGGTCTCGGTGACGACTTTCTGGGGGAGTTGCGCGGAAAGCTCAACGCCGAGCTCGGCGGAGTGGCACTCGCCGATGCGACCGAGAAGCTGCGCGATCTGCCCGACTCTTTCCCACCGGCTCATTCGGCCGTGGCGGTGGCCGTTGCCGCCTGCCTGGGCGAGCAGGTCGCGGCGAATCGCCAGGACCGACTGGTGATGTCGGGAGCGGCCAATCTGGCACGCACGGAAAGCGACTTCAGCGGGAGCATCTACCCGGTGCTCGAAGCAATCGAGGAGCAGGTCACCTTGATCAAGCTCTTCAGCGAGATGGAGATCGACGGGGGTGGTGTGTCCGTCAGCATCGGCCGCGAAAACCAGGGCTTCGGTCCTGGCGGGCAGCTGAGCGAGACGAGCGTGCTGGCATCCGGCTACTCGGCTTCCGGCGGGAGCGTTGCGCGTCTCGGCGTGCTCGGTCCCACCCGGATGGATTATTCGAACAATATGGCAGCCGTGCGGGCCGTAGCCCGCTACCTCACGCGGTTGCTCGGTAAGGAACAGTAAAGAGTGGCTGACCACTATGAAGTTCTCGGGGTCGATCGCGCCGCGACGCCCGAAGAGATCAAGAAGGCATACCGCAAACTGGCTCGCGAGCTGCATCCCGACGTGAATCCGAGCGAGGATGCCGCCGAGCGGTTCAAGCTCGTGACGCACGCCTACGACGTGCTCAGCGATCCCGATCAACGCGAGCGCTACGACCTCGGGCCGCAGGCCGGGTTCGGCGGTGGCGGAGCCGGTGGTTTCGGTTTCGGCGACATCTTCGAGACGTTCTTCGGCGCGGCTCAGGGTGGCCGTGCCAGCGGACCGCGTTCCCGCCGCGAACGCGGCCAAGACGCACTGCTGCGCGTCGAGGTCGAGTTGCAGGAGGTGGTCTTCGGCACCAAGCGCAACATCGAAGTCGATACCGCGATCGTCTGCGAGACCTGCGCGGGGAGCTGTTGTGCGCCAGGAACGAAGCCGGTGACGTGCGACATCTGTCGTGGCTCCGGCTCGATCCAGCGCTCGGTGCGTTCCCTGCTGGGCAACGTGATGACGTCCAGCCCCTGTGGAACCTGCCGGGGTTACGGCACGGTCATCCCGAACCCGTGCCCGACGTGTGCCGGGCAAGGTCGGGTGCGTGCCAAACGGGTCGTCACGGTCGACGTGCCCTCGGGGGTCGACACCGGGATGCGTCTGCACCTTCCCGGCGAGGGCGAAGCCGGACCGGCCGGGGGAGCGAACGGCGACCTGTACCTCGAGGTCAAGGTCAAGCACCACGACATCTTCAGCCGCAACGGCGACGATTTGCTTGCCACTCTCGAGATTCAGATGACCGATGCGATCCTGGGCACGACATCGACCCTGCCGGGTCTGGACGGCGAGGTCTCCATCGACATCAAGCCCGGCATCCAGAGCGCCGATATCGTGACGGTGAAGGAGCGCGGGATCACGCGCTTGCGCGGCGGCGGTCGCGGTGACCTCAAGGTCGGCATCCAGGTGGTGACCCCGGTGCGACTCAACAACAAGGAGACGCAGCTGATCAAACAGTTCGCCGAGAGTCGCCGCCCGGTCGCGCCCGAGTTCTCGCATTTCCAGCAGGGGCTTTTCGCGAAGCTGCGCGACCGCTTCCTCAACATCTGAGTCGAACTGTGGCGTCGCTGTACCTGAACCCCGCGCTCGAATCGGCGGATGCCGTGATCGGTGCGCGAGTGAGTGTCACGGGCGAGGAAGCGCGGCATGGCGTCTCGGTCGCTCGTGTGCGGATCGGCGAGCGGATCGCCATCGGCGACGGAGCGGGATTCCTGGCATGGGGTGCCGTGGTGACCGCGACGCCGAACGAACTCGCCATCGAGGTGGACGAGGTTCGCCACGACCCCGAGCCTGAGCCGCCGCTGTGGCTCGCGCAGGCTCTCGCCAAAGGCGACCGTGACGAACTGGCCGTGCAGGCCGCAACCGAACTGGGGGCTGCGGGGGTCATCCCGTGGGCAGCCGAGCGGTCGGTTTCCCGGTGGGAGGGGCTGAAAGAGACAAAGGGGCGCGAGCGATGGGTCTCGATCGTGCGCGAGGCGAGCAAACAGGCGATCCGATCGCGCGTTCCGGAGGTCGCCGCCCTCGCGACCGCCGCGGCCCTCGCCGCGCTGCCGGGTCGGCTGCTCATCCTCGATCCTGTCGCGGATGTCGCCATGTCCGAGGTGCCGCTGGGGCCCGAGCGCATCACGCTCGTCGTGGGTCCGGAGGGCGGAATCTCCGCGCGTGAGTTCGCGCTGCTCGCCGAGAGCGGTGCCACCCGCGTGCGCCTGGGCCGGGAGGTGCTGCGCACCTCGACGGCCGGCCCGGCGGCGCTCGCGCTCGTGAACGTGCGACTCGGCCGCTGGTGACCGGCCGCCCGCTCGCCCACACGCCAGTCGGTCGGGTCGACGTTCCCGAGTTGGTGCGCGTTGTCGCCTCCGGCGGCGAGCTCGAGGCGATCTGGGTGAATGGACTGGGCGGGCTGACCGTTCGAGACGGCGCGCGGTACCTCAAGTGGAATCCGCTCGGCAGCGGTGTCGATCTGGAAGATGAGCGCACCCGGCTGGTGTGGGCCGGACAGCGGCATCCGGTGCCCGAGGTCCTGGATTTCCGACGCGACGAGCACGGTCAGGTCCTGGTGACGCGCGCGCTCGACGGCTCAGGAGCGGTCACCGACGTGTGGCTGGCTCGACCGCGCGACGCCGTGCGAGCGATCGCGGCGGGGCTCCGCACGCTGCACGAGCTTCCGGTCGGTGAGTGCCCCTTCGCGTGCTCGTGGGCCGCGATCGGAGGGACGATCGCCGATCCCGTCGTGGTGCACGGCGACCCGTGCGCACCCAACACGATCATCGGTCATCACGCGCGGTTCGCCGGGCATGTCGACCTCGGCGCTCTGGGGATCGCCGACCGGTGGGCCGACCTCGCCGTGGCGAGCATGAGCCTGGACTGGAACTTCGGGCCCGGATGGCAGGAGGAGTTCTTCGCGGCGTACGGGATCGCGCACGACGAGCAGCGCATCCGGCAGTATCGGGCGCTGTGGGACGCGGCACCTTAAGATGGTTGACATGTCGAGCGAGGAGCCTCCCGTCGTCGAACGCACGGTGTTCGAACGCATCGTCGCGCGCGAGATCCCGGCGACGATCGTCTATGAAGACGACCGGATCATCGCGTTTCGGGACATCGCGCCGAAAGCGCCCGTGCACATGCTCGTCGTGCCCAAGACCTCGGAGTTCACGAACGTCACGGAGCTCGCGGCAGCGGATCCGCGATTGCTCGCCGATCTGGTGGCCGTCGCGCAACAGCTCGCTGACGAGTACGCGGGTGGGCAATACCGCCTCGTCTTCAACACCGGCGAACGCGTAGGACAGACCGTATTCCACGTCCACGCTCACCTTCTCAGCACGAACAGTGGCGACTCCTCGGAAGGCACCCTTGGCTTCTAGCGACCTCCCCGCCTCGAGCGAACCGATTCCGACCGCGCACGCCGAGTTTCCCGTTGACGGCGTCGCCATGGTTCGTCTCCTCGGTCCCCAGGACCGACTGCTGGCCATGATCGAGCGGCAATACCCCGACGTGGCACTGCTCGTGCGGGGCAACCAGGTGAGCTTGGACGGTCCGGCCGAGCAGGTGCACGCCGCCGAGCGGCTGGTGCAGGAGTTGATTCAACTGGTTCGCAACGGCGCCGACCTCGGACCCGTCGATGTGACCAGCTCCGTTCGCATCTTGGAACGGAACGAGGGTAGCCCGGCCGAGGTGCTCAGCCAGGCGATCCTCACCAGCAAGGGCAAGAGCATCCGGCCGAAGACGCTGGGTCAGAAGGCGTACGTCGACGCCATCGACCTCAACACGATCACCTTCGGCATCGGTCCGGCAGGGACCGGCAAGACGTACCTGGCCATGGCGAAGGCGGTGCAGGCGCTGCAGCGCAAAGAGGTGGATCGCATCATCCTGACCCGCCCCGCGGTCGAGGCGGGGGAGCGGCTGGGCTTCCTTCCCGGCACCCTGACCGACAAGATCGATCCGTATCTGCGGCCGCTCTATGACGCGCTCAACGAGATGATGGATCCCGAGATCGTGCCCAAGCTGCTGGCGGCGGGGACCATCGAGGTGGCCCCGCTTGCATACATGCGCGGTCGAACACTCAACAATGCCTTCGTCGTGCTCGATGAGGCGCAGAACACCACCCCGGAGCAGATGAAGATGTTCCTGACCCGGCTGGGATTCGGCACGCGCATGGTGGTGACCGGCGATGTGACCCAGATCGACTTGCCCGGGGGCGCGAGTGGTCTGCAGTTGGTGACGCGCGTGCTCGACGGGATCCCCGACATCCATTTCGCGCGTCTCACCAGCGAGGACGTGGTGCGCCACTCGCTGGTCGGCCGGATCGTCGACGCGTACACGAAGTACGACGCGGAACGGCAGCTTCGGCAGTATGAGCGGACGCAGGCCGACACCGACGACGGGAACCGCGCTGAGCGACGCGGGCATGGCCCACAGGACCGACGCCCACCGTCGAGTGAGCGCCCCAAGCGCGGATGGCGCGGCTGATGTCGATCGAAATCAACAACGAGAGCGGCGTCGAGATCGACGAGTCCGCGCTGCTGCGACTCGTCGCGTTCGAACTCGACTTCCTGCACGTGCACGCCGACGCGGAGCTCGCGATCCTGCTCGTCGACGAGGCCGCGATGGAGCAGCTGCACGTTCAGTGGATGGACGAGCCGGGTCCGACCGACGTGCTCAGCTTTCCGATGGACGAGCTGCGACCTGGCAGCGAAGACGATGTCACGCCGGCGGGACTGCTCGGAGACATCGTCCTCTGTCCGCAGGTCGCGATTGCGCAGGCGGAGGCCGCCGGTCATTCCGCGCTGGAGGAGCTCGTGCTGCTGACCGCACACGGATTGCTGCACCTGCTCGGTTTCGATCACGTCGAACCGGAAGACGAGAAGGAGATGTTCGGCATCCAGCGGGACATCTTGGTCGGTTTCACCCTCGCCGAGCGACGACGGTAGCCGCATGATCGTCGCGGTCTTCGTCGCAGTCGCCGCGCTTCTTGTCGCCGTCGGCGGCTTGCTGGCGGCAACGGACGCCGCGCTCGGGGTGCTCAGCCGTGCCGATCTCATCGACCTTGCCGGCCAGCACGTGCGCGTGAAGGCCCCCTTGCTCGCGCTCTCCAACGATCTCGGGCATTCCGTCAATGCGGTGAACTTCATGCGCGTGGTCTCGGAGACCGCGGCGGCGGTGCTGATCACCCTTGCGTTCGCCTCCGTGTTTCCGCAGTGGTGGCTTGTCCTGCTCTGCAGTGCCTTCGTGATGACCGCGGCCTCGTTCGTGCTGGTGGGGTCCAGTCCACGGTCGGTCGGCCGTGCCCATGCCAAGGGCATCATCGTGTTTGCGGCCCCGCTGGTGCGCTTCATCCGGGTGCTGCTCGGGCCGCTCGCCGACTTGCTCGTGGCGCTCGGAAATCGGGTCACGCCCGGACGCCCATCGGCGATCTCGTTCGCCAGCGAGGAGCAACTGCTCAGCATGGTCGATGAGGCTGCCGAACTCGACGTTCTCGAGGAGGATGACCGTGAACTCATCCACTCGATCTTCGAGTTCAGCGACACCGTGGTGCGCGAAGTGATGATCCCGCGCACCGAGATGATCACGGTCGACGACGATGCGAAAGTCGGCGCGGCGATGGGACAGTTTCTGTCCACCGGCGTCTCGCGGATGCCGGTGACGGGAAAGGACGCCGACGAGGTGCTCGGAATCCTGTATCTGCGCGATGTGGCACGACTGACCCATGAGAAGCCGGGGGATGCGGCGACCAAGACCGTCAACCAGCTTGCCAGGCCCGCACTGTTCGTCCCGGAGTCCAAGAAGGCCGATGACACCTTGCGTCAGATGCAACTCGAGTCGAATCACCTGGCCATGGTCGTCGACGAGTACGGGGGAATTGCGGGCCTGGTGACCCTGGAGGATCTCATCGAGGAACTCGTCGGCGACATCTCCGACGAGTACGACCGAGATGTGGCCGAGGTGACCGAGCTCTCCGACGGGCGCTACCGCGTGAGCGCCCGCTTGCCCACCGACGAGCTCGGGGACCTCTTCGGTATCGAGCTCGACGACGATGACGTCGATTCGGTCGGCGGTCTCCTGACCAAGGCGATCGGTCGCCTTCCCGTTGCCGGCTCTGCAGCGACCGTGTCGGGGTTGGTGCTGACAGCCGAGCGCACCGAAGGCCGTCGCAAACACCTCACGACGGTGCTGGTCGAACGCGACCAGGCCCTCATGGATGCGGAGACCGCCTTCGCGAATACCGACAAGCCGGAGAAGCCCGGGAAGCCAGACAAGCCCGCGAAGCCAGACAGGGCCGAGAAGTCCGACAAGGCCGAGAAGTCCGACAGGGCCGACCGGGCTGACAGGGCCCCCAAAGCGGAGAAGCCCCAGAAGGCCGACCGTTCGGCGAGCCAGAACGAGAAGAGCGCCGCATCATGACCACCCCGTTCCGTTCCGGTTTCGTCTCGTTCGTCGGTCGTCCCAACGTGGGAAAGTCCACGCTGACCAACGCTCTCGTCGGCGAGAAAGTCGCCATCACCTCGTCGAAGCCGCAGACGACGCGCAATGCCATCCGCGGGATCGTGCATACCCACGACGGCCAACTGATCATCGTCGACACCCCGGGGATGCATCGCCCCCGCACCCTGTTGGGCGAACGACTGAACAGCGTGGTGCAGGCGACTCTGGGCGACGTGGACGTCATCGGGTTCTGTCTGCCCGCCAACGAGAAGATCGGCCCCGGTGACCGCTTCATCAACGAGCAGCTGGATGCCTTCCCGCGCGCCAAGAAGGTCGCCATCGTCACCAAGATCGACGCCACATCGCGTCCGGCTGTTGCGGAGCAGCTGCTGGCGATCAGCGAGTTGCGCGACTGGGAGGCGATCGTCCCGGTGTCGTCAACCAGCCGCATCCAACTCGATGTGCTGCTCACCCAGCTGCTGTCGCTTCTGCCGGCCGGACCGGCGCTCTACGGGGACGACGCGGTCACCGACGAGACCCTCGAACATCGGGTTGCCGAGCTGATCCGGGAGGCGGCGCTCGAGGGCGTGAGCGACGAACTGCCGCACTCGCTGGCCGTCACGATCGATGACATGGTCAAACGTGACGACCGAGAACTGCTCGAGATCTACGCCAATCTCTGGGTCGAGCGCGACAGCCAGAAGGGAATCGTGATCGGGCACAGGGGGGAACGGCTGCAGGAGGTCGGTGCGCGTGCTCGCGCCGCGATCGAGCCGCTGGTGGGGACGCAGGTGTTCCTCTCGATGCGCGTGAAGGTCGCCAAGGAGTGGCAGCGCGACGCGAAACAGCTCGGTCGACTCGGCTTCTAGCCGAGGCGTGTCCGAACGCGCTGCGAGGGTGGTGAGGGACAAGACCGTTCGCGTCGTCGAACGTTCCTTGTGAGAACCCTCACGTCAGAGTGCGGTGACGTGAACCACGCGGTCATCATCATCGTCGAGACTGATGGTTGCTCGACACCCGTGATGTCGGCAGGGAGAGTCAATGAACGCGTGGTGGCAGGGGATCAGCCTGGTCGGAGGACCGCTGCCCTTCGTCATCGATCTCACACAGCTTCTGCTCGTGCTCAGCGTTGTGACGCTGGTCGTTCTCGATCGTCGACGGGGGACAACCCACCGCCGCCGGCGGCTGATCGTCGTGCTGGGTTCAGGGGTCATCGGCGGTGCCGTCGGCCTCGCGCTCTGCTGGCTGCTCTCCGATCAGCTGAACCTGTTCGAGGTGGCCCTGTCGCCGACCTCGCGGAGTTGGGTCGCCGCCGCGTTTGCCGGCGTCGGGATCGCGGTCGCCGCGATCGCCTTGACCGGATGGCGCGGTCGCCTCGTCGCGGCGGTCACGATCGCAACATCCCTGCTGGCCGGCACGGTGGGAGTCAACGCGGACTTCGGCCAGTACACGACGGTCGGATCGCTGAGCGACCACGCGGTGGCTGCACCCCTGCCGGCATCGGTCCTCGCCCGACAGGCGCTCGGCGCGCCGGGGAGTGGGAGACGGGTGACGGTGGCTGTCGCGCCGTCCAGTTCGCGCGGATCCGATCGCGCGGCGGTGTCCCGGATCACGACAACTGCGCTCCATGGGCTGGTCGGGAGCGTGGCGATTCCCGGAACGGTGTCGCACTTCTCCGCCCGGCGCGCCTATGTCTACCTCCCGCCGGCCGCGCTGCTGACCCATCCGGTCCCACTCCCGGTGATCATCATGCTCTCGGGGCAGCCGGGATCTCCGGGCAACGTGATCTCATCCGGCAACATCGCGGCGATTTTCGACGCGTACGCGCGCACCCACAACGGCATCGCGCCCATCGTGGTCGCCGCGGATCAGCTGACGGCACCGCAGAACAATCCGATGTGCGTCGATGGCGCGCTCGGCAACTCCGCGACGTACCTCACCGTCGATGTTCCGACCTGGATTCGCACACACCTCACCGTGAAGACGGCGTCAGCAGACTGGGCGATTGCGGGTTTCTCGCAGGGGGGCACCTGCTCGATTCAGCTGGGCTCGCAGTATCCGTCCCTGTTCTCGAACATCATCGACGTCGCGGGGCAGCTCGCCCCCATGAACGGCAACCTGCAGCACACCATCGCGGTCGGCTTCCACGGGGATGCTGCGGCGTACCGCGCGGCGACGCCGGAGCACGTCATGGCATCGAAAGCGCCATATCGTCAGACGGTCGCGGTGTTCGGGGCGGGGCAGCTTGACGCGCGCTACGGTCCTGTTGCCGCGGCCATGAGTGTCGCCGCTCGCCAGGCGGGTATCCATACCACCCGCGTCGTGTCTCCCGGAACGGCACACGACTGGCATACAGTTCAGTGGGTTCTCAAGAACGCCTTGACGCCGATTTACCAGCACATGGGGCTTCAGCCGTGATTTTCCTGCTCCGCCGGACCGCGAAGAGTCCGGTGACGATTTCGATCGTCCTCGTGCTGGTTGCCGTCTGGGTGGTCGCTCTCACGACGGGGTCGACCGGACCGTTCGCGCCGTCGATCATCGGGGTGAACCCCGATGTTTTCGCCCATCGTCGCTGGTGGGCACTGCTGACCTCATTGGTGGGCGCCGGCACCATCATCGAATTGGTCATCGCGATCATCTCAACCGTGGTGGCTGTCGGTCTCGCGGAACGGTTGATGGGGTCGTGGCGCACGCTGGTCGCGTTTGTGGTGACCGGCGTCACGGCATCCGCACTCGGTGTCGGACTCCTCTTCGTGGGCACGCAATTGCACGAGTTCTGGTCGGCATCCGTTCACGGGGTACTCACTCTTGATCCACTGACCCCGATCGCGGGGACGCTCGCCTGGGCGAGCGCCTGGGCGGGCCCGCTGTGGCGCCGACGGATCCGAACCACCTTGATCGCGGTGTCGGCAGCGCTCCTGCTCTATTCGGGTCAGCCCGCTGATCTGTATCTGATGGTGGCGGTCGGTATCGGGATCGGCCTCGGCCGGCTCACGCATCGCCCCGCTGCGCGCGAGTTCTGGACCGCATCGAGGCACGAGTCACGCACGCTGCTGGCATTGGCGACGGCGATCATCGCGGTCGGTCCCGTGCTCACGCTGGTGTCGGCGACACGCTATGGCGTCCTCTCGCCGCTCGGAATCGCCGTCAACAGCGCGACCCCGTCGGGCGTCGGGCAGGCGATCGGCTGTATCGCGGGGCGGGTTTCGCCCGGGTGCTTCAATCAGCTCGGCGAGCTCCGTTTCCACAGTGTGGGGGGAACGCTGGTCTCCCTGCTGCCGCTCGTGCTGATGTTGATCTGCGCGCGCGGCCTGCTCGCGGGCCGGCGCGCCGCCCTGGTCGTGCTGGTCGTGCTCCTCGTCGCAGAAAGCCTCCTGTCCGCCTGGTATTTCGGCGTCCTTCCTGCGTTCGGCACCAGTTACGTGCTGCCACTGGCGCCGCAGCGCTATGGCGAACTCGCACTCTGGCTGGTTGTCAGCACGCTGGTTCCTCTGGTGTTTGCGGTCCTGCTCCTCACGCGCGCCACGCTGTTCCCGGTTCGCACCGCACCGTCGGCGATCGTGCGCTACATCGCGGGCCTGGTCATCGCCGTCTTCGTGCCGAGCGCTCTGTACCTGACCGTCGGGTGGGTGCTGCGCAGCGGGTTCACGCCGGTCCCGAACCTCGGAGAGTTCCTGTTAGCTCTGCCCGAGCGGTTCATTCCGATCGATTTCGTCAGGGGGGAGATCCGAGACTTCGTTCCGACGACTCCGGCCGCCCGGCTCATCTGGAACAGCATCGGCCCGCTCTTCTGGCTCATCATCGTCACGTCGACCCTGATGCTGGTCAGTCACCGAGGACGTTTCACCCGCGAGATCCCCGATGACCACGGTATCCGGCGCCTGCTCGCGATCGGCTCGGGGACGTTGGGCTTCATGGCAACCTGGGCGGGCAATCGACTCTGGACCTCGTCGAACGGCGACTTCGGAATCGCGTACCGGGTGGCGAACGGTTTCGCGGTGACGACCTCCGATCCGATCGGTCGCGCCGCCGACCCGGATGCCGCCCTCGCCGAGTTCTTCGCCTTCTGCGACCACTCCGCGTGGACTCCGGTCTTCTACAGCGTGCACGAGGACTGGCGCAAACGGCTCGTCGATCGTGGCTGGTCTTCCCTCCCGGTGGCGGAGGAGACGACGATCGATCCTCGGGCCTTCACGCTCGAGGGCAAGGTCATGCACGACGTCCGGTACTCCGTGAATCGGGCGTCGCGCGACGGGGTGCGAGCCGCCTGGGGAACGTGGCACCAGCTGCCCCGCCGCACCACACTGCAGATCTCGGCGCTCTCCGAGCAGTGGATGGCGGAAAAAGACCTGCCGGAACTCGGGTTCACGCTGGGCGGCATCGACGAGCTGGTGGACGACGACGTGCTCGTCGGCGTCGCGCTGGATGAGCACGACACCGTTCTGGCGGTCACCAGTTGGCTGCCGGTGCGGCGCGATGGAGAGTTGGTCGGGCGCACCCTCGACTTCATGCGGCGGAGCCCGGGAGGCGCGAATGGCGTGATGGAGTTCCTCATCGCCTCGGGCCTTCAGCGCCTCGGTGCGGAGGGCCTCGAGGTGGCCAGCTTGTCTGGCTCGCCTCTCGCGACGCCGGCGGAGGGTATCCAGAACTCGCGTGCTCTGGCGAGCGTGCTCGGGATCATGTCGCGCACTCTCGAACCCGTTTACGGTTTCCGTTCGCTGCTGCGGTTCAAGCGCAAGTTCGCGCCGACGCTCGATCCGATGTACATGGTGTACCGCGATCCGCTCCAACTGGCGCGCATCGGTGCGGCCATCGCGCGCTGTTACCTTCCGACGCTGACCGTGCGGCAGGCGACACGGATCCTCGGAGAGCGCACGCGGACGCGCACTCCGGCTCCCGCGCCGGCCGCGGCGCCCGTTCCGTCGCCCGCTTCCGTGGCGAAGCCCACTCCGTCGCCGGTTGTCGACCCGGAACCCGCCGCGAAAGCGGCAGTGCTACCCTGAGGGCATGCGCTTCGGCCTGCTTCTTCTTAGCTGCCGCGACGAGGTCTAGTTTCCCAGGCCCTCTCGTCGCGGAGTTCCGTCGTTGCCTGACACTCCTTGACACGAAGAAGAGAAGCCCCAGACCATGAAGAACACACAGCAGCCCTCGGGGATGCCGACCCATCGTTACCGCTCATATTCGGACGCGTTCCCCACCGATCTGCCCGACCGTACGTGGCCGTCCAAGGTCATCACGACGGCCCCCATGTGGTGCGCCGTCGATCTGCGCGATGGCAATCAGGCCCTGATCGATCCCATGAGCCCCGAACGCAAGCGCATCATGTTCGAGCTGCTCGTCACCATGGGCTACAAGCAGATCGAGGTCGGATTTCCCTCGGCCAGCCAGACCGATTTCGACTTCGTTCGGATGCTGATCGACGAGGGCCTCATCCCCGACGACGTCGTCATCCAGGTGCTGACGCAGGCACGTGAGGAGCTCATCGCCCGCACTTTCGAGTCGATCCGGGGTGCCAATCAGGCGATCGTGCATCTGTACAACTCGACCAGTGTTCTGCAGCGAGACGTCGTGTTCCGCACCGATCAGCAGGGCGTCATCGACATCGCCCTGCAGGGCGCGCGCTGGTGCAAGCAGTACGAGGCGACCGTTCCCGACACGACCGTGTTCTACGAATACTCGCCCGAGAGCTACACCGGCACCGAGCTCCCGTTCGCGGTGGAGGTCTGCAACCAGGTCCTCGAGATCTTCCAGCCGACCCCCGACCGCAAGGTGATCATCAACCTGCCGTCGACGGTCGAGATGGCCACGCCGAACGTCTACGCCGACTCGATCGAGTGGATGTCGCGGCACCTGAACCACCGGCAGAACGTGCTCATCAGCCTGCACCCGCACAACGACCGCGGTACCGCGGTGGCGGCCGCGGAGCTCGGCTATCAGGCAGGAGCCGATCGGATCGAGGGCTGTCTGTTCGGCAACGGCGAGCGAACGGGCAATGTCGACCTGGTCGCGTTGGGGATCAACCTGTTCACCCAGGGCATCGACCCGCAGATCGACTTCAGCGATCTCGACGAGGTGCGCCGGACCGCCGAGTACTGCAACCAGCTGCGGGTGCACGAACGCTCCCCGTGGGCCGGCGACTTGGTCTACACCGCGTTCAGCGGCAGCCACCAGGACGCGATCAAGAAGGGCTTCGAGGCGATGGATGCCGAAGCCACTCGCCGTGGCGTTCCCGTTTCCGAGTTGGAATGGGCCGTGCCGTATCTGCCTGTCGATCCGAAGGACCTCGGGCGCGGCTACGAAGCCGTCGTCCGGGTGAACTCGCAGTCGGGCAAGGGCGGCGTGGCATACCTGCTGAAGGCGGACCACGCTCTCGACCTCCCGCGTCGCCTGCAGATCGAGTTCTCGGGCGTGGTGCAGGCCAAGACCGATGCTGAGGGCGGCGAGGTGACGAGCGAGCAGATCTGGGAGGTCTTCCAGGACGAGTACCTGCCGGCCCCGTCGAGTCGTCCCGAAGACAAGTGGGGTCGCTACGAGTTGCTGTCGACACGAACGACCAGCGACATGTCCGGCTCGGTCGAGCTGGAGCTCCGGATTCGGGTGGGCGATGACACGGAGGAGGCTCGCGGCGTCGGCAATGGCCCCATCGCCGCGTTCCTCGGCGTCATGGCCGACCAGGGGCACGAGATCAAGCTCTACGACTACGTTGAGCACACGCTGTCGGAGGGTGGCGACGCCCTCGCCGCCGCCTACGTGGAACTTCAGGTCGGCGACAAGCGCCTGTGGGGTGTTGGCATCGATGGTGACATCTCGACGGCATCCCTCAAGGCGGTCGTGTCGGCGGTCAACCGTGCCGTGCGCACGGAGGCGGGCGATCGCGAGCTGGTCGGCGCGTAGCGACCAGACCGAACTGACCGCGTCTCGGAAGCACAGGAAATCCGCGTGACTCTCGCACAGCCGGGCTCGGCATCCGCAGTGACCGCGCATGCAGCCGTGCAGCGCAAGGTCATCGGTGTGCTCGTGGCTGGCCAGATCCTGGGCGGTGTCGGCATGGGCGCCACCCTGTCGCTCGGTGCCCTGCTCGCCGCCCAGCTGTCGGGTTCGAGCGCCTGGTCGGGGATGGCCGCCACCATGAGCACGCTGGGTGCCGCGCTTGTCGCGGTTCCCCTGGCCCGTCTTGCGCAGTCCCGCGGGCGTCGGCGCTCGCTCGCCACTGGGGCGCTGGTTGCCGGGTGCGGCGCGGCCCTGGCCATCACCGCCGTAAGGGTGGATTCCTTTGCCCTTCTGCTTCTCGCTCTCATGATGCTCGGCGCCGGATCTGCCGCCAACCTGCAGGCGCGATTCGCGGCGACAGACTTATCCAGCACGAGGTTCCGAGCGCGCGACCTGTCGATCGTCGTCTGGTCGACCACGATCGGAGCTGTGCTCGGCCCGAACCTCTTCGGCCCGGGCGAGGTCGTCGGCAAGGCCATCGGTCTGCCGCCGATGACCGGCGCGTTTGTTTTTTCACTGCTCGCGACGGTCGGGGCCGCGACGGTCTACACCGTGGGCCTGCGGCCGGATCCACTGCTGACCGCGCTAGCTTCTCGGGGCGTCGATGCCGCCGCGGCCCGGCCCCGTGGCGGTCTGGCCATCGTGCGCGCGAACCGCTCGGCTCGCTACGCGGTGGCGGTGGTGGCTCTCAGTCACGCGACCATGGTGGCGCTCATGTCGATGGCGCCGGTTCAGCTGCGCGAGCACGGAGCGACGCTGACCGTCGTCGGGCTGACCATCAGCCTGCACGTTGCCGGAATGTACGCGCTCTCACCGGTCTTCGGCTGGCTGGCTGACCGGCTGGGTCGCATTCCCGTGGTCCTCGCCGGCCAGGCGATGCTGGTGGCTGCCTTGATGCTGTTCTGGCTGGCGTCCGAATCCGGCACCGCGATGGTCGTCGGGCTGATCCTGCTCGGTCTGGGCTGGTCGGCATCCGTCGTCGCCGGCTCGGCTCTCATCGCCGAGGCAGTCCCCGCCACCGACCGTGCCGCACTGCAAGGCTTCTCCGACCTCTCGATGAACGCCGCCGGCGCGCTTGGCGGCGCCTCGGCGGGCCTCGTGCTCAGCGCTGTCGGCTACTCCGGGCTCGGTCTGGGCACCATGATCCTGGCCGGTGTCATCGTGGCGTGGACGGTCGCCCGCGCGGCCTCTGCCAGGAGGTCGGCTGATCGGCTCCTGGTCTGACGGGACTCGTCGACGCTACTGAGACCGGACAGGGTGGGTTCAGGCGGCGGTCCCGGGCGTGCCACGACTGCCGCGGCGCAGCGGCCGCTGCTCCGGCAGCGTCCAGTGGAAGAGCACGGCGAGCACCCGCACCACGAACGTCACTGCAACTCCGACGATCGCGGCGAGGAGCGCGGGCGCTCCGAGTGTGACGAAGACGACCAGGCTGATCGCACCGAGTAGCGCCGCCACGGCATACAGCGAGCCGACCTGCATCAGCGCAATCGGCACGCTGAGCAGTAGATCGCGCAGGATCGACCCACCAACCGCCGACACCGCCCCCACGAAAACGGCGGGAATCGAGGGAAGACCCGCGGACAGAGCGGCGGTGGTGCCGATGGCACCGAAGATGCCGATGGTGAGGGCATCGAGAGCGGTGATCAGAGGCTGGATGCGGCTGAACAGGCGTTCCAGCAGCATGCCGATCAGCGCGCTCGCGGTGGCAACGGGCAGGTACCAGTTGCTCTGGAGCGCCTGGGGAACCTCGTTGAGAAGGACGTCCCGCAGCACCCCGCCGCCGAATCCCGTCGCGACCCCGATGATCGCCACCCCGAGCAAATCGAGCCGCCGGTCGCGGAACTGGGCGGCGAACAGGGCACCCTGCAGGCTGCCGATCCCCACCGCGAGCAGATTGGCCCAGAGCGGAATGCTGATGTTGGCCACTCCGTTCACATGCGCTCGAAGCGGTCCGGATAGTCCGTGACCATTCCGTCGTGGTCCACCGTGATCTCCGAGCTGAAATCGCTGTCGAGCGACTCGACGAGGTACAGGTCCTCGTCGAGGCGCGTGTAGCGCTGTTCGTCGAGGTCGACCTCCAGGTCGGGGAACGAGACGGACGCGGCAGTGACGTCGCCCTCATCACCGACCGCGAGATCCAGGCGCCGAATCGGCAAGGTGTTGGTGAATGGCGTGATCGCGAGGTCGAGGTCGACGGCGTCACTGAGGTCGCCGCGCACTTCGCCGTCGACTTCCCACCGGCCGTGGCCGTCGGAGGTGATCAGGAGCGTGCGCTCGCCGGTCGCGGCTTCCAGGCGCAGTTGGCGGAAAGTCCAGTCGCTCTCGCAGACGATCTCGTAGCTGTAGCGCCCTCGCGCCGAGTCGATGATGGATGACGCGCGCATCATCCCGCCCTCGTCCAGGCGCAGCCGCTCCAGACCGTCGTACTCGAGACCCCGCCAGATGTAGTCCGCCACGGTGGAAGTCTGGCATCTCTTCCAGCTGTGAAGGAGCAGACGCTGGGAGACTGGACGCATGCCGACCTACCGTGACGAAGCCGTCGTGCTTCGCACCCACAAGCTGGGTGAAGCCGACCGCATCGTGACGATGCTGAGCCGGCAGCACGGCAAGATCCGCGCCGTCGCGAAGGGGGTCCGGCGAACCGGCTCGCGATTCGGGGCACGGCTCGAGCCGTTCATGGTCGTTGATGCGCAGTTCTACATCGGACGTTCGCTCGACATCGTGCAGCAGGCGGAGTCCCTCGGGTCGTACGGGGCCGACATCGTCGCCGACTACCCGAGCTTCACGGCGGCGAACGCGATGGTCGAGGCGGCGGATCGGCTGAGCGATCACGATGCGGGCCTCCAGCATTACCTGCTGCTGGTCGGCGCGCTCCGATCGCTCGCCAAGGGTGAACACTCGCCGGGGCTCACGCTCGACTCGTATCTGTTGCGCGCGCTGTCGATCGCCGGCTGGGCACCCAGCTTCATCGACTGTGCCGTGACCGGTGCTCCCGGACCGCACACCGCGTTCGTGGTGCAGCTGGGCGGCGTCGTGGCAGATGGCGTCGCGCCACACGGCGCTCCGCGACTCGATCCCGGGACCGTGCGCCTGCTCGCGTCCCTGCTTGCGGGGGAGTGGGAGTTCGCGGAATCCGCCGACGATCGTTCGAAGGCTCAGGCGAGTGGTGTGGTCGCCGCCTACACGCAGTTCCACCTCGAGCGCGGACTGCGCTCCCTCGAGCATCAGGATCGAACCATCGCATGACTCCCGTCGCCAAAACGCACAAAGACGCCGTCGAGTTCAAGCCGATCGATTGGACGGGACTTTATCCGCCCAAACTGTCCAGGGCTGCCGTCCCCGATCACGTCGCGATCGTGATGGATGGCAACGGTCGCTGGGCCAATAGACAGGGGCTCACGCGCATCGAGGGTCACCGCGCCGGGGAGGCAGCGCTGCTGGATGTCGTGGCCGGTGCCATCCAAATCGGCGTCAAGCACCTCAGCGTCTACGCTTTCTCGACCGAGAACTGGTCGCGCAGCCCCGAGGAGGTGCGCTTCCTCATGGGCTTCAACCGGCAGGTTCTTCACCGACGTCGCGACCAATTGAATGAATGGGGGGTCCGGGTGCGGTGGGCGGGCCGCACGCCACGGCTGTGGCGCTCCGTCATCGACGAGTTGCGCTTCGCCGAACGCCTCACCGCGCACAACTCGACCCTGACGTTGACGATGTGCGTGAACTACGGAGGACGCACCGAAATCGCGGATGCCGTGCGCGCGATCGCCGAGGAGGTCAAGGCGGGCAGGTTGAAGCCATCGGGCATCAGCGAGAAGACCATCCAGAAACACCTGTACCTACCGGACCTGCCCGACGTCGACCTCTTCGTTCGGAGCTCGGGGGAGCAGCGCACCAGCAACTTCCAGCTCTGGCAGAGCGCCTACGCCGAAATGGTGTTCCTCGACACGCTGTGGCCGGATTTCTCGCGGGTCCAGCTGTGGCAGGCGATCGAGCTCTATGCCCGTCGCACCCGGCGCTTCGGCGGCGCCGTGGACACGCCGACCCCCTGAGCTCTCGCGGCAGGTGCCCTGACCCGACCGGGTAGGTCATCGGCGTGAGCGGTCTTGCAAAATAATACCCCCTGGGGTATTCTGACGGCATGGCCACACGAGAGATCACGATCGAGAACCTGGACGAGACCATCACCGGAAACGACGTCGTTCTGCTCGACTTCTGGGCGGCCTGGTGTGGACCCTGCCGGGCTTTCGGTCCGGTCTTCGAGCGCGCATCCGACGCGAACCCGGACATCGTCTTCGGCAAGATCGACACCGAGGCGCAACGGGAGCTTGCTGCGGGATTCCGGATCAGTTCGATCCCGACGCTGATGGCCTTCCGCGAGGGCGTCCTCGTCTTCGCCCAACCGGGTGCGCTGAACGCGAGCCAACTCGGCTCCGTGCTCGAGGGCGTGAAGGATCTGGACATGGATGCGGTGCGCGCCCAGCTCGCCGAACAACAGACCGACGCAGCCCAGACGAGCCGGTGACACCGTGACCGGCGCACGGTGCGCAGTCACGCCCGGTGAGCGAATCATCCGGGCTGCCGCGAGCGTTGTTGTCGGCGCGGTCGCGCTGAACTCGATCGGCAACCTGTGGTGCGCGATTCCCGCGGGAATCTGCGCAACCTTCCTGGTGATTGGCGCCATCACGGGATGGTGTCCGACGAACCTCCTCCCGGCGAGTCGCGGCGCCACTCCCGAGCCGAACACCCTGGGCTACGCCGAAGCACGGCAACACTTCGATGTCTGATCGCCTGTCGAAAGAGAGTTCCGTCATGCCCACCACCGAGTTCGACGCCCAACGAAAGATCGCGAACCGTCTCCGCCGCGCGAGTGGTCAACTCACTGCGGTCATCACCGCCATCGAGGCGGGTGCGTCATGCCGTGACGTCGTCACGCAGCTCGCGGCCGTCTCCAGTGCCATCGATCGAGCAGGATTCGTGCTCGTCTCGACGGCGATGAAGGACTGCGTCGACAACCCCGCCAAGACAGCCGAGACGCAGGACGGACTGACCATCGACGAGTTGCAGAAGCTCTTCCTGATGCTCGCCTGACACCGCCTTCACGCGAGATCCACCCACCACCCCTGTTTGGAGAAAAATATGTGTCAGGCAATAACGTGCCGCAAGTGCGGAAAGACCACCTGGGCGGGCTGCGGCCAGCACGTCGACCAGGTCATGCGCGGGATTCCGCAGAGCCAACGCTGCCAGGGCCACCAGAACGAGCCGTCGACGGGCTTCTTCGCGCGCCTCTTCGGAAAGTGATCGTCGAGGTGCCCTGACGGCAGCGCACACAGGACACCGACTCTGTCGCGCAACTGTCAGGGTGCCGCTCGTCGATGCCACGCAGTGGGTGGTGGTCTCTTGTCGAGAGCGAGCAGGAGGAACATCATCAGGGGATGACCTCGGATGCGCTCGCCGCCGCTGTTGCCCAGTTCGGAAACCCACGCGGCTATCTCGCCGTGGCATCGATCGGACTTCCCCCCCGATCCGCGGTCGAGGCACTCACCGCCGACCTGGCTGCCTGGGCGGCAGCGGACAGGGATCCACAGGGCTATGACCCGGTGATCGCCCGCACCCGCGCGGCCTACGCTCGACTGGTCGGTGTGCCCGAGGATCGTGTCGCGCAGGGTTCCCAGACCTCCGTGCTCACCGCTCTGGTTGCCGCGGCCGTCCCGCACGGAGCCGAGGTGCTGGTCGCCGACGGCGACTTCTCGTCGATCGTGTTCCCGTTTCTGCAACGGCCCGGTATTCGGGTGAGGTCCGTGCCGCTGGCCGCGCTTGCCGAGTCGATCACCGATCAGACCTGGATGGTGGCGTACTCCTTCGTGCAATCCGCGACAGGCGTCATCGCCGACAATGCCGCGATCCGCGAGGCGGCGAGCCGAAACGGCACCTTCACCTTCTGCGACGTCACCCAGACGGCGGGTGTGCATCCGGTGGACGCGACGCTGTTCGACGTGACCGTCTGTCACAGCTACAAGTGGCTGTGCGCCCCCCGAGGCGTCGCCTTCCTGACCGTGGGAGAGCGGATCGATCCGCTCCTGACTCCTCTCCAGGCAGGTTGGTATGCCGGGGATGACGTGTGGCACAGCGTGTACGGACCGGCAATGCACCTCGCCCACGGCGCCCGCCGGTTCGACGTGTCCCCGGCGTGGCAGGCCTGGATCGGTGCGGAGCAGTCGATCGGCCTCTTCGCGAGCCTCGACATCGCGGAGGTGTGGGCGCACAGCTCCGGCCTCGGCGACCAACTCTGCGACGCGCTCGGGATCCCGCAGCAGCACCAGGCGATCGTCACCTGGGCTGATGCCTCGGGGCACGACTTGACCTCGCTGAGCACGGCCGGCATCCGGGTGTCCGGGCGCGCAGGCAGACTGCGTGCGTCATTCCACCTGTGGAATGACGAGAGCGATGTCGCCGCCGTCGTGAGCGCCCTCGGAACGGAGACCCTGCGCGGCTAGATAGGCTGGGCACGCAGTCTTGAACCGCCCCGCCCCAACCGTGCAGCCAGCGCGGCTGACCCCTGGAGTTATCTCGTGGCCACGCCCAATCCGCTCGACTCGATCATCTCTCTCGCGAAGCGTCGTGGCTTCGTCTACCAGTCAGGGGAGATCTACGGCGGATCCCGCTCTGCCTGGGACTACGGTCCGCTCGGCGCCGCGCTGAAGGAGAACATCAAGCGGGAGTGGTGGAAGTTCATGGTGCAGGGCCGTGATGACATCGTCGGACTCGACTCCTCGGTGATCCTTCCTCGTCAGGTCTGGGAGGCGTCCGGTCACGTCGAGGTCTTCTCCGACCCGCTGATCGAGTCGCTGCATACCCACAAGCGCTATCGCGCCGATCATCTCCTGGAAGCGTACGAGGAGAAGCACGGCCACCCGCCGGTGAACGGAATGGCGGATATCCGCGACCCCGACACCGGACAGCCTGGCGCATGGACCGAGCCGCGCAACTTCTCCGGACTGCTCAAGACCTTCCTCGGTCCGGTCGACGACGAGGACGGGATGGCGTACCTGCGCCCCGAGACGGCCCAAGGCATCTTCGTCAACTTCGCCAACGTGCTGTCCAGTTCTCGCCTGAAGCCCCCGTTCGGCATCGCGCAGATCGGCAAGAGCTTCCGCAACGAGATCACTCCCGGCAACTTCATCTTCCGCACCCGCGAGTTCGAGCAGATGGAGATGGAGTTCTTCGTCGAGCCCGGAACAGATGAGGAGTGGTTCGACTACTGGATCGACGCCAGCCAGGAGTTCTATCTCGGGCACGGCATCAAACCCGAGAACATCCGGCGCTACGAGCACCCGAAAGAGAAGCTCTCCCACTACTCGAAGCGCACCATCGATCTCGAGTACCGCTTCCGGTTCGCCGGCAGCGAGTGGGGTGAGCTGATGGGTGTCGCGAATCGAACCGACTTCGACCTCAGAACGCACTCCGAGAAATCGGGCGTCGACCTCTCGTACTTCGACCAGACCAAGAACGAGCGCTGGATCCCGTATGTGATCGAGCCCGCATTCGGCCTGACTCGTGCGCTGATGGCGTTTCTCGTGGATGCCTACGCCGAAGACGAAGCCCCGAACACCAAAGGTGGCGTCGACAAGCGGACGGTGCTGCGCCTCGACCGTCGGCTTGCGCCGATCAAGGTCGCGGTTCTGCCCCTGTCGCGCAACGAGCAACTCTCGCCGGTCGCGAAGAGTGTGGCCGCCGAGTTGCGTCAGCACTGGATGATCGAGTTCGACGATGCGGGCGCCATCGGTCGCCGCTACCGCCGCCAGGACGAGATCGGCACCCCGTTCGCGGTCACGATCGACTTCGACACTCTTGACGACAAAGCCGTGACGGTTCGCGAGCGCGACACGATGGGGCAGGAGCGGGTGTCACTGGATCGACTCGTCGGCTACCTGGCCGAGCGACTCCTCGGGTCGTGACCGATTCGGTGGCGGTGCCGGAGGCGACAGCGCAGTCCGCGCTGCGGGTGACCCCGGCGCCCCTGCCGCACTACCGCCTGCTCCGCGCTCTGCCGGCTTACCGCTGGTGGAAGCCTCTTGTCGCGCTCGTGCTCACACTGGTGCTGTGGGTGATCTTCACCACGGTGGTCGTCATCATCGGGGTGCTCATCGCGGTCGCGCAGGGGCAGATCACCTTCACGACAACGGATGCCGTGCTGCGCCAGTTGACGGCGCTGTTCGGCGTCGTCAACGCCGGAAATCCACTCTCCATCTCGATCGGTCTGATCGGCGTCGCCACCCTGTTGCCCGCAACGCTTCTGGGCTACCTGATCGTGGGACTGCGACCGGTGTCGGTTCTCCGCTCCGTCGCGTTCCGTCTCCGCTGGCGCTGGCTCGCGTTCTGCCTGCTGCCCGCGCTCGCGATCACCGTTCTCGCCACGCTGATCCAGGCGTTGGTGTTTCCGGCTCTGCAGGCCGGATCCGCGCTGGTCGCGCCGACGGTGCCGATCGGAACATTCCTGCTGTGCGCGGTCATCATCGTCGTGGTCACTCCGATCCAGGCCGCCGCCGAGGAGTTCGCCTTCCGAGGCATGATCACGCAGATGTTCGGGTCGTGGCTCCGTCCGGCGTGGCTGGTGATCGTGCTGAGCGCGATTCCGTTTGCCGCCGCGCATACCCAATATCTCGGTAATGGGGGGTCGCTGACCTGGGCGACCGCGGATGTCGCCGTCTTCGCGCTCGTTGCCGGTTTCGTGACGTGGCGGACGGGCGGCATCGAGGCGAGTATCGCCCTCCATGCCATCAACAACACGGTCGCCTTCCTGACACTCGCCTCGAGTCTCGCGGGAAGCACCTCGACCAGTTCGCAGGTGAGCGGTGACCCGTTCCCCCTGTTTCTGGCGTTCCTGGTTTCGGTCATGACGATGGGGCTGTACGCGTTCTGGATCGATCGTGCCGCGCGGCGGCGCGGGCTACAAAACCGCTTGTATCCCGTCGCCATGGCGGACACCTCCGCTGCTGCTGCGGGGAATAGCTGACTCGGCATCCTGTTGAACCAGGTATGAGTGCTCCCATCAAGGTGGATGTCTGGTCGGACATCGCCTGCCCATGGTGTTTCATCGGTAAGCGCAAGTTCGAAGCCGGCGCGGCCGAGTTCGGTGGAGAGGTCGAGGTCGAGTACCACTCGTACGAACTCTCGCCAGATACGCCTGTCGACTTCGACGGCAGCGAGCAGGACTATCTCGTCACCCGGGGATTCCCCGCGGATCAGATCGGTGGGATGCTGGCCCGCGTGACCGGAATCGCGGAGTCCGTGGGCCTTCACTACGACTACGACGCGCTCCAGCACACGAACACGGTGCTCGGCCACCAGCTCATCCACTACGCGAAGTCCCACGGTCGTCAGCTGGAGATGAAGGAGCGGCTGCTTGCGGCCTATTTCGAAGAGGGCAAGCACGTCGGGCGTATCGACGATCTCGCCGATTTGGCCGCCGAGATCGGCCTTGACCGCGCCGACGTCGTGCGCTCGCTGACGGCCGAGGAGTACCTCTCCGACGTTCGGGCGGATCAGGCGCTGGCGCTCGAGTACGGCATCCAGGGTGTTCCGTTCTTCGTCATCGACGGGCGATACGGGGTTTCGGGTGCTCAGGATGCTGCGACCTTCGCACGCGTGCTGAATCAGGTTCGCGACGAGAAGGAGTCGGTGGCATGAGCGAGGCGGAGACGGCATCCATCCCGGGCGTCGAGGTCACGACTCCGAAGCTGCAGCTTCTCGGAGATCCGGAGGCGGCTGCCTGTATCGGCGAGTTCTGCGAGATCCCCGCCCACCACGAACAGGCGGTCATCAACCGTCGTATCGACTCCGACCTGATCTGAGCGTCACTCGGCCGACAGGGCGTCGCTGATGTCGGCGACCGTCGCGTCGAGCCCCGCGATGAGCTGGTCGCCTTCGACGAAGGCGCTCAGCCCGTGCTCGCCCGCGCCCATCGACACGCGTCGCCCCATGACCCGTTCATCCACGTAGACGGGCCACGCGGTCGTGGAACCGAGAGGCGTGATCGTTCCCCGCTCGTAGCCGGTGGCCTCGAAGGCGACGGATGCCTCGGGCAGTCGCAGCTTGTTGACACCGACCACCGCACGCAGCTTGGACCACGAGATCTGCCGATCGCCCGGGATCTCGGCGAAGAGGAACGTCCCGTCATGGCGTTTGACGACCAGCGACTTCACGATGTCGGCGGGGGTGATCCCGAGAATCTGGGCGGCCTCCTCGAGAGATCCGACGTTCGTGCGCTCTACGAACTCCAGCGCGATGCCCCGAGCGGCGGCGTCCGCGGCAACCCGGCCGCGTCCGTCGAGCGGCCGTGTCGGCATCCGGTCACACCTTTCTGGGAGAATCGAGACATGTCCACGATATCCGCGCCGGCCAAGCCTCTGGCGATCGGGCCGTTGAAGCTCGACGTTCCGGTCGTGCTCGCGCCGATGGCGGGGATCACGAACACGGCATTTCGCCGGCTCTGTCGTGAGTACGGTGCCGGGCTCTACGTCAGCGAGATGATCACGAGTCGCGCGCTGGTCGAACGCACGCCCGAGAGTCTCCGGCTGATCCAGCACCACGAGTCAGAGACCACCCGCAGTATCCAGCTCTACGGTGTCGACCCGAAAACCGTTGCCCAAGCCGTGACGATGCTGGTCGCCGAGGATCGCGCGGACCACATCGACCTGAACTTCGGATGCCCCGTTCCCAAGGTCACGCGTAAAGGTGGGGGAGCAGCCCTCCCCTGGAAGCTCGACCTGTTCCGCGAGATCGTCGAAGGGGCGGTGGACGCCGCCGGACCGCTGCCGCTCACCATCAAGATGCGCAAGGGCATCGACTCGGACCACCTGACCTACCTCGAGGCCGGTCGCATCGCACAGGGAGCCGGGGTCTCGAGTATCGCCCTGCACGCTCGTACCGCTGCCGAGTTCTACTCCGGGCATGCGGACTGGTCGGCGATCGAGAAGCTCAAGAACACGATCACCGACGTGCCGGTGCTCGGTAACGGCGACATCTGGAGCGCGGAGGATGCCCTCCGGATGGTCGACGAGACCGGCTGTGACGGGGTGGTGGTGGGCCGGGGTTGCCTGGGGCGTCCGTGGCTCTTCGGAGACTTGGCGGCCGCGTTCCGGGGCGAGAAGCTCCAGGCGCAGCCGACACTCGGTGAGGTCGCGGCCGCGTACCGCCGTCATGCCGAACTCCTCGTCGAGTTCTTCGACGACGAGGGACGTGCCTGCCGCGACATCCGCAAGCACGTCGCCTGGTACTTCAAGGGCTACGCGGTCGGCGGCGAACTCCGAGCGGCGCTCGCGACGAGCAGCAGCCTCGGCGAGATCGATCAGCTGCTGAGCGGTCTCGACCTGGATCAGCCGTACCCGGGTGCCGACGCCGAGGGTCAGCGAGGTCGCGCGGGCACGCCCAAGCAACCGACGCTGCCGTATGGCTGGCTTGACAGTCGCGAGTTGGGCGAGGCGCATCGTGCCGAGGTGGCCGAGGCCGAGCTGCACCACAGCGGTGGCTGACGCGATGGCCGAGGCCCCAGCGCCGGGTTACGAAGCGGCCGACGCCGAACGCTGGTTCCCCGAGGAGCACTCGTCACGACGCAGTGACTTCGCTCGGGATCGTGCCCGACTGCTGCACTCGAGTGCGCTGCGACGCCTCGCCGTGAAGACCCAGGTGCTCAGTCCCTCGGCCGGCCTCGATTTCGCTCGCAACCGGCTCACTCACTCGCTGGAGGTCGCGCAGATCGGACGTGAGTTGGCCGTGAACTTGGGTGTCGATCCGGATGTCGTCGACACCGCCTGCCTCGCTCACGATGTCGGCCACCCACCGTTCGGTCACAACGGGGAACGCGCGCTCAACGACTGGTCGCTCGAAATCGGCGGTTTCGAAGGCAACGCGCAAACGCTGAGGCTGCTGACGCGGCTCGAGCCCAAGGTGTTCGGACCTGACGGCCGGAGCTATGGACTGAACCTCACACGCGCCAGCCTGGATGCGAGTTGCAAATACCCTTGGCCCGAGACCGATGGGATCCCGGACCCGAGCGGCCGCAGCAAGTTCGGGTTCTACGTGGATGACACCCCCGCGTTCGGCTGGCTGCGCGCCGGAGCACCGGCTCGAGTGCGTTGCGTCGAAGCCCAGGTCATGGATCTCAGCGACGACATCGCATACTCGGTGCACGACTTCGAGGATGCGATCGTCAACGGCTACCTCGACGTGCCCGCGCTGAGCGCCCGCGCCGACCACGACGAGCTGGTCGACAGCATGTTCCGGTGGATCGGGGGTGAAGTTTCGCACGACGAGCTGATCGCGGCGTTCGACCGGCTCGACAACCTCGAGGTGTGGCTGGATTCTTGGGACGGGACCCGTCGAGACCTCGCCCGGTTGAAGGATCTCACCAGCCAACTGATCGGGCGGTTCGCGGGCGAGGCGGTCAAGGCGACCCGTGCCGCGCATCCAGACGGCTGGCTGACCCGGTTCGCGGCCGATGTGGTCGTCCCCGCCGACACGCGTGCCGAGATCGCGGTGCTCAAGGGAATCGTCGCCGCCAATGTCATGTCGACCAACGCGCGGAAGCCGATCTACACCCGGCAGCGCGGCATTCTCACCGAACTCGCCGATCACCTGTGGGCGACCGGGCCGACCCACCTCGACCTGGGGTTTCAGGCGGACTGGGCTGCGGCATCCGATGACACCGCGCGCCGCCGCGTCGTCGTCGACCAGGTCGCCTCGCTGACCGACGTCTCGGCGAACGCCTGGCACGAGCGCTACCTGGGCTGACCGTCCCTTCATCGCGAGCGCGGGGTGCGCGCGCGAGTGAGGGCCGCGCGGAGTCCGCGCTCGGCGGTGAACCCCGCGCTCGCGGAACCGGACGGCTCGCGGAACCGGACGGCTCGCGGAACCGGACGGCTGGTGGGGGCCGCCGCAGCGGCGGCGCCGCAAATAGCGGAGAATCGGGGCATGGCTGGCCTCATTCGCAGAAGCGACATCGACGAGGTCAGGTCGCGGATCAACTTGGCGGATGTCGTGGGCGACTACGTCACGCTCAAGAATGCGGGCGTTGGCTCGCTGAAGGGTCTCTGCCCGTTCCACGAGGAGCGCAGCCCCAGTTTCCACGTGCGCCCCCAGGTCGGGTATTACCACTGCTTCGGCTGCGGAGAAGGCGGCGACGTCTTCACCTTCCTCCAGCGGATGGACCACGTCACCTTTTCCGAAGCGGTCGAGCGGATGGCCGCGCGGCTGGGCTACGAACTCCACTACGAGGACGGCGCGCAGGCCACCGAGCACGGCAACCGTGCCCGGTTGCTGGCGGCGAATGCCGCGGCGGAGAAGTTCTTCCAGGAGCAGCTGACGACGCCCGAGGCGCAGCTCGGCCGCGACTTCCTCGGGGAGCGCGGCTTCGATGCCGCCGCGGCCGCCCGCTTCGGCGTCGGCTTCGCGCCCAAGTCGTTCGACGCGCTCCGTGGTCACCTGACAGCTCAGGGTTTCACCGAGGCCGAGCTGGTGACGGCGGGATTGCTCAGCACCGGCGATCGCGGCAACGCCTACGACCGTTTCCGCGGTCGATTGATCTGGCCGATCAGAGACATCACCGGTGCGACCGTCGGCTTCGGCGCCCGCAAGCTCCTGCCCGACGATCAGGACAAGGGACCCAAGTACCTCAACACCCCCGACACCCCCGTCTACCACAAGAGCCAGGTGCTCTACGGTCTCGACCTCGCCCGCCGGGACATCGCCAAGGGCAAGCAGGTAGTGGTCGTGGAGGGCTACACGGATGTCATGGCCTGCCACCTCGCGGGCGTCACCACCGCGGTCGCCACCTGCGGCACCTCCTTCGGTGTGGACCACATCAAGATCATCCGTCGAGTGCTCGGCGATGTCGCCAATGCGGACTCGACAGGAACCGGCGAGGTGATCTTCACCTTCGATCCGGATGAAGCGGGCCAGAAGGCCGCGAGTCGCGCCTTCGCAGAAGAGCAGCGCTTCACGGCGCAGACCTTCGTTGCTGTCGCACCGGACAACCTCGACCCGTGCGACCTCCGGCGCGTGCGCGGAGATGCCGCGGTTCGCGCCCTGGTTGCGGCCCGTAAGCCGATGTTCGAGTTCATGATCCGGCGTCAGCTCGCCGGGCAGGACCTCGAGACCGTCGAGGGACGGGTCGCGGCGTTGCGCGCGGCTGCACCCGTGGTGGCGGGCATTCGGGACCGCTCGATGAGTATCGGATACGTCCGCAGTCTGGCTGGCTGGCTGGGCCTCGAGCCCGACGAGGTCGGCCGTGCCGTCAATGGCGCACGGGCTGCCGCGGCGCGCGTCCCCCAGCGAGACGAGGTGCGGAACGCCCAGGCCGCGTCAGTTGCGGAGGGTGGGGCTAGGAGTGGGGCGGCGGCGGTGGCTGACGCTCCGCCCGCTGTCCGCGAGTTCAGCCTCACCGACTTGCCGGGCGACCCGGTTACCCGCGGGGAGAGCGAGGCGCTGATGGCAATGCTGCAGCGTCCCGATGCCGTCGGCCACGAACTCATGGCCCGGGCGATCCAGGTTCGGTTCAGCAATGCGACCCTCGCGGTGATCCGTGATGGGATCGCCGCCAGCATCGACCAGGCGAGCGCGCCGGGATGGATCGGCCGGCTCGCCGAGCAGGTGCCGTCGAGTTTTGTCACCCTGGTCACGCAGCTCGCGGTCGCGCCCATCCCTCAGCGCGCCGAGCAGGTCGACGCCTATTGCGAAGGCGTTGTCACCGCGCTCGTTGATCGTGATCTGCTGCGCCAGAAGGCCGAAGTGCTCGGCGCGATGCAGCGCGCGAAGGCCGAAGGCGACCAGGGGCGCTGGGATCGGCTGAGCCGCGAATCCGCCGCGTTGGAGACGGAGCGGCGGCAGCTCCGCAAGGAGTGAAAATTGTGAGACACCTTCGAATCGGGCAAACGCCTGACTGAGGGGGTTAGGCTCCCCGCACTACAGGGGGCTCGATCACATGAGCAAGGCATCGAAACGATTCCGGATATCGGGGGCCATGGTCGTTCTCGGCGTTCTGATGATCGCGGGCTGTGCATCACTGCCGACGTCCAGTGAACCGGACACGATCGTCGTCGGAATGGCCCAGCCGTTCGGGTCGCTCGATCCCGCTGGTTCTCTCGCCGACGGATCCACCACCTTGCAGACACAGGTTTTCGGCCGGCTGATGGCGTCGACACTCGGGGGAGGCACGGTCCGGCCCGAGCTGGCAGACACCGCGCGGTTCACGACCCCGACGGAGTTCACGGTCACACTGCGGCCCGGCCTGCGATTCGCCAATGGGGACCGCCTGACGTCGTCGGATGTGGTGTTCAGCATCCAGCGGCTGCGCGCCATCAAGGCACCGGGGAGCGCCGCATCCCTTCTCGGAAATCTCGCAAGCATCTCGGCACCCGACGATCACACTGTCGTGTTTCACCTGACGGTTTCGAACGACCAGACTTTTGCGCGGGTGCTGAGCACGGTCGCCGGAACGGTGGTCGACGCGCAGGACTTCTCGGCGCACGCGCTGACCACCAACCGGGCGATCATCGCCCGGCGCGCCTTCAGCGGCCGATACTTCATTGACAGCTACGCGCCGACCCTGATCACCCTCTCGATCAACGCGCAATACCACGGCGGGAGTGGCGCAGCGAAGTCGAAAATCGAGCTGAAGAGCTACAGCGACCCGCTGGCCATGCAACTGGACCTTCACGACGGTGTCATCGATGTTGCCGGTTCGGGGCTGACAAGTGACGACATCGCGCGCGTGAACGTCGATTCACGGTTGCGGTCGGTGGATCAGCCGGGTTTGCAGATTCGTGCCATCGTCTTCGACGCGGCCGCGATGCCTTTCGGTTCGGCGCAACCGGACGCGAGCCCTCTGCGTGCACTGGCCGTGCGGCGCGCCGTCGCCGAGCTCGTCGATCGCTCGGCGCTGTCGGCGCCCGTCAATGGCGATGCCGTCGCGCCGCTCTACTCCTACGTTCCCGACGGGGTCGCATCACTCGCCACCGTGATGAAGTCGGGCGTTGGGAATGGGTCCGGGGCTCCGGCCCCTGACCAGGCAGCTGCGATCCTCTTCGCGGCGAATGTCAAGACACCGGTGGCGCTGTCCCTGTTTCACGCGCAGGACCAAGCCTCGAGCAATGAGTTCGCACTGCTGAGAGCCCAGCTCCAGGCCGGGGGGTTGTTCGCGGTCACCAACGGCGCCCCTCCGTCGACCACGAAGGCGCCCGGAGCCTCGGAGGTGATCTGGTCGCCGCCGATCGCCGACCCGGATCCCTACCTCCGGCAGGCGGTCAGCTGGTCGGCCAGCAGCCCCCCCGACGCGCGTGCGCAGCTTGACGCCGGCCTGGCCGCGGAGGTGGGCGATGCCGATCCGCTCGCCCGGCTCGCGCAACTGAACGCCGTGCAGGCCGAACTGTCGGCGCAACTCCTCGTGATTCCGCTGCTCCGCGGGCTCCAGGTGGCTGCGACCGTCACGGGAATCCGCGGTCTGAGTTGGGACGGCTCATCGGCGCTCGTCTACGGTGGGCTGTACAGATCCTGAAGCGGGGCGGCTAGGGTCGAATCGTGTCAATGCGACCAGACCCCGGCATCGTTGTCCGAGCTGCTGACCTGTCGCTTGCCTACCGAGACGGCCGTGCCGCGGTCAGCGGGGTGAGCTTCGAGATCCCGTCCGGCGGGATCCTGGGCGTCGTTGGCGAGGCAGGGTCCGGCAAGAGCACGCTGGCACGGGCCGTCGCGGCGCAGGTCCTTCCGGCCGAGCGTGAGGCTCCCCACATCACCGGCGGCCTCCTCGAGGTGCTCGGTCAGAAGCTTCGCAGCACCACATCCCGGCGGCTCGACCGGCTGTCGCTCAAGGTCGGCTACCTGCCCCAGGATGGCGGCTCCACGCTCGAACCGCACTTGACTGTCGGCGAGAATGTGGCCCAGCCCATCTACCAGCGCGATCGCCGCTTCGACCGCCTGGAGGCCGGGGCTGCGGTCGCGACTCTGGTCGACGCCGTCCGCCTTCCGCTCGCGGTGATCAACAAGTACCCGCACGAACTCAGTCGCGGGCAGCGGCAGCGCATCGCGCTGGCGCGAGCACTCATCCTCGGACCAAGGCTCCTCGTCGCCGACGACCCGACGATGGGCGTTGACGTCCTCGTGCGCGGGCGCATCCTGACGGTCATCGCCGATCTGCAGCGTGAGCGCTCATTCTCGGCGCTGGTGATCGGGCACGATCTGCGTGAACTGCGCACCATGACCGAGCAGATCGCCATCATGCATGCCGGCCTCCTGGTGGGCTACGGGCAGGTCGATGATGTGCTGCGCGCACCGCTGCATCCGTACGTCGAACGCCTGGCCGCGCTGCACGTGTAACACCGGGCGCCACGACGGCGGACGGCAGGAGTCGCCTCGAAGATTTGCTAGGCTGGCGTGGCTGTTCGCAGCGATCCTCCATAGCTCAATTGGCAGAGCAATCGGCTGTTAACCGATAGGTTCTTGGTTCGAGTCCAAGTGGGGGAGCAAAAGCCCGAAATCATTGCGATTTTCGGGCCTTTTTTGCGGTGTCGATCCGCCTGATCTGCGAAGATCCTGGCTCTCGTGTCCGGCAGGGAATGCCGCAAGCCGTGATCAAGTTGCTGAAAGACATGAGCGAAAACATCACGATGTACGGTGCCGAATGGTGCGGGGACTGCCGCCGGTCCAAGCGACTCCTCGACAACATGAATGTTGCCTACGACTACGTGGATCTCGAGGCCGATGTCACCGGGGCCGACCGCGCCCAGGCCATCAGCGGTCGCACCAACATCCCCGTCATCGTCTTCCCTGACGGGAGCCATCTCGTGGAGCCCAGCGACGCGACGCTTCGCGAACGAGTCGTGGCCCTCCAGGGCTGAGATCCCGGCGGGTTCTTCAGCCCTTTTCGCCGGTGCCGAGTGCGCGCGACCCGCGGATGGCGCCTGCGATGAGTCCCACGATGACAACTCCGGCGGTGATCAAGATCGTGGTGGTGGTGTCCAGATGGGGAACGACTGTCGCGATGACCGCGATCACGGCGGTGATGATTGTCGCGACAATCATGGGCAAGACGGCTGCCTGATGACCCGTCTGCCAGGCCTCGTCAGAAGAGAAGAACGCGGGAATCCGGATGCCGACCCAGGGGTTTCGACGAATGCGTCCCCGTCCGCAGAGCACGGCTAGTACGGTCGCCGCTGCGGAGACAAGCGTGAGGATCCAAACGCTGAACATGTCTCGATAGTACGCACTCCAGAGATTGCACGGCCACGCGCATCCCATACACTTTCCGGATGGAAACCGAAGGGGTCCCTGCGCCGGGTGGCGGCGCCGAGCTCTCGCCAGCGGATGCGGCCGAGCTGCTTCGACGTCACGAGGAGCTACGTGATCGGGCTGCCAGCCAGGGGCCCTCGCGGAGCTTTGCGCTGCTGACGCTCGCGACTGCCGTCATGGTGTCGTCGTATATGGCGGTCTACCTGTTGACATTGCGGTACCGTCCGGGCGGCGCGTCCACGTTGACGCTCGTGCTGGTCATTCCTGCCCTGATATTCAGCCCGCTCCTCAGCGGTGCACGGGAGCGGTTCGCGGTCCGCCGCCGGCGACCGGGTCCCCTCTATTGGGCGGGCAATGGTCTTCTCCTCGCCGCGTTCATCGTCCTAGGGGGCCTCAGCATCGCCGGGGTCGGCTACCCCTGGTGGCTGGCGCTTGCGCTTCCCGGCGCGGCGTTCGTCACGCTCGCATCCAGGCCCGTGCGACGCCTGCTCAGCGAGACGACCCCGAAGTCCGAGCGGTGGCAGAACCACCCGCTGACCGGTTCCGCTCGGAGGGTGACCGTGGCGATCGGGGTCATGACCGGGCTGATCGCCGCGACCAGCACCTGGCGTTGGTTCTCGATCGTGTTCATGGCGGCCATGCTGCTGCTGCTCGCCATGGGGTGGATGCCTCGGTGGGGTCTTCCGCGCACCGGTTACGAGTGGGGTCCGATTCACTGGGCCTCGTTCGCAGTCGTCACGACAGCGATGTTCCTGCTGGTGATCCTTTTCTCGGTGACCGCCTGGGACACCACCCCGGTCAGCGTGGGCGCAGGTGCCGGGGTCTTCGTGGTGATGCTCGCCGTCGCGTTCCTTCCCGCTCGGGCGCAGCACGGCTCGTCCGACTGAATGGTGCACCCACGTCATCGCCTCGACGAGGCCTTCCAAACTCCCATCCGGTTCTCGCTCATGGCCGCGCTGGAAAGCAACACCGACCTGGACTTCCAACTTCTGCGTGACCTGCTGGAAGCGGATGACTCGGTGCTGAGCAAGTCCATCGCCCACCTGGACAAAGCCGGCTACGTCCGCGTCACCAAGGGTCTCGTCGGCACGCGACCCAGAACCTGGGTCCAGTCGACAGCCAAAGGTCACAACGCCTACCGCGCCCACCTCCGTGCTCTTCGAGACATCACCGACGGCGAGTTCGGGTGACCGTCGACTCACGGTGACTTTTCTTCGACTCAGGCGAACTCTGCCGTTAGGGTGGGCGTCGTGACTGTTCGTCCCATCATTGAAGTAAGCCACTTCCGCATGGATTTTGCCGCACGAACGGTGATCAGCGACCTGTCGTTCGACGTGAAACGCGGGGAGACGTTCGGGTTCTTGGGCAGTAACGGGTCCGGGAAGACCACGACTCTCCGGGCGCTGCTCGGCATCTACCGCCCGACCTCTGGGCGGCTGCTGATCGATGGGGAGCCCTTCAAGCCCGAGTTGGCGCACCGGCTCGGCTACCTCCCCGAGGAGCGCGGGCTGTACAAGAAGGAATCCGTCATCGACGTGATGACCTACTTCGGGCGGCTGAAGGGTCTGGGCAAGCTCGAGTCGCATCGGTGGTCGATGGAGTACCTCGATCGAGTCGATATCGGGGATAAGGCCAAGATGCGGGTCGACAAGTTGTCCGGTGGGCAGCAGCAGAAGGTGCAACTCGGAGTGACCATCATGAACCAGCCCGAGTTGCTGATTCTGGATGAGCCGACCAAGGGATTCGATCCGGTGAACCGGCGACTGCTGATGAGCATCATCGATGAGCAGCGCGCCGGCGGCGCGACGGTGCTCATGGTGACACATCAGATGGAAGAGGTCGAACGCCTGTGCGACCGCATCATCCTCTTGAAAGACGGAAGCGCCAGGGCGTACGGGACGGTCGCGGAGGTGCAGGCCCAGTTCGGTGACCTCACCGTCGCCGTCGATCACGTCGGCGCTGCGGTGCCGTCATCGGCGCATTATGAGCTTCTCGATACTGAAAACGGACATGCGACGTTGGGCGTCCAGAACGGCGCCGATCTTGCCGCGATTCTGCGCGGTCTGATGGATGCCGGGGTGACGGTCACACGCTTCGAGCCTCAGCGGAAGTCGTTGGACGACATCTTCGTCGAGGTCTACGGTTCCGACGAAGGGGAGCAGTGATCGTGGCTCAACACAACATCCGGACCGTCATCTGGTTCGAGGTCGGTCGCAACGTCACGAAGCCACGTTTTTGGATCATCACCCTCATCGTCCCCGTGGCACTGATGGTGGTGTTCGCTCTGGTGTTCCTGTCGAGCAGCTCAACAGACGCCGCCAGCTCGGCGCAGAAGAACGCCCACATCACGTTCCAGTACCGCGATCTCTCGGGCATCGTCGACCCTGCCACGGCGAGCAAGTTCGGCGGCACCGCGACAAGCGACGCGACGGCTGCAATCGCCGCCGTGAAGGCCGGAACGAGTCAGGCGTTCTTCGACTACCCCGCCGACCCTGCGACACAGCACATCAAGGTTTACGGCGCAGACAAGGACATCTTTGGCAACGGCGTCTACGCGTCCGTCGCCACCTCACTCCTGCAGCTCAGCGCCCAAGAGAAGATCAACTCACCACAGCTCGTCAACATCGCCAGTGGCAACCTCAACACCACCAGCGTCACCTACCGCGACGGTCACACGGCTGCCGGCATTAACGGGGTGATCGCGCCCATGCTCTATCTGGTTGCCTTCTATCTGGTGATCCTGCTCCTGGGCAATCAGATGCTCGCGTCGACCCTGGAGGAGAAGGAGAACCGCGTCACGGAGATGATCCTCACGACGATCAACCCGACATCGCTGATTCTGGGCAAGATCGTTGCGCTGTTTGTCGCCGGTCTCCTGCAGATTGTGGTGTTCGCGGTGCCTCTTGCGGTGGCGTATGCCCTCTTCCGGAAGCAGTTGAACATCCCGACCCTGGACCTCAGCAACCTCGTCCTCGACCCGCAACAGATGATCATCGGCGCACTCATCCTGATCGGCGGATTCGCCCTCTTCACCGGCACACTTGTCGCGTTGGGAGCGATCATGCCGACCGCGAAGGATGCCGGCCCCATTTTTGGCGTCCTGATGATCCTGATCTTCATCCCCTTTTACATCGTCACCCTGATCATTTCGGACCCCACTGCGCCGATCGTCCAAACCTTCTCCTGGTTCCCGTACTCGGCGCCGGTGACGGCGCTCCTCCGCAACGCATTCGGAGTGCTTCCGCTGTGGCAGGGAATCTCCATCGCCGTGGAACTGCTCCTTCTCGCCGTGGTCGTGCTGCGGGTGGCGGTGCAGCTGTTCCGATACGGGTCGATCGAATACAGCCGACGAGTCTCCCTCGCCGATGCCTTCAGCCGAACCCCCCGCAGGCAGGCCTCGTCACCGCCACAGTGATCTTTCCGTTCACTCAGCCCGTCGTACCGGTCGCGGCGGGCATCGAGCGCCATCATGGTGCTAACCATGAGGAGAGACGTGCCCGCCATCGATTTCACGTACCAGCAGCACCCCCGCGCCGACGAACTCACCAAGAGCGGGCCGCCGAGTGTCAAGAAGGCGGCGGTGCGACGCCACAACTCGAAAATCGGGCTCGTCAACAATCGGATCGGACTCGGCATCACGAAGTCGGTCGGCACGATGTGGGCGGCCTATGCCTTCACGCTGCTCGCCCTGATCAGCCTCCCGGCGGCGTTGACCAGTGGCAGCGCGATCATCATCGTGGCCTGGATCGCGCAGACCTTCCTGCAGCTCGTGCTGCTGCCGGTGATCATCGTCGGTCAGAACATTCAGGCGGCAGCATCCGATGATCGGGCTGCGGCCACCTACAAGGATGCGGTCGCGATCCTCGAGGAGGCGAAGCAGATCCAACTGCACCTGGCCTCGCAGGATGCGGCGATCAGCGGCTTGCTCGATCGCATCCAGGGCATCGAATCCAAGATCAGTTCGCAGGCCTGACGCGCCTCGCGTACTCCCGCGGGAGTAATCGGCTCGCGCCCATCGGGGGCGTCGTGGGCGAAAGCCCGCGCGTACGATCGAGCTATGCCTGAGTCGGCGCTGCCATCGCACGCGGACGATCGCGCCGCGCGTCGAGCCGCGCGCCGTGATGACTGGGCCGCTCATCACACCGCCCATCGGCTCGCCTGGATGCAGCGCAAGTCCGACTGGGCGGAATGGCAGGGCGACCCCGCGCTTCCCGCGTGGCGCATGCCAGCGTGGTCTCGGCTGTGGTTGCCGGTCATCGTCTCGTTCCTGGCGCAGGTGCCGATCGCGATCGCCGACCTTCGTTTCGACCAGCTGCGCCCGATGTCGGCGAGTTTCACGATCGCTCTCGCCTTGCTCGGCCCGGCAGCTCTCATCGGGGCTCGCCGGTTTCCGGGGCCGGTTGTGGCGATCACGGCGCTTGCCGGGTCGATCGACCTGCTCGTCAACAACCATCCCGGTCCGCCGTACATCGCCCTGGCGTTCGCCATTGTGAGCGCCATCGTGCGGGACGCCCGGGTCTGGGCCTGGGTCTCCATCGCGGTCGCGTGGGTGACCGTTTTGACGGTGGCGATCGCCCTCGGCAATGACCGGCTGACCGCGGGACGCATCGCTGCCACCACGCTCGGCGTGCTGATCGTCGTGGGGATCGGCGAGGCGATGCGCACCCGTCGAGAGCGGGCGGATGAGTTTCATCGGCTTGTCGGGCAGCGCCGGCAGTCGGAGGTGCAGGCCGAGCGGGTGCGGATCGCACGCGAGCTGCACGATGTGCTGGCTCATTCCCTGAGCCAGATCAACGTGCAAGCTGGCGTCGGATTGCACCTCATGGACCGCCAGCCCGAGAAAGCGAAGGAGGCGCTGGCGAGTATCAAGGAGACCAGCAAGACCGCGCTCGATGAGGTGCGGTCCGTGCTCGGCGTCCTGCGCGCGGAAGGCGGCGCCGACCCGACCGCGCCGCTGGTGCCGGAGCCGGATCTGGGGAGACTGCCGGGCCTCGCAGCATCCGTCACCGCCCACGGGATCGAGGTGCGATTGGACGACCGTCTCGTGACTGCCGAGGTTCCGAAACCCGTTCAGCTCGCCCTCTACCGCATCGTGCAGGAGTCGCTGACGAACATCACGCGACACGCGGCCGGCGCGACAGCCGCGAGCGTGGTGCTCGAACGGAACGGAGGCTCATATCGCGTCACCGTGAGCGACAACGGCACCGGCGGCGTGACGACGCTCGCCTCCGAATCCGGTGGCCGCGGGCTGCTCGGCATGCGTGAGCGTGCCGAGCTTCTCGGCGGTCACCTGAGCGCCGGGCCGGCGGACGGTGGCGGATTCCTCGTCGTCGCTGACCTTCCCGCACACGTCCCCCAGGAGGCAAGCTCATGACGATCCGCGTGGCGATCGCCGATGACCAGCAGTTGATCCGGGCTGGCTTCCGAAGCCTGCTCGAGGCCGAGCCGGATCTCGAGGTCGTCGGCGAGGCGGCTACCGGCCGCGAGGCGGTCACCATGGTCGCTCGCGAACGCCCTGACGTCGTGCTGATGGACATCCGGATGCCGGACGGCGACGGGTTGTGGGCGACCGAACAGATCGTCGCCAATCCCGCACTGGCCGGCACGCGGGTCGTGGTGGTCACCACGTTCGAACTCGACGAGTATGTCGCCCAGGCCATTCGTGCCGGCGCCAGCGGTTTTCTGGTCAAAGACACCGAGCCGGTCGAGCTCATCCGTGCCGTGCACGTCGTGGCAGGTGGCGATGCGTTGTTGAGCCCCCGTGTCACCAAGCGGCTGCTCGAACGGGTCGCCGGGACCTTTCACCAACCGCCGGACACCTCCCGGCTCACTGTTCTGACCGACCGGGAACGAGAGGTTCTGGCACTGGTTGGCCAGGGGCTGACGAACGAGGAGATCGGACGCGAGCTGTTTCTGAGCCCACTCACCGCGAAGACGCACGTGTCGCGGATCATGTCCAAGCTGCTGGCTCGAGATCGGGTGCAACTTGTGGTGATCGCCTATGAGACCGGTCTCGTGACGGCGGGCGTCAGCGAGTAGGTGTTGTCGTCGCGCCTGCACCTGCGGGAGTACACGAGAGCATCCGCCCGGCAGATTCGCACCTGAGCGGCAACGGCGAGAGTTGTCTCATCGGGGATCCGCCGGAGCCCCACGAAGTTCGAAGGACTACATCGTGTTCACATCGCTCGCCCTGGTCGGCATGCTCCACCCCATGGGGTATGGGCCCGGCTTCCTGTTCTTCCTCATCCCGCTGCTCGGCTTCCTCGCAGTCGTGCTGATCTTCGGACTCATCGGCAGGCGGTGGCGTCGCCACGCCTGGGCCGGCGGAATGGGTCCGTGGGGTCATGGACATGGCTACGGCTACGGCTCATGGGCCGGTGCCCAGGCTGCCCGCAGTGCGGAGACGACCCTCGCCGAGCGTTTCGCCCACGGCGACATCGACGAGAAGGAGTACCGCGCTCGTCTCGAGGTGCTGCGCAGCAACGTTCCGCAGCCGCCGATGGGACCACAGAAGTAGCGCCGCTCCGATCAATCCACCGAACCCCGCGCGGGCGGGCACCGGTAGTCTCTCCTTCGGGCTGAATGTGGCCCGGAGGAGAGACTTTTTCACGTGAACGTTTGGCTCCCGAGCAACTCACTCGTTCTGGTGATCGCGCTGGGCGGCGCCGCGGTTCTTCTATTGCTCATCGCTCTCGTGTTTCTTGTGCTGTGGCGTCGCGCCCGTCGAGCCGCGCGGTCCGCCTCTGCCGATCGCATCGAGTTGGAGCGCGAACGCATTGACCTCGAGCTTTCGCTGGCCGAGCAGACCAGTCGCTTGCGCATCATCCGCGAACTCCACGAGCTCGCCGTGCACTCGGTCTCGGTGATCATCAGTCAGGCAGACGGCGCGCGGTACGCCGCCACAACGAACCCGGATGTCGCCACCCGGAGCGCGAGCGCGATCGCCGAGGCTGCCCGTTCCACCCTCGCGGACCTTCGCCGTGTGATGACGGTCGTGCGTGACGGCGAGGCGGATACCGCACCGCAACCCAGCCTCTCCTCGGCTCGTGAGCTGTTCAAGGTGATGCGAGAGGCCGGCCTCGACGTGGAGTTCGTGGAAACCGGTTCCCGCCTGGACCTCAAGCAGGGCGCGGAGCTCGCTGTCTATCGCATCCTGCAGGAGGCTCTGAGCAATGCGCTGAGCCACGGCGGCGCGGGGACCAGCGCGCGAGTGAGCTTCAAATGGACCGACCAGGGTCTGGAGGTCTTGGTCGATGACGATGGCATCCGCGCTGAGGCGATTCGCAACGGTCTCGACCCCAACGTGGAGGCCCAACAGCGCAGCTATTCACAGGACGATGACCTGGCGGCGCTCACGCAGTCGCCGGTCGGCCGCGGCATCACCGAGATGCGGGAGCGCACGGAACTCTTCGGCGGCGTGTTCTCGGCGAATACCGTTCCCGGGGTCGGCTTCTCGGTCGCCGCGATCTTCCCGGCTCTCAAGTACCACAACGGCGTGCACGGGGTGAAGCTGGACCCGTCGTGAGCCCGCGACGGTCCCCGGAGCCGCACACACCGGTCCGGCTCGCGATTGTGGACGACTCGCGAAGTCAACGCGATGGCTGGGTGCTGCTGCTCGGCTCCCAAGAGGATTTCGAACTCGTCGGACAGGCGGGCGACGGTGCGCAGGCGCTGGCGCTCGCCCGTCGCGAGCCTCTCGACGTGATCGTGATGGACATCCAGATGCCGCGGGTCAACGGTCTGGTCGCGGCGGAGCGGATCACCGCCGACAAGCGGGTGCGCGAGTTCGGACCGCCGCCGCGCATCGTGCTGGTGACGGCCGTCGATCTCGACGCGTATGTGCCGGGCGCGGCGATGGCGGGTGCGTATGCGGTGCTTTACAAGGACGTCGACCCGGAGGGGTTGTTCGAGACGATTCGCGAAGCGGCGGCCTACCGCGGTGAGCGCGATCCGAGCGGTGAGTAGCGGAGCCGATACCCGCGCCCGCGACGCGGAACGTTCCGCGGCGGTGCGGGCGAGTCTGGCGGTCGGGCTGGCGGTGTCGGCGTACGGGCTCTCCTTCGGCGCTCTGGCAACGGCATCCGGGCTGGACATCTGGCAGACCTGCGTGCTCAGTCTTTTCATGTTCTCGGGTGGGTCCCAGTTCGCGGTGATCGGTGTTCTCGCGACCGGCGGCGTCGCCGCAGGTCCGTCCGCGATCGCGGGCGCGGCCCTGCTCGGCGTCCGCAACGGCCTGTACGCCATGCGTTTGGGGCCGATCGTCGGCGGCCCGTGGTGGCGTAAGGCCCTGGCTGCGCATTGGACCATCGACGAGAGCACCGCCGTGTCGACCGGCCAGCCGACGCTGCGCGGCCAACGGATCGGCTTCTGGGTGACCGGCGGGATGATCTTCATCGGCTGGAACCTGATGACACTGCTCGGTGCCGTGCTCGGGAATCTCATCGGCGACGTGCGGATGTTCGGTCTGGATGCCGCAGCGGCGGCTGCCTTCCTCGGCCTCCTGTGGCCGCGGCTCGCATCCCGGCAGCCGGTCGCCGTGGCCGCAGGTGCCGCCGTGGTGGCCGCGGTGTTGATTCCGTGGCTTCCCGCTGGACTGCCGGTGCTGATCGCGGCGGGGGTTGCCGTGCTGGTCGGCGCCACGAACTGGTGGGGGTGCAGGCCGTGACCGTCTGGAATATCGTGCTCCTCGCCTCTGCGGCTGTCCTGGCACTCAAGTTGCTCGGCTACCTGGTGCCGCCGTCGTTCATCGAGAGGCCGACGCCGGCGCGGGTCGCGAATCTGCTGACGGTCGCGCTGCTGGCCGCCTTGGTGGCCACGCAGACCCTCCAGCACAGCACTGGCATCGCCGTGGATGCGCGGCTTCCCGCGGTCGGGGTGGCGGCAATTCTGCTCGCCCTGCGCGCACCGTTCATCCTGGTGGTGGTCGCGGCGGCGGTGGTCGCTGGGGTGCTGCGGCTGCTCGGGTGGATGGGTTGAGCCGGCACGTGCCCGCGATTGCCCGCCATCGCCCGCGATCGCCCGGCGATCGCCGTCCTCTGCGCGCCCGCCCCGCGGATGACTCGGTCACACGGTGGCGAGCATGCGTTTCACGATGGTGGTCGCGGGC
>JABBOD010000088.1 GCA_019351995.1 Acidobacteriota bacterium
AGAGCGGATGACGGGAATCGAACCCGCGCTATCAGCTTGGGAAGCTGAAGTTCTGCCATTGAACTACATCCGCGCGCTGCGGAACGAAACCGCAACCCCGACAGTCTAACCGCCCTAGTAGCCTGACTCCCATGCTCCTCAGCGACCGCGACATCCGGGCCGAACTCGACGCAGGCCGGATCGGGCTCGACCCGCTCGATCGGGACATGATCCAGCCGTCGAGCATCGATGTGCGGCTCGACCGGTTCTTCCGGCTGTTCGACAACCACAAATACCCCTTCATCGACCCCGCCGAGGATCAGCCGGATCTGACCCACCTGATCGAGACGAAGAACGACGAGCCGTTCATCCTGCACCCAGGCGAGTTCGTGCTCGGCTCCACCTACGAACTCGTCAGCCTCCCCGACGACGTCGCCGCGCGCCTCGAGGGCAAGAGTTCGCTTGGCCGCCTCGGACTGCTCACCCACTCGACCGCCGGCTTCGTCGACCCGGGCTTCTCGGGTCACGTCACGCTCGAGCTCTCGAACGTCGCCACCCTCCCCATCAAGCTGTGGCCGGGGATGAAGATCGGCCAGCTCTGCTTCATTCGCACCAGTTCCCCGGTCGAGAATCCCTACGGCTCTGGCCCGTACGGCAACCGCTACCAGGGCCAGCGCGGCCCGACCGCCTCGCGCTCGTTCCAGAACTTCCACCGGACCGACGTCACGGTGACGGACGCGGGATCAACCGGAGGGTAGGCAGCCGCTCGCCTGCGCGCGCCGGCCTCCGCGCGACCCGTTATGGATGACGCGACACCAGCTCGCTGCTGGCGCCGTTCCGCGGGGCTCTGCTCGGCATCCGAGTTCGGAGCCGTGCGCCGCGTGCCACGTGATCCGGGGCGACAGTGCGTCCCGCTTGGCGGCGGACGGCCCGCCGGCGCAGCAGCGCGATCGTGCCGAGCACGAGGATGATCAGCGGCGCCAGCGGTGCCGCAAACGGGAGGATGAGCGTCGACTCCAGCAGGATCGCCAGCACCTCGATTCCGACGAGCGAAATCGCGGCGACATAGATGACCGCGACGGCCGTGCCCAGCGCGACCTGCACGGTCTCGTTCGCGTGGCGCACCCGCTCCACGACCCCGGAGGCCCGGCCGGCCACGCGCCCGCTCACGCGCCGAGCTCTGTCCACTCGCCGAGCTGCAGGACCAGCCACGGACTGAAGGCGAACGGCGCGGCCTCGACGGCCTCGCGCAGGTCCTCCGGGTGGATCCACTCCCACTCGGCGACCTCGTCGGCGGCGGGGTGCGGGTCAACGGACACCGTCGTGCGGAACACCGGGCACAGTTCGTTCTCGACGATGCCGGATGCGTCAACCGCCCGATAGCGGAAGTCGGGTAGCACCAGCTCCAGCTCGCCGAGGGTCAGCCCGAGCTCACGCTCGGAGCGGCGGTGGATCGCGGCATCCAGATCCTCGCCGGGCGCAGGATGCCCACAGAATGAGTTCGTCCAGACGCCCGGCCAGGTCAGTTTGCCCAGAGCGCGGCGGGTCAGGAGCACCCGTCCGTCCGCCGAGAAAACGTGGCACGAGAAGGCGCGGTGCAGCGGGGTGTCGTGCGTGTGCACGGTCGCCTTGTCGGCGGTGCCGATCGCCGTCCCCGATTCGTCGACGAGCACGACCAGCTCCGCGGCATCCGGATCGGTGCTCACGAAGGAAATGGTTTCGGATGACTTCGACATGGACGGATAGTCTGCCTAGATGGAAGCTGCGGGGCTGCGAGGGGTTGCCGAGGAGCGGCAGTCGCAGGTCGACGCCGTGCTGGCGCGCTTCTTCAGCCTAGCCAAGAAGCGCGCGGAGCCACTTGGTCGTGAGTATGTCGAACTGTGGAACGAGCTCGAGGCCAACACCGTCGGGGGCAAGCGTTTCCGTCCGCGCATGGTCTTTGCGGCATATCAAGCGCTCGGCGGCGAGGATGCCGCTGCCGCCGCATACGTCGGGGCGGCTTTTGAGTTGCTGCACACCGCGTTGATCCTCCACGACGATGTGATCGATCACGACTTCGTCCGCCGAGGTGCCCCCAACATCTCGGGCAGCTATCGCGATCGTGCTCGGGCGGCCGGAGCCTCCGAGGCGGATGCCGAGCACCGAGGCATGAGCGCCGCGGTGATTGCCGGCGACTTGGCCCTGTTCAATGCCTACCGTCTGATCGACCGGTCCGGCGTCGATGACGCCACCCGTGAGCGCCTGCTCGAGGTCATGGATGACGCCCTGTTCGCGAGTGCGGCCGGCGAGTTGATCGATGTGGACTTCTCGTGGATGCCGGCGGTGCCCCCGGTGGACGACATCCTCGCGATGGAGCGGCTGAAGACGGCCGTCTACTCCTTCGAGTGCCCGCTGCAGGCTGGCGCGATCCTGGCCGGAGCCAGCGAGCAGACGGTGGAGACGCTCGGCGACTTCGGCCGCGAGATCGGCATCGCGTACCAGATCGTGGACGACCTGCTCGGCGTCTTCGGCACGGAGGCCGACACCGGAAAGACCACCATCGGCGACCTGCGCGAAGGCAAGCGCACCGTGCTCATCGCGTACGCGAGCTCGGTCGAGGGGTGGAGCGAGCACGCTGGGCGTTTCGGCAATCCGGCGCTGTGCGATGAGGATGCCGAGCTGCTGCGTGCGCACCTGGTCGACTGCGGGGCGAAGGCTTTCGCCGAGGGCCTCGCGAGGTATTACGCGAACCGCGCCATGGCCCGGCTGCGCGAGCCGCATGTCGCGGCGACGCTGCGGGCGGAGTTGCACCCGGTGGCTCAAGATGTTCTGGGGCGTGTCAAATAATGAGCCGTAAGAGCACGGCGGCCACCACGGTCGACGACGGTGGCCCGCGCCTCGAGCTGTACGGCTCGGTGGCGGAGCAGACCGCCAGCCTCGTGATTCGGCGGTACTCGACCTCCTTCGGCTTGGCGGCGCGGCTGCTCGGGCCGGGCGTGCGCCAGCCGGTGGAGAACATCTATGCCCTCGTGCGAGTGGCGGATGAGATTGTGGACGGCGGCGCCGCAGAGGCGGGAGTCGATCCGCAGATCGCGGCGCGCATCCTCAACGACTTCGAACAGGAGACCGAGCGCGCCATCGACGAGGGGTACAGCGCGAATCTTGTCGTGCACGCCTTCGCGATGACCGCCAGGAGCGCCGGCTTCGGAGCCGAGCTGACCGCTCCGTTCTTCGAGTCGATGCGGATGGATCTCACCGCCACCGAGCAC